>CASFDK010000001.1 GCA_949293415.1 uncultured Verrucomicrobiota bacterium
CGACGGCAGAAAGGCGGGCGTTCCGTTCGCTCCGGGGGCGAATCCGTTCCACGGGCGCGACTCGAGCGGCGCGCTGGCTTCGCTCTGCTCGGTTGCGAAACTGCCCTTCGAGCACGCAAAAGACGGCATATCGAACACGTTCTCGATTCTGCCGAACTCGCTGGGCAAGACCGACGACGAAAAGGTTGTAAACCTCTGCGGTCTCATCGACGGATACATGGCAAAACACGGACAGCATCTGAACGTAAACGTTCTCATGCGCGAAGTTCTGCTCGACGCAATGGACCATCCCGAGAAATACCCGCAGCTTACAATCCGCGTTTCGGGCTATGCGGTAAACTTCATCAAGCTTACAAAACCGCAGCAGATGGACGTTATCTCGCGTACGTTCCACACAAAATTCTAAAGCGAAAATCAATTCAAGAAGAGCCGTCCGACCTATGGACGGTTCTTTTTTTTGCGAAAATTTCGAGCGGCAGGTATCGTATTCGAAATACTGTAGTCAAGTACTTTTTTTTAATTTATAGATTTATCAAATGCATACGCATTTTTTCGGCGGATTTTTTTAGCGCAAAAAATCGCGATTCTGAAAAGCGATTTTTGCAACAAGTTAATTATCCGATAGTTGCAAATTACAGAATGCTACAGTATTTCGAATACGATACCTAGTGTCCCGAACTAAATTATACTTACTATGAAAAAGTTTATCATCTCTTCATTTGCCGCAGTGCTGGCTTCGTCGGCGTTCGCGGGTATCACGGAAACGGCGGGAACGGATGCCAACGGCAATGCCTACGCGCAGTTCGACATCGTGGGCGAAGCAAGCTCTTCGGAACTCGCCTCCAGCACCTACAATTCCGTCTGGCTCAACGGCACGCTCAACTTCGACGGCGACCGCAACATTACCGTCTCGGGTCAATCCCAAATGGGTTGGGGCAACTACGGTTTCGGTTCGAAAGGCAATTCCGTCCTAAACTTCACGGGCAAGGGCATCCTGACCGTAAAGGCGGGAAATTCGCTCACGTCGGCGGGCGGTACGCTCACGATAAACATCGCAAAGGGCGCGGGCGGTATCGTAGCCTACAAAGTCGGCGCGTATACCACGGATGCGCACAAGGTTGTACTGAACCTCGACGAAGAATACGCAATCCGCTCGAAAGACGGCGGCGATTACGGAAGTAGTTTCTATGTTTCGGTATTCTCTCCCTTCGAACTGAATATGTCGGCAAATCAGCGTGTGAAATTCGACTTCCGCGTATCGACGGGGCCGACGGTTAAAATCACGGACAGTGCGCTCCTTATCGTGGACACAATCGACGTATCCTCGATAAGCGCCAAAGATGTCGTGCTTACGCTCGACGGCGGGCTCGAAAACGGCGCAATGCTCTTCTACAAAACGTCGGGACTGACGTACGATGCCGACGAAGCGAGCATTACGAGAACGGTCGGCGAAAATTCGCAGGTCATCCGCTTCGTGGACACAAACGGCGACAAGCTCCTAAATCTCGACATCAAGGAAATCGATATGAACGGCAGAACGTACATCGCGATGACACAAGTTCCCGAACCCGCCGAATGGGCGGCGATTTTCGGGGCTGTCGCACTCGGTCTTGCCGCCTGCCGCCGCAGAAAGTAGGACGTTAATTTTTTCGGACAGAACCGCCTTTCGGATATTCCGATGGCGGTTTTTTTTGTGTGCAGTCCGCCCGAACCCTCCGCCGATTTTTGATGATTTTTATTGCGGGGGGACGCGATTTTCAAAATTATCGCGACAATGAAAGGCAAAATACATTCGGTCGAAACGATGGGTGCGGTCGACGGTCCCGGTCTGCGCTATGTGCTGTTTCTGAAAGGCTGCCCACTGCGTTGTGCCTTTTGCCACAATCCCGACACTTGGGCTGTGCCCGATTCCCTCGAACGCACCGCCGAAGATGTCGCGGCGGACGTGCTGAAATACAGGGAATTTTTTGCGGCATCGCACGGCGGTTTCACAGCATCGGGCGGCGAGCCGTTGCTACAGAGCGGATTTCTTGCCGAACTTTTCAAGATCTTGAAGGCAAACAACGTCCACATCGCAGTCGACACCTGCGGTTGCGTGGACATCACCGGGCAAGTCGCCGAAGCGGTGGAACTCGCCGACCTGTTTCTGCTCGACATAAAACACCTCGACCCCGAAGTCCACAAAGACCTGACGGGAAAACCGAACGAAAAAGTCCTCGAATTTCTAGACTATCTTACCGCAAAAAACAAGCCGATACACATAAGAATCGTGCTCGTAAACGGCTACTCTGCCGCGCCCGAATATTTGGAGCGGCTCGCGGAGTTTCTGAAGGGCTTTCCGACAATCAAACGCATAGACTTGCTGCCCTACCACACGCTAGGGGTCCAAAAATGGGAATCGCTGAAGATTCCGTACCGCCTGACTGACGCGGCAATCCCCACCCCCGAACAGTACCGTACCGCGAGGGAAATTTTCGAAAAACACGGTTTCGAAACAACCCTGCAATAGTACCGCCATTGCGTTCGGCAATGCGCAGTTCAGCCGCGTCCGCCGAGAGTGTCCGAATCCGACATAGTACGGGCAAACCGTCGCGCAGCCGCGCGGACTATCGTTGTTCGCTCTTATATTTCAGCGTGCCGCCCGCCGATTTATAGTACCTCTTGAAACGTTCCCAAAGCGCATTGTCCGTGGGACGTTTGGAAAATTCGGACGTGTCGGAAACAACCATCACAAGGTTGCCGTCAAGACGCGCGTCGCGCTTTCTGCCAAGTTCAATCGTATAGAAACCGTGTTTGTAGTAGTCCTTTTTGAAGCGTTTAGACGGCGCGTAGCCCTCCTTGCCCGCGTCCATCGTAAGCCAACGATAGACAAGCTCGAGCGGTACTACGGCGACTCCATTTGAATCGGTCGAAACCAAAGAATCCTCCACGCTAAACGCCGAAACGCGCTGTTGAACGAGAATCATTGCGTTGGCAATGGGGCGTTTGGTCTGGCGGTCGCGCACCAAAATTTTTGCGTCGATAACCGTGGATTCGCCCGAAATTGCCATAATCGTGTTGCGTCGGATGAAATAGGAGCGCATTTCGTCGAGAATCAACTGGCTTTTTTCGTCCGTCGGAAACGGCTTGAAAACCTCAACGCGGGCTTCGCGCTTTATATTTTGAGGCTCCTTTTTGAGCGAAATTTGCGTTTCGAGAGTGCCGTCGCGCAAAATGCCCTCCGAAATTGCCGACACGTCGGCGTAGCCATCTTTGCCCGCAACTATCGAAATGACGGGCATATATTTGTCGATTTTAACTTCGCCCTTCGAGTCGGTCTTGTAAAGCCCCGAAGTGCCGAAAGGCTCGGTGATGTCGGCGGAGGCGGCGCACACAAACGCTCCCGAAACGGGAGCACCCGTTTCGGCATCCGACACGCGGACAACCCGCTGAACGCTCCCGCAAGCGCAAAGAAGCGCGGACAAAAATATAAACACAACTATCTTTTCCATAAAAAAATCTCCCATATTTATAGATTGGAAACAAAAAAGCCGCCGTTGCTTCGCGGCGGCTCTTCGAAACTTTTTGCAATAACAAAACTACATCGACACTTCGACGTGCTTTTTCACACCGTCAATCGTAATATCAAAGCTTTGCTTGCCGCCGCTTGCCGCCTTCTTTTCCGCAGGCGTTTTGAGTCTGTACGCCTCGCGCGGCTTCTTGTAGAGGTCCTCAAGCTGCTGCGGGAACATCGCGTAAATTACGCAGTGCTCGTCGTCGTCTTTGATTCCCTTTTCGCGAAGCTGCTTGCGCAGGTCTTCCATACCCGCGGGCTTGAGGTCGGCTGGACGGCAGGTTATCGGCTCTTTGCCCGAAATCTTCTGCGCCAACGCGCGCACTTCGGGATCGACGGGCGCGGGCGTTCTGCCGTAGTAGCCGAGAGCAATGTCCATCGCCTGCGGCGTGAACATCTTCCAGCGTCCGAACTTTACGTTCATCATCGCCTGCGTGCCGACAATCTGCGAAGTCGGCGTTACGAGCGGAATCCAGCCGAGCTTTTCGCGGACGTACGGAACTTCGGCGAAAACCTCTTCGAACTTGTCCTCCATTTTCTGCTCCTTGAGCTGTACGCGGAAGTTCGAAAGCATACCCCCCGGGACTTGGTAAATGAGCGCGTCGGTGTCGATAACTTCGTTCTTCGGATTTTCGTAGAAACCGAGCTTTTCGTAAACGCCCTGAAAATACCGACGCAGTTCGGTAAGCTTTTTGAGGTCGTAGTCGGGCTTGCGACTATGGTCTTCAAGCATCGCGAGCATGCGGGCGGTATCGGGCTGACCGGTGCCGTTTGCAAACGGCGAAATGGAAACGTCTACCGCATCCACGCCCGCGTCGATTGCCGCGTAGTACGAAACCGCGCCCATCCCCGCAGTGTCGTGCGTGTGCAGAAGCACCGAAGCCTTTTTGAGGTTCTTCTTCAAGCCCTTGACGATTTCGAAGGTGACGTACGGCGGAATCAAACCCGCCATATCCTTAATGACAACCGCAGAGCAACCCATTTCTTCAAGCTGGCAGCCCAGCTTTACAAAGCTTTCGACAGTGTGCACGGGGCTTTTCGTATAGCAAATCGTGCCGTGCGCCTCTTTGCCCGCAGCGTTTACCGCGTTGATTGCGCATTCGAGGTTGCGCGGGTCGTTGAGCGCGTCGAAGATACGGAAGATGTCCATCCCGTGTTTTGCGGAAGTCTTGACGAACGCCTGAACAACGTCGTCGGGATAGTGCGCATAGGCGACGATATTCTGCCCCCTGAAAAGCATCATATGCTTTGTCTTCGGACATGCCTTTTTGAGCGCGTCGAGCCTGTCGAAGGGGAATTCGCCCAGAAAGCGCAGCCCCGAGTCTATCGTTGCGCCGCCCCAAGTTTCCAATGCGCCAAAGCCCATACTGTCGAGAGTCGAACAGACGGGAAGCATCATGTCGGTTGTCATGCGGGTTGCCGCCAGCGACTGGTGACCGTCGCGCAATACCGTGTTGTTGAATACTACCGGTTTCATATTTTTTAAATATTTTAGACTTTTACTTTTTTCTAAAGTTTGCAATATCCCATAAATTATACGGCAGCTTTCGCCTTTCCGTAAATCAACCCATAGAGAAAGCGATATTTGCCCGACTATTTCAAGGAAAAAAAACTCTCCAAACGTGAAAGCCTACATACGCACATACGGTTGCCAGATGAACGACCGCGATTCCGAAAACATCGCCGCCCAATTTATCGAACGCGGATGGGAGATTACCGACGACGAAAATCAGGCGGATGTCGCCGTCGTAAACACTTGCTCGGTAAGGGAACAAGCGGAACAAAAGGCAATCGGCAAACTCGGACACCTAATTTGGCTGCGCAAGCCATTCGGCAAAGATTTCCCCGTTGTGGGCGTTACTGGCTGTATGGCGCAGAACAAGGGCGAAAACCTCGTCAAGTTGCTGCCCGACATCGACTTCGTTGCGGGCGCGCGCCAGACATACAAGGTCGCCGACATCGCGATAGACATCTACAACAAGCGCAAAAACGGCATCACACATCCTCCGATTCCCAAAGGCGGCAAACGCACACCTAAAACAAGCGCGGCATTCGTAGATGTCTCCGACGACACAAGATCGCACCTTTACATCAACAAGCACCTTCCCATTTTGGGAACAAAGCGCGCCTGCGCGTTCATCTCGATTATGCAGGGCTGCCAGATGAACTGCTCGTATTGCATCGTTCCGAAAGTGCGCGGCGCGCAACGCTCGCGTCCCACGCAAGACATTGTGGACGAAGCAAAAAAGCTCGCCGCCGAAGGAGTGCGCGAAATCACCCTTCTGGGACAGGTCGTAAACGCATTCGGACGCGAATTGGGCAAAACCGACGGCATAACCGAATTCGTACGTCTGCTCCGCGCAATAAACGACATCGACGGAATCGAAAGAATCCGCTTCACATCGCCCCACCCCGCCTACTTCGGCGACGACCTCGTTTCGTCGTACGCCGACCTGCCCAAGCTTTGCGAATATGTGCACCTGCCCCTGCAATCGGGCAGCGACGAAATACTCAAAAAAATGCGCCGCCCCTACAAGACGGCAAACTTTCTTAAAATCGTCGAAAAACTTCGCAACGCAAAGCCGAACATCTCGATTTCAACCGACGTAATCGTGGGTTATCCCGACGAAACGGACGACGATTTCAGCCAAACCCGCGCGGCGTTCAAAACGGCCGACTTCGATATGGCTTTCATCTTCAAATACAGTCCCAGAATGGGAACAGAATCGGCAAAACTGCCCGACTCGGTTCCCGAAGAAGTCAAGGAACAGCGCAACCAGATTCTGCTCGCCGACCTCGCCGAACAGTCGATGCGCTACCACGACAAATTTGTGGGCACAACACAGGAAATTCTTGTGGAAGCCCCCGCAAAACGCGGCGAAAACCTCTTTATGGGGCGTACCCGCACGCACAGAAAGGCGATTTTCAAGGCAACCCCCAAAGACATCGCAACCCTCGTGAACGTAAAAATAGAATCGGCAACCGTTACCGCGCTCGAGGGCAAAATTGTGCGTTGACCAAAACCCGAATTTACCGATTCACAAAACCGTATGATGATTTTTAAACCGATATCGATTGCGGACAAATCCGCCTTCGACGCAGCCGAAACCGAAAACCCCTCCGAAAGCAGCGAACGCACATTTGCCGTAAACTACGCATACGCCGAAGATTACAAAACACTTGTCGCGCCGTGGCGCGGGCGCATTGCCGTGCTCCATCCCGAAAAGCGCATTTTACACTACCCGATAGGTAAAACCGTTTCGCCCGAAGAGCTGCTTGAATACGCAAGAGACGTTGCTACAAGCGGTTATACTTTCGACTATATTTACGACACTCCGCCCGAATTTCCCGCAAACTACCCCGATGCCGAAAAACTTTTCGACATTATGGAGAACGAGGGCGAATTCGACTACATCTTCGACCTTGCAAATTTGAAGGAAATGAGGGGCGCAATCCTGCGTAAAAAACGCAACTTAATCAAGCACTTCGAGACCGAAAATCCAAATTGGACAACAGAAGACATAGACGGCGGCAATATCGCCCAAGCCCGCGAATTTGCGCTCGAAACCGCCGCCGACTTCGATATGTCGGCAATTATAAGATGCTTCGACACATTCGAACAAATGGGACTTTCGGGGTTGCTCCTACGCGACGACAACGGAAAAATCGTTGGGCTTTCGGTATTTTCGCGCATAACCGCCGATATGTTCGACGTGCTTTTCGAAAAGTCCGACAAAACCGAAAAGGGCGCAGCTCAAATGCTCGTAAAACTTGAGACCGAATTTCTTATAAAACAAAACGCCCTCTATATGAACCGCGAACAAGATTTGGGCGAACCCAACTTGCGTCAGGCGAAAAAATCGCTCGACCCGTCGCGGATGTATAAAAGGCTTTCGGTTGTCCCGAAAATGCTATGAACACGGAAATCCGCCAGATTTTCCCAAAACGGGAACACATAGAAGCCGACGTTGCGCAACTCTATAAAATGGCTGGTTGGCTCGACGTAAACGAAACCGACTTCGAGCCGATAGCAAAGGCACTCCAAAACTCATATTGCTGCTTCGGAGCATATTGCGACGGTGAAATGGTCGGCTTTTTCCGCGCACTCTCCGATGGTGTTTCGGACGCATACCTGCTCGACCTGTTCGTAAATCCGAAATTCAGGGGGCATGGAATCGGCGAAAAACTGTGCCGCGAAATAGTCGAAAAATTGAAAGCCGACGGGATGGAGTGGATAACCTGCATATCAACCCCCGAAGGCGAAGGCGTGTACAAAAAAATCACGCCCCCAATGCAAGACCACACGCCGTTTAGATTTTAGAGGAAGACGGAATCTCACGCGGGAAAAAACACCGAATAAACGGGAACAAACGCCACCTTTCCGCAAAGCACATACCCATCGAGTCCCGATTTCCGCAAGCAAAGCGGGCGGAAATCCTAATTCGCACGCTGTTGCGTGCACTGTTACCCCATACACATAGGAACAAAAAAAGCTTCGCTAACACATAACCGTAAACAAAACACCCACAGCTAAATTCACATCCCCAAAACTATTATTCAAAAAAAATCTAAAACCTCGCGCGGCAAGCCGCGCTGCTTAGGCTTGTCAAATTGACTAAAGAAAGACGGCTTTGCGAAGAGAGGCGACGGGAGTGTACTCAAGTACTCGACCGAAGCCGAACAAACAAGACAAAGCAACCCCCACAAACAGCACCGATTTCCGCAGACAAGGCACATAAAGTAAAGCCCATCGACTCCCGATTTCCGCAAGCAAAGCGGGCGGAGATCCTAATTAGCACGCTGTTGCGTGCACTGTTATCCCATACACATAGGAACAAGAAAAACTACGCTAACACATAACAGTAAACAAAACACCCACAGCTAAATTCACATCCCCAAAACTATTATTCAAAAAAATCTAAAATCTCGCGCGGCAAGCCGCGCTGCTTAGGCTTGTCAAATTGGGATTCAGGGGGTGGCTTTAGTTTTTTGTGGCGATGTAAGCGTATTAATATACGTGTCATTGCCACAAAAAACTGAAACGCCCCATCAAGCCCAATTTCACAAGCCCGTCAAAATCTTAGAGCACGCTGTTGCGTGCCAGTCTATTTCTCCTCGTAGTATTTGCCCGAGATGTCTTTTTTTAGGACTCGAAAACCAGCCGCGCGTATCCGCTTCATATCGGAAAGAGATTTCTCCCTGCCCGCCGTGTACTCAATGTTGATGTTCGGCGCATCGAAAACTCGCTTCACAGGCTTGCCGTTCTCGGGATGGAACTTAATCGGATCGGACGCAATCGACTGTTCGACCTCGAAAACCTCGCCCTCCGAACCGTCGGGCTCAACGGTAATGTACTTGTAAACAGGCATATCAGGAAACCATCGAAAGAATCAAATTGGCGCAGAATAAATATCCCGCCGAAAGCAGGCGCACAAGCCCCATAATTATCCGCGAAGTAAACGGCACGTTTATGAGAACAAGCAAAATTAGAATGCCCCACCGCGCCAGCGAAAAATACATCTGCTCCGACATCCCCGCATAGTAGCGCAAAAACACGCTGCCGTCGAGCGGCGGCACGGGAATCATATTGATGACGAAAAGCACGCAGTTTATGTAAACCGAATAGAGCGCAACCTCGGAAAAATCGCGAAGCCCGAAATACTCGAAAACAACAAGAAACAGCATCGACACAAACGCCACAACAAGATTCATCGAAACGCCGCCGAGCGTGGAAAGCACATCGACCCTCCTGCGGGTCTTGGGATTGTCGAGCAATACGCGCACGGGCTTGCCCCAACCGAAGACCATCGGGAAGCCGCCCTTCATCGAAATGGCGATTGTAAGAATCGGCAAAATTACCGTGCCGAGCATATCGATATGCGCTGCGGGATTTATGGTCACGCGCCCCTCGGCACGCGGAAGCCTGTCGCCGAGCTTGTCGGCAAAAAACGCGTGCCCGAACTCGTGCATTGTGATGGCGACGAGCAAAATGATGTATAAAATGCCGCCCGTTCTGATTTCGGAAAGTAGATCCATAAAAATTATTTTTACTTTGAATTTATTATTTCAAGCAGCCTGTGCTTGTCGGCGAGAAGCGCGGGGAGGTCTATTTGCGTTTCGAGAATTTCGCGGGCCTGAGAGTCGCGCCGAAGCTCTATCAAGACGCGCGCCTTGTTCGCAAGGGCGGTCTGCCTGTCCAGATTTAGCGGCGCGAATTTCGAAAGGACCAAGTTCCATTGCGCGAGCGCGGCGTTCCAGTCGGGCTTGCCCGCGTCGTAAAAGGCGCGCGCATACTTCCACTGAAGCGCGGAATTTTCGGGCTCGAGCCGCGCCGCGCGGCGGTACGACTCCATCATAACAGTGTCGAGAGCCTGTTGGGTAAACTTTTCGCGCACAATCAACTCTTCGCGGTAGAAGAGAATGAAATCGGCAAGCTGCAAGCGGTAGAGCGAAACGTCGGGCGCGAGCGCGACGGCGGCGGAAAGATTGGCATAGGCGAACTTCGGCAAACCGTGCTCCGCCTCGTAGTTCGCAAGCTGCTGCTTAACCACGGGCAGATTCGGATTGAGCGCGTCGGCTTTGGAAAACTCCTTGTACGCCGCCTCGTCGTCGCCGACGGCGCGCAGATACTTACCGTGGATTAAAAGCGCGTCGACATCCTCGGGATGCTCGGCAAAATATTCCGCCCACAGCGAATCGAGCCTGTTCCTTAGCGAAATGGCGTCGGAACGGCTCATCTTGGAATTTGTGCGGACGCGCTCGAAAAACACCTTCTGCTCGGCGATGATTTCGAGAAGCTTTTTCTGCGAAAGCGTGTAGGTATACTCCGAACGGTCGCCGCCGTCGGGCGCGTCGGGAGTCGGCGCGGGCGCACTCGAACAACCTGCGGGCAGCGCAACCGCCGCAAACGCGCAGGACACCGAAAATACAGCCTGTCGAAAAAACTTCATCGCAAAGACAATGACAATGGACAACGTTGCGGTCGAACAAAAAAATCCGCCTATGAGTGATGGCAGCCGCAACAGCAACCGCCCCCGTGGGCGCATTCGCGCGAAGACTTCTTGGAGCGTCCGCAGGGCGATTTTCCTGACGGCGCGGAAAAGCCCGATACGAGCTTTTTCAGCCGCTTCGAGCCGCACTGCGGGCAGGCGGGTTTTTCGGAGGCGCGGACGAGAACTTCGAACGTCCCGCCGCATTTATTGCATTTGTATTCGTAAATAGGCATAAAAAAGTGTGCGCTTGTTTTTATCGACCAACTAAAATGTTGAATGTTTCGCCGAAATAATTGTATTCTGAAAACGTACAAATAATCCCGAAATATTCAATGGCAAAGAGTGAAAAAAAGTCGGACAAATCAACTCCCATGATGGAGCAATACTGGGGAATCCGCAACACACTTCCCCCCGATACGATATTGCTGTTCCGACTCGGCGACTTCTACGAAATGTTCTACGACGACGCAAACGAAGGCTCGCGCATACTCGGCATAACGCTCACAAAACGCCAGAACTACCCGATGGCGGGCATCCCCTACCACGCCGCCGACCAGTACATTCCAAAGCTTCTGTCGGCGGGCAAGAAGGTGGCAATCTGCGACCAGAACGAAATTCCCAAACCGGGGCAGCTCGTAAAACGCTCGCTAACGCGCATACTCACCGCGGGCACGACAATCGAAGACAGCCAACTGGAGGGCAACCGCAGCAACTTCATAATGTCGCTCGACATCGATTCGTCGCGCCGCCTCTACGCCGCGTGGCTCGACCTGAGCACGTCCGAATTCTACTGCTCCGAATTCGACAACCCCGAAGACTTTCTGCCGATTCTCTCGGCGTGCAACCCCAAAGAAATCCTGCTGCCCGAAGACGCGTCGCGCCGCTGGACGGACACCCCGAACCTTGCAATGTGGAACGCCCTCTTCCGCGGACTGATTGACCTCACCCCCGTCACCCTCCTGCACGACTACCGATTCGAGCCGTCGTGGGGCGCGGAGCAGGTGCGCGAAACGCTCGGCGTGCTGAACCTCGACGGCTTCGGAATACCTCGCGGCTCGCGTCTGACGGGCCCCGCGGGCGCGCTCGTGTTCTACGCGACCGAAAACCTGCGCGGACGCCCGCAAAACCTTCGTACGCTCAGAAAGTTTTCGGGCAAAAAATGCGTACTGATAGACCCTTCAACACAGCGCAATCTCGAAATTTTCAAGTCGTCCTCGGGCTCGCGCGACGGCAGTTTGCTTTCGGTTATGGACGAAACGCGCACCGCCGCGGGAGCGCGTCTGTTGGAGGCATACCTCGGCGCGCCGACAATCGAAATCGACGAAATTTTGCGCCGCCAGAACACCGTTTGGGAACTGTACGCCGCCCCCGCCGAATGCTCGCGCATCGAAGAGCGGCTCGGACAGGTGCGCGACATCGCCCGCATACTTTCGCGCCTGCAAAACAGGGTGCGCAACCCGCGCGAACTCACGGCGATACGCGCGACGGCGGAACAGGTCGAGCCGATAAAAAACCTGCTCAGGCAGGTCGGCGGCAAGCTCTGCGCAAAGGCGGCGGACGCGCTGCCCGACTTCTCCGAACTGCTGGTGCTGCTCGACCGCGCGCTGTCCGACGACGTGCCCTCGAAAATTCAGGACGGCGGCGCGATACGGCGGGGATACGACCCCGAGCTTGACCGCCTGCGCTCGCTCTCGAGCGACAATATGACGTGGCTTGCCGAGCTTGAGCAGCAGGAACAGCAGCGCACGGGCATCAAGAATCTGCGCATAAAATACAACGGCGCGTTCGGCTATTTCATCGAAGTTACGAAGTCGTATCTGAACCAAGTTCCGCCCGAGTACATCCGCAAGCAGACGATGACAAACGCCGAGCGTTTCACGACCGAAGACCTGCGCCGGAAGGAGCGCGAAATACTCCACGCCGAAGACCTCTCGAAGCGGCGCGAAGAGGAGCTTTTTGCCGGACTTGTCGAAAAGGTGCTCGCCTACGCCGAAGACCTTTCGCGCACGGCGGAAATCCTTGCGGAAATCGACGTGTTCAGGGGCTGGGCGGAAATCGCGCGGCGTTGGAACTACTGCAAGCCCACGGTCAACGCCTCCGACGCAATCGACATCGAAGACGGCAGGCACCCCGTCGTAGAGCAAATGCTGCGCCGCGAGGGGCTGGGGCTTGCGCGAACCGACTCCTTTGTGCCCAACGACGCGTATCTCTCTTCGACGAGCGAGCAAATTTCGCTCATCACGGGTCCGAACATGGCGGGCAAATCCACATACATCCGCCAGATTGCGCTAATCGCGCTGATGGCGCAGACGGGCTCTTTCGTGCCCGCGCGCAAATGCACGATGGGCGTTGTGGACAGAATTTTCAGCCGCGTCGGCGCGTCCGACGAACTCTCGCGCGGCAACTCCACGTTTATGGTCGAGATGAACGAAACCGCGAACATCCTCAACAACGCAACCGACCGCTCGCTGATAATCCTCGACGAAATCGGTCGCGGCACAAGCACCTACGACGGTCTGAGCATAGCGTGGGCGGTGGTGGAGTTCATCCACGGAAACGGCGCGAAAGGTCCGAAGACGCTATTTGCAACGCACTACCATGAAATAACGAAGCTCGACGAAACGCTTCCGCGCCTCGTGAACTACCGCGTATGCGTCAAGGAGTGGAACGACGAAATCATATTCGTGCGCAAAATCGAAAAGGGCGCGGCGGACAAATCGTACGGCATACAGGTTGCGCGTCTTGCGGGTCTTCCGCAAAAGGTCATCGACCGCGCAAAGCAGGTGCTCTCGGAACTCGAGGCGGAGGGCAACAGCATAGTCGTAAACCTCGGCGATTCGCCGAAGCCAAAAAAACGCCGCCCCCCGAAAAAGGACGACGGCGGCGAAAGCAATTTCAAGCAACTGTCTTTCTTCTGATTTCCGAATGGAAAGGCTGCACACATTAAAGGAAAAGGTGCGGAAACTCCCCACGACAAGCGGCGTATACATAATGAAAGACGCCCTCGGGAACGTCATATACATAGGCAAGGCGGTGAACCTGCGAAGGCGCGTAAGCCAGTACTTTACGATGTCGTACAAAATCCGCGCCTCGAACCCGAAAATCGCATCGCTTACGGAATGCATCGCCGATTTCGACTTCGTTAACACCCGCTCCGAAGCCGAAGCCCTGATACTGGAAAGCAAGCTCATCAAACAGTGGAAGCCGCGCTACAACACGCTCGAGAAGGATAACAAAAACTTCCTGCACCTGCGCGTCGAAATGTTCTCTCCGCTACCGCGCTTCGTGTTCGCAAGACATCGCAAGGAGGACGGCTCGCTCTACTTCGGCCCGTATCTTGGCACGGCCGCGCTGCGCAACGCACTGACCGAAATCAAAAAGAAATTCGGCATACTTCTTTCCGACGCGCACCCCAAGAAACTCGGCGACGGCAAATGGATGTTGTACGACGATGCGCGAAGCGAAATTTCGGACTTCGAAAACGTCGTGACGGGCGAAGAGTACCGCGAACGCGTAGACGCCGCGCTCGAGTTTCTGAAAGGCAAAGACGAGGAGATTCTCGACAACGCCCACGCAAAGATGGCTGAAGCCGCCGCCGCGTTCGAATACGAAAAAGCCGCAAAGTGGCGCGACCTCATTTCGGCGATTGCCGAAACGCGGCAGGCGAACGCGCGCGGCGCGGTCAACGCCGATATCTCGCGTTCCGCGCCGAGTATTGCAATGCAGGCGCTCGACTCGCTAAGGCGCACGCTCAAAATGAAGCGCGAGCCGCGCAGCATAGAGTGCTTCGACATCTCGCACATCTCGGGCAGCTTCTGCGTCGCCTCGATGGTGCATTTCGACGACGGCGAACCGGCGAAGCAAAAATACAGACGCTTCAAAATCAAATCGTTCGTCGGTAACGACGACTTCAGGGCGATGCGCGAGGCGGTCGGCAGACGCTACGGCAGACTCGCAGCCGATGGGCTTCCGATGCCCGACTTGGTTCTAATCGACGGCGGCAAAGGACAGGTATTTTCGGCAATGAAAGCCTTCGACGAACAGAACATTTCCCCGCCCGTAATCGCGGGGCTCGCCAAGCGGGAGGAGACGATAGTAACCGACAATTTCGAGGAAATCAAGCTGCCGCGCCGCCACGAGGGACTGAAGCTGCTCCAGCGTGTGCGCGACGAAGCCCACCGCTTTGCGAACTCGTTCAGCGAATCGCTGCGTTCGCGCAAAATCCGCGAGAGCATTCTCGACGACCTCGCGGGGCTGGGCGAAAAGCGCAAGAACGCAATTTTAAAACATTTCGGCTCGATAGCAAAAGTCAAGAGCGCGACGATCGAAGAGCTGAGGCAGGTCGAGGGCGTGGGCTTCGAAACCGCAAAGGAACTGCGCGACTTTCTCGACGCGAACTTCCCCGAATCCGCACCGCAATGAACGAAGGACGAACATACCGCGGGCGCATCGCGCCGACTCCCTCGGGCCTGCTCCACTTGGGGCACGCGGAAACTTTTTTCGAAACGTGGAGACGCGCCCGCGAACGCGGCGGAACGCTCGTTTTCAGAAACGAAGACATCGACCGCGCGCGCTGCAAAAAGGAGTACGCCCGCGCCGCAATCGAAGATCTGACCGAACTCGGGCTAGACTGGGACGAAGGCGGCGGCAAAGGCGGGGCGTACGCGCCATACGACCAGAGTCTGCGCTTCGACTACTACAAAACGCTTCTCGAAAGGCTGTCCGCGCTCGGACTTGTCTACCCGTCCGACACTTCGCGCTCGGAATCCGCCGAATTCGGAAAATTCCCCGCGCGAAGGTTCGGTTTCGCCCCTCCCGAAAAAATCTTTCCGCCGAAACTTCGGCAAAACGCGGCGGAAATTTCGGAAGTCGAAAATCCGTTCGCCCGAAACTGGCGTTTCCGCGTGCCCGACGGCGAAGCCGTAAAATTCCGCGACGGCAGGCTGGGAGAACAGTTGTTCACCGCGGGGGAGGACTTCGGCGACTTCCTCGTGTGGCGCAGGAGCGGAGAGCCGTCGTACGAGCTTGCGGTAGTCGCCGACGACGCCGCAATGCGCATCACCGAAGTCGTGCGCGGCGAAGACCTGCTTCTTTCCACCGCGCGTCAGATTCTGCTTTACCGCGCCCTCGTATTCGAAATTCCCGACTTCTTCCACTGCCCGCTAAAACTCGGCGGCGACGGCAACAAGCTTTCGAAGTCGTCGATGGACAAATCGGCGGCGAACAAAATGCTTTTGCGCAATCTCGACCAAGCCGAGCGCGCGGCGTTCAGATTGCGCGTACAAGCCGTGCGAGACGCGCTGCGTCTTCGGAACTGTGGCGGAAGTCGAGCGGAATTATAAACGTCGTGTCGCTTTCGAGGTGCGCCCGCGCCGACGCGCCCGCGCCCAAACCGCCCCAATAAATCGACGGCATAACACCCGCCGCGTAAAGCGCGTTGTGGAATCTGTCGCGCGCGGAATTTTCGCGGAATTTGAGCGCGGGCGAGAACGCCGCAAACGGGTTCGACAAATTTCCGAACGCGCGGTTAAGCTCGACGAAGCCGTCGCACGAAGCGGTTTCGGCGCAAAAAATTTCCAGATTTTCGAGCGTGCGTTTTGCGGCGGAAGCGATGTCGAAATTTTCCAAAACCGAAAGCGAATGCTTCGAGATGCGCGAAACCTCCGACTTGCCGTCGAGCTTGTCCTCGCCCGCATAATAGAGGTTTTCGGCGGCGGCATAGCCCGAAAAATCGCGGATTGTTGCGGCGGAAAGCATATCGCCCGCAAACGCGCAAAGCCCCGAACCCGCGCGGAACATCTTTGCGGGAACGAAATTTTTGCCGCGCAAAAAGCCGCCGTCGGGCACGGGCAGGGTCTTGCGCAACGATGCAAAAGAGTAGCCGCACGCGTCGGAAAGCCAGCCCGAAAACGGCGCGTGCGAAACGTCGGCTATCGACAGCACATCCGCGTTTTCGGCAAGCCAACCGCGCCACGGCTCTTCGGCGCGAAGACCGAAAAAATCGACAGCCAAAACCGCGTCGCCGCGGTCGGGTTTGAGCGTTTCGAACCGCGGCGCGGGCTCGGACGGGTAGTCGGCGTAAAGACGCACCCCGAACGAACGCCGAAGCATCCGCACGACCGACGGGCAGAAAAATTCGGGCAACCAGATTTTGCGCGGCGCGGAAAACTTTTCGATTTTCAGAATCCGCAAAAGCGCGTCGCGCCCGCACGAGAACAGCTCGCAGCCGTCAAAGTACACCGCGCCAGCACCCGCGCGAGAAAACCTGCGCGGCGGCAACGGCATAAACCAAGTGGGCTTTTCGGAAAAGTTTTCCATAATAATGTTGCAAGGACTATCAAATTGTAAATGTTCGTTCAATCGCAATTTTTCGGGATTGCGCGGGTTCGGCGAAATTTCCGCCGCCGCAAAAAACAAACCGAAGCGCGGAATGGCTTTCCACTGTTCATTTTCGCGCACGCAAAAAAGGAACGTTATGGAAAACAAGACACCGCAAAATTTCGACGGTCTGGGACTGTCGGAAAAACTCCTGCTCGCGGTAAAAAACGCGGGCTACGAAAAACCGTCGCCGATACAGGTGCGGGCGATTCCGCCCATTCTGGCGGGGCGCGACATCTTCGGTTGCGCACAGACGGGCACGGGCAAAACAGCGGCGTTCGCCCTGCCGATTATGCAAATGCTCGACGGACGCGGACACTATCCCGCGCCCAAACGCTTCCGCGCGCTCATCCTCACGCCCACGCGCGAACTCGCCGAACAGATCGACGCAAACATCGCAATGTACGGCAAAAACCTGTCGCTTTCGCATTGCAAGGTGTACGGCGGGGTATCGCAAAATCCGCAGATAAAACTGCTCGCGCACGGCGTTGACATCCTGACTGCGACCCCAGGGCGGCTGCTCGACCTCTTCAGCCAAAACAAGCTCGACTTCGGCGGAGTCGAATTTTTGGTGCTCGACGAAGCCGACCGAATGCTCGATATGGGCTTCATCAACGACATCAGAAAAATCTGCCGCGAACTGCCGAAGAAACGCCAGTCTATGCTGTTCTCGGCGACGCTCTCGGCGGAAGTGCAGTCGCTTGCAAAAAACATCGTAGACAACCCCGAGAAAATCTCGGTATCTCCCGACAAGCCCACCGTCGATAAAATCGCGCAGAAAGTGGCGTTCGTCGAATACGGAAACAAGTTCGACCTGCTCGAAAAAATGATGAAAGAGCGTCTCGAAAAATCCGCCGACTCGCTTGCCCTCATTTTCTGCCGCACGAAGCACGGCGCAAACAAACTGGCGAAACGCCTTTGCAGAATCGGAATAGAGGCGGACGCAATTCACGGCAACAAGTCGCAGTCGGCGCGCAAGAACGCGCTTGAAAGGTTCAGGCGCAGAGAGTCGCACATTCTTGTGGCAACCGACATCGCCGCGCGCGGCATCGACGTCAAGGACATGTCGCTTGTGGTCAACTACGACCTTCCCGAAGATCCCGAAACATACGTCCACAGAATCGGGCGCACCGCGCGCGCCGAAGCCGACGGCGAAGCGGTCTCGTTCTGCTCCGCCGACGACGCGCCGCTTTTAAAGGCAATTGAAAAGTTCATAAGAAAGCAAATCGACCCGCTCGCCGACAATCCGTTCCACTCCGAAGCCGCGCAAAAGGCGGGCACGCTGAAAACTTCGCTCGCCGAAAAACTTGCGCAGCCCCTGCCGAAGTCGAAACCGCAAAACGGAGGCAAACACCCGCAGGGGAAGCGGCGGCAAAAGCCGCAGCAAAACCAATACTACGGCGAAAGTCTGCCGCGCAAAAAGGGAAAATCGGCGCAGGCGGTCGTGGAAAAAATCGGGGGCAAAAAATCGGCGCAAAAAATCGGCGGAATGCTCAAACGCAAGATGAAGGCGGCGGGCTTCAAACCGCAAACCGAAAAACCGCGCGGGAAACCGGCAAAGTCGTCATTCTGGCAAAAACTGCGCGAATCGCTGCGCAAATAGTCGAGGCGGGAAAAAAACGAAAACGGCTTATGAAAAAAAATTCACCACTACAATTCTGGCAATCCTCCCGACATTTACCGCCTTTGCGGACTCGATAACGAAAAACATCAGACTGACGTAAGACAATGTTGCGGATGTATACATCCCGTATTTCCGACGTTGACCTGCACAACGGAATTACGTTGAAAGACATCGGGCTCAAAGATTGCGACTATATCCTGACCACAATCTAAATGGACGACAAACTCATACCCAACACGATACACTCGACGTACGAAACCATCGGCTTCTTTATGGGCGGGCACAAAATCGAACTGACACTCACGGGGCGGGAGATGCCGACCATTCCCGAACCCGCCGAATGGGCGGCGATTTTCGGCGCAATCGCGCTCGGCGCGGCAGTCTACCGCCGCCGCAAGTAAGGCGAAAATTTAAACTTTCAAACCGCCAAGCCGCAGGGCATGGCGGTTTTTTTGCAAAATCATCTAAAAAAAAACGGAAGCTGAAAGTCCGCAAAAAAGGCTTTCCGCTTCCGATTACAGCCCGCGCCGTTTTTGCGGACACAGGCGAATATGTTAAAGCTCTACAACTTTGCCCGTGCGCGCGCTTTCGTCGGCGGCAAGACAAATGCGCAGGCTGTTGACGGCGTCGGCAATGTGGTCGCTCAAGTCTTCGTCGTTTACGATTGCGTTGTAGAGGAACAACTGCTCGCGCGCGCAGAGTTCGTCGTGGACGGGTTCTTCGCGCGTGCTAATCCATTCGTCGGGGTGTGCAAAATTACCGTCCGCGCCCACTTCGGCGGAATGGAAACGCAGCATATTCGTCTTCGTGTGCGAGTCGATATCGTCGGAAGCCTTGTCGGAAGCCGCCTCTTTCGCGCAGATGGAGACGCAGCCTTTCGGACCTATTACGTCCTTTACGAAGAACGCATTCGTGGACATCATCGGACCCCAACCCGCTTCGTACCAGCCGACCGAACCGTCTTCGAAGACCACTTGGAACTGCCCGTAGTTGCGCTCGTTTTCGCCGATTTCGCCGCTTACCTTGGCGGAAATTCCGCTGACGCGCACGGGCTTCGAGCGGGTCATTTGACACATAACGTCGGCATAGTGAACGCCGCAGTCCACTATCGGCGTGAGCGAGTGGAGCAGGTTTTTGTGAACGTTCCAAGCCTTGCCGTGCGACTGCTGGTTGAGGTTCATACGCATTACAAGCGGCTTGCCGAGTTTGTGCGCAAGTTCGATGAATTTCACCCAAGACGGATGGTGGCGCAGAATGTAGCCAACGACCACTTTTTTGCCGTGTTTCTTCGCAAAGTCGGCAACGCGCAGCGCGCCCTCGACAGTCGATGAGATGGGCTTTTCCACGAACACGTGGCACCCCGATTCGATTGCCTGAATTGCAAGCGGCTCGTGCGAATTCGGGTAGGTGCAGATTGCCACTGCGTCGGGTTTGACCTCGGCGAGCGCGGCGGCGTAGTCTGCAAAGTGGCGGTAGTTTCCGCCGACCGACTTGTTGAACGCCTCGACCGCCTCCTTCTTGGAATCGACAATTCCGACAAGTTCGAATTCTTCGAGTTTGTCGTATGCGCGGGCGTGCGAAGACCCCATATTTCCGCATCCGACAACCAATACCCTTATTTTCTTCATATATTTTGCCTTTTTCTATATTGATATTATTGCTTATTGATTTAAAGCTTTACTTTTTTGATGTCCTTCATCTTGTAGAAATAGTTTATATCCGAGCTCTCCGCCGCGCCGACGGCGTTTTTTCTGAACTGCGTCGGAGTGTAGTCGTACTTGTCCTTGAATTTTCGGCAGAAGTACGGGAGGTCGGAAAATCCGCATATCGCCGAAATTTCGCTCGTGGAGTACGCCGAAGTTTCGAGCAGCCACGCGGCGTAGCGCAGGCGCGCATCGTTGACGAATTCGGTGGGCGTGGAGTTCATATACTTGCGCATCGCCCTGTTGATGTACGACATATCCCTGCCGCAAATCTCCCTGAATTTCGGAAGCCCGAGCGCGAGATTCTCGGGATTGCGGATGCGGCGGCACGCCTCGGAAAGCCAGTCGGGCATTTCTGGAAGCGCGGAGGCGAATATGCTTTTCATCTGCCAATAAAGGTTGGTCAGAAAGCGCAGAATCGCCATCAGAGAGTCGTTCTGCCAAGCGAGCTCGGCGGCGGCTCGGTCGAGATACGTCGTTTCGAAGGGCGAAAGTTTCAGCGAAGTTCCCGTGAACTGTTTCTTAGAAAACTCCTCCTCTTCGGCGAGCACCTCGCGCATAAATTTGTCCATCACCCCGCGCGCGACTGCAACATACGTAAAGTGCATTTGCGAGTTTCCGTCGGCCTCAAGAACGTGGACTTCGTTTGGGCGCGATATGTACAAAAAGTTGTCGGAGAATTTGCGCGCCTTGCCGCCGGCAATCAAAAGCCCGCCGCCGCTTCTTACCCACATAATTTCGACAAAGTCGTGCCTGTGCAAACCGACAGAATGCGACTTGTCGGTTTTACCGTGCACGACCCTGAAATATCTGTTTCCCTGAAGATGCGAATCCGAAGAGAATTCGGTTACGAGCTTGTCCATCAATGTTCCCCTGTTGTGTTGGCGATGATTGCGCGGCGCGCGCAAACCATAAAGAAAAAAAAATCCCTTTTGCGGGAAAAGTCAAAATAATTCAAATTTTGCCTCCGCAGAAACAGAACACCCGCGCTATTTTGAAGAAGCGGACGCACCGAGTTTTGCGCGCTTCTTTTTTTCGAAGACCGAAACGTCGCCGCGCCCCGCCGAAGTATTGTAGACCTCTTTGTAGAGTTTCGCCTGCGCGGCGGTGTCGTCGGACGGCGGAATTTTACGCCCGCTCTCGAAATATTTTATCCGCGCGAACATCGCGCCGACAATGTCGTTGCGCTGCAAATCCTCGAACTTGATTTCGCCGTTTTCCGCGTCGCCGAAATGCCGCCGCATGGCCTTGTACAATTCGGGATGTTTGTAGCGTATCGCGCGCCGCCAGAGGTCGCGGTACGTTCCGTATTCCACTTGAAACAGACCGATTGCGTCGCCGACCGAATCCTGAAAGCGCGCGCGCAAATCGCTTTCCATAATCGCGGTTGCAAGCAGCAGATTGCGCGCATCGGGCGTGTCCCAGTCGGGAGTGTCCCTTTCTACGGCGGCGATAAACGCGCAAGCCTGCGCAATGGCCGACTCCGCCGAACGCACATCGACAACGCGCCCGTAGCCGCCGTATTTTTTGCGCAGGATTTTCAGATACGCCCGTTCCCCGGGAGTGCGCGAATTGTACGCGTTTTTCGAGCAGTTGCCCACGAACGCAAACGCGGCGAAAAGCGCGATGCAGCACGCAAGAAACGGTCGGCGCGAAAGCCATTTCGCGGCCCTCCCGACAAGCTTTTTAACGCCGAATTTCCGCCGCCGCATAACAGCAAAATCAGCCGCGCAGCGAGCGCAGAAGTTTTATCTCTTCGGCGTAGCCGTCGAGTTCGTTGGGCGTTTCGAGGTAGAACGGAAGGTGGCGCAATTTCGGGTGGTTTATTATCCGCGCAATCGCGTCCAGTCCTATCGTGCCCCCGCCGATTTTTTCGTGCCTGTCCTTGTGTGAATCGAACGGGGTCATACTATCGTTGAGGTGGATTGCCTTCAGACGGCTCAGCCCCACGATTTTGTCGAACTGCCCGAGCACGCCGTCGAGGTCGTTTACAATGTCGTAGCCCGCCGAGTAGACGTGGCAGGTATCGAGGCACACGCCGAGATTTTCCGAACCGCCCGCCGCCGAAATTATCGCGGCAATCTCATCGAAAGTAGAGCCGACCTCGCTGCCCTTGCCCGACATCGTTTCGAGCAGTACAACGGTCGATTCCGCCTTCGGAAGAACCGCCGCAAGCGTTTCGACAATAAGTTCAATGCCGCGATCAACACCCTGCCCCACGTGCGAACCGGGGTGGAAGTTGTAGAAACTGTGCCCGATTTTCGCCTGCCGCTCCAAGTCTTCGCCCATCGCCGTCCGCGCGAAAACGCGCAAAGATTCGTCCGCCGAACACGGATTGTATGTGTAGGGCGCGTGGACGAGAAACGGCGCGAAAGCGTTCTCCCGGGCAATCTGCAGAAGATTCGCCGCGTCGTCTGGGTCGAATTCCTTTGCCTTGCCCCCGCGCGGATTGCGGCTGAAATACTGGAAGGCGTTTGCGTCTATCGAGAGCGCGTCTTTGCCCATTTTTGCGTATCCGCCCGAAAACGACAAATGACATCCTATTTTAAAATCCCTATTTTTCATTGCACGTATCAATTTCGGATTTTCTTGAAAGTTTCCACGAATCCGCCGCCGCGGTCGCCGAAGAGACGAACGGGGGACATCTGCCGTTGATTTCGCGCAGAATCTCCGACGGCGGAACGCCCGCCTCGAGAAGCCTCAGCGTCTCGAACATCGCGATTTTCCGCAGGTTCACGAGCGGCGGAACGTTCAGCCGCAGGTTGTCGATGCTCTCCCGCGCAAGTTCGATTTCCCCCGCGTCGGTCAGCGCGGGATTGACCCTTATTTCGCCGCTGAACGAGTACGCGAACAGGCGCGAGCAGCGCGGATCGTAGGGCGAGGCTGCGGGCAGCGTACCGCGCGCGTGCCCGCAGTGCAGATAGCTGTCTCGCAGAACGCCGAGCCCCCCGCCTTCGTTTTGCGCCTCGAATTTCTTTGGGTCTTTGATGCACGAAACCGCCATATTCGCGTAGTCCATCGTGCGGTGCGAAAGCCCGCCGCGCTGCGGCTCGATGTGCTCGATGTGCGAAGTTTCGTCGGTTATGCGCGACTCGCAATAGCAGCAGAGGAATTTCTGCCTGCGTATGAGCGAATCCTTCAACTCCGCCTTCGCCTTGAGATTATGGAACGCCGAATATTTGGCGTTGGGATGGCGTTTTTTCCAGCGTTTGAATACGTCGGGCGCGTCCGACTCCGCGGGTTCGGGAATGTATCTCATTGTTTTTTTCCAGTGCGCGGGGTAAGCGCGCGGACGATGTATTCGGCGCGGAGTATTTCGGGGTCGTCGGGAATCTGGCGGTTGAGCTCGTCTATCAGCTTCTGCGCCGTCGAAAATTTGCGTTCGTCGATGAGCGAATAAAGGCGCGCGATTTTCGCCGCTGTCTCCGTTTCGCGCGAGGCGTTGAGCAGCGACGAAAGCAGCTCCGACGGGTCGCGCCCGAACGCCGAATCGACGCGCTCCAAACGCGTTCCGCCCCCGTCGTTTCTGAAGCGGTAGAGGTTTTTTGCGAGCGACATTATCGACGGCGAATGCGACGAAATCACGAACTGCGCGCCGGTGAAAATGCGCGGCAGACGTTCGGCAATCAACGCCTGCCAGTCGGGGTGCAAATGCATATCAAGCTCGTCGATGAGGATTATAGCCGATGTCTCAAGCGGGTTTTTCATCGCGGGATTCGCCACAGCCATCCTCAGCGCGATATCGGCAATCAGCGCGACAACCGTCTTTTCCCCATCGGAAAACGCGGACGCGGGAACGTTCTTTTTGTCGAAAAACAGGCTTCCGTTCCGCGCCGAAAACGCGCCGAAAGTTTCGTCGAAATCGGAAAGGGCGCGGCGCACGGCGGTTATCGCCCCGAACCGCGCGTTGATTTCGTTCCTGCGCCTGTCGGCGGCGCGCAGCGGCAGCTTCGCCGCCGCCGCCATTTGGGCTTGCCGTTCGGTCAGCGACTGGCAGAGCCAGCGCGAAAATTTGCCGAAATTCACGCCCGCGCAAAACGCCTTTTCGTATACGCTCGTACGGTCGGTGTCGCCGTCGGGCATCGGAGCGTACGCGCCCGCGGCGTTGCGGTTCGTGCCGTAGTAGACGAAGAGCGGTATCTCCACTTTCGCGCCGGCGGGCGAATCGAGAAGCACGCGCATATCGGATGCGTATTTTTTCGCGCCGTCCATATCGCTTTCGCCGCCGTCCGAAGTGCGCCGCGCACGCTTGACGAGCACGAGCGAAATGTCCTTCGAGCCGCGCCCGCCCAAGACCATCGAAAGGCGGGAGAAATCGCGCCCGTGGGTGATGTCGGAAGTGCGCATTTTCAGCGGCTGTTGCGAGCCGCCGGAAATTCCCGCGGGAAGCCACGAAAGCACAAGCGAAACGGCCTCGAGCAACGACGACTTTCCGCCGCCGTTGCCACCCGCCAAAACGGTCATAGAAGGGTCGAACTCTACCCGCTCGTCTATAAGCCCCCTGAAATTTTCTATGTGCAGACTTTTTATTCTCATTGTCTCGTTGAAAGTATCGCCTCCCGAAACGCCGCAGGCAAACAAAATCTTCCGCCGCGCCCGAAAAAACCGCGGGCGGCGGGGCTTTTTACTTGAAGAACGGCGGCGCATCGACAGAATTTACGGCACAATGTCCGAATTGCCCCCCAAAAAAATATCGCTAAAGACAATCGCCCAGCTCGCCGGTTGTTCCACGACGACGGTCTCGAACATCCTCAACAAAAAGGGGCTGTTCGGCGACGAAATCCGCGACAGGGTTCTGGAAATCGTGCGCAAATACAACTACGCTATAAACGCGTCGGCGCGCTCGCTGAAAATGGGCAAATCCGAGACCGTCGCGCTCGTGTTCTACCGCCCGAACGTGGACATTTTCGTAAGCGAATACTACCTGAAAATGATGTACGGCTTCCAGAAAAGGCTGGCGGAACTGGGCTTCGAAATCCTGCTGTCGGAAGTCTCGCCCGAAAACGCCGAAAACGGGGCGCGTCCGCGCTTCGTTTCTCGCGGAAAGGCGGACGCAATAGTGGTGCTCGGACAAGTGCCCGACTCCATCGTGAAATCGCTCCGCGACTGCGGTCTGCCCATGCTTATGCTCGACTCGCACTTCGATGGCATCGACTCAATCTACACAGACGGACGCGCGGCGACCGCCGCCCTCACGGCGCATATCGCCGCACTCGGACACAAACGCGTCGCCTACCTCGCCTACGACAATTCGGATTTCAACACCGATGGACGCATCGACGGCTTCGAAAAGACCGCCGCGCAGGCAAACCTCGCCGCAAAAGTCTTCCGCAATTTCAAAACCAACGACGAAGGCTGTGACGTGCTCGAAAAAGTGCTTGCCGCGCCCGACCGCCCGACCGCAATCCTCGCGGGCAACGACGACTTGGCGACATCGCTTATGCGCAGGGCGCAGGAACTGGGGCTGAAAATTCCGCAGGATATCGCATTCTGCGGCTTCGACGACACCGTTCTTGCTTCGCGCTGTACGCCCAAGCTTACGACCGTACACGTCGACTGCCCGCACATCGGCGCAATCGGCGCGGAAACGATTGTCGAAAGGATGAAAAACCCCGAAAAGCCCCGCGCCTACACCGTCTTCCCCGTAGAAACGGTAGTCCGCGAATCGACCGATTCGGCATTCTGTGAGTAGGCTTGGACATTTATTTTGTTGACGTGTCCGACGATGCAACTTAAACGTTAAACTCAAATGAAAAATCTCATCGGCATTGACGTAGGCGGAACGAAGTGCGCAGTCGTTGTAGCGCGCGGGGCGGACGGCGGAACGCCGCCGCAAATCCTTTCGAAAAAGTCGTTTCCGACAATCGCGGGCAAACCGAAGGAAACGATAGACACGCTCGTAAAACTCGCCCGCGAAACGCTCGCGGAACTCGGGCTAAAAAGCTCCGATATCTCGGCAATCGGCGTAAGTTGCGGCGGACCGCTCGACAGCGCGCGCGGAATTGTGATGTCGCCGCCGAACCTCGCGGGGTGGGACAACATTCCGATAACCGAAATTCTCGAAAGACAGCTCGGCGCACCCGCGTTCCTGCAGAACGACGCAAACGCCTGCGCGCTCGCCGAATGGCTATACGGCGCGGGGAAGGGCGCAAGGAATATGGTCTTTATGACGTTCGGCACGGGGCTCGGCGCGGGGCTTATCCTCGACGGCAAACTCTACGCGGGAACGAACGACAACGCGGGCGAAGTCGGGCACATCCGCCTCGAAAATTTCGGACCCGTCGGCTATGCAAAAGCGGGCTCTTTCGAGGGCTTTTGCAGCGGCTCGGGAATCGCGCAAATCGCAAAAACAAAGGCGACGGAGCTTCTCCAACGCGGAGAAAGCTGCGCCTACTGCAAGTCGGCGGACGACCTCGCGACGGTTTCCGCGAAAACCGTCGCGATTGCCGCGGACGGCGGCGATGAAACCGCCCGCGAAGTCTACGCAATCTCGGGGCGCAAGCTCGGCGCGGGAATCTCGCTTTTGATAGACATACTCAATCCCGAACTCGTGGTAATAGGCAGCATTTTCGCGCGGTCGGAAGACCTTCTGCGCCCCGAAATGCAGCGCGTTATAGACGCCGAAGCACTCTCGGGCGCGGCGGAAAAATGCCGTGTCGTGCCCGCTCTTTTGGGGGAATCAATCGGCGACATCGCCGCCCTTTCGGTGGCGGCAAACGGACTTAAAAACAAATGAAAGACATCGTAGAAAATTCGCTCGACGAAGCCGTAAAAACGCTCGCCGAATTCGTATCGAACGGCGCGTGTACCGACGCGCTCGCCTGCGCGGGCGAAATGATGGCGTGCGCGGTCAAGAACGGCGGCAAAATCATAGCCTGCGGCAACGGCGGCTCGCTCTGCGACGCAACGCACTTCGCCGAAGAACTGACCGCGCGTTTTAGGGGCAACCGCCGACCGATTCCCGCAATCGCAATCAACGACCCCGCCTATCTTACGTGTGCGCTCAACGATTTCGACCCGCTCGACATCTTCGCAAGATACGTGGAAGGCGTGGGAAATTCGGGCGACATCCTGCTTGCAATCAGCACAAGCGGCAACTCCGAAAACGTATTGCGCGCCGTAAACGCGGCAAAGACAAAGGGGATGAAAATCGTCGCGCTGACGGGCAAAGGCGGCGGCAAACTGGCGAATCTGGCCGATGTTGAAATCCGCGCCCCGATGTCGAAATACTCCGACAGAGCGCAGGAAATCCACATCAAGGCAATCCACATCTTGGTTGAGTGCATAGAGCGCGGCGCGCTGTGAATGAATTGCGCCGTTCATTTTATAGCGGCGCAAGAATGAATTTCGGCGTACCTTTATAACGCCGAAAGAACCCACGCGACGGTAGGAGCTGTAGAATTAAAGAGCACGACAAACGCCGAGCTTCCCCACCGAAAGCGATTTTTCGAGGGCGAGTAGAACAACTCCGAACGAAGTGAAGCAAAGCTTCACGAAGTGGGCAACTGCCGCAAAAGAGCGAAGCGATTTTTGCGTGTAAAATTAAAATCGGCAATCCGCAAACAAATTTAAAAAACTCCGCGTTCGGCGTAGCCGAACTGCTTAGGCGCGTCAAAACAGGTAAAGAAAGGCGGCTTTGCGCAGAGAGGCGATGGGAGTGTACTTAAGTACTCGACCGAAGCCGAACAAGCGAAACGCCTTTATTTGCCCGATTTCACGCGCCCAAAGAAAACTCTCGGTATCCCTAAAGCCTCAACCCCTTCATCCAGCGTTTGTAGTCGGTCAGCTTGAACGGCGGCTTGCCGTACATATAGTGGTTGTATAGCTTTTTACCTCCCACTTCGTACTCAATCAGCAACATTCCCTGTCCGTCCATCGGCGCAATATTGCCCACATCCGTCTTGCCGTTTGCCGCAACCTTGAAGTCCGAGTCGAAAACAACCTTGCCGCTATCGATATCCGAAACCTTCACCCTGCCCGCAACGCCTTTCCGAGTGTCGTTTGCAACAACCACCCTGAAGCCGTCGTCGACCATCGCGCAAACGTCGGTCTGGACGCGCTTGATGTACGAGTACGCAAGCTTCTTCGAACCGTAGTAGTCGACGATTGCGTCGGATAGAATCGGCCAACCGTCAATCAAGTTCCACCACAAAATGCCCGTCTTGTTTTCGAATTTCTGCGTGCGCCAGACTTCGATAAAATACTTTTTCGCCTCCGCTTGAACGGTCTGCGAAGCCAAAATGAAGTCGTCGAGATTCTTCGGGCACTCGCCGAAAAGCAGCCGCGCCTGATTGGGCATAAGCTTGTTGCGGTTTATGCACTGGGACGAATTTGCGAACGGCATCGTCGCCTTTGCCTGCCACTGCTTGTTGAACGAACCGTCCTTGTTCCACGGATAGACGAAATCGGCGGTCATCATTTTTTCGAGACTCTCGCGGTTCGGACAGCCGTGATACCCGATTTCGCTCACAAACGGCGCGACCGAACTGTTGTAGAACGGCGTTTTGTAGTAGCCGCGCGCCCCCCACAAGTGAACTTCGGGCGCGGAATATTTTTCGGGGTTGGCGAACGCCTTTTCGGAGAGATACGGCGAACTCGGCAGGTAGGGGCGCGTCCAGTCGTATTCCAAAATCGCGTTCGGGATTGTTTGGCGGCTGATTCTGTCGTGCGCGGGGTTTATCGGCTTGGGCGAAACCTTGCGCCAGAAATAGGCTTGGTCTATTTCGTTGTTGCCCGCCCAAAGCGCAATCGAGGGATGCGAGCGCAACTTGCGGACGACGCTCGAAACCTCCGCCTCTATCTTTTTTGCGAAGCCCGAATCCTGCGGCGATATGCAGCACGCCAGAGAGAAGTCCTGCCAAACGAGAATGCCGTATTTGTCGCAAAGGTCGAAAAATTCGTGGTCTTCGTATACATTGCCGCCCCAGCAGCGAACCATATTGCAGTTCAAGTCGGCGAGCATATCTACGGCTCTCTTGACATGCTGCTTGTCGCGGCTGTGGTACGCGTCGAGCGGCACCCAGTTTGTTCCCTTCGTAAAAATCGGAACATCGTTGACGTAGAATTTGAATTCGCCCTTGAGCTTTTTGAGGTCGGTTTTGCCGTACGCCGTTCCCGCGCCGCCGTACTTGAAAGATTCGCCCGCGGGCAACTCCACTTCGGCAAATTCGAGGCGCACAGTCCTGAAGCCCGTACGCATTTTGCGGGCGGCGAAGACGTTGCCGTTTTCGTCGCAAACATTCACGATTATATCGTAGAGCGGCTGGGCTCCGTAGCCGCGCGGCCACCAGAGTTCGGCGTTCTTTAGCGTGCAGTCGATTTTGTTGACGTATGTCAAGAAAGGCGTTTTCGACTCGAAGACCTTTTTGCCGTCTTTTGAAATCTCCACTTTCATAAAGAGCGAATCGAAGCTCGAATACGGCGCGTCGATTTTCGTTTCGAGCCCGAAGCGTACGGTCGAGCTTTTCGCGTCGGCGGAAACGGTGTAGACGTTCACGTCCTCGATGTGCACTTCGTTGCGGATGTCGAGAGTTGCGCTGCGCCAAAGCCCCGCGGTGACGATACGCGGATGGATGTCCCAGCCGTAGCTCGACGGAGCTTTTCTGATGTTGAGATATTCCGTGCGCTCCGCCGTTCCCGAACCGATGATGTTTGCGTATTTCTTGGACTCTATCACGGGCGAACGGATTATTATTTCGAGCGTGTTTGCGCCGAACTTTTTCAGAAGCGGCGTGATGTCGTACTCGTGCTCGATGAACATATTTTCGGGACTTCCGACGAGTTCGCCGTTGACGAAAATGTCGGCGAGCGTATCTACCCCGCGCAGATTCAGCACCGCACGCTGTCCAACTTCGAGCTTCGGAGTTGCGAACGTACGCGAATACATCCACTGGTAGTGTTCGTACTTGCGGTATCTGTAAACGTTGTCGCCAATCATCGCATCCGGCTCGATACCCGCACGCTGCAAATCGAGCTGGGCGACCCCCGGAACTTCCGCGTCTATCGTGCGCAAATCGACGAGCTTTTTGAAAGCCGAGGGCGTGCGCGCCGCCTCGCGCGGTTGCGGAGCAAACGAAAGCTTCCACGCGCCGTCGAGCAGCACGGCTTCCTCGCCGATATTCCTGCTGTCGGCAACGCGTTTTTCGGGTTGCGACTGTTCGGAAGAGGAACACGCCGCCGTAAAGAGCAGCGCAAACGAACCCGCAACGACCGCTGCGGCACTGAGAATTTTTTTGCCAATAGCCATATATAGATAGTCCGTTGAATGTTGTCGGAGAGAGGAAAACAAATTTTAGTTAATCGGTCAACTATAAAATTTGCCGACAAAAAAGCCCGCGCTGAAATCCTCCGCAGGCTTTTAAAACTCCATATCGGACGGCTATTTGCCTGCCCTTATGTCGAACATTCTCTTCGAAATTTTACGGAAAGTTTTTATCAGGTCGTAGTGGGGCGTATCGCAGATATCGACAACGCCGAATGCCGCGTTTTCGCCGTCTGGACGCGCCGTTGTGGGCTGGTCGCTGTACGTAAACCAACACGCGCCGACAAAATTCGGATGCCGCAACGCGCTTTTCATATAGTGCGTGAACATCGCCGACTGGTCTTTGCCGTTCGCAGCCTGCCGAATCCCCTTCCAGAAGTGCCCGTAGTCCGAACGCGAGAAGCTGAATTCGCCGATGATTACGGGCTTGTCCTTGATTTCGTCGAAGTTCTCCACTGTGTCGCGGTACAAGTTGAAGCTGACGACATCGCAGTATTTTTCGGCGGCGCGAAGCGCGTGCTTGTTACGCCATGCAAAACGCGAGCCCAAATAGAGAACGTCGGGCGAAACTTTTTTCAGTTCCTCGCGGCAGATTTTATAGTAGAGGGCGTGGAATTGCGCGTCGAAGTCGTCAATGTCCTTCTTTGCCTCGGCAGTCGTCGGGATGAAATTGCGCTCGGAAAGGAATGCGTCCCAATCGGCGTATTTCGCGCCCCAAGCTTCGTCGAGCGCGGCGATGTCGGGATAGCGTTTTTTCAGAAAATCGCGGAACGATTTTTTCGCGGCCTGCTCGGGCGGGCAGGTGAGAATCGCCTCCGCGGTATAACCCTCCTTCGTCTCCCACGTTATTTCGTTGTCGATGAAAATGCCCACGCACCACCTGCTGTTGAGCCTGTCGGCAAGTTTCGGCAGAGTGTCGGACAAAATTTTGCGGAAGCGCGGATCGCAAACATCGGGCACCATTCTGAAAAGTTTGCGTTGTTCGGGGTCGGGTTGTAGGCAGATTTTGCGCGCCGCGCAAGTGAGCTTAGGCGCGTCGGTATTGAGAATGAACGGGTGCACGGGTTTTTTCAGGATTTCGGGGAAAGTCCAGCAGCCGTAGACCGATACCCCCCAATTTTTCATCCTCCAGTCGGAAATCTCCTTGATTTTCGCGGCCGTCTCCGCCCACGAAGTCAGCCCGTATTTCCACGCGTATGTGCGCGTCGCAAACGAGAACACGCGCGGGCGGGCGTCGGGCGGATAGTGCAGAATCGGGCGCGAAACCTTTCGGATTAGCTTGTAGCCCTTCATCGGATTGTTGTCGGGGTCGATGTCGTCGAAGAAGTGCTCCCTGCCGTCTATAATCGTCGCTCCGAAATTGCCCACCGAATTCAAGCCGAACGCCCAGAACAGATTGCCGTTGGGCGCGCGGAAGTACCATTTGCCGTCCACTTTGTCCACACAGAAACGTCCCGTCGGGACGAAGCCGCCGCGCGAATTTTCGAGCGCGCCGTATTCGTCGCGGTTCGGAATTTTGCCGAACTTTTCATAGCGGGCAACCTCCTCGGCGTGGGTTTTTCTCAGGTCTTCGTCCGACTTTATCTTGTTCGGCCAGTCGGAATATTTGTACTGCCCCCACTTGTCGATAAACGGGAAGAATTTTTCGCGCGGCATATCGAGAATCGGACTGTGCGGGTCGAGAAACGAAAGCGCGGTCGGCGTGTAGTACATCCCCGGGAAGGTCTTGTCGGCGAACAAATCGAACTTGTCGCGGTTTTCGGAGAACAAATAGGAATTAGTTGAATCGGGTATAAGCTCGTAGATTTTGACATTGTCCATCACCACCGAACTTCCGTACGGCACGTTGATTTTGAAGTAGTACTGTTTGCCGTCGGACGGAACCCTGAAGCCCTCCTTCATTTTGAGCTTCACGTTCGGAATGCGAACCGCAAGCCCCACGTTCGCGAACGCGGGACTCGCCCCGCGCGCATCGCTGAGCCTCACCGAAAACGGAGCGAATTTGCCGATTTTCTTCACCTTGTAGTCGATATCGTACATATAGACCGCGCCGTTCCTGACGGGAAACTTCATAGCGAGAAAGTGTTTGTCGGCGGGCGCGTCGAAACGCACGGAACAGTTTCCGTCGATTGCCTCCGCGCCCTTTACGATAACAGCATTTGGCGATTCGGCAAAACCCGCCGCAAGAATCGCATCGCGGTCGCCGCCCTCGAAGCCGGCATTGACGATTTCGGTAAGATTGGCCGCCGAGCACTGAAACACAACCCCCGCCGCCGCAACCGAAAGCGCAAAAAATTTCTTCATTGTTCCCATAGCATACTCCACACGGTTGATAAAAAAAGGGGGCGAACGCGCAAAGCATCCGCCCCGCCCGCGTCCGAGACAACCTATCTGTCGAACACGACGGTCGTTATCGAACGGGGAGCAATCGTAAGACTGCGCGAAGCTTCGTCAATCCAAAGATTGCCCAAGTCGCAGTTTGCGTCGGTGCGGAACGCGCGCGCCTTTGCGTCGGCGAATTTTTCGGGAAGCGAAATTTTCGCAACGTCCCTTTCGAACGACGAATTTACGAACACCGC
>CASFDK010000002.1 GCA_949293415.1 uncultured Verrucomicrobiota bacterium
GTACTGGTTGTCGCCCGTGAAATTGAGCGACATCGCACTGTGCGTGGAGAATTTGAAGTCTTCGTCGAGTTCGAGCGTCATACAGTGCGACTGGTCGAGCACGCCGAACATCGGATTGCCCGTCGTCTGCAACGCGCCCCCAGCACTGCCGAAATGGAATGTGCCAACATCGACTTTGCTTGCGGCGAGGTCGGAAACCTTCCTGTCAACTGCCGCCTTCGAGTAAACGCCCAAATTTTCTCGCGCCGAAGCCGCATTCGATAAATCGGAAAGATTGTTCGACGGCTCGAGCCCGCCGCCCTCGCCGTCGCTTGTCTTGAAATAGTTTAAGGATTTCCAAGCCCTGTTCATATTAGTAGGTAAGCTGAATTACAAACGCATTGACCGTAACGCCCGCGACCGATATCGCGCGGATGTGCTTCAACATTTCCACGGGAAAATCGGGACAGTCGAACTTCCCGAAGAGCGCGCCGAATGAAGCCGTAGGATTCTTCCCGTCCGTGCGAACCCTAATCTGCCCGTCGAGTTGTATTACCACGCGTTCCGTATTCGGATGCGGCGCAATTAAATCGTAGAGCGATACCGCCGAATCTGTCGGAATCTGCACCGACTTGTTTTCGACGAGAATCGGATTCCCGTTTGAATCCTTCTGCCCCGTGGGAGTCGGAATAAGCTCCGACAGTAAATTTCTAACTTGCGTGTTGTTTGACATATTTTTTTGCCTTTCTAATTCCGCCCGAAAACCGTTCCGAGCCTTACTCCTTGAAAATTTTCGGCTTCGAATACCTCCGCATCCAAAGCCGCCCGCGCCTTCGACTCGGCAATTTCCGCCTCGTCGTTTCTGTTTTGCGAGCGCAGCCAGTCCGCCTGCGCCCCGCGCACGATGAAAATTTCGAACTGCTCGGGCACTTCGAGCGCGTCGTACGATTCGCGCTCCGTCCAAATTTCCGTGCGCGAAAACACGAACAAATTCGCGGACATACCCTTGTTTAGTTTCACATAATGCGCAGTGTCGTCCGCCGAAAACGAATCAAGCGTCGAAACGTCCGCAAAACAAAAATAGGCGTTGCCGCCGTCCAAAACGATGTCGCCCGCACACACGGACATCGGCGCGAATCCGCCTTCGCCGTTCACCCGCGACGTAGGAATTACATTCCCGCTCCACCGACACGTTTCGCCATCCGCATATAGACAGAAAAATCCGCCGTCGACCTTTTTGACATCTCCGACGGCGGACACACTCGAAACCGCGACGGGCTCGGCACACGGCAAATCGGGAACGAGCAGCGCATCTCCGACACGCTTGAACTGCACGCAGTCGGCTCGGTCGTCAATGCGCCAGTCGCGGTCGTAGCACTTCAACACATATCTGTTTTTCCTTTCGCCGAGCGGACAGTATCCGTCGTTGCAAACGGGAAGCCTGAAAACCTCCGTCGCAAACGACCACTGCGCCGCAAGCATAGCCTCGCGCCAACGGATTTTGAAAAAGTCCAGAAACACGGCGGCAATCGACGATTCGGGCTTTCCGTCTTCGAGAATCGGAAAGCCGCAAAGCCTCGCCCAAGAAACCAACACGTCCGAGTAAGTCATTATATATACTTCGATTTCGGCGACTTCACCACGCACTGCGGGTTGTCGCGTTCAAATTCGCGGATGAATCCCTTGTCGTAGAAGCAGCCGGGTTCGGCGTTCATCCATAAAATGTAGTCCTGCAAATCGACGGCGAGCCTGTGGTGCCCCAACAAACCGAACCTCTTCTCGCCCTCGCGGTACTCGTGCGCAATCTGCGCCTGCCGCAACTTCGCGTCAAAACGCGCCTTCGAGTTCTTGTCCAACTGATAGCGCAAAATGCGCTCTATGCGCTCGCATAGAGGCGTGCCGTTCTTGATGTTCGGAATTATCAAATCGTCGTCTGCCATATCCAAAAAAGAGAAGCCCGCCTGCGCCGCATTTGGGAAACACGAAAACGCGCGGCACAGACGGGCGGGTTATCAGTCAACAACGTCCGCGTCGACCACTTCGAAAAGGAAGTCGACAACGCCCGCCGTTATGTCGGAAAGCGCGCCAGTGCTCGCCTGCGTCGTAAACGTCGCGAGAATCGACACCGACGACGAACCCGCAGCCGCCGTTGCGGGCACCGCGCCTGCTTTGACCGCCAGAACGCCCGCCGTTTTGACGCTTCCCGAAGCCATCAGCGCGTCGGTATCGCTACTTGTACCCACCTCGACCGCAATCGTGCCGTCGCCCGCAAAAGCCTTGCGAACCACGGCTACGACCTTGGTTATAATCCAGTTTTTGGGAGTCTTGAACAGTTCCACTGTCGCCGTGTCGCCGTCGGTGCTCCAGTCCGCCTTGTTTATGTCCTCGGCGCGAACGGTTGCGCGGTGCGTAAAGCCGTTCAGACGCTGTTCGTTCGACATACACTCGAGACGTTTTTCCGAAAATTCCACAGTATGGTTAGCCATAATAAGTCCTTTCGATTAGTTGAATTTCGCCAGAATCTGCGGGGCTTTGACGATTGTCGTAACCCTCGCCTCGACATATCCGCGCGGACCCGCGCCGCCGTCCTCGAGCTCCTTCTGCCTGATGTCCTTCGCGAACGAGAGGACGACCTTCGAAGTGTCGATGAGATAGCCGCGCGAACGCGACGTAGCCGAAATCTTTTCGCCGCTCTTGCGCCCGAGATTGTTCGACGGAACGACGTGCACGATTCCGAAGTCGGAGTCGTAGATGTTGACCGCCCACTTGATGGAGCGTTCTCCCGACGGCATAATGCAGCGCAACGCCGCGTTGTTGTCGGTGCCGTTTTCGCGGCTGAACTTCTTGATTGCCTTCTTGAGCGTCGTACCCGCGAAAAGCTGGTAGTTGCCCACTTCGCCCGTCTGCTCGAAACACGCGGCAAGCACCGCGTCGAAAGCGGCTTCCTTCAGCCCGTCCGTCGCGCAGACCTGCTCTGTGGGCGTGCGGTAGAGCGCGGGAATGTCCGTCGAATCGGGATTCGTCCACGCGCCGAGACAGCGGCACTTGTCGCCGAACTGCCCTTTGCCCGCCTCCATCTCTTGGTCGGAGCCAATCATTGTGTCGATTGCCTTCGTGAGCTTGAGCATAGCCCTCGTAACGGCGTACGCCTTCTGGTCGGCGATGCCGATGGGGTTTGCGGTTTCGAGCTGCTCGTCGGTGACCATCCACGTCTTGCGGATTTTCGTGTGGCGTTGAAGCACCACATCCGCGTTCTCGAGCGCGTTTTCGTACGTCGTAACGTCCGTGCCCTCGGGAACGGAGTCGAACGTCGCGTCGCCGTCCGTGTCCATTGCGATTTCGAAGGGCTTGCCGCGAACCTTTTCTACCTTCTTCAGGAGCGAATAGAGCGGCGTTTTCGAGTTGGTTATCAAACCGAGCTGCTCGAAATAGCCCATTTTGTTTATCTTGACGTTTGCAGTATTTTGCTTAGCCATTTTTAAATAGTCCTTTATTTCGATTGATTAACGATGATATGTCCAATGTGCCGTCCTCGTTGGGGCGCACAACATCCGATTCGTCCGCCGCCGTAGAAACGCTCGGGGCGGACACGGAGGGCTTAGCCCTGCCGTTCTGTTTTGGCGCGCCCACCGCCTGACGCGCCTTGTTTGTGATTACACCCTGATACGCATAGCATAGAAGCGTATAGATGTCCGAATCGAAGTCGGGGTCGAGCACGGTTTCCTCAACCCATTTTCTGCCCGCAGAATTTTTGTCGGCAAACCACGGGAACGCCCTTTCGGCGTTCTTCATACCCTGTTCGCGCTTTGTCTTTTCCGCCGCAACCGCGCGGAACTTTTCGCGCCTCGCGGCGACGTTTCCGTCTATGGCGTTTTCCACGTCCTCGAGCATCGCGATTACGTTTTTCCTGTCGATTTCGACGGGGTTTCCGTCCTCGCCAGTGATTTCGATGACGTCCTTCGCCAGAAGCCCGCGCAAATATTTTCGGTTGCCCTTGAGCTTTTCAAGCACGCCGTCGAGTTCGGCTTCGTTCTTCGCGGAAGCGACCATTTCGGCAAGCTTCGCGTCCGCAGTCTTGACGAACTTCGAGTCCGACTCTTCGCGGGCGGCTTCGAGCTGCCGAACCTTTTCGCGGAGCGAATAGATTTCCGCCGACTTTTTGTCGATGCGCTTCTGCATCTTTTCGATTGCGCGAAGCTCGAACTTGTCTTTGGGTTTTGCGGCTTTCTTGGCGTCGCCTTTCGGCTTGCCTTTTTTGCCGCTTTCGCCGCCGTTGTCGTCGCCGCCGTCCGAATCGTCCGAATCGTCGTCCGAGTCGTCATCCGAATCGTCGTCCGAATCGTCCGAATCGCCTTCTCGGTCGCCGCCGTCGTCGTCGCCGTCTTGGTCTTCAACATCGTCGTCGTCGTCGGAACCGTCGAATACAACGGGTTCGTCGTCGTCGTCGATGTCGTCGACATCGTTGTCTACATTTCCGCCGTTGCCGCCTTCTTCGCCGAGCAAACGCGCACGGAGAGAGTTCAGCGTGTCAACGGGCAAGCCGTTTTCGAGCATTACATTCGAATCGTTATCGTCGGGATTTTCCGCGCCCGCGCCGCCGTTTTGTTTTTTGTCTTTCATATTTACCGAGTTTCCGCCTCTTTGTTGTTCGCGTCCGAAAGTTTCGCGCCGGACGAGTTGCGCATTAAAAGTACCTCGAGTCGGTAGTCCTTCGGCAGAGCCGAGAGCACCGAATCCATAACGCTTGTTATGCCCGCCGCATATCCGCGCCTGTATTCCGAATTTTCCGGCTTGTCGAAAATCGCGGCGTCGCACGCCGTGCAATGCTGAAGCCAAAGCCATTCGACGATATAGCGCGAAACCGCGCCGCGCGCGATTTCCGCGACGGCGGCTTCGAACGGGTCTGTTGAAATTTCCTCTTCGTTATCCATTTTGCGAAATGTCGAAATTCGAGTGTTCGAACTGTTGCGGCGCGGCTCCCATTCTGCCGATTACCGCGTTCTGCGCCTGCGTGCGCTGGAACTGCAACTGTTGAATATACGCCTGCAAACGGTTCGCGAAAAATTCGTCCGCCTGTAGGCGGGCGGCTACGTCGGGTTGCGAAACATAGGTCTCAATCAACTGCAGACGCAGGTCTACGTTCGCCTTTTCGGGCGCATTCACACCCTGTCCCGACGCAATCTTGGCAATGTCCGCCTGCGTTTCGAGAACCTCCCTGCGCTCGGAATCCGCCTCGGTCGATACGAGCCTGTCGGCGCAGTCGGGATAAAGATACCTCAAAAGCGAATCCAAAATCGCATCGGTATTTACGCGCCCCGAACGGTCGAGCTGCGCTATTACATCAAGCGCAACCTTCGCCTTCTTCACGACGAAATCCAAATCGCCGTTGCGAGCGTCGAACGAAATGTAGAACGAATACCTGTCGGGAAGCTGACTGCGCATAACATCCATTTCCGCGAAACGCCCGCCGCTCCTGAAAACGATGTGCTCCACCTCCGGACCGTACTGCCTGTGAAGCCAATATATCTGCGCATAGACGCGCGAAACGAAGTCGAGAAACGTGTCTACCATCATTTGGCGCAACGCGTCCGCCTCCGTCTGCGTCTGTAAATCCGTCTTCTTGCCGAAGTACGCGCCCGCATACGCATTCGCGCTGCGCTCTATCTCGAGCGACGACTGCGACATAGGCGTAATCGGAGCCTCGCGCACGATTCCGTTAACGTCCGCGCTTCTGAGTGGAATCGCCGCCCCCGGACCGAACGCCGTCGGCGCGCGACCCGCAATGTAATAGCGCGGGGGATTTGCTTCGATTGCCGTCTTGTCGTTGCGCGCGTCGCGTTGCGTCTTGATGTCGCGCTGCCAACCGACGGCGATTTCGGGCGTGCCTCTGGCGTCGACAACTCTGCGGGAAATTTCCTCGCGCGGGCAAAGCTCGAAGGGCAGGCGGCTCGGCTCGAAGTCGAGAGTTCCCGACTTGGCTGTTCCCGCCTCCGTGTTGTCGGGCGCGAAAATCGCAAACCGCAGCGAAACATTTCCGCTTTTGTCGTGCGAACGGTAGTACGCCGTCGCAATCCTGACCGTGTTTTCGTACCCGTCGCCAGAAAACGAATCCGTACCCGACGGGCGCGGCGTGTTCTCCTCCGACGGCGACATATCCGCACTGCCTTCGATTACCGTTTCGACGAAGTTTTTGTCCCATTCGTCGGTATGTATCCTACTGCGCAATTCGTGCGGATGGAGAAATTCGAGAGTGAAGACTGCGGGCGCATTCTGGATGTCGTCGATGTCTGGCGGAAAGAAAATATCGTTGCCGATTCTGAAGGCTCGGACGCGGGGCTTGTCCACGACCACCTCAACCGCGGGATACTGCCCCACGCCGAGCCCGACACACGAATCCAAGAGCTTCTCCGCATCCGACATCTTTTCGATGCCGTAAAATTCCGCAAGCGATGCAACCGCTTCGCGCTTCGTCCGCTCGATTTCCGCAAGCGGCAACAAGTCCCCATCGTCGTTGACGGGTTCTTTCGAAAAGCGCACATACGCCGCCACTGCAAGCGAGACATCCAAAATATCGTCGATATAGACGGTCTTCCATCTAACCTCGCTTACGCGCTCCCAATAAAAGCCGAGAACGGAAAGCCCCGACTCCTCGCTCCAATTCGCGCACTTTACGATTTCCGAACGAAACTCGCGCATCTTCGAAGGCGACGTGAGCCATTGTATAAGCTCGCGCGCCGTTCCCGCCGTCTGTGAGCCGTCGACGCCTATCGGCACTGCGGTAATCGAACCGAGCCGCATAGCGTTTATCTTGTGGGCCACGTTTTCGTTGATTATCGCGTCTACGGTAAATGGGCGGACGTCGCTCGCGCCGTTCCACGGGAACGCGGGCTTGCGCTCCGAACCCCATTTGCGCCCGTCCTCCGAACGCCCGCTCCATTCGCAGAGCCTCGTCTTGGCGTTTTTTGCGGCGCGCTCGGCAAACGTTGCGCAGTCCGACGAAAACGAAGTAAACAGCGAACCCAACGCCGAAATATCGGGCGTTTCGCCGCCTTGGAAAATATCGCATTCATTACCGTTGTTCTGACCGTCGGACATAGGCGCATTATATCAAAAACGCGCCGTTTTCCCACCATCAAAAATGCGAAACTATAAACCGTACTTCTGTGATATCATTCTGGGCATTTCGGTTCCCGCCGATATCTTGTTTTTTATTTTCCGAATTACCGCCCACGGACACAGACAGAACGTGCCGTTCGGGGCTTTTCTCGACTGCGCCCGCAGGTCTGCCGCCGACATCTGTTCGGGGCGTCTAAATTCCACTTCGGATTCGTGCTTAAGTATCAACGGAAATTCGCGCCTTGCTATTTTAATGCTGAACGGATTGCCGTCTCCAATCGGCGTTGTAAAATTCAAAAGCAGGTATTCGTCGGAATCGGGAGCATAAGCCACAGCAACATAATCGTGGAAGTTTCCCCTGCCGTCGCGGCTCGAATCGAGCCTTACAACCCTTCCGACTAAATCCCCGTTCGCCATACGACTTAAGCCAAACGTTCCTTGATGGTCTCTATGTCCCTTTCCGTCAAATCGCGCCGCCTCTGGCGAAGAAAAACACCGATGTCTATGAGCTTTTCGCCCTTGTCTCTGGCTGTTACCCATTCGATGAAATTCTTCGACTTGTGCGTTTCGTGCACAATGGAGCGTCCCTCGCACGAATTTACGAAGCCGATTCCGCGATTGAGAAACGCCTCGTCTGCGGGCGAAAGAACCGACATATCGGGCAACTCCCCGCCGACGGAAACCACCTTGCACTTGCCCTGCTTCTTTTCCGTAAAATATTTTTTCCAAAGCGGCATATATGCACGCACGCTTTTCGTTCCGCGCAATAGGTCGTGGATTTTCTTCAAAATCGGACCTTTGCTGTAGCACATCATAACGTCTCCCACCATCGGATTGAACGTCGTGCAAATGGATTCCCTTTCGGCAACATACATCGCTTTAATTATGTCGATTTCCCTGCAACTTCCCGACGGGAAACTGTTGCAGATGTAGGCTATGCAGGCAAGAGCCTTATTTATGTCGAAATTGTTGTCCATATTGCCAATATTTATAACATATAATAACCAAATAATGTATACGTAAAATTTCAACCTTTTTTTAATAACTGCCGATTCGAACGGAATTTTCCTCTTCTTCCCAATCCACGAACTGCGGCTGCATATTCAACAAATAGCGGTCGGGGTCGATAAAGTCCTTCAGCGCACAGTTCCGCGACGAGTTCACCGAGAAGTTTTTGTAGGCGACGACCGACTGCTCGCACTCCTCCGAAAGAAGGAACGACGGACTGTTTTCGACGGAAACGGGCGAATCCGAATCGTAGTCGAACCTGTCGTTGATTAGCGCGATGGAACTTTCAATGGCAAGCTTTCCGCCGTTGGGCGCGCCCGTCTTGGCGGGCGTGAACAAATACGACTCGCCGACAACCTCTCCGTTTTCCTCCTGAACCTCGCGCATCAGGTCGATGTAGCTCGTTCCGCCGTCGTCCATCGACGGAGCAATCTGAGCTCCCATTCTCGGGTCGATATACCGCGCGTAAATAAAAATCTTGTCGGGCGAAACGCCGAGAATCTTCGGCAATATCTTCCGCTCGACATTCCTTATCTCGCGTTTCACCCGCAGAAATCCCGCCCCCGGATGCGCCGACTGCGCGGGACCCGCAAGCCAACACGGACACTTTTCGTCCTTTTCGGGCGGGCGAGCCCATTCGCCGAACAACTTGTACTGCGGATACTCGTAAAGACACACTATCCAACCGTTCTCGAAAACGGCATACCATTTGATGACCCACGGCTTGCCGCCTCCCGGGTCGGCGGAACAATAGAGCGTATAGCGTTGAAGCTCGGCGGTCTTCCTTATCCACGCAAGCGACACGACGTGAACACTCTTCGAAAACTTCGGAAACGCCGAAACCGCCGTAAAATCGCAGTAGCCGTACGCGCGGATTAAGACCTTTTCCCTCGGCGCATCCACCAACTTCTTCCTGAACGCGTCTATGTCCACAAACTTGTTGCGCTCCGTGTGCAGAAAGTAGATTGCCGCCGATTTTTTCTCGTTGACCATCACAACGGGAACCTCTCCCTTCGGACAGTCCTTCGCAAGCACCATATCGGCTACGTTTTCGTCGAAAAAATCGGGATTGACCTTCGCGGTCCGCACGATTTTGCAGGTGTCCATTATCTCCTTTATTGGACGCGTCATACCGTTTACGAGCGTAACGGTTATCAGTATGCGCCCGTTTATCCCCGCGACGCGGTAATTCATAAGTTCGAGCCAGTTGCCCTTTAAGTATTCGTCGAGCCAAACAAAGTCGTACTCCTGACCTTCAATCAAATTGGGCTCCTGCTCGTAGAACCAGAACTGGCATTGCGAGCCGTTCGGCATAATGAACATATTGTTTATGAAACCCTTGCCCTTGCGATATACAATATCGCCGCCCGTCGCCCGCCCACTGTCGCGTATCTCTGGCGGCAGATGTCTGTAAACATAGGGCTGTTGCAACAGCCACGACGACCTCTCCGAGGCGAACATACACGCAACGCAAATGTCCTTGCGCGAAAACCTGCCGTCGTCGAAGAAACGCCCGTCCGTCAAAACGCGGGCTACCGTGTCGCCCGCAAACTCCGACTTGCCGCTTCGGTTTCCTCCGAGCACGGCAACCGTCGAATACTTCGAAAATAGCTGCCAAATTTCGTCCCAAGTGTCGGGCTTGTAGCCGTGGCGCAACGGGTCGTTTTCCGCCGCCAAAATCCTGCGGTTGCGCGCGGCAATCATTTTATTCCACCCCGCAACGCCGTATTCGGCGACAAACTCGTCGAACTTTTCGAAAGGCGCGCGCCAAATCGGATGTTCTGGCTCCAACGGTGCAAGCAAACGTTCCCCGCCCATCTACTTGTCCTCCGTAAATTCCGCGTCCTTTGCGTTCTCCGCCGACTTCCTGTTCAGATACCGCCGCGCATACTCGTCGGCATCCACATATTCCTCCTCGTCTATCTTTATGCGCCCCGTTACGCCGCCCGAAAAGAGGTTCGCCTTGTCAGCCAATACCGACGACGAAAGCGCAAGTTGGTAGATGTTGGCGGTCGTCGGCTCGGAAACGTCCAAATTCTTCACGGCTTCCAATATCTTGCCCTGCATAAGCTCCGAATTTACGAACATCTTCTTCGAAAGCTTTTCCTTTTCGACGGCGATGTCTGTCGCGCATATTTCGGAAACGGCGACGACCGTGTAAAACGAAAGCGAACACTTCTTCGCGATTTCCGAATGCGGCATCCCGACGGAAAGCAACGCCTTCACCGCCTCGAACAACTCGGGCTTCTTCTTGCGCAAACGCGCCGCAGTGTACCTGCCGCGCGCCTCGTCCGATTCCAACGCCTCCGCCACGTCGGCGGGCACGAACGCGCCCTCGACGATTTCGCTTAGCGGAAACAGTTCATCCTGCTTTGGTTTTTCTTCTCCCATTTCTCAAAGACTTTTTGATTTTCTCGATTGCGCGGTTCTGGATGCGCAGTACAACGTCGTCGCGCACGCCGCACGCGCGCGCAATCTGCGAAACGTCCAGACACGTTCCGTTCGGCACGCGCCGCAACAACTTGTCGAGCGCGGCATCCAAAAACCTGTCATTGTTGCGGCTCAATGTCCTTGTCGGGTCTGTAGATGAAATGCGGAAATTCGCCGACGGGCTCGACCGCCACGAATTTGTTTTTGTAGAAATTCTTCAAGTCGCGGGGCGCGGCGCGGACAAAGCCGCAAAAATCGTACTCGCCGCCCGCAATCGCGCCGACAAGACGTATCTTCCAGAAACGCCCGTTCGGACACGGCATCAAAACCCGCGCCTGAACCACGCTGTCGCTCATCATCTCCCACGCCTGCTCGTCGTCCAACTGGACTGCGGCTTGCACAATCTCCTTACGCTTTTTCGCCATATTCTATACCTCCACGAGACGCTGGGGGACAAAATTGTAAACCTCCGAATACGTCCAAGATTCCTTGTTGAAATACAAAAATTTCTGCGGCGTCGAGCCGTCGCCCCAACGCTGGGCGCGCACAATCCACATCGCGTCGGGCTTGTGCCTTATGGTGTCTATCTCCGCCTCCATATCGGCGCGCTTCTTCGGATTGCGCTCGAGCGACAACTTGTATTCGGCGTCGGCAAGGTCGCGCTCCTTCTGGTAGTTTCGCTGAACAACCCAAGTGTTGCAGGCAATATTCGTGATGTCGCCCGAACCCTCGACATCCTGCTTGTCGGGCGGAGTCTTCCACTCGCGTACCTTGTCCTGAGGTTTTTTCGCGTGTGCGACGAGAAAGACGTGGCAGTTGTACTGCTTCGCGAAAACGTCGAGCCTGTCGAGTAGCTCGTTTTGACCGTTCAAGTCGTCCTTGCGCACGCCGAGCTTCATAAGGGAATCGAGCACGAATATCTTCACGCCGTACCTCTGCGCCGCATAAATCATCACCGAAAGCAGCTCGTCGAACGAAACGCGCCCGACCGAATCGTACGCGAAGAAATGGTCGTCGAGCCAGTCGAGCCCCGCATAGTATTCGTCCATATCGGGGTTGCCGTGCTCGTCAATCGGTCTGCGCCTGCCCATACACTGCCGCCACAATACCTGCGCAGTGCGTTCGATGCCGATTTCGAGCGAGGCTATGAAAATGCGTTCGTTATAGTCGGCGGCAAACCGCACACATACATAGTCGAGCAGGGTAGTCTTGCCGTGCTTCGAATAGCCCGACACCACCGTAACTTCGCCATCGCGGACATTCATACCGCCGTCGCCGTCGGGAAGCGTCCACGGAAGCCTCCGCCCCGGTTCCCTGCCATCCGCGGGAAAAAACAAATTCTTAATCTTCGCGTCGTAGTCGCGCATATGGCGCAAGCGCGCGGGGTCGAGCGGACGGGAATTTTCGATGCAACGCTTCAACAGCTCCACATCGTTTCGGAATAAATCGTTCGGGTCTTTCCCGCATTCGCCCTCGGGAAACTCCACAAGCTCCGTGCGGTACAGATTGAGCCTGTTCATCAGCGTTTCGGCGGCGAGCTTTCCCGCCTCGTCGCAGTCCATACAGATTTTGATTTTCGTAAACTGCGACAGCCATTCCCAGTCGTTCTCAATCCACCTGTTGCCCGAATTTTCGCCGTTGTCGGAATCGGCTTTCGCGCCGAACGGCACGGATACCGCATTGTAGCCGAGCGACGCAAGCGTCAACGCGTCTATCTCGCCCTCGCAAATTATAAGCTCGTCGGCGTCGCGCGGAACGCACTGCATACCGAAAAGATGGTATCGGTCTGCGCAAAATCCCTTGTCAGCCTGAACGTATTTCTTGCCGTAATAGTCTCGCTCGAGCGCAAAATACTTCGTGCCCAGAATCATTTTTTTGTCGGGACTGTAGAAGTGGAATGCATAGCCCTTCATCTGCTTGTACTCGCGCGTGCCGTCCGACCTGCGCACCGCAAACGGAAACACGCCCTCGACAACGTTGTACCGCTTCAAAACGTCGGGCGAAATCATACGCTCGTTTACGAGATAGTCGTATACGTCGCCGTCCTCCATAAGCGGAAATGTCTTCAGCGACTGCCGCAGCTCCTCGTACGTTCCCGACTTCTTCGGCTCTTCGAGCGGCGAACTTCCCGCCGCCGACCGACGCGAATATTTTGCAATCGCGGGGCGAGCCGTCGAAACGCCGAGAAACCTCGCCGCCGCAGTCAATCCCTCCTTCACGTCGGAAATCCCGAGCGAAGACATAATCAAGTCGAGAGTCGAACCCGACGTGAACGTTTCGTCTCCCTTCGGCGCGTTTTCAAAGAACTGTCCCTTGCGCGCCCCGTCCAGATGTACCACGCAGGAATCCCCCTTGCCGCCGTGCACCGAACCGCACCTGTAGTAGTGCGTATCGAAAAAGCCCCCCGGAAGGTACGTATTGCATACATCCCTGATTCTGTCGGTAAGGGCGTTCTTGATTTCCCACGCTTCCACGGTCTACAAAGCCCTTCCGATGTAGTTCTTTTTTTCGATTCCCAACGCGTCGTCAAGGTCGAAGTCGGCATTCCAGAAGCCGAGCGAACCTTTGGCGGGAATCGGATTTTTGAACCAATGCGGATTTTCGAGATAGAATCCCCAAAACCCGTAAATGTGCCACGGCGAGCAAAGCTCGCGCTTGCAGTCGACCAAATCACAGACACCGAGGATATACCCGCAGGGCGCGGACAGAAAACCGCCCGAATGCTCGCGTATGGCGTTTTCGGCGAACGCGTTGTCACAGTCGGCGAAGTTTCGATACGTCAAAACCGCTTCGTCGAAATCCGCGCGCACGCGCACCGAAGACGAATGCAACGCAAACGTCCCGCGAAACGAAGTGCTCCAACGCCTGTTCTCGACGTTCTTTATCCCGTCGAGAATAAGCGAAACCCACGGTTGCCTGACACTTAGCACCTTCATCAATACATAGTTCCCCTGTTGCGGTTTCTTTCCGCAATCCGCGCCCGAACGTCGCATTGTACCGTCGGGGGCAGTAAATCCAAATCGAGCAAAAGTTCGCGCTCGATGTCGTCTATGGCGTTGCATATACTCGTGCGGATGCCCGCCGCCACAATCTGCGAATGGGCGAGCAAAAGCGTCTTCCACGCGGTGTACGCAAATACAACCCTCTGCCTTGCGAAATTGTCGCAGCTCATTTCCGCCCCTCCCAGTAGGAACGCGTTTTCGATTCCTCTTTCAGGATGAACTCCCTGCACATTCCGACCTGCGCGTAGAGATTGCCGCGCCCGTACGCAATGAAGTCGGAAGTTCCGTCCGAGTGGTTCGCCGCCGAAACGAGAACCAACACGGAATCCCCGAACTCCTCGAGCTTGTCGCAAAGCGCGTCGATTACCTCGACGGCGTTCCTTTTGTCGGTATCGGTCATAGCGCGCCCCTTTAGAACGGTTCGTCTCCGTCGGTATAGCCGCCTCCGCTTTCGGCGGTATCTTCGGCGGTGTCCTCGCCGCGCATCTGCTCGGGCGTGCGCCTGTTTTCGTCCGTTGGCGGCGGCGGCTCGCGCGTAGACTTCGCGCCGACGAAACCCCATTGTCGCACGTCGCAATAGGTGTGCGCCTGCTTTCTGTCGTCCTCGTACTGGCTTAAATCGCCGACAATCTGAATCGCCTGCCCCTTGCGGAAAAACTTCGCAATGCTTTCAGCAGCCTGATTGTAGGCTACGCACCAGAGAAACGTAGCCCTGTCGTCCTTTCTGCCCGAATTGCACGCAACCGTGAACTTCGCGCAGGGTACGCCGTTTGTTTTCGTCCTTTCGAATACGACATCCTTCGTGAGGTTGCCGACCGCTATTACCGTGGGTTTCATACTATCCTTTCCTTACCATTCGATTAAAAAACATTCCTCGCGGGCTATCGCGTTTTCCATATAAACCGAAGCCTCGTCGGAGTATCCCAATTTTTGGGTGATTTCGCGCCGACGCTTTTCGTCGACGAGCTTTCCTTCGTACTTCCATTCCCTCTCGTTCTTTGCGAGAAACAGACCGATTTTCAGGCAAACGCCCCAACGAACCTCTCCGTCGGCGCAGACAATGCGCAATTTTTCCTCTATGACGGGCGGCTGCCCGTAGTACAAAATCGCCGACGGGTTGCGCTTGTCCCACTCGGCGGACGGAAAATTGGAGTCGATTCTCATTTCGCGCCTCCGTTTTCGGCTTTGACCTTTGCGAGCGCGTAGGAGACCGCGAGCGACGGCGTGCGGAAAATCCGCTCGAAATCCCGCTCGTAGTCCTCGTAAATGCCCTTTACGTGGTAGCGGACTACCCCTTCGTCGGTTATGGCTATGTCGAGCACCATAACGGGCAGAACGCGCCAACGCGCCTTTCCCGCTATGACGTGTTGTAAGTCCACCACATATACCGTGTCTTGCAGGTTTCTTGGCGGACGCTTCATAACGTAGCGTTCGCGCTTTGTGCGTGTTTTGGTTATCGTAATCATCGTGTTTCCTTTGTTTTTCGGGTTTGACCTGCCGCCCTACCAACGGGCGGAAAATTCGAGATTTTCGGCGGGGGTTGTAATTTTTTGCCTACGGCAATCCGCAACATTTCTTTCACGGAATCTTCCCTCCGCTACGGAAGCTCCGTACGAAGCCGAACGGCTAATCCAAGCCGAACAGAAACGCATCCAGTTCTTTTTCTGAGCCTTTCTCGGATTGGAGATAATCCACACCCTCATCTTGGTCATTTCGGCTTCGATATCGACCGACGGATACGCTTTTTCCCACAGCTTAATTGTTGCGGCTTCAACCTCTGGCGACTGCCAGACGAAAGAGTTCGTGTTTTTGTCGTAAGTTATTGGTAATTGCTTCACGTCTGAACTTTCTTTTATATATTTTCTTTTGTTTCTTCTTTCTGGGGGATAGAGAGGAGTATAAGAGGGGGGTACGGGGGGGGAAAGAGAGGAGAGAAAGGGGGTGTCTTTCTTGAGCAAAGTACGCATCCGAAAATTGCCTCATTTTCGCTCCTGAAAATCGCATATCCCGTTGCGTGCGGCGGAGACCTCCGAAGGCGAAAATCGGCGCGTAGCCCCTTCGAGAAATTCGCGGAAGGCTGAGTCGGGCACCCGACGTTCTCCCTTGCCCCCCGGAAGCACCACAACGGCACTGAAGACGCCCTTGTCGCACCAAGCGTTGACAATGGTCGTCGAAACGCCGAGAGCGCGGCTGATTTCGGAAAGGCTCCAATGCACCTCGCAGGGCGCAACTGGATTGACCAAGACATTACTTTGCCCCGCCATCGCAAACCTCCTTCCGAGCCCCGTCCGTCTTCTCCTGCGGAAGCCGAACAGCACAAATAGCCCGCCGAATCTCCGCACAGGTGTACGCACCTTCAATATCTCCTTGTTTTCGAAGCATTTTCTCGTGTCGATGCGTCAAAGAAACGTACCTTTTTTTTAATTTGTCGTCGATTTTCATATTTATAAAATCGAGATTTCGCGATAATGTCGAGATGTCAACAAAAAAATCTTGATTTTTTAAAGATTTCTCGATTTTGTTCTTTTTTATGAAAAATAATTTTTATATAGCGTTTACAGAAGCGTGTATGCTTGAAGGTATTGCACCTTCAGTATGGACAACGACAAATGGATTCAGTACATCTACGGCAACTGCAATGAAAAACGGGACTCGTCCATCGGTAGATACGTTAAAAAAAATTTCCGTTAATTGGTCGTCGAAAGAAATTGGACTGAAAATTCTTGTTGCTCATTTGAAAGATGAGATTGAGCGTGCAGGATGTTCTATCGATGATTTTGTCCTTGGTGTCAAAGGTGATAAAAAGCAAGAAAGTACGCTTGATGAAGACTTGAAAACTGTTCAGCAATTTATGAACAGGAGACCAATACGCGAATCTATGCACGGTTTGGCTGTGCTTCTCAGACGTTCGGAATGGGCGCGCGAAGACGAAGCCAAGCGCATCAAGGCACAAGCGGAGCAAGACGCGGCAATGCAAAGATTAACCGCGACTAAAAAACGTACAAAGCAACAGGGCGAACAGTCGGCTTAGTCGCCGTTGTATTCGTCATAAAGGGCGAGCAGGGCACCTATGAGCCATTCTACGGTCGCGTAGGGCAGGAAGGCGAGCAGTTCGTCGCGTTCGATGTCGAAAATGTTCGGAGTCGGTATACGAATTTCGGGCTTTCTGTCGTGTTCCACTAAGGCATATTGGCAAAAACGTACATTCGAATAAACGCCGAAAAAACCGAGCGATTCGGCGTTTTTTTTGTGCCCGACGGGGAGGGGCTTTGTTTTTTTTTGCGCGGGGCGTTCCTGCGCCCGTTTTCGCGCGTCGGCGGGCGGCAGTGCGTGCGGTCGGGGGGTATGTTTTTTTTGCAAAGCCCATATCCGCAACATTTCTTTCACGCGGCGAACCCGCCTTTTGTAAAAAAATTTCGCGCGCCTGAACGCATAGGATACCAAGGTACGGCAATTTTCGCGCAGCCCCCCCCGCCCCCCTGTCGGAGGGCTCGCCGACGGGCGGACAACCCCGCAGACAAGCCCGTCTGCAACACAGACAACCGCATCCACAGAACCCGTCGGAGTCAGACAACCGCCTGCATCGGAGTCAGACGCACCCACGCCGTACATCCGACCGTCGGAAGCCTGCCGTCCGCCGACGCCGACTGTCCACCGCCGACGTATCCGCGAACCCGACGCCGACTGTCCACCGTACGACGCGCCCGCGAGTTTGCCGACGCCGACAACGCGCCGAGTCTGCAAATCGCATCGTAGCCGTCCGCATCCGCCGAGTCCACGCAACCCGCAATACCCGTCGTACATCCGCGCTTGGCAATCCGCAGAGTCTCCATCCGCCGACATCGGCGGTCTTACCCGCGCCGAAAACAGGCGACACTTGCCAAATACGCAAATGTTTCGGCATTGCAACTGTATGATAATCAACAAACACATCCGAAATATCCACCACAAAACGCCGAATTATATCCACTTGGCGCGCAAAATCCGCGCCGAACACACGCAGTCGAACCACACTCGACAACTCAACATCCGCACCCATCCACCCGCCGCTTTTTTTTACCGAAAAATCCGCGCACCTCAATCAGTCTAAAGTTAATAACAACGACAGAACAATCGTGTTAGATTAGTTGCGGAATCATTTGCTTCACAAAAAAAAACAACCCCCCGCCAAAAATCGAACACAATCGAGCGCGGCGCGGTAAAATTTATAACTATACCGAATAACAATATATTGCGTGTTTGAAATGGTTGCCTTTTAAGCAATTGGTTCCGAGTTCGAATCTCGGTCGGCCTACTTGAAGAGTTGAAAGTTTAAGAACTCGCAGGTTAACCACTTGCGAGTTTTTTTGTGCCCAATTTTTGTGCGATTCGAACTTGCGCAAATTGTATAATTTTCGGTGTATTATGCGTTGTTTATCAGATAAAGCTTGACTGGAAAAAGGTTATTCCGATACTCAGCCCATATAATATTTCAGCTTAACAATAGTGTAAGAAAGGATTAGATAGAAATGGAATTAAAGGGTTCTAAAACTGAAAAAAACCTGCAGACCGCTTTTGCGGGCGAATCGCAGGCTCGCAACAAGTACACTTACTATGCTTCCAAGGCGAAAAAGGACGGCTTTGTCCAGATTGCCGAGCTTTTCGAAATCACCGCGAATAACGAAAAGGAGCACGCCAAGATTTGGTTCAAGCTTTTGCACGACGGTACGCTGCCGTCCACGCTCGAGAATCTTGCCGATGCCGCCGCGGGCGAGCATTACGAGTGGACCGATATGTATGCAACCTTTGCCAAGGAGGCAAAAGAAGAGGGCTTCGACAAAATCGCGTTCCTTTTCGAAGAAGTAGGCAAGATTGAGCGCGAGCACGAGGAACGCTACCGCAAGCTTCTCGAGAATGTCAAGGACGGCAAGGTCTTTGCCAAGACTGAAAAGGTCGTTTGGGAATGCTCGAATTGCGGGCACATTTACTACGGCGAAAAAGCTCCCGAGGTGTGTCCCGTTTGCAACCACCCGCAGGCGTATTTCAAAATCAACGCCAAGAACTACTAATTTCGGCAAAGTGCCGCAAAAAGCCCGAGGGAGTTTCGTTTCCATCGGGCTTTTTTGATGGAAAAACTAGGGAAGAATGATGATTAAGAGGATTCCGATTATAATCGCGATTAACTCGTAGAGTGCAAGTCCGCATTTGAAGTCGACATAATCGTCCGTGGTAATCTTGTCGTTGCATTTATCTTTTTTCTTCATTGCTTTCCCTCTCCTGTTTTTCGGAATTTTATCCTAATTGACGATTTGTTTTTTTACAAGACAGAATTACAAGTGCCATTCATTTGTCAATAGAGGCGTTGTTAGCCGAGTTTGCAAAAGCCCGACGGATTTTTCGTCGGGCCTTTGGTTTGCTCTGTATGTTTATTTGAAGTCGGCGGGGAACGCCAGCAGTTGGTAGGCGAGGGCTTTCGCCATTCTATAGTGTCCCGCGGCGTTGGGGTGGAGCAAGTCGGTCTTCTGATTGTGCAGGAATTTCGCGTGCGCGGGCAGGTTCGGGTAGATTCCGCAAATGCTGTTAAGGTCGATGACGGGCACCGCCCATACTGTCGCCGTTTCCTTGACGACGTTTACATAGTCGTCGATATAAAGTCCGATTCTGTTCGGGAACGATTCGTCGGGCTGGACGTTGTTCGGCGAGAATTGCGCGAACCCCCTGTGTATCGGCGTGAGCACGATTATCTGCGCGTCGGGGAAGTTCGACTTCAGATATTCCATCGCGATATTGATTCTGCCCCTGAAAGTGTCGAGTGTTTTCGCCGCGATTCTGCGTTTGCGGACTTGTGTTTTGCCGTTTGCCACGGGGGCTTGGTCGTCTTTTATTTCGTACCATCGACCGAGGGGCAGACCGCTGTTGAAGTCGTTTGTGCCGAGGAACACGAAGACTGCGTCGATGTCTGTTCCGCGCTCCGCCTTTAGTTTTTCGGCTTGGCGGATTACGCCTTTGAATGTGTCGCCGTTGATTCCGTAGACGTGCGGGACAATCCCGAGCATTTCGTCGAGGTATTGCCAATAGTTTTTCTTTGTGCCGACGTGAATTTTGTCGGTTATCGAGTCGCCTATAAACGCGACGTGTTTTGCCTTCCACTGGCTTTCGATTGAGTCGGGCTTCACATCAGCGGCGTTTGCCGCAGCGCAACCGAAAACGATCGCAGCCGCCACAGCCGCCACCATATATTTAATGCGTTTCATAAGGCGTGAAACGTAGTTTTATCTGCGGATTAGTCAACTATTTTTGTGCCTGAAAGGTCTGATTCCCGAGAGCATTTTTCTGTTTTCTATGCGGCTCGAGAGTGTGTCGACGAAGACCGATACCGACGCACCGAGCACGATTGCGAACATAATCGACGACGAAATTATTCCGTTCGAGAGGAAGTCCGTCAGATAGCCAGTCGACGGGCTGCCCGTTGTATTCGCCTCTATGAATTTAATTGCCGAAAGAATTGTTTTATATGCGAAGAGACCGGGGATCATCGGCAATACCGCGGGGAACGTGAAAACCTCCGACGGGCAACCGAGAATGCGTCCCGCGATGAAGCCGCCGATGCCGATAAGCAGCGCGCCCGCGAATGTCGCAGCACAGATGTTTACCGAGCAGCCCGTCATGAGCCACAGTCTGAACGAGTGTCCGATTGCGGCGAGCAGCCCCGCGATGAGCAGTTTCTTGAAATGCGGGTTGAAGGCTATTCCGAAACCCATTCCCGCGAACGCCGCAAACAGAGCGTCTGTCAAAAGCGATTCAATCATAGTATTGCGCGCCCCAAAATAAGAATTGCCCCCAGAAGCCCGAGGGTCATTGCAAGGATTGTCTCCGAGGCTTTCACCAAGCGCGAGAAGCCCGCGAGAATGTGTCCGTCGAACATATCGATAAACGCATTGAGCAGCGGCACTCCGGGGACGAGGTAGAGTATGCTTGTCGAGATTGCGATGTCGGTCTTGAAACCTAAAATATTTGCGCCTATCCCCGCCAGCAGCGACGATACGAACGCCGCGACAATGCAGCAGAGGTGTTCGGGTGCGTTGCGGCGTTGGAGCGCGAATCTCGCAAGCCAGCCCGCGAGCGTCGTGAAGAACACGAGCGGCACTGAGTAGAAGCCGCCGAAAAGCTGGCAGAACGCCGCGTTGCCTATGGCGACAATCGGAGCCTTGATTTTCCACGAAATCGGCTTTTGTTTTTTGATTTCGTCGAAACGACTCTTGCATTCGTCGAGCGTCATCCCGTTTTTGTACGCTTCCCACGAAAGTATGCGCAGTTCCGAAATTATGCGGAAATCGGGGGCGTGGGGCGAAACTTTTTTGACCCTTGTCAAAGAAAAATCCCCCGCCGATACGGTCATAATTATCGTGCGGGGGAGTATTATTATGTCGGCGCGGCAGCCGAAGTTGTCGGCGAGCCGCTCGACGTTTCTGACGACTCTCGATGTTTGCGTTCCCGCAGCCATCAGAGTGTCGGCGAAATCGAGGAGAAAATCGATCTTGCCGCGCAGGTTTTCGCCGCGCGGCGCAGTTGCGATTTCTCCCGAGATTTCCATAAATGCTGGAGGTCCCGAATTACTTGATGAAGTAGCCCGTCGAGCCGAGCACGAACAGCAGTCCGTAGCCGACTGCCAAGCCGAGCGCGCCGACGATTACGCCGACGGATGCCATCTGCTTTTGCGTAGTAAGCCCCGCCGAGTGCGCGATTGCGTTCGGGGGCGTACTTATCGGCAGAATCATAGCCACCGAAGCCGAGAGCGCAACGCCGATGAGCAGCGTGGGAACGCCGCCGAAGGGCGTGAGAGCGTCGCCCATGCCCGTTGCGACCGCCGCGAGAACGGGGATGAGCAGGGCGGTTGTCGCCGTGTGCGACATAAACGTGGACATCGCGAAGCAGAGCAGGCCCGAGCCGACAATGGTCATTGTAGGCGACCACGTTTCGAAGGGAATTGCCGCAATCAGGTGCTTTGCAAGACCCGTGTCCTGCAGACCTACGCCGAGCGCGAAGCCGCCCGCAACTAGCCAGAGAACGTCCCAGCTGATTTCCTTGAGGTCGTTTTTGTCGACGATACCGCATACGCAGAACACCGCCATCGGAATCATCGCGACCACGTTCGAGTTGATGCCCGTAAATTTGTCGAACATCCACAGAAGCACCGTAACGGCAAAGGTTACGTAGACGATTTTCGCCTTTTTCGTCTTTTCGAATTCGCCTTCGAAGTTAAGTTCCAAAACGTCGCGCTTGAAGGGGAAGAGCTTGAGCAGCAGCCACCACGAAGCGAGCATCATTGCAGCCACGAACGGAACCATTACAACCATCCACTGACCGAAACCGATACCGAGGTTAAGCCCGTCGACATCGTTGAGGTATTTGAGCGCGATTGCGTTCGGGGGTGTGCCGATTGGCGTGCCGATACCGCCTATGTTCGCAGCCACGGGAATTGACAGAACCAACGCCACCCTGCCTTTGCCGCTGTTTTCCATAGGCTTGAGGAGCGGAGCCATAACCGCGAACATCATTGCGGTCGTCGCCGTGTTGCTCATGAACATCGAGAAGAAGGCCGTAACGAACATCAAGCCGAGCAGTACTGTTTGCGACTTCGTTCCGAAGGGCTTGAAAAGCACCCTTGCGAGGTTTTTGTCGAGACCGACTTTGCCCGCGCCGATTGCCAGAAAGAATCCGCCCAAGAAGAGCATGATAATCGGGTCTGCGAAAGTCGCCATCAACGCCTTGTATTTGATGAGCGTGCCCAGTGCCTGATGTTCCGAACCGTTGCGCAGGAACAGGAACGAGCTGTCCGAAACGCTCAGCAACATAATCACGATTACGAGGACTGAAGTCGTCCAAATCGGAACGGCTTCGCTGACCCACATAATTGCCGCGAATATGAAAATCGCTATGACTCTCTGTTCTACGACCGACAGTCCGTTAATATGATAATACTCGGGCGACATCAAGAGGGCGATGAGTCCCGCCGCTATTGCTATCGTCAACGATACGAGTTTTGATGGTTTCATTTGATGTAGTGTGTGTGCAGTTTTACTTGATTAGAAAAGAACCTGAACCATCGAGCGCACCGAGTTTTCCTCGGCTTCGTGCGCGCCGTACGCGCCGCCGTCGAAGTGCGTGTATTCGTAGCCCAGCATAAATTTCAGATTGTTGCCGCGCAGATACCAGTTAACGCCTCCGTAGTAGCCCGTCGCGCGTTTGTAGGGCGAGTCTCCCGCGATGTTCTTCGTGTGGCGGAGTCCGTCGGAGGGCGTTACGCCGCGTCCGTCCGTGTCGAGGTATGTAAATCTGAATGCGGGCGCGAGCTTGCCGAATTCGCCGATGTCGAATTTATATTCGACCATTGCGTTCAGCCCGACGGGGAATTGTCTGCCGTACGAACCGTCGAGGTTCCTGCCTTCGTCGACGCCCGATACCAGAAATTCAGCCATTGCCCGTAGCGCGTTCCAGTCGAGCGACGCATAGGGGTTCGCGCCCCACATCCCCGCCGTCGAAGAGTTCGCGGCATAGCCGTTTGCGTCCGCGCCCCAGCCGAGGTTTACGCCGAGCAGAATTTTCACGTCGTCGAAGTCGAGCTTTTGCGATACCGCGAAATAGAGGTTGGGTGCATTGTCCGAGTCTATCTGCGAAATTTCGTAGTTCTTTGCGTTCGAGACGCCCAGCACATAGTTCAGCCCGTCTACAATCTGCGATTTTCCGAGCCAGTACGCTCCCGTATGGAACGACGCAAGCCCGAGCCTTCTTGCGTTCTTCGGCCCGCCCCAGTAGTATGTGGCAATCGAGCGTTCCACGCAGTAGAGGTTGAACGGCGACATATATTCCTCCACATTGAAGTTCGATTTCACATAGCCGAAGCGGAACTCGCCCTTTGCATACGAAGTCTCGACGCGCTTCCACATATAGGTTACCGACATTTTGTGCGGCAGGATGAAGTCGAACGAGAGCTGTGCGCCCCAGTCGCGTTTTTCGTCGGTCTTGAATGTCAGAATCACCCTTCGGGGAATGAACTTGCTTACCGTCGCCGAACCGTCAACGCCCTCCAGACCGTTGACGTAAAGGTATTCGTACTGTCCCTGAAATTTGCCCGATATTCTGATTACGGGATTGCCCTGTTCGACAAAAACGGGCGCAACCGCCGACGATTTCTTGATTTCGTTCGCCTCCTCAGCCGTCAGAGTGCCCTTTTTTACGAGAATCGAGAGCAGGTCGGCATCGCCCTGGACCGCAGAAGCAGTCGCGGGCACAACCGCCGCCGCAGCGACCGCCGCGAGTTTCGAGAGAAATTTGAATTTTGATTTAATCTTCATTACGCTTTAAATGAAAAAGAATACCGCGCACGCAATGAGCGTCGGCGGGAGAGCCCAGATAAACAGCAACTTCGGCGATACGCCCGTTCTGAAGTGCTCTTTGAGCACCGAGAGGGCGACGAGGTTCGGGGCGTTCGCGATTACCGTAAGACCGCCGCCGCAGATTGCCGCCGCCACTATGCAATACTTCATATCTTCGCCGAAATTCGGCACGAGCGATGCCAGATATGTTATCGCCGCATTGTCGTTGAAAGAGGTCAGAGCTACACCCGCGACGAACAATGCGCCAGAGTTTAGGCTTTGCAGAACGGGCTCGAGCCACCACGCCTGCAGACTGCCGTGCGTTACCAGCGCGCCGAGGAAAATCGCCACAAGCATCGGGCTTCTGTAGCACATCGGCGACTGGAAGCGTTGCGTGATGTCGGTAAAGGCTATGAACGCCAACAGCAGGAACAGCTCGAACACCAGATAGTGCATTATCGCAACCGCCGTCGCCAGAAACAGCAAGTGCATACCGACAATCCAGTTCGGCGGGTCTTTTTGGCTTTCGGAATTGTCGAAGACGTGTTTTGCTTCGAGCTTTTTGAAGTCCTTCGCAAACCAGACCGCATAGAGTGCAACCGACGCGATCAAAACCGCAACCGACTTCCATCCGAAATGCGTGAACATAAACACGCTGTCCCAACTCCACGGACGCGCAACCATAATAATCGGCGGCGCGGCAAAGTGCGTCAACGCTCCGCCCACCGACACCAACACGAAAAGCAGCCCGAGCGTGGCGTATTTGAACTTGAGCGACGGTAGTCTCGAGAAGAAGTGGCGCGAAAGCAGAATCGCGCAAATCGTAATCGCCGCAGGCTCGGTAATGAACGAACCCAGAAGCGGTCCGACCGCCAAAATGGAAATCCACCAAGCCCTGACCCCGCCGCCGAAAAGGTTTGCGAACAGGCTGATGAAGCGCGAGGCAACGTAGATAATCGGGCGCGTTGCGGCGATGCACATAACGACCATCACGAAGACCGGCTCGGAATATTTGTCTTCGGCATAGGCGAGATTGTCCACATAGTGGGCGACTGCCGCGCGCCCGTATTTCCAGTAGATTACGCCGAAGAGGGGAATCAGCCAGAGCGCGAATACAATTTCCACTTCGCCGAGGAGCGAGAAAATCCGCTTCGCAATATCGCGGCTCGATTCGCGCATTTTGAACATCTTCTGTTTGTGGACGGAATCGGCAAGACGCAGGAACACACTGTAGCAAAAAGTGTGCATGACCGCACAGGCGAAAATCAGCGTAGCCCAGAGATTGGCGGGACACTGGCGGACGCGCTCGACGAGCGTAGCCCAAAGGCCGTCGCATTGCGGGTAGGCGTCGAGGGGCAGGGGGAACTTTTGCCCCGCCGATACGTCCGCGACCGAAAGCATAAGGAGAAACGCGGCGAAAAACGGCATTTTCGCAAGAAACCGCCGTACGTGTGGGTATGGGAAATATGTTGATTTTTCCGCCATTGGGGTGTTGTTTTTATCGCTCATTACACCCGAAAAATCGGCGCATACCAAAAAAGCTTTACCGAATGCGGTAAAGAAATGGGTCCGTCGCCTCCGATTCGCGGGAAGTCGCGTATCTCGAATTTAGGATCGTCTCCCGACTTGCGGCTCCGATTGTCTGCCGATCCTTCCCGAAACGTTCGCCCAGTGGACTGGCTCGGAATGCTTTGCCGCTCACGGTGGCGCGTCCGTCGCGGCTTTTCACCGCGTTCCGCTATCCGAAATTCAATTCTTTCTATAAGGCATTCAAGGCGATTGCGCAAAAAGAATCAAGCCAATAAATTTGTAGGATTGATTTTGATTTTTTTGAAATAAATCAAGAACGTTCGCGTAGCCGACACTCTCGGTTATTGTACACATTCGGCAATTTTCGACTTCATCATTCCGAAGAAATCGGATACCGATTCTACTTTTGCGGAAATTCCGTTTGCGGAAAGCATACACGCCTGCGCCGAGAGGGAAGCTACGCCCGCCCGTTTTCCCGCGTAGACGAAGTTCGGCGAAAATTCCGTCCCCGAGTCCGCCGCGAAAATGTCGTCGCCGAACCTGCGGTCTCCGAAGTCGATTCCGAAAGCCGACTTTTCCGCTTCCGACATAAAATGCCCCTCCGCGCCGTCGAGAGAGGCGCGTATTTTCCGCCTTGCATCGTCCGAACCGTACTTAAAGAGAACGTAGTTGGGCGCAACGAACGCGTCGAATCCGCGCCCGAATGAAAGTCCCGATTTTTTGAGCATTCCTTTTATGTCACATGCCGATTTGCGTTCGACTATTTCGTAGCCCGACAAAACCGAGACTCCCGCGCCTTCCGATACCGCCTTTAGGCGCGCCGCAAATTGCGCGACAAGCCCGCCGAACGATTCGAAATATCCGCGCACCGCGTTTTCGTTCTTTATGTTGTCGCGCAAAAATTTTTCGGTCTGTCGCAGTTTGACGAATATGAAACACGCGCCGCCTTCCGCCGCCGCTGCGGCATCGCGCAGGATTTCGCCATCCGGTTTATCCGCAGTCGAAACAAAATATTCAATGCGCGATTTTTCGAGAATGTCGCGCAGATTTTCCGTACCGCCCAAGCCGTTCGCATCGAAGATGTCGGATTTCCGAGCGAAATCCAAGCGCGCCAGACTTTCGTAGGGCACGTTCAGGATGTCGAACGAGTTTGGCAGCGGGATATTTTTTGCCAGCGCGCCCGAAATGAACTTCCTCGCCGCCCGCGTGTTTAACAGGCATTTTGGGTGTAATCCCGCGCCGAAGCAGTATTTCAGGTAGGCGAATTTTGCGAACGGAGAACGCCCTTCCGCAAAGCAAAACGGGGCGAATGCGCCGTTGTCGCGCGGTGGTTGTCCCGAAAAGATTGCTGCGTCGGCGGCGCAGTCGAACTGCGGTTTTACGCCGACTGCAAAGGGGAATAGCGTTGCCAGTCCGTATTTTTCGGCGGAGTTTTTTCCGAGTCCGTCGACGAGTAGATATGCCACGATTTTTTTCATTTTCCTAAAGACTTTCGTTTAGTTTTGCCGATTTTATAAACACCGTTACGGGCAATGCCGAGTTCCCGGCGAAGACCGACACCGTCGCACTTGCCGCGTTTTCGGGCGCGCGGGCGAACATCGACAATTTTTCCGAACGCAGTTTTTTTGCGGGGAACTGCGCGTATTTTGCCGAGAGAATTTTGCCCTTTGCGTCCGAAAAGACCGTTCGCGTATAGAGAACCTGTCCCAGCTCGACTTCGCCGTCGGCTACGATTTCGAATTCGTACACCCTGCCGCCCGAGACCGCCGCCGATTGCGAAATTCCCACGAAGTGGGGCGAGCCCATCCCAACCGCCGCGCCGTTTTTCACCGTCACGATTTCGAGTGCTTCGCGGTATTTTTTTGTTTCGAATTTTTTCCAACCCGCGAATCCGTTTTTGAAGTTCGGATTCCTTAAAATGTTTTTTGCAAAGCGGATTTTTTTCGCGTCGGCTACGAATTGCGTTCCGAAATTTCGCGCAACGTACTTTTCGTCTCCGCCGTTTCCCAAATCGAGCAGCCGCCGCGCCGCCGCCTCTTTCGCGTCGACGAACGAAAAGGCTTTCCACTGCCCGAAGTTTACGCGCGGATATTTCGTGCTTTTTTCGTAGCGCAAAATCGCGCCGTTTTTTTCTGCTTGCGCGTCTACGGCGCATTCGAGCGCATGGCGCAGCCCGTCTCTGTCGGCGGTTTCGGCGAGAATTTCGAAAAGCCTTTTTTCGGCGCGGTACGATGCTGTGAACGTCTTTGTGATGTCGAAGACAAGCCGCAGTTCGGCGAGCCTTTCGCGGACTGTTTCCGATTCCGCAAGCTTTTCCGCGGCCGAAAGACATTGTTCCATTTCGTCAATATCGCATTCCGAAAACATTTCCGCCTGCGATTGGCGTTTGTAGAATTTCAGCCAGATGGGCTTGGGAACGTTGCGCCGCCAAGCGCGTTTTGCGACGGCGAAAAATCCGCCCACCGCCCGCGCCGATTTGCCGAAGTACATTTCGAAATATTCGCGCTCCAGCCGTTTCGGATTTTGCGAAACATCCTTGAGCAGGCGCGAAATCATCCAGAGCTTATGCGCGTCGTACGCCCATACGGGAGATGTTTCGCATGTGTAAAGCCGCGCCCCGAGCTCGTGGGAATACGCGATTGCGTCGGCGATAAATTCGGTCGTATCGTGCGGCACAAAATAGGGGAAACCGTAGTTGTAGTCGTACAGTCCGAAACCGCCCGCGCCCGAGCGCGTCCATTTGCGGAACAGTTCGATGTCGGTGTTTCTGTGGTCGGCGTTGTAGTTGTTCGACCTGTCGGCGCAAAGGTATGTGACGATGTTTTTCTCGAGCCTGAAATCGGGCGGATTTTCCGTGAACAGATAGCCGATTTCCATTACGAATTTGTCGGGATGCGTTTTGCCTATCCGCTCTGCAACGGAGTTTGTAAGCGCAAAAACCACGTTGCCGTAGTCGGCATATCCGCGCGGCGTGCGGGCGCGCACGTTTGCGAGCGTGCGCGGCGATTCGTCGAACAGCGGCGAGTCGGAATAGGTGGGGGCGAAGAGCATTTTCTGCGGGTTGCTTTCGAAAAACTCCCGCCCCTTTTGCGCCGCAAAATCGGCAAGCGACTTTTCGAGGAAGTCGGGCTGAATCTGCGCCGAGTACGAACGCGTCCGCTTGCTGCCGCCGATTGTGGGCATAAACTCGGGATGTTTTTCGAATCCGTCCCTGCCGATTATGTTGAGCAAATTGTGCGCGGGTGCGACGAACATACTGTTGCGCCCGTTTGCGGCGGAAAACATCTTGTCGTTCAAGCCCGCCCTGTTGAAATCGCGCCCCGCAAACGTGTATTTAAAACGCCGCACTTCTTTGCGCAGTTTCCGCGTGCCGCCCTCCGAAACGATTCCGAGCGGCGGCGGGGCAAGCACGCGCATTCCGAATACACGCTCCGCAAATTCGCCAGCGGCGGCGGGGGCGTTTTCCACAATGTCGTAAAATATCACCGCTCTGCCGCCGTAGACCGCATAGCCCACTTTCCCCGAGTCGAGCAGATTTTCCGCGCCCGTCCGTTTGAAGACTATTTCCGAAATTCTTTCGCCCGCAACGTTGCCGCCGCCGAATTTCCGCATCCGCAAGCCCCGCACGGTGCGCACATTTTGCGGGGCACGGGCGAGCAACGCTTCAAGCATGTCGGCTGCGGCTTTCTCGTCTTTCGAAAAGTCGGCGGAACGAACGATTTCGATTTTGCCGCAATCTGCGCCGATTCGCTCCGTTTGCGAAACTCCGCGCGAAAAGTGCGCGGGCGCGGCGAAAACCGCCGCCGAACAGAAAACACAGGCAACCGCCGCAACACGCAGCGCGTTCGTTTTCGGCGTAAATGTCGAACCGACGACAAATATCATTCGATAATTGAAAGCAGAAAAGCGTTCACTTTGTCAACATCGAACTTCTCTTCGGCTATCTCCCGAGAACGTTTACCCATTGCGGAGACAAGCTCTGGATTTTCAATAAACCGCTCCATTGCCTCAGCCAATGCGTCGCCGTCGCGCGGACGGACGAGAAAACCGTTCTCGCCTATCATTACAGGTTCGCCCTGCGACTGCTGCCGCCTGCCCTCGTCCGTAAGGTTTATCGGCACCCGCGTCCCCACCGAGTCGGCGAGAATCAACGCCCGCCCAATCGACATAGCCTCAAGCATCGACCGCGGGCAACCCTCGCGGTACGACGGCAATACCGCAACCGAACACTGCGAGACGTATTTTGCAACATCCGACACAAAGCCCGTGCATTCTATTTCGCCGCCGGATTTGATTTTTTCGAATTCGTCTTTGCCGATGCTCGCCGGATTGTTGTCAACCGACCCTATCATAACAAAACGCACATTCGGATGGCGCGCCTTGATTTTCTTTGCGGCGTAAATAAATTCGCGCACGCCTTTGTGCTTTGTCAGCCGTCCGACAAAGACAAACGAAATTTCGCCGCGCGGCGCATCGGAATAGGGGAACTTTTCCAGATTCACTCCGCTACCGTTCATCAATTTGTCCTTCGCGGCGTTCGACATTCCGAGACTTTCCGCAATATGCATATCGTCGGGATTCTGGAAGAGCACGTCGGTTGCGCAATGCATTCCCAGCCCGTATATAAAACGAAATGGAAGCTTCGCCAACTTCTCGAAAAATTTTTCGGAAGTGAATGCAAATCCGAGCCCCGTAAATACGGCGACACGCTTTTTTATCCCCGAGAACTTCGCCGCAATGGCGGTATATGTTGCCATTTTCGGAGTGAATGCAATTACCGCGTCGAACTTTTCGGCGTTCAGAATGGATTTCAACTCTCTGATAAGCGAGAATTCCTTCAGCGGATTTACCGACTTCCTGTCGATGTCGATTCCGATAAAACGTATTCCGCCGGCATCTAGCACATCCCTGAGATGCGGCTTTTCGAATCCCGAAACGGCGACAACTTCATGTCCGCGGGCAATAAAAGCCTTCATCATATCGAGCCTAAAACCCACTATTCCAGTTATCGTTCCCGCAAAAACGCCTATTTTCATTTAAAAAATTCCCCTTCGGTTAGAAAAAATCAACCATCCGAGTATGCTCCCGTATCTCGAATTATGTCAAGATTTTATAATCAGCTTGACATCCGCAGTAATTTGTATTTTATATGGGCGACATTTAGGAGTTGAACGACATAATGGAAGAAAAAGTCAAAATTGGTATCGTCGGCTGCGGCTTCGTGGGCGGCGCGTTGAAGCGTTGGATTTCCGAACATAACAGCGAAAATGTCGAAGTTTTCGTCTCCGACCCCCCGAAAGGTATGAATGACGACCTCTCCAATGTGGATGTCGCATTCGTGAGCATTCACGTTCCGACCGAAGCCGACGGTTCGCAAGACCTGTCGCTGATGGTCGAACTCATCAGGAAATTGCCCGACATTCCGGTTTTCGTGAGAACCACAATTCTCCCCGGAACAAGCAAAATGCTGACCGAAGCAACGGGGCATAACGTGTACTTTATGCCGGAGTTCCTCACGGAACGTACCGCATACGAGGATTTCTGCTCGCAGCCGATGATTTTCACCGCCGAAGAGGAGCTGCTTTCGAAGATTTTCGTCGGTAAAAAGCACATCTGTATGTCGGCACTCGAAGCCGAAATTACAAAGTACGCGCACAACGTTTTCGGCGCGCTCAAAGTTACATACTTCAACGGTATTTTCGAGCTTTGCAAGTCGATGGAGGCAAACTACCGCAAAATTCAGGAAGGCATTTTGCTCAGCGGCTATATCAACGCACCGCATACGCAAGTCCCGGGTCCCGACGGCAAATTCGGATACGGCGGCAAGTGCTTCCCGAAAGATGTCAACGCGCTTACAAAACTGTGCGTCGACAAGAACTTGGAAGTTGCAAAGTTGCTGTCAACACTGCGCCCCGCAAACATTTTCTACAGAGGAGAGGACAAGTAATATGAAAGTTCTCGTAACGGGAACGGCGGGTTTTATCGGCTTCTTTGTCGCGCAAAATCTGCTTTCGCGCGGTTGCGAAGTGGTCGGGGTAGATAACGTAAATCCCTACTACGATGTTCGCATCAAGGAAGCCCGCCTCGATATCCTAAAGAAAAATCCCAATTTTAAGGAATCGAGAATCGACTTGGCGGACAGGGATGCCGTAGCCAAAGTTTTTGCCGAAGAAAAACCCGAACGCGTTATAAACCTCGCCGCACAGGCGGGCGTGCGATACAGCTTCGAAAATCCGTATGTCTATATCGATTCCAACATTATGGGATTTTTGAACATACTCGAAGGGTGCCGCCACAACGACGTAAAACACCTTGTTTTCGCATCGACCGCGTCTGTCTACGGTGCGAACGGCAAAATGCCGTGGAAGGAAACCGACGGATGCAATCACCAAATGAGCCTTTACGCGGCGACCAAAAAAGCCAACGAAGTGATGGCGCATTCGTATTCGCACCTGTTCAATATCCCTACTACAGGGCTGAGATTTTTCAACGTCTACGGACCGTGGGGCAGACCCGATATGGCACTGTTCCTGTTTGTTCGCAACATAATCGACGGTAAGCCGATTAACGTATTCAATAACGGGCATATGGTGCGCGACTTTACGTACGTTGAAGACATCGCAGAGGGCGTGTGCCGCGTTGCGCTCGGGGCGCTTCCCGAAAAGAAGGCGGATTGGAACGGGAAAGACGCCGTGCCCGACCCGTCAAACAGCGGAGTTGCACCGTTCAAACTATATAATATCGGCAACTCACACCCCGTGCAACTTATGAGGTACATAGAGCTGATGGAAGAATACATCGGCAAGAAGGCCATAATCAACTATATGCCAATCCAACCCGGAGAGATAGAAGTGTCGGAGGCCGACAACTCCAGACTCTACAAAGACTACGACTATAAACCGAAAGTAAGGGTGGAAGAAGGGGTAAAGAACTTCGTGGAATGGTATCGTAAGTTCTTTAATGTGTAAGAGGGTTTGAACGTAGAGGGATTGTCCGTAACCTTGGCAATCTCCCGTTTTTATTACCTCGGAAATTGCTGGTATGGGTAATTTGTCGAGTGTTGTTTGAAAAAATTACTTTGCAATGCTTTTTAATTCATACATATTTATATTTTGTTTTCTGCCTGTTGCGGTAACACTTTATTTTTTGTTTGCAACGAGGTCTCATCGATTGGCAAATGTTTTCTTGGCGATTGCCAGTTTGTTTTTTTACGCATACTGGAAATTTGAATATTTGCCTATTTTATTGTCGTCCGTAATAGTGAATTACATATTTGGACGTGTTATTTTGGAACAGACATCAAAGCGGATGAAATGTACTTGGCTTGTTGTTGTCGCAATTTTATTTAACGTATTTCTGCTTGGATATTATAAATATGCCGATTTCGCCATTTTCAATATAAATGCCGTCTTCTCGACCGAAATAGAATTTCGTAATATATTGCTTCCTCTCGCGATAAGTTTTTTCACATTTCAACAGATAGCATATATTGTTGATTGTTCAAGAGGAGAGGTTAAGGATAAATCATTTTATGATTACATATTGTTCATAACATTTTTTCCACAGTTGATAGCGGGTCCGATTGTACACCATAGCGAAATGATGCCGCAATTTGCCGACAATACGCAGAAGAAGGTGAATTTAAAAAATGTAGCATCGGGAATATTTATATTTGCAATTGGATTGGCAAAAAAAGTTGTTGTCGCGGATGCCCTTTCGCCGTATGTATCGAATATATTCGATGTCGCTTCTGTATTGACCTGTGCGGATGCTTGGAGTGGTTCACTTGCCTATACCATGCAGCTTTATTTCGATTTTTCCGGATATTGCGATATGGCTATAGGTATTGCCTTGATGTTTAACATAAGATTGCCGATAAATTTTTATTCTCCGTATAAGGCAACGAACATTCAGGAATTTTGGCGTTGCTGGCATATGACACTCTCCCGCTTCTTTATGGAATATATTTATATTCCGTTAGGGGGTAATCGAAAAGGCAATTGTAAAACATATCTTAATCTGTTTACGGTTTTCGTGATAGGCGGCATTTGGCACGGTGCGGCGTGGACGTTTGTCGTATGGGGAATAATGCACGGGATTGCAATTGTAGTTCATCGTATTTGGAGGTTTTATGGCGTTCGTATGTGGACTCCTTGTGCGTGGTTTTTGACTTTTATGTTCGTAAATGTTGCTTGGGTGTTTTTTAGGGCGCAATCGTTTGGCGATGCGTTAAAGGTACTTCGCGCAATGTTCGATTTCAACCTGTCGGGATGGTCGGCGGGCTTCATTTACCCGAAAATAATTTTGTTTGTTGCCTTGTTGATATCCTTCTTCTTCGCGAATGGAATTTCCCGTTTGGAAAAGTTCAAGCCGGATTTAAAGTCGTTCATATTTGTTTCGATTTTGCTCGTACTTTCATTTGCCCAGCTGTCTAAACATAGTGAATTTTTATACTTTAACTTCTAATTGCAATGAAACGATACAGGTATTTTATAGGTGGTGTTTTTGCTGTTGTTTTTGCATACTTTCTATCGCTTGCGCTGTTTAATTATGTGCTGGATCCTATTTGTATATTTCACGAGGATTTTAGGACTTTTAACCAAAATAGACGCTTTACTTTAATCGAAGACTTCGATAAACTGAAGACGGATGTTAATGGTATACTGGTCGGCAGTTCCCGTATTGGTAATACCTATCCGCGGTTTTTCAAAAAATTTATTTCGGATGCGAATTTCTATTGCTTTTCGATTCCGCGCGGAACAATTTCCGACTACAAAAAAGTGATAACTTATGCTTTCGAAAATTCGAAAAATATCAAGACCGTCTACTTGATGTTGGATGAAATAGAGTTGCGTTCGCCCGACGATAATTTTACATTGGACAATAAAATGCACTACAAAATAAGCGGAGAGTCTCCACTTGCTTTTTATTCTTCCTATCTCTTTAGCTTTTTCTCATACAAATCGTATGTTACCTTGAAAATGTGGGTCGAAAACGATTTTGAAATGGGATACAAGTATTATCCGGATGGCTCGTACAAACATTACAGACTTGAAGATAAATTAAATAAAAACCCTCAGCAGTATGTTGCGAATGAAAAGTCCTTCAAGGTTAAACGGCAACGTACAAACCTTTTGCGGCATTTGGATGAATCTGTCGCAGGTGTTAAGGATATTGTAAAACTGTGTAAAGAGAATAACGCAAATTTGTATATTGTCTACTATCCGGCAAACGCCCATAACTTGGACTCATATTGTCTCGACAATTACATTAATTATATCGAAGCTGTTGCCAAATTGCACGGTTTTTGGTTCTTCGGCGGGTATAATAAAATTACAACCGACGATAGAAATTATTTGGAAGACTCGCATTGTAGCGAAAAAGTGCCGCCGCTTATGCTTGAAAAGGTCTTTTCAAAACAAGGGAAAGACCGAGATGTGAAAAGCTTCGGCGTATACGTGGATTCTACAAATATAGACGCTCTCGTGCGCGAACTTCGCGAAGAGATTAAGCTTCGCGATATGGCGGTTAAATGAATATTGACCTGTTATTGAGATAAACTTATAATCTGATTGTCTTTCAAAAATAGACGTTTTTTTAATACCAGAAAGAACAGGCATATTACAAATAGTGTAAACATCTGCTTTACGAAGGCCCCCGGATTTCCAAAGAAGATGTAATACAGCATTGAAACAAATGCAAGATATACGGAATCACGCACCGCACATAAGGGGGAAGATTCGTACATTTTCTTGTCCAATAGTCCGCAAATCGATCCCCATCCCGCCATTACTAAAAAGAATCCGAACCAAGACAGACATAGAAATCCGTATCCGATTATTCCGGGGTATGTTATCGAATAATCCGTTTCTCCCATTGCCTTGTATGTTGATAAATGGGTTATAGGTTGAGGTCTGTCAATGTTTATTACAGATGACGGTATTGCATAAGTAGGTGCGTATAATAAACTTTTAAAGCAATCGTATTCTGAGGCAGACATATTCGAAATTGCCGGTCCAGTACATATATAGCCGGGCGAGAATTCCCCTATAAGTGTATGGATTTTTGAACCTCTTTGTTCGTTAACTCGTTGTGTAAATTCGTTTAGGTTGAATGTTTCAAGTCCACCGCGCCACGAAAGGGCGGCGTAAAACGATTTACCATAATAGAGAACGGAAATAACAATGAAAAAAGCTACTATTGCTGGTATAATCTTGACTTTTTGCTTGTAGAACAAAAATGCAAGAATACAGAACGATACGGGGTAAAGAGTATTTGATCTACCGCCAATCACTATACCGGAAAGTGTGGCACCGATTAATGTGATTATGAACAAGACAGTTTTAAGTACTTTATTGTTAGAATAAAGACATAGTAAAAAAGTAGATAGAAAACAACAAAACCTAAATATTTGGGGATGAATGTTGTTGAAATATGAGAACCCCCCCTTGTCGGCGTGTTCGTAGTATCCTCCACGTATTGCCCCTGCCATTTCGATTGTATTTTTCAATCCGCCTCTGGAATAGATGACAATTGCCAAAAGAATAAAGGCAAATGTTAACATAATCACAAGGCATATGACAATATTTTTTTCGTATTGTGTGGATACCACGATTTTTGACGGAATTGTAACACTTGGAAATTTCTTTGGCGTTGCAACCAAATTATGGAAAAATACGAACAAAATATAGGCTGTGAATATTACGATAGGCAAAAGAACATTCCCATCAATGAAAGGTCTGGCAAATGGAAAATCAGCCAGATAGATATCGGGAAATAATGATATCGCAATTCCGGTGAGAAGATAAAACAAGCAGAAAAAGAAATTAAATATCGAGAGCGTATCAATAAAATATACCTTTTTTCTGAATATCTCGTATAAGATAACTCCTATGAGCATCGGGATGTAAAATATTGCAACCATATGTAATTTTTAGTTCGTTTAAAGTGTTTATACCATCTTCGCGTTGTGGTGGAATTTTCCCCACAAATCTGCGTACTTTTCGTAAATTTTTTCTATTTCAAAATTTTCGATTATGTGCGCCCTTGCCCTTTTCCCGTATTCGGTTCTTTCTTCTTTCGTCATTTCCGAAATTTCGAGAAGACGGTTTGCAAATCTTTCGTTGTCGCCGAGTTCGATTACATTGTCTTTGTCGGCTACAATGGCGGCGCAATCGCCGACATCTGTCGAAACGAACGGTCTTTCGCAGAGCATTGCTTCGCCTATCACATTTGGAAACCCTTCTGACAACGAAGTCAACACACCGACATCCGCCGCCGAATATATTGCGTGGACATCGTTTCTCGCCCCCGTTATTATCACGGAATCTTCGATTGCAAGTTTTTTGATTTTATCGTTTATTTGCGGATTGTCTACGCCGCCGCCGACCATCATCAATTTTGCATTCGGATTTTTGTCGCGCAACTTTTTGAATATTTCAAGCAACGCATCGTAGTTTTTCAGCCAGTTGTATCTGCCGACGTGCAGGATGAGAAACTCATTATTCTTAACGTCAAATTCATCCCTTATCTTTTTTCTATTCCCTTCGGAAAAAACAAACAGACTCGTATCGAATCCGTTGGGTATTTCGACCAACTTGCTTTCGCAATAATTTGTTTTTTTGCAGGCGGTTAGAGGATTTGTTCCGCAACACACAACCGCCCTGCAAAACGGACAATGCGACACTGCCGCCAACAACCTGTTTATCAGTTTAATTGAAGGTTTATCGAATTTTGAAATCGAGTGGTGGATGCCCCAAGCGACATTTTTGATACCGGCCATTCGCGCGAATATCGTTCCGACAAGATTCGCGTGATACATCCAACATTGGACGGCGTTGGGGGCTATCGATTTTATCAGTCTCACCAACTTTAACGGACGAATCGAAAACGGGTTTTTTGTGAGATTTAGTACATGGACTTTTGCGCCGAGTTTTTCTATCCGTTCAGCCATTATTCCGCCCAAAAAACTTATTACAACGTGGTCGGCGGGATTCGGCGATGCTTTAATCAGCTTGTACAGCATCATTTCCGCGCCTCCGAGGTTCAATCCGGTGATGACGTGAAGTATTTTCAGATTGGTATCGCGTTTTTCGTCGTTCATTTTACTTTCGTTCCGCGAGCATCTTGAGCTCCCATTGATACGAGTCGTTGGCAATTTTTTTTATGTCGTTGTATCTCGGTCGCCATCTTGTAAGTGTCAAAATCTTATCGTTTGAGGAGACCACCTCCGCACAGTCGCCGGTGCGTCGGGGAACGAATTTGTACGGAATTTTCTTCCCCGACACATCCTCCATTGCACTTATCACTTCGAGCACCGAGAATCCCCTTCCATAACCTACATTAAAGATATTGCTAATGTTATTGCTGTCTGTCAGGTAGTCCAATACGTCGACGTGCGCCTGCGCCAAGTCCGACACGTGAATATAGTCGCGCACTCCAGTTCCGTCCGATGTGTTGTAGTCGTTTCCGTAAATTTTAAGCTCGTCAAGTTCTCCCGTTAACACTTTACAACACATCTTGATAAGATGTTGGGCGCTCTTGTTGCGCTGTCCGAGTCTAAGTTGCGGATCTGCACCCGATACATTGAAGTATCTCAGTATTCCGTATTTGATATCACTTGCCGAACAGATATCCGAAATTATTCTTTCCGACATCAATTTCGACGCACCGTAGGGCGATTTCGGCGATTTGGGAAAGTTCTCCGCAATCTTAACTTTGTCGTTTATTTCGGAATAGACTGCTGCCGTACTTGAAAATATGAAATATTTTACGCCGCAGTTTTTTGCTGTAACTAGCAACTTATAAGTATTTACGGTGTTGCATTCGTAATACCAATCGGGATGTCCGATTGATTCGGGTACGCTTATTTTCCCCGCAAAGTGCATTATGGCGTCTATTTTATTTTCGGAAACAAAATTTTCAACCGCTTTACTATCGGCAAGATCTGCGTTCAGGAAGAGGGCGGAGTCGGGAATTGCGCAACGGAATCCCGTTGACAAGTTGTCTACAACAAATAACTTGTTGCCCTTATTGGTAGAGAGCAAATCTGCGACGTGGCTACCGATATATCCGCATGCTCCTGTCAATAATATGTTCATTTTTTTGTTGTTATTTCTGTGCTAAAGAAAGAAATAGATTTTCGTATTTTTTCAGATTTTCGCTTTCTTCGAATTTTTTTGCGGCTATTTCGAGATCCGATTTTTTTATGGTCGGATGTGTCAATTCGCGCAGGATTGCATTCGCATAGGCGTCTTCGTCAAAGTCGTCGAGTATGACTCCGCATTTGCCATTGTCGAGAATTTCCGCGAAACTTCCGCAAGTGTCAACGCAAATTGTAGGAGTCCCCAAACAAAGAGCCTCCATCGCCGAGCGCGAAGCCGCCTCCTTGAGGCTCGACATCAAATAAAGATCCGCGCGCTTCATAAACGCAAGCGGATTACTCTGGTAGCCCGCAAAAATCACCCTATCGGCAATTCCGAGCGAACTTACCAGATTTTCCAGTTCATCCTTCAACGGCCCCGCGCCGACTATCACAAACTTATGTGGAATCCTGTTGGAGATTTTTGCGAATGACCTAATCATAAACGATTGGTTTTTTATGGGGTCAAGCCTTGCAACCGTCGTTAGGAAAGGTTCATTTTCAAGACAGGAAAATTCGGTCGGCAATTTCTGTTCCGCTTTTTCGAAAAACGCTTCCGATGCAACAGTATTGTATATTACGTACGTGTTTTGATTTGAAATACCCAAAGTTTTCAGATTTGTCGCATTGGACTTAGATACACAAACGAGCGCGTTTGCATTTCCATAAGCAAAGCGCATTAGGGCAATTCCAAGTTTACCCAAGAGCGTGTCGGGTTTCTCGTGAATGGAACAGTCTCTAATACACAGTTTGTGCTTTTGAAAATTCAAAAATTTCGATAGCGACATCATCACATTCATATGTGCTATCGTTGAGAGTACCACGTCGAAATCTCCGTTTTTTATGAATTTGGCGACCTTAAAAAAACAGTCCCTTACGTGGTGCTTGTTTAAGGACACCTTTTTAATTTTCGAGTCTACCGACAACAGTCCGTATACTTCGCGCGAGGCGTCAAACGGTTCGCAGGCAAGCAACGTCACATCGTTGCCTTTCTCTACTAGCGAGTTACCCAGTGTAATCATTGAACGCTCTGCGCCGCCCGACCGTATACTCGGTATCGTTATTAGAATTTTCATCTTCAAAGTCGAAACCCATTTATTCAATTATCACGAAACAGTAAAGCGCAAAAAATTATTCTGTCAAAATAATTACATTATTTGTATAGTCCGAGCTTGGCAAAAACGTATTCGGCTTTTTGTACAGCCGACTTTGGCAAAATTTCGAATATTTCCGTTATCTTGAAGTGAATAAGCTTTAAATACAAAAGCGATGCCACTATCGAAACCGTTGCCGGTATGAGGAATAAATCCGTTTTTACGAACAGGAAAAATATTCCCAGAGGCAGGGTAATTATCAATGAATACCAGTACGAGGATTTCTGGAAGAAGTCAATATCTTTCGTTTTTGCGTAGATGTATGACAGCATCAAAACATACCTTAGTACGCAGTATAACGAATAGCCTACCGAAGCGGAGACGAGTCTATACTCGTGTATTGTAAAGTATAGCATGCCGAAATACGCGGTTGATACTATTATAAAAACGCACACATTCGCGGCAATCCATCCCTTCGCAAATATTATTTGTTGTAATATATTGTTGGTGTTTGCCATGCAAAGACCGAGGGATAATATTATCAATACGTACGAATGTTCGGCGAAAGTTTGACCGAAAATAAGTCCGATAAGTTTGTTGAACGATATGAATGCAATGACGCTTAGAAACGAAATTATGTTCATTTTTCGGCACAGTTTTTGATATACCGCCGACAGCCTCGAATTCTCCGATTCCCCCTCGTCCTTCAGTATTTTGGAGAATGTAGCGAGCATCGGTGCGCTCAGTTTTTGCACCGCCAGATTGGAGAGCATTGCTATTTGTTGGAAGAGAAAGTATATTCCCAACGCTTCGAGCCCTAGATAGGACGACACGAAAAGCTGGCTCAGGTTCATCGCCGCAAACGAGATTATTCCGAAAGCCGTAAACCAGAAATATGCCGAAAAATAGCCTTTCGGCGTGTAGAATCCCCACACGGGTTTTAAGTCGTTTTTCGCTATCCACAGCGTGTATGCAAACATCGTAATCGCGGCGAAAATCAGGCACGAAAACACAATCGGGAATATGTTGTTGCGCACGGTATCCGGAAACGCCAATGCCGCCACCGAAACTACGAACAACGACAGCGGCGTTATCACCGTAACTTTTGCGTTTGCGCCGAATTTCATTATCCCCGGAAGAACCGAGCCAATCCATGACGCCAACAGTGTAAATATCGTCAATACGAGAATCCATTCGGGATATTTCGAGACTATCGACAACCCGAGTTTGCCCGTGTATTCGGGCGGAAGCCACAGCAATATTCCCATCGAAATTGCCGCGAGCGGAACTTGAATCAGAATCGATGTCGTCGTAAGTTTGAATCTGTCCGCAGGATTTCCAATTTCGGGCAGGAACTTCGTCAACATCATTACACAACCCAGACTCCCGAAGTTCAAAATCAGATTCACGTAGACAAACGCTATTGAGATTGCACCCATCAAATATCCCGTAGGATCCGCGTGCGAGAGGCACAGGTTGCGGAGATACGTCAGTCCCATCCCGACGACAATCATTCCGATAGTCCAGATTGAGCCTTTTTTAAATGTATCGCCTATTGACATTTTTTATCTTTTTTGTGCCGTTTGCGGTTTTTTTGCGGTGTTTTTTGTTTGTGGCGGTCGGTAGAATTGTTTGCGCAATTTCAGCGTTTCGGATATTCCCAAATCGAAAACTTTTCCGCCGTCGTGTATGTCAATAAGACTTTGCAGGCATTGGTCGAGAAATTTTCCGTCGTTCGAAAGCTCCCGCATAGTGCGCCGCAAGACGACCGCCCTTTTCCATTTCGGATAGATTTTGCCCTGCGCGGCAAGCCCCAAATCGGCTCGTCCCATTCTTGCCGCAACGACTGCCGCAACTTCGGCATACCCCGATATGCCGTTGCGCATTTCGAAAAGCTGTTCGTCCGAGACCGCCTGTGCCAGATATTTTTCGGCGCGGTCGGGGTTGCCCGTGCAATGGAAAGCATACGCCAGCGCGGGAATCGAGAAGCCTCCGCGTTTTTTTATGTACAGGTTCATTTGCATTGAAAGTCCGACGGAATACATCAGCGATTGCAGGAATTTGTCGCTTCGTTTTTGCAGGGTAGTCGCGAGCTTTACGGGGTATTCCATCATTTTTGCGTCCGAAACAAACATTGGGTCTATCGTTCTTTTGTAGCGCAAATCGAGCCCCTCGATTTCCTTTCTGAACACCGAAACGGCATCGTTCGAGCCGGTGAGCGACAACGCAAAGAGTACTTTGCTTTTTGAGTAGGGCGCGGATTTGAAGTATTTCAAAAACGTCTTTTTGTCTTCCGTTTCGAGGGCAAGTTTTGCGGCTTCAAAGACGAGTCGGGAATCGAAATTCGCTCCCCGCTTTGCAGCCTTGTCAGGTACGACCGCCAAGCATTCCGCGCTTTCCGCAAACTTGCCCAAGTCGCGGAATTTCTTCGCCAACTCAAGATACAATTCGGCGCGCGAATTCAAATCGGGGAGAGCCGCCGCCTTGCGCGACAATCCGCAAAGTTCCGCGTAGTCGCCGGTTTCGATTATCCCTGCACGCAGGCTTTCGAATACTAAAACATTTTTATCGAACGGCAAGCCGCCCGCCAAAAGTTTTCCGTATTCTGCGGGGTCGGTTTCCCGAAGGCACACAAGCCTGTATGCGTTGATTTTTTCGACATAGTAGCGGGTTTTTATGCGTTTCGAAATCTCGTCTATTATGTCGATGCGTCCATGCCTTGCCGCATTCATTGCCAAAATCTCCGCCGCCGCGCAGACGTCCCGATTTTCGTCGTTTTCGAACGCAGTCCACACCCAATACCATAACGCGCAAATTGCCGAAATTATGCCGATAACCATTGCCGTACGTCTCGTCATTTTCCGCAGTCCCTTCCGAAATTCGCCAAGGCGAGAGCCGCGGCAAACGCCGCAATTATCAACGCCGACATAACGTGCAAATGCAAATCCGTCAGAGAGTGCAGCAGGCAGAGCAACAGTCCGGATATGATTACCGCATTCGTTTTTGTCAGTTTTGCGCAATTCTTTTTGATTGCGGCAAGATACGATAAAAACATACCAGACATTAAAACGCATCCGATTATACCGTATTCTATCGCAAATTCGAGGATGTCGTTGTGGGCGTTTACAATCGATTGCGGCGTGCGGAAGACGTCGTTTTTTGTGTGCTCTACAAGCATCGGGGTGGCGTAAAAGCCGTACGAACCTCCGCCCGTTCCCCAAAGCCGCGGAGTCTTCAAAATTTCGAGCGAAACCGAGTTGATGAATACCCGCGATTCGAGCGAAGTTAGGGCGTTTTTCGGGAAATTCATATCGGCGATTTTTGGCGCAGCCGCAAACGCGGCACATCCCGCAACTGCACATACAATAAAAAACCATTTTATGCGTTTTTTTGAAAATAACATTACCGCTATAAATAGCGGTACTTGCAGACAGGCGATGCATAACGCTCCGACGCTTTCGCAGTCGAACGCGGCATACGCGCACAATCCCGCAAACGCGAGCGGCGGCAGCGATTTTATATACGCGACAAAACCTTTTCCCGAAAACTCGTAATAAACCAGCGCAAGCGACGCGCATAATCCCAAATTGAAGACGGCACCCGCAGAGTTCGATATGAAAAACGTGCCGTATTTTGCCGATTCGGAATAAAAAACCCCGTAAGTGTAATGCTCGTACGATGCCTTTTGCAAAATTCCGAAAAGCCCCGCCGCAGATATCGTCGCCGCGAACATATACAACGCGTAAACGGCGAGACTTTTTCTTTTTGAAAACAACAACGCAAAAACGAAAGCCGATACGGCGCAGAAAATCGATGCAAATGCCTTCAATGCGCCGCCCTTAGAATAGTCGGTATCGACGGACGACGGCAACCAACTCGGGATATTTTGCGGAAGGATAACAAGCAGATTTTCCCTCTGTATTGCCTCCATATTGTAGACAAAACACTGCGAGAACGCTAAGGTTGCGAATAAAAATAAAAATACAACAAGTATTTTTTCCGCGCCGGAAAGCAGATCCCACCCCCGTATGACATCGCAATAGCCGAACGACAAAAACAGGCAGGACGCGAGCGCAAATACCGAGAAAATCGCGACGGAAAATTCGGGCCAAGTGCCGCCGCACCCCCAAACCGCAACGAACATTTCGATAAAAAGACAAAAACCGACTAAAACACGACAAATCCGCATAGTTGTACCCGAAAAGTTTTCGGGACAATGTATACTTTGTGTTTTATTTGTTAACATAGCGTCAATGACTTTATTCTTTTGCCCGCTTTTTGTCGAACACGAAAAAATAAAGGCTTAAGGAATTGTAATATTACTTCCACCACTTATACAGTGCGTTTTTTTGTTCAAGCAAACATTTACGTTCTACGTCAAAGGTTGTGGAATGGGAGAAAAAAAAGAGGGCAAAGAGAATAAAAAATGTTCTACAATGCCCGATGTGTTAATCAAGGGATATAAGATACTCAGGACAGTAAGTGTTGGTCAAGACTTTTCGTTTGCGGAAGTTGAGCATAAGCAGTCGGGTATACCCGACTGCTTATGCGGGTCGCATCGTTTGATACATTACGATTCCTACCGGCGTTATATTAAGCACGTATCTGAACACGGGGCTATTTATCATCTCAATGTAAAATGCATGCGTTAAAA
>CASFDK010000003.1 GCA_949293415.1 uncultured Verrucomicrobiota bacterium
ACGATGCGACCCGCATAAGCAGTCGGGTATACCCGACTGCTTATGCTCAACTTCCGCAAGCGAAAAGTCTTGACCAACTCTTACCGTCCTGAGTATCTTATAACCCTTGATTAACACATTGGGCATTGTAGAACATTTTTCATTCTCTTTGCCCTCTTTTTTTCCTACCATTCCACAACCTTTGACGTAGAGCGCGAAGTTCAGATACCGAAACAAGGATATGCGCATTTTCTTCGAGAAAAAAAATACGCCGACAGATTCGTCGAATCTTGAAAAAAATCGCGCGCGGGCTTAACGGACACCCCGCGAAAAAAGTACTATTCGAAGCCTTTTCGAAAAACAAATTCCAACCGCCCCGCAAATAAAAAAAGCCGAGCCCGTTCCGGCTTGTGTCGGGCTCGGCTCTTTTGTATGCCCCATTTTAAAGCTTAAATTCCAACGTGTATTCGCCGCTCGGCAGAACCGTCTGGGGATATCCGTCGGGCGAAGTTTCAAGCTTTGCGGACTTGCCGTTGACGCGTATCGAATCGGGCTTTTTCGTGTCGAACACGACCCTGCCGTCGGAGTTCGACGGAACGGTTACACGCCACTTCACCGCGCCGTTTTCGAGTCTCCACGCCGAACTCGCGCGCCCGTAGGGAGTTTCGTGCCAGACGGATGCCGACGTTATGCGTTTATCGAACTTCGGCGCAAAGAGCACACGCGAGTAGCCCGCCGCGTCGTACCACAAACCGCCGATGTTCGCGTACATCCACTGCCCTATCGCCCCGTAGGCGTAGTGGTTGAACGAATTCATATTTACGTCGCCGAAACCCTTTTCGTGCGAGAAGCTGTTCCAACGCTCCCACATTGTAGTAGCCCCCTGTGTGATGGGATATAACCACGAAGGATATGTTTTATTAAGGAGCAGCCGAACCGCCAAACCGTGCGAACCCGTCTTTGTGAGGACGGGGTTCAGGTGCGGCGTGCCCACAAAACCCGTATTGAGGTGGAAGTTGTCCTTTGCGATTCGTTCGAGAAGTTTTGCGTGCGCCTTTCGGGCGAGCTCCCGAGGCAGAATGTCGAACGCCAGAGGCAGCAGATACGCCGTTTGGCTGTCGCTTTCGACCGTGCCGTCCGCGCCTACAAAGCGTTTTACGAACGCCTTTTTGACGTTTTCCGAAAGCTCTGCATATTTCTTTGCGTCGTCTTTTTTCCCGAGAATTTCGGCGATTTTCGAGACGACTTCCGCGCCGTGCGCAAAGTACGCCGTGCCGATGAGCGAGTTCGACGCGTCGCCCTTGATAGACTTGCCGTTCGGCTGGAGCCAGTCGCCGAATCCCTTGTTTTCGCGGATATATTCGGGCGACGATTTCGTCTGGTAGTCGAGCCACTTTACCATCGCCGCGTACGAATTTTCGAGAATCCGACGGTTGCCGTACGCCATATAAACGTCCCACGGAATGAGAATTGCCGCGTCGCCCCAGACCGGTGCGCCGTTTGCGGCGTTCAAAATGTCAGGCGCGATAAAGCCGAAAATGCCGTTGTCGCGCTGCGTGTCGATTACGTCGACGAGCCACTTGGAATAGAACGCGTCGGTATCCATATTGAACGTCGCGGTGGGCGAGAACACAACCGCGTCGCCCATCCAGCCGAGCCGTTCGTCGCGCTGCGGGCAGTCGGTCGGCACGGAAAGGAAATTCGACTTCTGTCCCCAAATTATGCACGACTGCAACTTGTTGAGCATTTCGTCGGAACATTCGAAACCGCCCGTGCGTGCGATGTCGGAATGCAGCACGACCCCGATCACGTCTTCGGGTTTCGGCTGATAGTCGAGACCCGAAACTTCGACATATCTGAAGCCGTGGAACGTAAAGCTCGGCGACCATCGCAATTTGCCGCCGCGCCCGATAATTTGGTCGCGCGACGCAGCCGAGCGATAGTTTTCGGTGTACATCGTGCCGTCTTTTTGCAGCATTTCAGCATAGCGCAAAGTAATTTTCCGACCCTCGGGGATGCGCAAATTTACGTCAACCCAGCCGACCATATTCTGCCCCATATCGAAAATATAGGTTTTGTCGGCGATTTTAACGGCACTCTTGGGCGCAATCCTTTCGACAATGCGAATCGGCGCGCTCCTGCGCGGTTCTACCTTCGCCTTCAAGCCATCGACCAAGACGGCGGAAAGCCATTTCGAGTCGTCGAAACCGACGCAGTTCCAACCGTCGGCTTCAAGCCGCGCATCGTAGACTTCGCCCATATAGATGTCCGAATACTGGATTGCTCCGTACGACCAACGCCACGAAGCGTCGGTGGAGATTTTCTCGCGCATACCGTCCACATACTCAACGTCGAGACGCATTTGAATCGCGGGCACGTCGCCGTAAACGCCCCTGTGCCGCAAACCTATCATACCCGCATACCAACCGTCCCCGAGCGTCGCGGCAACGACGTTTCCGCCGTCGGACAGCATCTCGGTTACGTCGTACGCGTTCGCCTGCACGCGCTTGTTGTAGTCGGTCCACCCCGTTCCCCAGAAGTCGTCGCCGACTTTTTTGCCGTTGATGTACGCCTGAAATACGCCAAGACTCGAAACGTAAAGACGCGCCTTTTTCACTTTTTTGGAAAGCGCAAACGGCTTTCGGAAATACAGCGGCTTCACCTCGCGCTTGGCTTTTGCGAGCGAATTTTTCCGCGAAATTTTCAGCACATAGTTTTTCGTTTCGGGAAAACCGCCGCTTATAAACGATGCGCCCGAAACAAAATCGGCATCGAAATTGCCGTATTCGAAAAAGTCCACATCCGACCATTCCGACTCCGCACCCGCGTTGTCCCAATACTTCACGCGCCAGTAAAGGCGTTCTCCCGTAACGGGCTTGCATTTGGGCGAATACGGAATTTTCACCGACTGCCCGCTTTCGACCTTCCCCGAATCCCAAACCGCCATCCTGTCCAAGTCGGCGTCGGACAAGCCGAAGTGCTCGACATCGGCAACAACCTGTATGCGGTACGCACGCTGGCGCACGTTTTCGCCCTGCGGAAGCATCCACGAAAACGACATATTTTCAAGATTGTATCCGAGCGGATTTTCGAAGCCCTCCGCAACGCGCAAATTGAAGGGCTTGCCGACCGCCGCAAACACGGACGAGGCGGCGATAACAAAACTTAGCATCAAAAATTTTTTCATACAAAACAACATAAACACAAAACAGCTGCAGGCAATCCTATTCTGATTTGGGGTGGAATATTTTTATTGATAAACGAAAACGCGAAGCTTGAATTTGACGGCTAAAAATGGACATCCTACTTGCATTCCCGCTTGTCGCCGCCGCGTTCTACAGTCTCAGCGTGATACTTGTAAAGCTTGCAACCAACGGAGACAGGCTTTCGCCGAATTCGATTCTCGTATTCACAAACGTGTCGATGTGGCTGTTCTTTCTCCCGTCAATTTTCTCGGAGGGCGGAATAAAAGACATTTCGCTCGTCTGGCAGCCCGTTGTAGTCGGGATATTTTTTGCGATGGGCAATTTCGCCACTTTTCTTTGCGCCCACAAGGGCGAGGTCAGCCTTATGACCCCGATAATGGGCGTGAAAATCCTGTTCGTTTTGCTGCTTTCGAAAGTGTTGCTCGGAATGGAACTGCCCGCCACAATGGTGTCGGCGGGGATAATCTGCTGCGCGGCGGTCTTCATTATGGGATATTCGAAAGGCGCGGGTTCGGGCGGAAAGGAATGGATAACATTTGCACTCGCAATGTGGGCGTGCACCTCCTACGCGGCATGCGACGTGCTCATACAAAAGTTCTCCCCGAACTTCTCGGCGACATCGATGCTTTGCATAAGCAACTTCGTGCTGATATTGTCGTGCGCGCCCTACTTCGGAACTTTTGCGCGCGACATAAAACGGGCGTCGAAACACACACTGACACTGGGATTCTTCGCCTCTATTCTGATGGTGGTCGAAGCCCTGTTTATGTTTATGGCGTTAACCCACGGCGTAAGCGCGCCGCTCTGTAACATTCTCTACAATACGCGCGGAATAATGTCGGTGGCATTCGTCTACGCAATAGGCAGACACGCCGACGGACTCGAAACCCTGACACAGGGCTCGGCAACGAGGCGGACAATAGGCGCTCTAATGATTCTGGGGGCTGTTGCACTGGCAGTCTTCGGAGGATAAACCCCGAATGCGAAGATCAACCCCAGTCTTCACAGTTAAAATACCAAAAAAGCCCGCATCGTAAATTATTGATAAAAATTTCACACTGAGGAACGAAGCAGGATGAAAAATTCCCCAATTCGGGATAGGAAATGATGTGTGCCCGCCGCCCTTTTTGCCGCCGCGCCGTATATTAAGACGAAAATCATCGCCGACTTTACATTGAATTACCGTAGGGGTGTACAACAAAAAGGCGGCAACTATTGTTGCCGCCTTTTGTTCCTGCTCCCGAACATCGTTCGGGAGTCCGTGGAGATGTCCTTCTTTAGAAGAGCTTCGAGATTTCCGCCTGCTCTTCCAAGAGTTCCTTGTTGGATGCGGCAATCTTTTCCTTTGCGAATTCGTTCAGTTCGATGCCCTGAACAACTTCCCAATCCTTGCCGTTCGAACGGATGGGCAGCGATGTAACCGTGCCCGCGGGTGTGCCGTAGCTGCCGTCGGAGCATACGCCGACGCTGAACCAGTCGCCCGCCTTCGTGGGTGTTACGAGTGTGCGAACCGTTTCGATAGCCGCATTCGCCGCGCTTGCCGCGCTCGAGAGACCGCGTGCCGCGATGACCGCCGCGCCGCGCTTCTGGACTGTCGGGATGAACGTATCCTTGACCCACGCTTCGTCCTTGATGACTTCGGGAGCGGGTTTACCGCCGATTTTCGCGTTGAAGAAGTCGGGATATTGGGTCGAGGAGTGGTTGCCCCAGATTGTCATATTCGAAACTTCGTTGACGTGTACGCCCGCTTTTTCCGCCAGCTGTGCCTTTGCGCGGTTTTCGTCGAGGCGCGTCATAGCGAACCATCTGTTCGACGGAATCTTGGAGGCGTTCTTCATTGCCGTCCAGCAGTTCGTGTTGCAGGGATTGCCCACTACGAGCACGCGGATGTCGTCCGCAGCGTTTGCGGCAATCGACTTGCCCTGACCGATGAAGATTTTGCCGTTGATTCCGAGCAGGTCGCCGCGTTCCATACCCGCCTTGCGGGGTACGCTGCCGACGAGCAACGCCCAGTTCGCGCCGTAGAAGCCTTCGTCCATATTGCAGGTCGTTACGACTTTATTGAGGAGCGGGAATGCGCAGTCGTCGAGTTCCATCTTGACGCCCGCCAGAGCCTTCATTCCGGGTTCGATTTCGATGAGATTCAGATCGACGGGTTGTTCGGGCCCGAAGATTGCGCCGCTTGCGATGCGGAAAAGCAGCGAGTAGCCGATTTGACCCGCCGCGCCTGTGATTGCAATTTTGATAGGATCTTTCATATTTTATCTTGAGTTGATTGTTTTAAGTTAAAACTATTTCCAGTTAAAGGGAGCTTCGAACGAGAGCATCAGACGCTGTTCCTCGCGCTGTGCGGTCGTGGCGTTGACCGCGTCGTATTCGTAGGAGTAGCGGAGTGCAATGTCGATTACCTCCGTTGCCTTCAGCACCAAGCCGAGCTTGAGGTAGGCGGAATACTGGTTGCTGTTTGTCAGGTTCATACCGACGTATGCGTTCTGTTCGAAATTGAGCAGTTTGCTGATGCTCCAAACCAAGTCTTCGGCGAGAACGCCCATGACTACCCATTTTGTGTCGAAGTCGTCGGCATTGACATAGCGGACAGCGGGACCGGGGGCGATGTCGATTATCAGATCGTAGCGTTCGAAGTCGAATCTATAACCGAGCGTAACAGCCTCGTCCACTTGGTCTTTGATGCCCTTGACCATATCCTTCTTATAGTTGAGAATGTTTTGCACATACCAATGGCTTGTTTCGTCAAAGTCGCGGCGGAAATTGGTATCGATACCCCATTTGTCGAGGGTTGTGCTGATCACATCGTCAACGCTTGTTTCCTGCGTATAGTTATAATAGGCGGTTGCGGAAAATTTGTTCAAGTCCCACTCTTTTTTGGTGTCGAATGCGCCGTAGACCGAGAACACTTTGGATGTCGTCTGGCGGTATTCCAAGCCGCCGCGCAGCCTGAACTGCCAACCTTCGGGGAAGTTTTCCTTCACGAAATTGCGGTAGTCGGTAATCCACTGCGGTTCTTTTTCGACCGCGGGGGGAGCGGTGATATCGCCCTCCGCCGATGCCGACGACGCCGCGGAAGCTTCGGGAGCGGGTACGGGTTCAGCTGCGACGGTCTGGCTGACCGTGGGCGAATTTGCGTCGTCGCTTATTGCGCTGATTTCGGAACGGGGAATTGTTATCGACCCGAACTGTGTCTCAAGAATCATCTGAGCGTCGTTGGCGGACGATACTTTGCCCGTGATTCTGTCGCCGTTCTTGAGCGTGAGAATCGAAGCGTTTGCCGCCGCCGCACAAAAGAGTGCCAATAGCGAAATGAACGTCAATTTTGTGTATAGTTTCATCGTCGGTGTGGTATATCACGGTAAGATTCGAATATAGTGTTATGTGCGCCGAATCTTACAAGCATTTTTTCCGACAAATGCGTTCTTTCAAAAAAAGGATTGAAGAAAGGGCAAAAAGGTACATTGTCGGTTGGTTTAACATTAACAGCATTAGGAGATTTTTAATATGGCAGTGCCGGTATCGCAAGTCGCAACGGTGGCAAAGTACGCTTTGTCGAACACTATCAAGGGACGCAAACGCTACCCCTTGGTGATGATGCTCGAGCCCCTTTTCCAGTGCAATCTGGCGTGCTCGGGTTGCGGTAAAATCCAGTACGGCAAGGAGATTCTCGACATCAGAATGCCGAAGGAAAAGGCGTGGGCTGCACTCGAAGAATGCGGCGCGCCCGTCGTGAGCATCGCGGGCGGCGAGCCCCTGCTCCACCCCGAAATGCCCGAAATGGTCGAAGGTTTCGTACAGCGCAAAAAGTACGTGTATATGTGCACGAACGCGCAGATTCTCCTGCGTAAAATCGACCTCTTCAAGCCCAGCAAATACCTTTCGCTCGGAATCCACCTCGACGGCACGCGTGAAATGCACGACCGCAACGTGAACCGCGAAGGCGCATACGATATAGCTGTCAGGGGAATCAAGGAGGCGGTCAAGCGCGGTTTCCGCGTTACCACCAACACGACTATCTTCAACAATGCCGACCCCGACACCGTGCGCAAATTCTTCGACGACGTAATGGCTCTCGGCGTTGAAGGCATGATGATTTCCCCCGGGTTTCCCTACGACAAAGCTCCCAATCAGGACATCTTCCTCGAACGCAACAAGACAATCGAGCTTTTCAGAAAGATTCTCGGCAACCCCAAGAAGAGTTGGGTGTTCAACCACTCCCCCGGCTTCCTCGCATTCCTCAAAGGCGAGCAGGATTACGACTGCACGCCGTGGGGCAATCCCACATACTCGATTCTCGGTTGGCAGAAGCCCTGTTATCTCATCAACGACGGCTATTGCGAAACTTTCGCCGAACTGATGTCGGAAATCGACAAGTACGGGCTCGGCAAGCACGGCACGCGTCCCGAATGCAAAGACTGCATGCTCCACAGCGGCTACGAAGCCAGCGCGGTGCGCGACATCTTCGGAACGTGGGGCGGCGTGTTCCGCGCGATAAAGCACATGCGCAATTTCAATAAACAGTCGAAATAGCGCGGAGGTCGCCCGCACAAGTGCCCGATACAACCGCCGAAGAAAAGTTCCGTTTTCCGAATCTTTGCGACAAAATTTTCTGCAAAGACGGATACGCTTCGATTCTTCCGAACTTCGAATACCGCCCCGAACAGGCGAAGATGGCGTATTGTTGCGCGCAGGCGTTCGCGGGCGATATGCCTATGCTTTTCGAGGCGGGTACGGGCGTGGGTAAAAGTCTGGCGTATCTCGTTCCGGGGATAATCGCGGCGGTGCGCTTTAACAGGCAGCTTGTCGTTGCCACAAACACAATCGCGCTGCAACAGCAGATTATCGAAAAAGACCTGCCGCGCGTGCGCCTTATGTTCGAAAACTGCGGTGCGCTTGAAGACTGCGCCGATTTCAAGGCGGCGATTCTGCTCGGACGCGCAAACTATCTTTGCACGCACAGGCTCAAACGCGCCATCGCCGAAAAGCGCGAACTTTTCGACACAAAGGAGTCGCAGGAACTCGACCGCATCGCGCAGTGGGCGGCGTTCACCAAGACGGGGCTTGTGGAAGAGCTAAATCCGCCGCCCGACCCCGAAGTCTGGAACTGGGTCAACGCCGATTCGTCTTCGTGTACCCCAAAAAACTGTTCCGACGGAACGTGTTTCTATCAGAATGCGCGCAAATCGGTCGCGTCGGCGGACATCGTAATCCTCAACCACAGCCTGCTTTTCTCGCTGCTGGCGGCGGGGCTCGGCGCGGACGACGACTCGCGCGGAGTGCTCTTTCCCAACGATATGCTCGTGCTCGACGAAGCCCACTTGGTACCGCATGTCGCAAGCGAGGCGTTCGGCTCGTCGCTTAGTAACACGGGAATTTTGCGCGAACTCAAGCGCATCTACGACCCCAAGAAACACCGCGGGTTAATCACGCGCGACGGAATGGCGGAATATTACGACAAGCAGATGGTCTCCGACACAATGGCGGCTTGCGGGGATTTTTTCGCCAACATAAAAAAGGATTTTCTGATAACGCGAGACACCGTCCGGCTTACCGTACCGAACTGGATTGACGACGAATTTCCCAAAAAGCTCGAGTCGCTTGCGACACTGTTGGACGCATTCGCAATGAACGCCAAGACCGACAAGCTCGCCGCCGAAATCCGCGACTACAAGCGGCGGATAGTGGGCTTCAAAAACACGCTCGAGAACTGCATTTATTTAAGCTCGCAGGAGAACAACGTCTACTGGGTGGAGCGAACGGGCAGGGACGGACGCGGCGCACAGTTAAACTCCGCCCCGCTGAAGGTCTCGGGGATTTTGCGGCGCGTGCTTTTCCGCCGCGAAACGTCGGTCGTACTGACATCCGCAACGCTCGCAGTCGGCGGCGATATGGATGGATTCGTCGGCAGAATCGGCGCGGACGACGCCGAGCAGTTCATATGCGATTCGCCTTTCGACTTCGACAAAAATATGCGCGCCTTCATCGCAACCGACGCGCCCGATGTCGAAAAGGTAACGGGCAGGCTCGACTCCGACTACCTTTCGCGCATCTGCAACAAGCTCTGCAAAAAAATCCGCGGCGGCACGCTCATACTCTTCACAAGCTATGCCGACCTCAACAAGGTTGCGCAATATCTCGAGGAAAATTTGGTCGGGCGGAAGATTTTCGTGCAGGGCAGGATGTCGCGCGCCGAAACCGTCCGCGCATTTTCGGAATCGGGCAACGGCGTGCTGCTCGGCACGGACACGTTTTGGACGGGAATCGACATCCCCGGAGAAAAGCTTTCTCAGGTAATCATAACGCGGCTGCCGTTCGAAAACCACAAAAACCCGCTTCTGCAGGCGCGTCTCGACCGAATTGCACAGGAGGGCGGCGTGCCGTTCCGCGAGCTTTCGCTGCCGACGGCAATCATCAAGTTCAGGCAGGGGGTCGGCAGGTTGATACGCAGCGCGACAGACAGGGGAATTGTCGTCGTTCTCGACTCGCGCATTGTAACGAAATCCTACGGGAAAAATTTTGTAGACGCAATTCCCACGAACCGTGTGGAGCGTTTCTGCGAGGACGACATCGACACGTTCGTAGCCGAACAAATCGACGAACTCGGGCTTGCACCGAAATCGAATTCTTGACGAATCGGTGCAATGCGTTAGGCTTCCTTGCATTATGGATAAACTCGAAGAAATCTTCAAAATGCAATACGAGCTCAACAAGCGCATCGGCGTGGACACGGCGGCAATGTCGGACGAAGAAAAAGTCAAGTGGGTTCTCAACTACAGCCGCGCGCTCGGACAGGAAAACGCCGAGCTTGTAGACTCCGTTCCGTGGAAGTGGTGGGCGAAGTATCAGCACTTCGACCCCCAGAATGCAAGGGTAGAGGTTGTTGATATGCTCCACTTTTTGGTTTCGCTAGCGCAGGTGCTCGGTATGAGCGCGCAGGATTTCTACGACGTATACGCCAAGAAAAACCACATCAACCACGACCGCCAAGACTCGGGCTACATAAAAAAAGACAAAGACGACTGCCGTTCAATATAGCAGCAAAGGCGAAGCCCTTGACGGGCGGAACTTCGGGCGCGAACCGCGCCAGTCGTCGGAACTTCGTTCCTATCTGTGATGCCTCGCGGCAACTATAGTTGCCGCTTTTCTCTATAAGCTCGCATTGAGCGGCGTTCCGCCGTTCAATGGCTTTGTTATTTCGAACTTATTTTGTTGGTTTCCAAAACCTGCTTTTTTTAATGAAAAATGAGTAATGAATTGTGCCGTACATTTGTAACGGCACAAGAATGAATTTCAGCGTTTAGTATAGACGCTGAAAGAATAATGAATTTCAACATTTAATATAAGCATTGAAATTCATTCTTTTTTCATTAAGAAAACAAGCATTGACACAAATCCGCCCGCGGGTTCAATGAATCGCCGCGTATGAAAATCGTAAATATTCTCGTGGTGCTTTTTGCGTTTTGGGCGGTGTGCGGAAATGTTCTTGCCGACGATTCCGCCGAAAGAATCAGGGTTGCCTGTGTCGGAGACAGCATAACTTTCGGCGACCAAGTAAAACAGCGTACGGAAAATTGCTACCCCGCCGTACTCGGACGCGCCCTCGGCGACAAGTACGACGTGCGCAATTTCGGCGCGTGCGGCGCGTCTGCCTCGAGAAGCGCGTGGCACAATTATTGGAAGCTTAAGGAATTCAGGGCATCGCTCGAGTTCAAGCCGAATATCGTAGTCATAATGTTCGGCACCAACGACACGAACCCGAAGAATTGGCAGCGGACGCAGAATACAATAACAAAGGCGTTCAACGAACTTATCGACACCTATTCCGCACTCGAGACAAAACCGAAAATCTATCTCTGCCTGCCCGTCGAATGCTTCGGCAGCAAATATGCCGACGAAGCGTGCCTGAAGATGGTCAGAAAGGAAATAAGGGCGGTCGCAAAGGAGCGCGGAATCGAAATCATAAACATGTACGCCGCGCTGAAGGGCAAAAAAGAGCTCTTCCCCGACAACCTGCACCCCAATGCCGAAGGTGCAAGGATAATGGCTGAAAAAGTCTTCAAGAAAATCGCAGCCCAATGACCGCGCGTCGGATATTCCCCAAGACTCGATACGCATTGCGGGGCGCGGCAATACTCGCCTGCATATTCTTCTCGATGCCGTTTCTCGAAGGATACCCGTTTTTGTTTGCGCTGAAGTTCGGCTCGATTGCCTCCTCCGCCGCCTTTGTCGGATTCTTCGCGCTTTTCCATTCCGTTTTCATATCGGTTTCGTCGGACAAAATAATATTCTTCCAATTTTTTTTGCCGCTCGGGATGTTCAAGAAATCGGAAATCAAATCCATGAAAATGCTTCCGTTCGCGAAATTGCAAATCGTCAAAAAAGACGGCAAAAGGCGTGTATTCGCCGTCCGGCTTTTCGATGAAAAGGCGGTCGCCGAACTAATCCGCAGGTTCGGGTAAAAGTAGCACTCGGCAAACATCGACAAAAAAGGCGCAGTCCGCAAGACCGCGCCTTTTTTGTTTCGGGCAAAGCGCACCCTATTTCGAGGCAACCAATATCGAAAGCCCCGCCAAGAAGAACACGAACATCAACGCGAGCAGCGTGTTTGTGCCTTTCGGCGCATCCTTGAACTCGCGCCAGATGAACACGCCCCAGAACGCCGAAATCATCGTCGCGCCCTGCCCCAAGCCGTACGCGAGCGCAGCCCCCGCCGCGTTTGCCGAAATAAAGCTAAGGCTTGTGCCCAAACACCAAATCGAACCGCCGAGAATGCCCACAAAGTGGAGCTTCGCGTTGCCGTCGGTGAAATACGACGCGTACGAAACGCTCTTGCCGCCGTCCACGGGGAACTTCATCGCAAGCGTATTGAAAACAAAATTCGAAACCAGAATGCCCGCCGCGAAAACGACCATTGCCGTATACGGCGAAAGCTTGCCGCTCTCGAGAACCGCCTTGCCCGTCGACATATCGATGTTGCCCATCGCCTCCGCAACGAAGCTGTAGAAAAAGCCCATCAGGAAGCCCGCCAATGCCGAAACGGCAATGCCCTTTACCGTCGCACCCTTGCCGCCGAGGCGTTTGAACGCGAGCGCGTCGACTACGATTGCAACGCAGATGAGCGCAACACCCAAGCCGAGCATAACGGGGTTGCCGTCCGGCTTTGCAGCGTAGGTCGTGATAACTCCGAGCACAAGAGCCAAGCCGATTCCCACAGGGAACGCCACCGCAAGCCCCGCGATGTCGATTGCGATGACAAGCAGTATGTTCGAAAGGTTGAAAATGATACCGCCTATCAACGCCGACATAAGCCACTGCGAGTCCGCCTGCGAAAGGTCTGCGAGAAAGCTTCTGCCTCCGTCGCCGAACGAACCCATTGTAAACGCCATCAGAAGCGAAAACAGCAGAATGCCGATTGTGTAGTCCCAGTAAAAGAGCTGGAATTTCCAAGACTTGCTCGCCAGTTTTTGAGTGTTGCCCCACGAGCCCCAGCATATCATCGTAATGATACACATAACAACCGCAATCGGGTAGGATGTAACAGTAATCATAATTTTTCCTTCTTTGTTGAATTGGATTTCGTAAAGGGAAGCGGGAAAAAGACATTCGCGCCGTCGAAGAAAAGTTAGTTTGTCCGCCCCGAAAAAGTCAATAGCATAACGACAAAAAAACGCGGGTTGGAGAAAATCCAATCCGCGCGAAAAATGTCGGGGAAATACCGAGTTAGAATGCGGGTCTGCAAATGACCGTATCGCCCGCCGCGACCGCGAGATTTTCGCCGTCCATCCACTGCGAGTCGTTGAGCAGAACCTTGAATTCAACCGAACCTTCGGGGACGAGCTGTTCCCAAAGCCATTCGTCTTCGCTGACGCTCTGCATAGGTACACCCTTGTTCCAATCGAGACTTCCGCCGAGTCCGCGAATATAAAGCTGGTTACCCCAACCCGCGTCGAACTTTGCGATTACGCGCGTGAGTTTGCCCTTCGGCGCGCTTTTTACCGCCTTAGCTTCGACGCATTTTCTGGCTTTCGCCGCGCACTTTTTTTCCGCAGGTTTCTTTTCGGCCTTAACCGTTTTCACGGTCTTGGCGTCTTTGGCTGCTGTTTTTGTCGTTGTCTTTTTTGTTGTCGGCATTGTGTATCCTTTCATCAAACGAACATAACTTCTTATGTAGATTCTCGTTCAATTCCCGTAAATTTTCTAGCATAGCATTGTTAAGACAAGCATTTTTTCTCAAAAAAAACACCTATACTTGTTTTCATTTATTTTATCGGAACAAACGCGTACGCCGTAAACAAAAAAGACCGACTTTTTCCAAGTCGGTCTTCCGCAATAGGACTCCCGTCGATTATTTTTCTTCGGCGGCAATACGCTTTTCGCCCGCGCGCATTTTTTCGGAGATTACCGACATCGAACTTACCGCGCCGAACGCGCGTTCCATATCCTTGCCGATTGTCTCCATTTTCGCCGCCGCGTCCTTGTCGGTCGGGGGGGTGAACTTTACAAGCTCGATGATGTACGACTTTTCGCCGAACGTTTTCGCCGACGAAACCCCGCCGACTTTCAGCGACGGAAGCGTCGAGGAAATTACCGAATACGCCTGCAACACTGCGTCGCCCTGCGGATTGAGGAACGAGAAGTTCTTCACGCTTTCGACAGCCGCGCCGCCCGCGCGCGCAACCGACGCGAACGACTTCTTTTCGGCGACCGCCTTTGCCAGAGCCTTGTCGAGAGTGTTTGCGCGTTCGGCAAACAGACGCGCCTTTTCCGAATCGGTGTAGTTCCGCAAAACCTTTTCCTTTACGTCTGCGAACTTCGGCAGATACGACGGAAGTTTTTCGACGAAGAAAACCACATACACGCCGTCGTCGGTCGTAACGGGGTCGGAATAGAAACGCGATTCGTCGAGCTTCATCGCCGCTCCCGCAGCTTCGACGGGGAAGCCCTCGGGCAGGGAAACGTCGGTTACGCGGATGGGCGCGTTCTTTTTGAACACAACCTTGAAGTCCTGCGCAATTTTCTTGAGTTCGGCGGACGCCTTTTTAGCTTCCGCGTCGTAGATTTTAAGGACGAACTCTTCCGCCACCTGCGCCGCCTTGCGCAATGCGCCCGCCTTTGCGGCGTCCGCCTTCACCTTGCCCTTTACGTCGGCAAGCTTGGGCATTTGCTGTTTGCCGTCTTTGTCGGCGGTTGCGTACTTGCCCGTATTTGCGGCAAAGTACGCCGAAATTTCCTGTTCGGTGGGCTCTACCAAAAAATTCTTCGCGGGGAAGAAAACGGTTTCGACAACAACACCATCGCCTATTCTGTAAGCTTCGGCGTTGTCCTTAAAATATTTTTCGAGGACTTCGGGAGTCGGCTTGATGTCGAGCTTGAGCGAATCCGCCGAAAGCACAGCCATATTGAAATCCCACGTACCGAATCTCTGGGCGTACTGGCGTTCGACTTCGAACTTGGGCATATAACCGGGACCGCCGAGAAGGTTTGCAACCTTGTTGACAAGCGCGTTTTGCGAAAGGATTTCGGAAAGCACTTCCTCGTTGATGCGGCGCGACTTCACAAAGTTCGCGAAAAGCTCGTGGCTGAACTTGCCGTCCTTGTCGGCGAAGAGAGGCGAGCTGCTGATGTAGCGGTCAAGCTCGTCCTGCGAAACGGTCGTCATACCGAGTTCGTTTGCGAGGCTGCGCAGGTACGCCTGTCTGAGAACCAGCTGCGTGAACTGCGCCTCCGACTGCGGCTGTTGTCCCGCGAAAATAAGTTCGAAGTATACGCAATTTTGCAACTGCGCCACGACCGCGTCGTTGGAGAGGTCGAAGCCGTAGAAGACCTTTCCCTTGCGCGATTCCGTGCGGTGACTGTCTCCGAAGAACGGAACTGAACCGATTGTGAAAACGAAAGCGATAATGATGGCAACGAGCAAAACGCCGAAGACCGATTTATGGTGCTTTTGAAGAACTGTTTGAATCCAAGTAATCATACTGTAAAAATTAAAGGACTTTATATTAGCGGAAGAAATTGCGATGTCAACATTTCAAACCCGCCGTTACGGGATTTTTTCGAAAACGTCCACCCGAGCGGGCGGGATGTTGAGGGCGACGAAAGACCTCCCGATGTGCCGCATTTTTTCGAACCCGAGCGACTCGGGCGGGCGGCGCAGGTTGTACGTAAACTGTACGAATCTGCCGCCCGTAGGCAGCGATTCCTCCACCTCCGAAACGATGTTGGCGACAACCTCCTTCGGCAGGCTGACGAGCGGAAGTCCCGAGATTATCGTCGAGATTTTTCCCGAATCCGCGCCGACGAGCTTGCGGATATTTTCGGCACTGCCGTTGATAATTTTCGCCGTCGGAAATTTTTTTTCGAGAATTTCGCAGAGTTTTCCGTCGAATTCTATGCAATAAAGCGAAGAGGCGTCGGCATATCCGCCTTCGACGATATATTTTGTTATCGCCCCCGTGCCCGCGCCGAGCTCGACGACCGCGCCGCAGTCTTTCGGGCTTTTGCCGATTGACGCAACCATCCGCCGCGCAAGAAAGCGCGAGCTCGGACAAATCGTACCCGTGCGGCGCGGAGAGACAATGTATTTGCAGATTATAACTGCCGTATCCAAAACGCCCATACGAATTACGATTGCGGTTGATAGATGTCGTGCAGTCGCAAAAGACCGAGGAAAGTTCCGTCGCCGCCAACCACCGGCAGAACCGAAATCTTCGACTTTCGGTTTTCCATAAGTTCTACCGCCCTGCCCAGCGACGCGTCCGCGCCCACGCTCACGGGCGATTTGGTCATAATTTCGGAACACTTTGCCGCATCCAAATCGACGAGCGTCTGGAGCATTCGGCGCAGGTCGCCGTCGGTTACAAGCCCGACCATTTTGTTAGAGGAATCCACGACGCACGCCGCGCCGAGCGGTTTGCGCGTCATCTCGATAACCACTTTGCGGATTGAGTCGGAAACCGATGCCGTAGCGCACTCCGCCGCCTTGTGCATGACATCGCCGACTTTCAGAAGCAGCGTCCTGCCGAGCTGACCTGCGGGATGGAAGCGTGCGAAATCCTCCTTCGAGAACCCGCGCGCCTTCATCAGCGCACACGCGAGCGCGTCGCCCATCGCCATCGCAAGCGTCGTCGAGTTCGTCGGAACGATTCCCAGCGGATCGGCTTCGCCGTGCGACGACACGTCGAGAACGATGTCGCAGTCGCGCCCCATCGGCGAATCGACATTGCCGACCATCGCGATTATCGTCGAATTGAAATTTTTGAGGATGGGAATCAGACGCAGGCACTCCACGGTTGCGCCGCTGTTGGAAATGAGCAGCGTGGGGTCGCCGGGTTCGTATACGCCGAGGTCTCCGTGAACCGCGTCGCAGGCGTGCATAAAGACGGCGGGCGTGCCTGTGCTCGAGAGCGTCGCCGCGATTTTCGCGCCCACAAGCCCCGATTTTCCCACGCCGCAAACAAGCAGTTTGCCTTTGTGCGACAACACCGTTTTGACGGCGCGCACAAAGTTGTCGTCGAGTTTTTCGACCGCGCCCAGAATCGACTTCGATTCGCATTCGAGCGTGGCCTTTGCCAAAGCCAATAATTCGGAATCTTCCATATTTAAATTTTGCCCAAGAATTTTTCGGCGGCCGCCAAGTCGGCGGGAGTATCGATGCCAATCGACTCGTACTGCGTTTCGACAACCTCGAACTTGAAGCCCGCCGATATGAATCTGAGCTGTTCGAGCATTTCGCATTTTTCCATTCTGCTTACGGGAAGCGAGCCGTAGCGGGCAATCGCCTTCGCCGAATAGCCGTAGATGCCGATGTGCCGCCAGTAGTCGCAATGCTTCAGCCACCCGCCCGCGTCCGACTCGCCGCGCACGTACGGAAGCGGCGTGCGGCTGAAATATATCGCCGAGCCGTCGCCGCCGCGCAAAGCCTTCACCACATTGGGATTTACCAAAGTCTGCGCGTCGGTAATTTTGGATACCGCAGTCACCAAGTCCACGTTCGAGTTCGAATGCGCCTCGATTATCGAATCGACGAGCTTCGGCGAAATGAAGGGTTCGTCGCCCTGCACGTTTACAACGAAGTCGGCATTGATTTCGTCGAAGGCCTCCACGATTCGCTCCGTGCCCGACGCGCATTCGGGTGAAGTTGCGAGCGCGGGCGCGCCGATTTTTTCGGCGAACTCGAGAATCTCCGCGCTGTCGGTCAGAATCACGACCTTCTCGGCGCGTTCGCATTTGAGACAGTTTTCGTAGACCCTTTCGAGCACCGCCTTGCCGCCGAGTAGCGCAAGGGGCTTTCCGGGGAAGCGTGTCGAGCCCATCCTCGCGGGAATTGCTATCGCCGCGCCGAGCAGCATTGCGGTCTTAAAGGGCGACTGCGACGACTTCCTGTCGATGTCGTTCCAGAAGTCGAGCGATTCCCGATACTCGGGCTCGGGTTCGTAGAAATAGTTCTTGTATACCGCAAACAACCCGACGAGCAGGAAGAACACGCCTATGATTCTGAAAAACGCCATATACTGCTTTTTCGTAAACCCAGCGAATTTCAGCTTGGAGGAATCGTACGATTCCGCGTAAGATTCATTGGAGCGCAGCAAAAACAGTAGCGCGATAAAAAACGGAACCACAAACGAGCAAATTTCGAATATTGTAGATAGTACTTTAATCATAATTTTGTCCTTTTGTCGGGAGAGCTGCGAAACGCGTCCGACGCGGTTGCAAAGCCGGCGGCGCGGAACGCGCGCCGTCCAGCCCCTCTACTTCACCAAGCCGTTCTTGACCTCCGCAGCCACATATTCGAGCTGTTCGCGGGTAAGTTCCGGATAAATCGGCAGCGCGAGCGTGTGCTCGGCGGCGTACTCCGCGTTCGGAAAATCGCCCTTTTTGTATCCGAGGGCTGCAAAACATTCCTGCAAGTGCAACGGCACGGGGTAGTAGATTTCGCAACCGATTTCCCTTTCGCGCAAATGCGCCAGAAGCGCGTCGCGGTTCGGGACGGAAATTATATACTGGTTGTAAATCGACTTGTTGTACGGCTTGATGACGGGCGTTTTGATTTCGTCAACATCGGCAAAAGCCGCATTGTAGACGGCGGCGTTTTCGGCGCGCATTCTGCCCCAGTCGTCGAGATGCGGAAGTTTCGCCAGAAGCCCCGCCGCCTGAATTGCATCGAGTCTGAAATTGCCGCCGACGTGCTTGTGGTAGTATTTCGGCTCCATCCCGTGGTTGCGGATTTCGCGGATTTTTACCGCCAATTTGTCGTCGTTGGTGATGACCATACCGCCGTCGCCCAAGCCGCCGAGATTTTTCGACGGGAAAAAGCTCAAGCCCGCACAGTTGCCGAAGCCGCCTACCTTCACGCCGTTTTGCGACGCGCCGATAGCCTGCGCGCCGTCTTCGATGACCGCCAAATTATGGGTCTTTGCGGTTTTCAGAATGGCGTCCATATCGGCGCACTGACCGTAGAGGTGCACGGGCATAACGGCCTTCGTGCGTTCGGTGATTTTTTCGGCTACGGAATCGGGCGAAATATTGTAGGTGTCGGGATCGATGTCGGCGAAAACGGGACGCGCTCCGCAACGCCACACGCTGCCGGCCGTCGCGAAAAACGTGTATGCGGGAAGAACCACTTCGTCCGCCGCGCCCTCGTCGAGCGGGGAGCGGTAGATGCCGCAACCCATAAGCGATGCGACGAGCGCGTCGGTGCCGCTCGAAACGCCGATTGCGTGTTTTACGCCCGAGTATGCCGCAATGTCCTCCTCCAGCTTCGAGACGTATTTTCCGCCGATGAAATACTGGCTGTCGAGGATGTCGTTAAGCGATTTCAACGTCTCATCGCGCAGGGGTGCATACTGGATTTTCAAATCTAAAAGTGGTACTTTCATAATTTTCCGCCGATTAAAAACCATACCGATAAAAATCGCAACAATATTTACAGTTCTCTGCAAATTACAGTCCGCGGCGATTTTTTCCGATAAATTAAAATATGCTTGAACACGCGGAAAAACGGCGTTAGGTTCGGCGAAAAATCGGTTATTTTACTTCTGAAAAATATGAAAGAAACAACGGAAAAGAAGGTTGCGGAATCGAAGGCTCCCGCAAAGAAAAAGGCAACAAAAACGGCGGCAAAAGCCCCCGCGAAAAAATCTGCGACTCCGAAAAAGACGGCAGCGCAAAAGAAGCCATGCGCCGAAAAGAAAACGGCAAAAGGCTGCTGCGGCAAGGACGGATGCGCCTGCAAAAAGAAGGCGGCGGAAGCGGTCTGCCCGGAATCGCTCGTTTCCGAAATATTTTCGCAGCTCGAAGACACCGAAGTGCTCTCCGCTCTTCTTGGCGACTTTTTCTTCTGCGAACTCGTCAAACGCGGCTTAGACGAACAAACCGCCAACGATTTGGCAAACAAGCTCAATATCGAAGTCGAAGCGTTCGAGGCGAATATCGAACTCGGCAAATGAGTTATATTTGTGATGCTTCGCGGCAACTATAGTTGCCGCTTTTTGTTTATAAGTTCGCATTGCTTCGCAATAGCTTGCTTCTTCCGAACTTATACAGAGTATTTTTTCGAAACGGGAGAAACGCCGCTCTATCCCTCGTTTTTTGTAATGAAAAATGAAAAAGGCGCGGCTTTTGCCGCGCCTAAATTTCCTAATCTGGAACGGATTTCTACTTGGATGCGTAATAGGCGTTGATTTTCGCCGCAACGTCCTTGTAGGAAATGTCCGCCTGATAGATTTCCTTGAATTCGGTGAATGCCTGTTCTTTCTTGCCCATCAGTTCGTACGCGGTCGCAAGCTCGTAAACGATTTCCTTTTTGGCATCGTTCATAATCTTGGCTTCCTTCTTTGCCGTTTCGAGCTGGTCCACCGCCATATCGTATTTTTTGCCCGCGATGAACGCCCTGCCCAAACCGAGCAGAGACTGCCCGCGAACCTTGGGGCTGCGCTGCGAAATCTGGAACTGCATAATCGCTTCGTCCAGATTGCCGTCTTCGAAAAGCAGAACGCCGAGCTCGTAGCGGTAGTTGAAGTCGTTCGGATAGCGTTCGACCATCTGCTTTGCGTTTTCGAGCTTGAGGTCGTGCTCCTGCTTTTTGAGGTCGGCAAGAGCCGCCTTTGCCTCCGCGTCGTCGGGATTTGCCGCAATCTTCTGCTGAAGGTCTGCAATGCGCTTGTCCATCGACGCAACGAGGAAGTTCTGCTCCATTTTTTCGAAAGTGGTATCGCCCTTGCCGAGCGGCTGCTGGCGCGCCTTGCGGACGTATTCGAGGGCTTCGTCAAAACGCTTGAGCGTGCGCAGGTGTCCGCAAATTTCGCGGTACAGATTGATGTTTTCGGGGTCGGTGGAAATCTGCGCGGCGAGACGTTCGACCATTCTCGAGAGAGTTTCCTCGTCGTTGACCGAGCTCGTCTCTTTCTGACGGTTGAGGGTTTCCTCGGCGTCCTTGACCTTCTTGGTCGCGCTGACTTCGGTGTTTTCCCAGTCGCCCTTTTCCATCGTCTTGATGACCGATGCGCTGCGGGCGAGAGCCTGCGCGTCGCCGTTGGACGGGTTCTTCTTGAGAATGCGCTCGCAGACCTGCATTGCCGAGTCGGGCTGTTTGCTCTTTACGAGCGCATCGGCGAGCGCGAGCAGATTCTTTTCGTTGTCGGGCTTGAAGCGCGCAATGGACTGGTACGCCTCCGCCACGGTGCCCCAGTATTGGAGCGAAGCCGCCGCCGCCGCAAGGGTCTTCAGAACGGGCTCGTTTTCGGGACAAACGGAAAGCCGCTTTTCGGCTTCGGCGATGACTTCCAACGCCTGACCTTTTTTTAGCTTTGCGCCCGCCTGCATCGCGAAAATCGCGCCCTGAATGGAAGCGATAAATTTGGCAATCGGGTTGCCTTTGCCGAATTTTTTGAACTGCGCCTGACGCAGGATTTTCCTTACTTCAACGCAGGACGGGTGTTTCGCCAGAACCGTTCCGCAAATGTCGATGACGTACGCGGGGTTCTTATCGATTGATTTTTCAGCATTCTCGACCTGTTTAATCAGGCGCGGATCAAGATCTCTGATTTTTTCCTCTACGATTTCGGATGGGGTATTGTTTTCGTCTGCCATACAAATTATTCGATTAAAAGTTGCCGAAAAGACTACACACTATAATGCGCTACTGCAAGTCTAATTCTACTGCATTTTCAAGTAATTTCATGCACTGGGCTATTTTCTCCGAACCCTTGCCCTCAACGAGCAGCCTTATCTTCTTTTCCGTGCCCGAGTAGCGAACCAAAATTCTGCCCTCCAAACCGAGAATCGACGAGCATTCGTCCATCGCCTTCGAGAGGTTTGCCGTCTGTTCAATCGGAGTTTTGCGGGCCACTTTGACCGCCTTTGCAAGCTGCGGATACATTTTGATTCCGCCGCGCAACGCCGAAAGCTTGCCGCCGTTTTGCGCCACAAGCGAAAGCACCGCCAGAGCCGCAGCCAGACCGTCGCCGCAGGGCGAGATTTCGGAAAAGATGAAGTGCCCCGAATTTTCGCCGCCTATCGCGCAGTTGTTTGCGAGCATTTCGCGCATCACGAGCCTGTCGCCTATGCCGCTGCGGAACACGCCGATTCCGTTTTCGGCAAGCGATTCGTCGAGCCCCATATTGCTTTGAAGCGTCGTTACAATAGCGTCCGCCGACAATTTGCCGCGGCGTTTTGCGTCGAGCGCAATCAGCCCCAAAATTTCCTCGCCCTCAAGAATCGAGCCGTTTTCGTCGGCGACCACAACCCTGTCTCCGTCGCCGTCGTGCGCGAAGCCGACATCCGCGCCGACCTTCCTGCAATATTCCGCCATTTTTTCGGGATGCTGGCTGCCTATTCCGTCGTTGATGTTAAGCCCGGTGGGGTCGCGCCCCAGCTCGAAAACCTGTGCGCCGTATTCGGCAAAGACCTTCGAGGAAATTCCGCTCGTCGCGCCGTTCGCCATATCGATTACAACCTTTACGCCCTCCAGAAAATCGGCGGGGAAAATCGACGCCATTTTTTTTGCGTATTCGTCGCGCGCGAAAGAGCCCGCCGAAATTTTGCGCGGAGCGAAAGTCTTGGGCGCGTACGACGAATCGGGCGAATAGTATTTTTCGAGAAGCGTTTCCAAACGCTCCTGAGCTTCGTCCTCCACTTTGCGGGCTTTGGAATCGAAGAATTTTATGCCGTTGTCGGTGTAGGGATTGTGCGAGGCCGTAATCATCGCGCCCGCCGCCGCGTCGTGCGCCAATACGCCGTACGCCAACGCGGGAGTCGGCAAAACGCCGAGATCCTCGCAAGCCGCGCCGCCCTTTTCAAGCCCCGAAACGAACGCCGACTTGAGCGCGTCGGTCGAAGCGCGGGTATCGCCGCCGACGACGATTTTCCCGCCGCCGTTTTCGGCGAGCCAGTCGGCGGCAGCCCTGCCGAGAGCCGCAAAGAAAGGTTCGCTGATTTCCGTATCGCCGTATGTTCCGCGGATTCCGTCCGTGCCGAAATATTTCATTGTTTTCCCTTTTTATAAGCGTGTTTTTGTATGATGTCGGAAAGTTCCTGCGGGGATGCGTCCTCCAGTTCCTTTCCGCGCCGTTTCAAGTCTTCGAAAGTTTTGATGACTGTTTCGGTCATCGCCTCGTGCGTTTCCTCGGTGCCGCCCACAAGTAGAAATTTTTCGGCTTGGGTAACGCGTTTTTGCCCGTCCGAATCGAGACCGATTCCGAACAATTTCGATTGTCTGTCGTTCGACCGCATAGTTAATAAAAGTCGTGGTTATTGATCCGCTTCGTCCGCGTTTTCGGCGGGTCTGTCGGGTTCGATTTTTTCGCAGTAGATTTCGCCGAAGCCGACGTCCTGCGCCAGCTTCAGACGCTTGAGCCTCGTCAGCTCGAGCATCGCCAAGAACGTCGCCATCAACGTAACCAGCCCCGTTTTTCCGCCCGCGAACAGCGACGAAAACGTGAATTTTTTCTCCGCAAACTCCAGTATAAACTCCATTCTGTCGGCGACGGTTACGTTGTCGTTCGTGATTTCGCCGTGCACGAGCTTTTCGGCGAGCCTGCGCAAAATCAGGTTGAAGGTCGTCCAGATTTCCATTTTGTCGGACGGCAACAGCGGACGTTCGCAGACAATTTCCCTGTCCGAAATTCTGCGCTCGCCGAAGTTCTGGCGCGAGTCTATCATATCTTCGAGCGAGTCCGCCGCCGACTTGATTTTCTTGTACTCGAGCAGCTGTTCCACGAGCCGCCAGCGCGGATCTATGTCGGAGTCTTCGTCCTCCTCCGCCGCCTGCGCCACACGTTCGTCGGTGGGCAACAGCATTCTGCTTTTGATGTACATCAGCGTTGCCGCCATAACGAAAAACTCGCCGGCAATGTCGAGCGACATATTTTTCATCGACCGCAGAACCGCCATATACTGGCGCGTCACCTCCACAATCGGGATGTCGTAGATGTCGATTTCGTTCTTGCGGATGAGGAACAGAAGCAGGTCGAGCGGCCCCTCGAATACGTTGAGCTTCACGGACATTTCGAATCCGCCGCCCACTACCGCATCCTCGATGTTCTGCGCGTCCATTAGAATATCAGCAGCGTTGCGCGCGCGCCGAACGAGAAGTTGTTTTGGCGCGTCGAGCCGGAACGTTCCGTTATCATATACTCGATTATCCACGAGTTGCCCATGCGCATCCACAGTCCGTAGGTTTGATCGGTGAAGAGCGAAAGTTTTTGGTCGTACGCCCAACGCCCGAACACTTTGTAGCGTTCGCTGATTTTGTATTCGGCGAGGACGAAGTACTGGTTGAGTTCTCCCTGCAAATAGGTGTAGCCCAGATATACCGACCATTCGTCGCCATCGAGCAGCTCGATGTACGGGTTGATTTCGGGCAGATCGATTCTGTCGAGATTGAACCTCGTGTACGAGCCGAGCGTGAGCCAGCGCGCGGGCGAGACCGACGCGTTTACGAACAAGTCCGAGAACGAGTCCCTGTCGCGCTTCGACTGCGGCACGCGGCGTTTTTCGAAGTTGACATCCTGATAAACGTCGAAGCGGGCGATTTCGCGCGAGCCGTACGTTTCGTCGCGCGTTTCGAAAATGTTCTGCAGCCCGAAGCGCATTGTGTTTGTGGCGTAGATTTCGTCCGCGTTGCGCAGTGTGCCGAGGTCGAGAATCGGCGGGTAGGTCGTAAGATATTCCGTGTCAATTTGCGGGATTTCGGCCCTGCCCTGTTCTGCCGCTGGAATGTAGCGGTAGCTGATTTGCGGAATCATATGGTGGCGGATTCCGTCGATTCCCATCGTGTGGCTCCGGTATTCGAACGTACCCCAGATGTCCATCTGCGCGTCGAAGCCGACCTGACCGAGGAAGCGCGCGTAGTCGCTGTTCGCTCCTTTTGCGTTTGCGTAGTAGGTTGCGCGGCCTCCGATTATAGGCGTGAATTTACTCCACGGCGAAAGCTCAATCGGGCGGTAGATGCCGTAGTATGCGTCGGCGCGGTTGCTGTAAAGGTAGTTTGCGGTCGAAAGCGGGTCGAACTCGCGCAGATATGCGTACGATACGAAGCCCGTCTGGTATGCGCCCGTGTTGAAGATTTCCACAGGCTGCACGTCTATGCGAGCCTCGGGCAGACGCTGTTTGACCACCTCCCAGTTGTTCGGCGCGAATCTGCCGAAGACCGACCCCGTGAAAAAGCCGCCGTAGTAGTTCGCCTCGCCGAAGTTGTCGGGCACTTGGTTGTCGTAGAAGAGTTCGGGGCGGAAGTCGCGCGTGACGAATTCGTCGCTCCAGTAGCTCATCGTGCCCGTAAGTTCGATTCTCTCGCCGATATTCTGCTTGTGGCGGAACTCCGCGAAGAATCTGTCGCGGTCTATCGCCCTGCCGAGCGAGTCTACGCCGCGCGTCTTTGCGTCGGCGTTGTCGTTCATATACGCGCCCTGCGCCCAGCCGTTGAGGATTGTCTCGGCAAGTTGCGTGTCGTATCTGACCGCGGGGCCGAACAGAACCGAGCGTTCCGTGTAGTAGTCGAGCAGCATCCCCGGCGATACGTCTTCAAGCCCGTTATAGTGGATTGTGTTGGCTATGTACGCGCCGTTGTCGCCGTTGTAGCCGACGCGTGTGTCGATGTCGAACGGCGGGCGTTTCAGCCCCTTTTGCGAATAAGAAGGCACGTAGAAGAACGGCACCGGGCCTATCGCCATTGTCGCGCCTCCCATCGCCAGTATGTCGGTTTTTTTGTCGTACGAAATTTCCGAAGCCGACGCGTTCATCGAGGCGTAGCTCGGTTCGCCGAAGTACATCACCGATTCGCCCAAAAGCACCTTTTCGCCCTCGGCCTTCAGGCTGTCCGACTCCACGAAAAGGGGGTATGTGCCGAAGCGGATATACCCCGACTTCATCGCGTCGTTTTTGAAATTCAGGTAGATGTCCTCCGCCGCTATGCGGTAGCGCGTGTCGGAGAGTCTGACGTTGCCCGATGTGCGGGCGTAGCCCTCGTTTTGCGAAAATTCGACCTTGTCCGAAAATGCCTCGTAGTTTTTGTCGTATATGCGCACGTCGCCCGTTGCCAAAAGTTTCCCCGAGTTGTCGTCGGCGTATTTGAATTTGTCTGCGGTTAGTTCGGGTGCAGAATCTTTTGTAAGCGTCGAAAGGTATCCGCCCTTTTTCGTCTCTTCGGGCTTTGTCTGTATGCCCTCCGCCTGTGCGCGAAGTGCCCTCTGGTGTGCCAGCGACACCCACGGAATGTCGCGCCGAACGCGTTTCGGTTTCCCCGCGTCGGCTGTCTTTTCGGACTGAACCGAATCGACCTTCTTTTCCGTCGGCACTGCGTCGGCTGAACAAACCGCGCCCGCAAACAGCGCAGCCCCGACAAAGAGTATTACTGGCTTATAAAATTTCACACCCGCAATCTTGCCACCCCCCAATAAAAACGCAAGCCCAAAACAAAGGCGAAGCCCTTGACGCCCGAACTGCGTTCGGGAGTTGTGATACTGCGCGGCAACTATAGCTGCCGCTTTTGTGTATAAGTTCGCATTGGCTTTGCCAATGGCTTCGAATTCTCGAACTTATCTTATTTTTTCCGAAACAAAATCGACAAAGCCGAAGCCCTTGACGGCAGACTGCTACCTGAACGGCGTCGGAAATTCGTTCCTTTCTGTGATGCTTCGGCGCGGCTATAGCCGCGCCTTTTGTGTATAAGTTCGCATTAGCTTTGCCAATGGCTTCGAATTCTCGAACTTATCTTATTTTTCCCGAAACAGTAGATTCATTTTTCATTACAAAAAAAACGGGGAAGACAGCGGTGTTTCCCTCGTTTCGAAAAATACTCGCATAAGTTCGTATGAACAAAGCGATTGAGCGGCGGAAAACCCGCCGCTCAATGCGTTCTTATAAACAAAAAGCGGCAACTATAGTTGCCGCGAAGTATCACAGATATAAAAAACTATTCGCCGTCGTCGCCGATTGCTTGGACGGGGCACGATTCCATTGCCTCCGTGCAAAGAGCCGTGTCGGCATCGCTTGCGGGCTGCTTTGCGACATACGCGCAACCCGTGTCGCTCATTTCGAAAAAGCCTTCCGCCGTGGAATTGCAGAGGGCACAACCGATGCACTGCGAGTCAACATAGAATTTGCCCGCAACGTTAAATTCATTTTTTTCTGATTTTTCTGCCATAATGCAGAGACAAGGTAGGCAAAACGCGGTAAACGTCAAGTCTTTTCGACATTTTTTGAGCCGCACAAAATACCTAAACCTGCTTGATAAAAATCTGCTCAAACGTTTGACCCACGCAATGACTACGAAGATGCACATACGAAGGATTGCGGCAATCCTCGCCGCCGCAACGCGGCGTTTTTTTTGCGCCGCAAACATAAGACTTGAAAACGACGACCCCGCGGATATTCCTTTTAAGACGAAAGAAAAATTCATATGCAAAACATCATCGCCACAATAACACTGCTTTTGTTCGCCCTCGCGAGCGACCTTTTTGCGGCGCGTCCCGCAGGCGCATATATGGTGGTTCACGGAATCGGCGGCGAATGCGCGGCTGTCTCCGAACAAACGCAGCTGCGCGGCAAAAGCGGCTATTACACGGCAATAAGAATCGCCAATCCCGACGACTGGAAAGAGCTGAAAATCCGCTTCACACCCGAACGAGACGGACTTGCCAATATCGAAATTTTCACGATTCCCGACCAAACCAGACCCGAACCGTCGCCCGTGCTCTTCGACAACTTCGCCGTCGACGGAAAGCCGCTCGACAACGGCGATTTCGAAAATGGCTACGCATTCTGGCATTTCGGAAACATCTACAAACCGCAAAAATTTTCGCCGAAAATTCTGTACGGAATCGGCATCGACGAAAGTGCGTGCCTGCGCATTTTCGACCGTGAAAATCTCATACTGAAAAAAGTGCCCGTCCGCGCGAACGTACCCGTGGAATTTTCGGTCTGGACAAAGAGCTGCGACGCGCCCGACGGCAACCAAGACACGACAATCGACCTGAAGAAATTCTTCAATACCGACTTTGTCGCCGCGACATCAATCGACGGCACGCGGAAAACGATGGGAAAGCTCAAGTCGAAAATCGGGCGCACCGACTTCGGCGGGGTAAGTTTCGACATCGCCGACCCCGCGAAAAACGGCGGCTTGTGCGTAGTAAGCCTGCCCTGCAAGAGCAACGCCGACATATTCGAAAAGAAAATCGAAATAGACCTGTCCAACAAGGCGGTCGGCGGACGTTACCTCTACCTGCTCCACACCGCGACCGACCCCGACAACACAAACGACCTAAACCTCGGCGAAGTCGTCGTCGAAACATTCGACGGCTTCGAGACGCGCCCTACGTTCATCCAAAACGGCAGAAACATCTCCGACTGTTGGAAGCCCGAGTACCCCGACAACTGCCGACGCGTCTATATCGCCTCGAAGAAGCGCAAGACGGGAGCGCTGTTTTTGACGCGGATAAAGTTGCCGCCGAAACGGATAAAGTCGGTAAAAATAAGGTGCTACGCAACGCGCTTCTGGAGCATATTCGGCGCGACGGTATCGGACAAGGAGGCGGAAATATCGAACGCGTTCGCGCCCGATATGAAATTCTGGGCGAAAGCCGACATTCCCGAAGACCTCGAAATCGTCGAAAATTCCGCGCTCGACCTCTCGCCGTTCCTGTCTACGGGCACTCCCGCAGGCAAATTCGGCCGCGTCGCGATTTCGGAACGCGGAACGCTGTGCTTCGAGAAAAAGCCGCAGGACGACATCCGTTTCAAATCGTTCGGTCTGAACGGCGTTGTCGACGAACTCCTCGAGCTCGACTCCGACATTCCCAAAGCAAAGGAGCTTGCCGCCCGCTACGCAAAGCTCGTGCGCCTCAACGGCTACAACCTCGTGCGCATAAAATTCGACAACCTCAAAAAGCACACGGAGCGCGACCGCCGCGCCGCCCGCTACGAAATAATCGACTATCTTTTTTCCGAATTCAAAAAGAACGGCGTCTACGTATACCTGCCGCTTGCGTGGTACGACCTCGGCACGAAAGACTACATCCGCAACAGGCACGACGAACTCAAGATGAAAGTAATGCTCGGCTACCCCGAAGCCCGCGCCGCTTGGCGCGAAACCGCCCTAGAACAGCTCGAGCACTTCAACAAATACACAAACCTCAAGTGGAAGGACGACCCCGTGATTCTGTCGGTCGAGCTTTACAACGAGTTCTGCCTTGCAATGGACAGGTTCGACAAAATGCCCCCCCTGCTCCAAGCCGATGTCCGTAAACGCTGGGGCACGTGGCTAGAGAAACGCTACGGCGGCGACATCGAGAAGCTGCGCAGCTTCCACAAAACACTGCTGATGTTCGCCAACATTAAAGTGGAAAAATTCGAAGACGCGGGAATCGGCTTCCGCAACCCCGACTGGCTCAGATTCATCAAGGAACTCGACGACGCGTTTATGGACGACTGCGTAAAACTCGTGCGCGGCACGGGCTACAAGGGGATAATTTCGCAGGGCAATATGGTCAAAACCCCCGCGTGGAACGCCCTGCGCAGCCGCATAACCGACCTCGTAATCTGCAACACCTACTTCGCCCATCCGTGGAAAAGTACGCCCGTTTTGTACACCGAAGACCTGTGCCCGCAGGAAAGCTCGTTCGGCGAAACGCTCTCGAACTGGACGACGAGCGCGGCGATGCGCCTGCACGACCGCCCCTTTGCGATAACCGAATACAACCACTGCTACTGGAACAAATACCGCTACGAGTTCGGAGTGGGCTTCCCCGCCTACTCCGCATTCCAGAATTTTTCGTTTCTGACGCTCCACGCCGACGCGGTGGCAATGGGACGCTTTCCGCACATTATGCTGCCCTTCGAGACGCGCTGTGCCCCGATTTCGCGCGCCAACGAAGTTTTGTCGTCGGCATTTTTCGTGCGCGGCGACGTAAAGCTCGCCGCCAAAAAAGTGCGCGTTAAATACCCGCAAAAGTATCTCGAATCGGACGATGCGTTCAAGGGCTTCGGAATCGAACAAACGCGCATCGCCCTGCTGACGGGCTACGCCGCGCAAATAGATTCGGGAACAAAGCCCGAAGCGGTGCGCGCCGTAAAGACAACCCGCGCCGACCTCGAAATTCTGCCGGTCGGAAGCTCGTCAATCGAAAGCCGCGCGTGGTTCCAACGGCTCAATCCCGACGGCTCGAAAGGCTTCGATATGGCCGCATTCGAAAAAACCTTGCGCCAAAGAAAAATCCTGCCGCCCGACAACATCACAGACACCGCAAACGGCGTCTACCAAACCGACACAAAGCAGATAACGCTCGACACCGCCGCGCGTTCGTGTCTTGTCGCGACCGATTTTTCCGCCGCCGCCGCAATGGAAAAGCCGAGGAAGGCAAAGCTCGGCGCGTTCGAAATAAATTCCCTCTCGTGCGCGGGCACGCTTGCGATAGTGTCGCTCGACGGCAAAAAGCTGGCCGACTCAAAACATATGCTTTTGATATTCTCGACAGCCGAACGCAACAAGGGGTCGAAGTTTTCGAAAAGCGGCACAATGCGTTTCATTCTCCGCGAAGAGCCGCCGATTCTCTTGGCAAAGGGCGAATTTTCGGCGACGCTCGCAACGAATGCGGGCGGAAAATTCGCAATGTACCCCCTTGCCCTCAACGGACAGCGGCGCGAAAAAATCGCCCTCGAAACCGAAAACGGTAGGTTGAAGCTCGACGCAAAAAACTACGGCTACGAAAACGGCGCGGTTGTAATGTTCGAAATCGCCGCCGAAAACTGAAGCGTCCCCTAAATCCGAAAACAAAAAACCCGCGCGGAATTTTCCCGCGCGGGTTTTTGTTTTGAATGCGTTGCGGACTACTTCGCCGCGCTTTCGTAGTCGGCGTTCGACTCGTAGATTGCGGGCTTTAGGTCGTTGCGAACGTCGTCGGAATCCTCCTTCGGAAGCTCCCAACCGCCGCCGATTGCCGCGATGAAATCGACGCACGCGCGGAATCTGTCGCCGCGTATGCTGATTTGCGTACGCTCGTTTGCCAACGCCAAACGCGACGCGTCGCTGACCGAGAAGTAGTCGACGAAGCCGAGGTCGTACTGCTTGCGCGTAAGCTCGTAGACCTTGATCGAAGCCTTCGTAACGTCGGAACGCTTGATGTATTCCTCCTTCAGGTTCTTGACCGAAGACATCGCGTTTTCCACTTCGCCGATTGCCGAAAGAACCGTCGCCTTGTAGTTTTCGAGCGTTTCCTTGTGCGCGGCAAGGGCAACCTGCTTTTGCGCGTAGATGCGCCCCGCTTGGAAAATCGGGATGTAGATTTGCGGGCTGATACCCCACGCAAAACTGCTTGCGTTTATGAGCTTGTCGATTTTGTTTGCCGAAAGTTCGGTGTTTGCGGTAATCGAAATGGTCGGGAAGTACGCCGCGTGCGCCGCGCCGATTCTCGCGTTTGCCGCGTAGACTTCGCGCTCGGCGGCGGCGATGTCGGGACGGCGTTCGAGCAGCTGCGAAGGCACCGCGTCGGGCAGCTTCGGCAGAACGTCGCCGAGCGGCGCGTCGTCAAGAACGAGCTTCGAGGGCGTCGTACCCACGAGTATCGCGATGTTGTTGCGGGCGGTGTCAATCGATTTTCTGACGGCGGCCAGCTGCGCTGCCGCCTCCGCCTCCTGCTGGATTGCGCGCTGCAAGTCGAGGTCGCTTGCGAAGTCGAGCTTTACGCGGTCGGAAATGAGCTTGGTCTGCTCTTTGCGGACTTCGAGCGTGCGCACGAGCAAATCGACTTCCGAGTAGTACTGCCTAATCAAAAAATAGGTCTTTGCAACCTGCGCCTGCATCGAAAGGATTAGGCTGTTGTACGCGTCGTACGTAGCCTGCGCCGTTGCGATGTCCGATTCGATTATGCTCATCACGCGCCCGAACAAGTCCAAATCCCACGTCATACCAAGACCCGTCGTCCACTTGTCGTAGTTGGAGTACGGGGTGGTGAGATTTTTGGATGTCGCCGTGCGCAGGAACGACGCATTGCCGTTCATCTGCGGATAGAGCTGGGCTTCGTCCATACGCGCGTTCTGGCGCGCCTGTTCGACCCTGTAGAACGCCGCCTTGAGCGACGGATTGTTTTTTTTGCACTGCCCGAGAAGAGAGTCAAGGACGGGGTCGTTGAAGATTTTCCACCAGTCGCCCTTTGGGAGCGATTCGGCGGGAGTCGCCTCTTTCCACAAGCCTTCGTCGCGGTAGAAGTGCTTTTCGTTGAGGTCTTCCTTGGCGATATCTGCCGTGGGCGGAACGTAGTCGGGCCCGACCATGCAGCCGCAGAGCGCGAACGCCGCAGCCGAGAAGACAAAGTTGTAAATTCCTCTTTTCATCATATTATGCCTGTTTTTTCGAAAATTTCCTGCGGATAACATAAAAGAAAATCGGGGTGAAAACCAAGCCGAAAATCGTCACGCCCAGCATTCCGAAGAACACCGACGTGCCGAGAGCCTGTCTGAGTTCCGAACCCGACCCCTCCGCAAACGCGAGCGGAACCACGCCCAAGATGAACGCAAACGACGTCATCAGAATCGGGCGCAGTCTGTTGCGCGAAGCCATACTTACCGCGTGTATTACGTCCTCGCCCTTCTCCTGACGCTGTTTTGCGAACTCGACAATCAGAATCGCGTTCTTGCACGCCAAGCCGATTAGCACGACGAACCCGATTTGCGTCATAATGTTGTTGTCCATTCCCCTGAACTGCACGCCCGATATCGCGAACAACAGAACAAGCGGAACGACCAGAATAACCGCCAGCGGCAGAGTCCAGCTTTCGTAAAGAGCCGAGAGCAGCAGGAACACGAACAGCACGCAAACCGCAAAGATTACGATTGCCGTGTTGCCGACGCGTTTTTCCTGAAAAGCCAAGTCCGTCCAGTCTATGCCCATACCCGCGGGAAGCGTTTCGGCGGCGACCTCCTCGATTGCCGCCATCGCCTGCCCCGTACTGTATCCGGGGGCTACGTTGCCCATAACCTCCGCCGACGGGTACAGATTGTATCTGCCTACGCGGTCGGGGCCTATCGTGCGCCTGATTTTCGCAACCGAACCGAGCGGAACGTTCACGCCGCGCACGTTGGGCACTTTCATATTATAGATGTCTTCTATGCCGCTGCGCTGCGTGCTCTGCGCCTGCGCCATAACGCGGTATACGCGGTTGAGGATGTTGAAGTCGTTGACGTACACCGAACCCATATTGAACTGCATCGTGTTGAAAATCGACGAAATCGGAACATTGAGCTTTTGAGCGCGTTCGCGGTCGATGTCAACATAGAGCTGCGGCGAGGACACGCGGTATGTCGTGAACGCAAGCGAGATTTCCGGACGCTGCATAGCCTTTGCCGCAATCAGACGCGTGTACTTTTCGACATCCGAAATGCCGAGCCCCACCTTGTCCTGAACCATAGCCTTGAAGTCGCCGCCCATGCCGATACCGTTGACTGCGGGCGGAGTCAGAACGAACGTCGACGCCTCGGGAACTTCCTTTTGCAGAATGCCCGAAACCTGCGCAATGATCTTGTCGAGCGTCACCCCCTGCTTTATTCGGCTGTCCTTCGGGGTAAGTTTTACAAATATCGCGCCCGCGTTCGACGACTTTGAGAAGCTTGCGCCGTTCAAGCCCGCAACGCACATAAAGTCCTCGATACCCTTTACGTCCTTGAGCAAATTCTGGATTTTTTCGAGAACCTTGTCCGTGTGCGCAAGCGAAACGCCGTCGGGCAGCTGCGCCGTTACGAATATGTAGCCCGTATCCTGTTTGGGAATAAAGCCCTTCGGGGTGTCCTCGAAAAGGTGCACCGTAAGAGCCAGCAGTCCCGCGTACAAAGCCAGAAATACAAACGAGACCCTGACGATTTTCGCGACGAACCTTCCGTATTTGTCGGCTACCCATTCAAAACAGGCGTTGAAGCCCCTGAAAAACCAACCGAAAAGCGCATTCCAAATGCGCGTGAAGAGGTCGGGCTTGTCGTGGTGGCGGAGCATAATGGCGCAAAGCGCGGGCGAGAGCGTCAGCGAAACCACGCCCGAAAGGACAGTGGAAACGGCGATTGTCAACGCGAACTGCCTGTAGAACTGACCCGAAATGCCCTCGATAAACGCCGTCGGAATGAACACGCTCGAGAGCACGAGCACGATTGCTATAAGCGCGCCCTGAACCTGAGTCATCGCCTTTTTCGTCGCCTCCTTTGCGTCGAGGCCGTCGCGCATATTACGCTCTACGTTTTCGACAACGACGATTGCGTCGTCGACGACAATGCCGATTGCCAGCACCAAACCGAACAGCGAAAGGTTGTTAATCGAGAACCCGAAAAGGTACATAAAGAAGAACGTACCCACAAGCGAAACGGGAATCGCAAAAAGCGGAATAACCGCAGCCCGCCAGTTTTGAAGGAATAGCATCATCACGAAGACGACCAGCAGCACCGCCTCGAAAATCGTGTGGTAAACGGCGGAAACCGAAGAGCGGATATACTCGGTGTTGTCGAGCGTTACCTTGTAGGCTACGCCCACGGGGAATTCCCTCGCCATTTCGTCGAGAGCCTTGTAGATGTTGTCCACCGTGTTGATGCCGTTCGTTCCGGGGAGCTGGTAGATGCCCATACCCACGCACGGCATGCCGTTCATATACGATTCGTCGGCATAGGTGTACGAGCCAAGTTCGATTGTCGCAACGTCCTTGAGCAGTACAGTCTTGCCGTCGGGCGTATACTTGATGATGATGTTTTCGAACTCTTCGGGCGAAACCAGACGTCCCTGCGTGTTGATGATAAGCTCGTGCGCTACGTCGGGATTTGCGAGCGGCGGCTGGTTGAGCTTGCCCGCCGCAACCTGCTTGTTCTGTTCGCGCAACGCCGAAACGACCTGCGAGGCGTTCATATTGAAGTGCGAAAGCCTGTCGGTGTTGAGCCACACGCGCATACTGTATTCGCGCTTGCCGAAAATGTTAACGTCGCTTACGCCGTAGATGCGCGAGAGCCTGTCGACCATCTGCGTGATTGCATAGTTGGTCAGATAGAGTTTGTCGCGGCTGCTGTCGGGCGAATAGAGGTTGCAGACAAGCAGCATGTCGGGCGACTTTTTCTTGACGACAACGCCGATGTTGCGCACGTCGTCGGGCAGACGCGGAGTAGCCATCGAGACGCGGTTTTGAACCTGAACCTGCGCAACGTCGATGTTCGTGCCGAGTTCGAAAGTTACCGTAATCGAGCACGAGCCGTCGGCGTTGCACTGGCTCGACATATACATCATATTTTCGACGCCGTTGATTTCCTGTTCGAGCGGCGCGACAACCGTGTCCATCAGAATCTCTGGAGACGCCCCGGGATAGCTTGTGGAAACCGAAACCTGCGGCGGAACTACGTCGGGATACTGGGTTACGGGAAGCCTGAAATATCCCACCACGCCGATTAGCGTGATGAGAATCGATATGACCGCCGCGAAAATGGGTCGGTCGATGAAGAAGTGCGAAAATTTCATTTCAAAACCTGCCTTTCAACGGGCGATTTACTTTTCATCGAATTTGATTTCCGTCGGCGAAACTTTCGTCGTGGGAACGGCGCGCTGCAGACCGACCGCCACAACCCTGTCTTCGGGCGAAAGCCCCTCGTCGATTACGCGGAACTTGCCCATCAAACGCCCAACTTTCACGGGGCGGTACTGGACTACATTGTCCTTGTCGACCACCAAAACGTAGCGGTTTACGAGGTCGGTGCCTATGATGTCTTCGGGAATCATAACAACGTGGTGCGCCTTTTCGCCGAGAACGCTGATTTTTGCGAACATTCCGGGGGAAAGCAGATGATCGTTGTTGGCGATGTCCGCGCGCATCGTAAGGCTGGAAGTTTCCGTACCGATTTTGTTGTCGAAGTATGTAAGCATGCCTTCGCGCGTCGTCGAGCCGTCAAGAAGCGTTATTTTCACGCGCGGCCCCGTCTTCTTGACAACGTCGATTTCCTTGAACAGACCGTTGTTCTTGTAGCGGAGATTGTCGCGTTCGCTGATTTCGAAATACGCCTGAATGATGTCGGTTCTGACGATTGTCGTAAGGAGCGTCGAGTTTGCCGTAACGAGGTTGCCCACGTCGACGTACGACTCGCTGAGCTTGCCAGACATCGGGGCGCGAATGTGCGTGTACTCCAAATTGAGTTCCGCCTCGCGCAAACCGGCCCGTGCGGCAAGCAACGCCGCCTGTGCCGAGAGAAGTTCGCTCGTGCGGGTTTCGTAGGTTTCCTTTGAGATTGCCTTCGCGGCGAAAAGTTCCTTTGCGCGGGCGTCGTTGCTTTTTGCGAGCGCAAGGCGCGCCTCTACCTCCTTGACCTGAGCCTTCGCCGACGCAAGCGCGGCTTCGTACGGGCGCGGGTCGATTACGAAAAGCAGATCGCCCTCCTTTACGAACTGGCCTTCCTTGAAATTGACAAGCTGGAGGTATCCGCCGATTCTCGCGCGAAGCTCGACCGACGCATACGGCTCGAGGCGCGCGGTGTAGTCGTCCCAAAATTCAACCGACTTGTGAACGGGCTTTGCAACCTGAACGGCGGGCGGTTCGCCCGTCGGCCCCTGCTGCCGGACGTTCTTTTTGCATCCGCCCGTAAACGCGGCGCAGGCGACAAGTGCCGCCGCCGCAAACTTGCATATATAGATACTGCTGTTTTTCATTTTCATTTTTTCCGTTTTCAAATTTAAAGGATTAAGACAGAATTTTCCCGAGCAAACGCACGAACACGCTTTCGATTTTCGCGTATTGCTCCTCGCCGAACGAATCCCAACCGCTGATTCGCTTGAAGCCGACCCTTGCCGAATTGAAAAGCATAATCTGACCGATGAGCATCTGGGCAAGAATCTTGGCGTCCTCCGCCGGACACGCGGGCTTGCATATCAAAACGAGCTTTTCAAGAAGCGTGATCGACGGATAAATCACCTTTTCGTAAATGAAGTCGAACGCCTCGGTGGGATACATTTCCTCGCGCGTAAGAATCATTATGATGCGACGCAAAAGCGGGTCGGTCTTCGAGTTCACACACACTCTGCTCATCACGAAATCGACAATCAGCTTTTTTGCATCCGCCGCCGATTTCGACTTTTCAATCTCCGAACCGCGCACCAAATGTTCCGCCATATATATGTGGATGTAGTCGGCGAGCTGGCGGACGATTTCCAAATAAAGTTCGCGCTTGCCTCCGAAATGATAGCTTATCGCCGCGTGGTTTACGCCCGCCTTTTCGGCTATCTGGCGCGTGCGAACCGCCGAAAACGGGAGCAAGGCGAACTCTTCGACGGCGGCGTTTATTATCTTCGCCTTCGCGTCGGAACATATACCCTTCTCCAATCCGGCGATGTAATTCTTTTCAATCATCGGGTTTAACCAAATGATTAAACCAAATGATTGTCAACCGATTTTTCCGAAAAAATTTCAGCCTAATTTTCTATGCGCGAGCGCAGCGCGGGCGAAACCAAACTTACCATTATGCCTATACAGCCCATCAGCGCGAACGAGAACCGCAGGCTTGAAATATGCGCAATGTAGCCGATGAGCGGCGGGAAAATGAGAAAGCCGAAAAAGCCGACCGTCGAGACAACCGCTATCGCAATGCCCGAAGACATCCTGCGCGAACGCCCCGCCAAGCTGTAGCACGTTGGCACAACCGAAGACACGCCGCAGCCTACAAGCAGAAAGCCAACAGCCCCCGCAACCGCGTTCGGGAACAGAACCGCCGTGAACATACCCGCCGAAATCAGAACGCCGCTCGTGCGCAATACCGCCAAGTATCCGAATTTGTTGATGAGGAAGTCGTCGACAAACCTGCCGGTTGCCATCGCCGACATAAACGCGACAAACCCCACCCTGCTTATGTCGGGCGCGGTGCCGACAACGTCGCGGAAGAATATCACGCTCCAGTCGAACATAGTGCCCTCGCAACTCATGCACGAAAACGCGATCACGCCGAGAAACAGGATATACGGCGTGGGTCTCCAGACGCTGCGGGTCTTGTCCGTGTCGCCGTCCTTCGCCTGCGGCGCGAAATCGAAAGGCACAAAATAGCGGCACGCGCACGCGAGCGCAAGTATTACGAAAACATTCACGCCTATGTAGTGCGGCAAAACGCCCACGTCGAAGCCCGCGAGAACCGCGCTGAGCACCCCGCCGCAAAAGCCCGCAAAACTCCAAAGCCCGTGGAACGACGACATCACCGAACGCCCGTAGATGCGCTCGACATCCACCGCCTGCGTGTTTATCGAAATATTCGTAAGGTTCGCGGCTATGCCGAAACAGTAGAGCGCGGCGAAAAGAGTCGCCTTCGAGCACGCCAGAAGCGGCAGGAAAAGCGTCAGCGGATAGACATAGGCGGCAAGGCGCACGACTTTAAAACTCGAAAATTTCGCGACAAGCCAGCCCGAAAGCAGCATTACCGAAATCTGCCCGAGCGGAATCGCGAAGAGCACCGACCCCAAGTCGGCTTCGCTCAAACCGAGCGCGTTCTTGAAGTCGGGAATGCGCGTTGCCCACGCCGAAAACACTATTCCCTGATTGAAGAAAAGCAGCCCGACGGCGATTCTGTAGGCAAGGGGTTTGTATTTCAAGTCCTGCATGAAACGAATCCTTTCGAATGCGGAAACGCGCCCGCATATTTTTCAAGCCCGCAAAGTTTGGAACGCGTTTTGGGCTTGTCGATAAAAATTTTTCCGAAAATCGGGCGGCGGCATTCTACTTTTTTTTCTTTGCCTCCGTCCTCTTTTTGTAGTCTGCGTCCGCCTTTGCAAACTGCTTCGAATAATTCTCGATGCGCACGGGAACGGGCAGCCCGCATTTCGCAGCCAACGCCTCGGCCGACCTTACAACCGCCCTCCGTCCGTAGCTCGAAATACCCGAATCGAGCAGCCGCAAATACAGCTTCATCGCGTCGTCGGCGCGCGAATTGTCCGCCAAAAATTCGGCAAGCTCGAACCCGAGTCCGCACATATCCGCCTGTTTGAAGAAATCGCGCGAAAGCAGGATGTCGGCGTATTTTTTCGACTTTCCGCCATCGCCCGCCGCCGAAAAATCGGTCGCCAAGCGGAACAAAAGCGCGTCGTCGGGCATTTTGCCGACGTATTTTTCGCCGAACGCCGAAACATCGGAGGGCTTCGCGCCGTCCGCAAGCATTTTGTTCATCATACGCAAAACCGCATACTGCGAAAGCGAATCGACTTTGCCCGCATCGACCGCCGCAAGCTGCGCCTCGAGACCGACTTTGAAAGGCTCGTAGAGCGGGTCGCCCACCACGACCGACTGCCATCCCAAAACCTCTATCGACGCATACGCAACTTCGCCCGCCGAAAGCCCGCGCCCGTAGGCCGCCATTATGTAGCCTATGTTCTGCGTGCCCGACAGATACGGCTCGAACACGTTGCCGAAAGCCTGCGCCGCCCCGCACTGCAAAAGTCGGAGAGTCCACCCCTTTTTGCGGAGGTCGGACGCGCTGAACGAAAACAGGTGCAGGGCTATCGCGCCGTCGGCGAGTTTAAAATCCCTTTCGTTGAAATAAAACTGCGGACTCGCACTGTACCAGCCCAGATACACCGCCGCGCCGTCGAGACGCTGCGTAAAGTCGAAAAGCGTCGGCTTTTCGTCGACCACCGTGTCGAAATACATCGCGCGCGCCGTTTTTGCGGCGGAATCAAGCCAGTCGTCGCCGAGTTTGTATTTCTTCGACTTGTCGATGTACACGCGCCCCCGAAGCCCCTTTTTCTCGACATCCAACGCGCCGTCTATCGATTTCTTCACGGTTTCGAAAGAGTCGCCGTCGAGACGCGCGACACGGAGCACGCCGTAGATTTTGTGCGCCCCCGCGCCCGAAAAATTGCCGTAGAGCGGATTGCGACAGGGACCGTCGGGCGTCTTCTGCGGCAGAAAAGTAGCCGCAAGCTCGGAATCGACCGATGCCCCGTCGAAACGCATTCCCTTTTTGCCCGCGCTCGGTTTTACCTTGTAGGGCAACGCGCACAAAACCAGATATTCCACATTGTGCGAATTGAAAATGTAGCTTCGCCGCCCCGTCTGCGCGTCCGTGCCCGTTGCCATCGCCGACACCGCGCCGCGCTTTGCGAGCGCATCGACTATCGGACCTGCAAGCTTTGTTTCGTACTCGACGCGCGAAAGTTCCGGAACGTCGGGAACGGAAATTTCGACTACATTTTCCGCCGCTATGCCGCGCGCCTTGCAGTAATACCGCGCGACGGCAAGCGAATCCGCGCTGTTTTTGTTCGCAACGACAAACACGCCCGACCTGTCCGCCGACGCGAAACATACCGAAGCCGACACAACCGCAAAAAATGCAATCCGCAAAAAAGTCTTCATATCGGCGGCAAAATTACATTCGCCAAAAAACTTCCTCAAGACAAAAAGACGGTTCAATATTGTTGATTTTTCGAACGCCCCGCATTTAGATGTCTTCAAATGCACACTTTCGAAAGAGAACTGATGAACACCGTGTTCACCGTCCGGATTTCGGGCGTCGAACAAAACTACGCCCGCAGCGCGGCACTCGACTGCTTCGCCGACACCGAAGCACTCGAAAACATCCTGAGCCTCTACCGCTACGGCAGCGACATATCGTGCATAAACGCCTCCGAAGTCGGCGAAATCACGCCGCTTACCGACATCGCCACGGAATGCCTTTCTCTTGCATTCTCCGCCGCCGAAATCAGCCGCGGGGCAATCGACGTGTGTATGGGCGAGTATTTTCTCAAAAACAAAAACGACAAAACCTTCGCCGTTCCCGAGACCCCGCGGCGCGGCAAATTCGAGTTCGACCCACAACGTTTTCTAATCAAAAAGCTCTCGGCGGGCAGAATCGACCTCGGCGCGATAGGCAAGGGCTTCGCCGTAGACTGCGCCGTAAAAAAGCTGCGCGAAGTCTGGGAGATAGAAAACGCATTTTTGACGTTCGGAGGAAGCAGCATCTATGCATTCGGCAAAGACGGCGAAGGCAAAACGTGGGAGACAAACCTGTCCGACGACGTGAAAATTCCCGTGGACGACTTCGCCGTGGGCGCGTCGGGAACGTCGGTTCTTGGGGCTCACATCGTCGACGCCCGAACGGGCGAAACTCCGAAAGAACAACCGTTCAGGACATGGGCTTTCTGCGGAAACGCCGCAATCGCCGATGCAATGTCGACCGCCTTTATGCTTCTGAAAAAGGACGAAATAGCCCAAATCTGCGACAAGGAAAACATATCGGCGGCAATCCAGCAAACCGCCGATTCCGGAATAGAATTCATAGATTAGCCGACATTTCGGAAAAGTCGCCGAATACCGTCAGCCACACACAACGCGGGTTATCGGATGTCCGAACAACCCTGTGCGCGGTGCGGCGGTCGATTACGAGCCAGTCGCCCGCACCAAGTTCGAGTTTGGAAGAATCGGCAAACTCCAAGACGGATTCGCCCGAAAGCAGAAGCACGAATTCGTCTTCGTCTTGATCGTACCATTGCCCGTCCGAATAGGGTTCGGAATATATGCGCTCGACGCGCCCTGTACCGGAAAATTTGAGCAGCGTCTCGAAAAACTCGGGCTTGCCCGAGTCGTCCGCGCCGCCGAAAGAAAATATGTTTCCGTGTTTCATAGGAAAAAGAATTGCCAAACCGCCGCATATGACGGCTTGAAACGGATTCAAAAAAAACTCCGCACAAAAAATGCGGAGTCTTTCCAAAAATTGTTTTGTACAATTTTATTTCGCTTTGAAAGCCGCGCCGGGCTTGAATCTTACAACCTTGCTGGCCTTGACCTTGATCTTCTCGCGGGTTCTCGGGTTGAAGCAGGTACGCGCCTTGCGTTCCACAACCGAGAAAGTACCAAAACCGATGAGCTGAAGCTTCTTGTTCTTCTTCACACCCGCCTTGATGGCTTCGATAGTGGCATTGAGAGCCTTTTCAGCGCAAGCCTTCGTGGCATCCTTGCCGAGAATTTTCTGAATTTCTTCGATGAGTTGTTGTTTGTTCATATCTTTTGTTTGTTTGGTTGTTGAGATAAAAATCAATTAATAAACTTCCGTAAAAAACAGACGCCATCATAAAGGGACGCTCAGGGGATAATCCAGCAAAAAAAAGTACAAATTGTCATTTTACCGAAATACACCCTATCACGCAGAACCCGAAGAGATCCGTAAAACAGACGGGCAGAATACATCCGACCCGCTACAGAATCACAGACCCCAAAAACAAGCCCGACCCTCTTTGAAAGAACCGCTTTACGAGTTCCAAGATAGGAACGAGTTTCCATAAGTCAATATTTATTCACAAAAAAATCCCGAAAAAAATGCTTTCGTACCAATAAAATCCGAAACACCCGAAAAATCAGCCCACTACCACACAAACCCCGATTCCCTGCGCGATACGAGCGAAACCGCCGAACCGCCGAAATTTTCGCGCGCAGCGTGCGAAGCGAGAGCCAACGCCCAGAAACGGTCGGAATGCCCGTCGGCAGTCCGCTCGGCGGCGAAACGCACGCCGCCGCACGAGACCTCCTTTTTGACGGCGCGCAAATCGGCGAGAACTTCGATATCGTCGGGAATCCTGACCGTGCCGTTTTCGAAGCGCGTCCGAAGCGGATAGGCGAGAATCTCCTTTGTTTGGCGCGTAAACACAACGCCCTCGACCCTCGAGCTTCCGTAGCGTTCGGCGGCGCGCTCGGCGAACTGCCGTCCCAAGCCGCTCATATCCACCGCCGCCCTGCGCAGATACGGATTGCGCAAATACGAGTGCAGAACAACCTCCTGCTCCGAAAACGGAACGTCGCGGAAAACGCGGACATCGCGAGTGAACAGAACGTCGCCGCACTTTTCGAGAAGCCAGAATACGGTAAGGTCGCGCGTCCGCCCGACATCCACGCCCAAATACTGCGGATTCTCGGGCGAAAACGGCTCGCGCCAATTTTCGTCGGCTTGGTAGACACAGCGGCGCACGCTGTCGTACGGCAGAAACGCCGACCTGTCGTCGGCGGGCGTGCACATATACTCCTGAAGGAAACTCTCCCTGTCGGCGCACGAATTTTTTATGTAGTCGAAATACGCGGCTTCGTCCATCTGAGAAACCTCGTGGTCGGGAGGAAGATTCGCCTTGAGCTTTTTGAGAAAGCCCTGCTCGAGCGCGTCCTGAAGCGTTACGCGATGCAGCGAGATTTTTTTCGGATTGCCCCCGTAGCGAGCCTCCTCGACGAGTTTGGCGAAAAAATTTTCGCCCCCTCGGTGGGTCGAAATTATCTCGAGACTGCCGCCCCAAGTTATGCCGGGGTAGGCGATGGCGTAGAGCCGCGCAGGGTCGGGATGCAGGGCGAATTCGTCGAGCACGCGCGTTCCGCGTTTGCCCGCCTGCGCGTCGGGGTTCGACGAAAGCGACCAAATGCGGGTGCCGTTGGCGAACTCAAGCGAGCGCGAATCTGAATCGGCGGCGGTTTCCGCGCCGCAACACTCGAGGGCGGCGGCGTTTAGTATGCCCGAAAACTTCTTGCAGTCGTCGATGAAAAGCTTCGCCTGAAGCTCGTCGCGCGAACTCACCCACGAGTCGTTTTTTTCGCCCGCGCGGCAGTGTCTGCGCACGAGCGAATATGCGGTCGTCCAGCTCATTCCTATCTGGCGCGACTTCTCCATAAGCTTTATGCGCGAACGGTCCTTTATCCACGCAATCTGGTAGGGAAGAAAAAACGTGTCCATATCGAACTACAATAATTTCAGCTGCGATTCTATGCGCCTGAGCGTCTCTTCGGAAAGCCCGCAGTCCGCGCCGCCGCGCTGCGTTTGAGAACCCGAAACCTTTGCCGAAGCGAGTTTCTGGATTATCCCCGCGACGGTGTTGAAATCGGACACCGAAAGCTCAGGCGAGTTGCAGAGCGTGTCGAAAACAAGCTCCCACAAAAGCGCAACCGACGCCTCGCGCGCGTCGAGCGGCGTTTCGTCGGCGAGTTTGTCGGCCTGCGCCTTCGCGCGTTTTATGCGTTCTACGTGCGCGAAAAAACAGGCGTTAAAAGACGGCGCGGCGGAGGATTGCGCACGCACACGCACGCCGCGTTTGGACGCGGCCGACGGCTGCTGCTGTTCTTCGCCCATTTCAAAACCTCCCCGATTCGAGATAGTCGCGCCCGAACGCCGAAAGTTTCACGCGTACGTGCGAAGCCGAAAGCTCCGAACGCGAAAACGACGCGTAGTTCTTTTCGACGAGATATTCGAGAGCCGCCGAAAGTTCGCGTTCGGAAAACTCGAACCCCGCAAGCCTCAGCCCCTCCGAAACGGTTTCGACGGGAAGGCTCGCGGGCGAAGCCGCCTCGAGCTGCGCGAGCACGGCGCGGCGGAAAAGAAGCGCGTCGGGCATCAGATTTCCCCCTTCACTTTCAGGAGTATCCTGTCGGTTTTCGTCGAAAGCTCGGCGATGCGCTGGGCGGCAATCTGCGACTGCGCGACGAGCGCGCTGATGTTCTCGGCGTTCTTGCCGACCAAATCGCGGGTCTCCGACAGACTGTGCGAATACTGCTTCTGCATAGCCCGCGTCTCCTCGCGTATCTCGGAACGCAGGGAGCGCAAATCCTGCACGGCTTCGGAAATCGACCGCGCCAGTTCCGTCCGCAGCTTGTCCATCTGCGCATGCGTAACGTATGTGAGTTTCGGATCGGGACGTTCCTCGTGGCATTCCCGAATCCGCAACATTAGATAATATGCCCCGAGCAGCGACGTAAGCGCGATTACCGCCGTGCCCAGTACCGTTGAATTTTCCATTTCCATAAACCGCATTCTAACGCCGAACGGCGCGGCGCGCAAAACAACTTTGGAAACTTTGCGAAAAACGCTTGAAAAACGCGTCGCGCAAAAATAGCCTCGGGCGCGTATGAAAAAATTGTCAGCTATCACAATTACGCTTGCGCTCGGGTTGCTCTGCCTGTGTCAGGCGTGCAAGAAGAACGACGGTTGGACTCCGCTTTTCGGCGACAAACTCGCCGACGCCGACTTCGACAAAACAGTGTGGTCGATTTCCGACGACGGCGTTATATCGGCGGAAAAGGACCAAATTATATTCACGAAAAAGGACTGGAAAAACTTCGAGCTCGAGCTTGAATTCAAACTCTTCAAGGGCACGAATAGCGGTGTTGTCGTCTACTGCTCCGACACCGCAAAATGGATTCCCAACTCCATAGAAATCCAGATTGCCGACAACGCGGCTTTCCCCAAGCCGCGCACCACCTGCGGCTCGGTATACGGCTTCGTGCCCGCCGAATGGGACACCTCCCTGCCGCTCGGACAGTGGCAGAAAATGAAGGTGCGCTGCGAAGGCAAAACCATCGACGTATGGATTAACGGCAAACACACCGCGCAAATGGATTTGTCGAAGTGGACCGATATGAAAACCAATCCCGACGGCTCGGCGATTCCGCCGTGGCTTGCAAAAAACAGAAAATGCGACACCAAGCCCGTCGGTAAAATCGGTCTGCAGGGCAAACACGGCAAGGCTGAAATCAATTTCAGGAACGTAAACATCCGCCCGATTAAATAGGAAACGGGCAAAGCCACTTCCAATCCGCTCCCGCATTTGCGGGGCGGATTTTTTTTGCGTCGCGGCGGCGCGGATTGTTCCGCTCAAAAATATCAAAAAATGTAGTTTTATCCAAAGTTCCCAAAGTAGATTTGCGTATTTCGAACCCCGTTGATATTATGGGGCGCATGAACGCAAAAGCCTACACACCCACGGTTGGTTCGCGAATCGCAAGGTCGCGTTTCAATCCGATTAAAAACCTCCGCCCCGACACGCTGTCGCGGGCAATCGAGGAGTTCGAGAACGGCAGACTCTCGTCCGCCTCGCGCATTTTCGAAGCCGTCCTCAGGCGCGACGACGCGATATGCGGACTAAACCTCAAACGCAAAAAATCGGTAGCCCGACTCGACGGCGAAATCGTCGTAAGCGAAGATTCGCCGCGCGCCCGCGAACACAAAAAAGTTCTCGCCGACTTCTACGCGTCGCTCGAGACGCGCAACCGCTCCGACCGCAACGAGCGCGGCGGACTGCGTATGCTGATAATGCAGATGATGGACTGCGTGGCGATGAAATACGCCGTCCACAAAATTTCGCTCTCCGAAAAAAAACGGGAAAATCTTCGGGACATTCGAGCAGTTCCCCCTCTGGCTCTTCGAGAACACGAGCGGCAAATTGCGCCTGCTCGACCGCGAGGGACAGCTGGCCGACGGCAGACCGCTCGACGCGGACGAATGGATGGTCAGTTGCGGCGACGGGCTGATGATTGCCTCTTCGATAGCCTACATATTCAAGCAGCTTCCGCTCAAAGACTGGCTCGTGTATTGCGAGCGCAACGGTATGCCGGGGATTAAGGCGAAAACCGACGCCTATCCGGATTCCCCGCAGTGGGAGGCGGCGTGCGAGGCGGTCGCCGACTTCGGCGCGGAGTTCCACGCCGTCCTTTCGGAGGGTACCGACATCGAGGCGATAGACGTTTCCACGCGCGGCGAACTGCCCTACCCCGCGCTCGTCGAAAGAATCGACAGAATGCTCTGCGCACTCTGGCGCGGCGGCGACCTTTGCACGATGAGTGCCGACAGGCTCGGCGCGAGCGTGCAATACGGCGAAAGCGGACTCATAGAGGAGGCGGACGCAGCAATCGTAAGCGACACCCTCAACCGCAACGTCGACGCGCAGGTCATAAGACTGGCGTTCGGCGACGAAACGCCGCTTGCAAAATTCAGGCTCAAACTGCCAGACTACGAAAGGCACAAATGCGAACTCGAGATAATCGAACGCCTCGCCGCCCTCGGATTGAAGCCCGACATTACAGAGCTGTCGCGGCGTTTCGCGCTGTCGTCGGACGGACGGCAAGGAAAGGCGGAAGATGAAATTCGATAGGGAAATTCTGCAGGTTCTATGCCCCTACGGGAAATGGCGGCACGCCAAGGGTATGCAGATTGTCGACGAGGAGTCCGCGAAGAAAATGGGGCGCGCCGCCGTCGGCAACGCAATCTTTCCCATCCCCATTTACGTAGGACACCCCGACGAAGACAACCCGTCGAAGGCACGGGCGGTCGGACGTATCAAGCGCATAATCAAAACGCACGACGGCATTGCCGTGCTCGCCGCCTACCCGCAAAAAACCTACGACGAAATCGTGGGCGGGAAATACGCGGCTATGTCGCCGCGCTGGAAAATGCAGAATATCGGCGGCGGCAACTACCGTCCCGTGAAGCTGATTTCCGTGGGGCTTACGAACAACCCGAACATCGCCGAAAGCGGAAAAATCCTCGGCTTCGGACGGGCGCGCCCGCAAAACGCGGAAGGCTTGGGCGAAGCGGCAAAGCGCATTTCGAAGGCGGCAAACGGCATTTCGGAATGCGCGAAAAAGGCGGCGGAACTCGGCGATGGTCTCCGCAAAATCGGGGTTTCGGAAAGAATGCGGGCGAGGAAAAAGTCCGCGGAAAATCCCGACACTCCCAAACGCGCCTGCGCAACGCTCGCCGAAATGGCGCGCGAGCGCAGCCGCAGGCTCGGCGAACCGTACACCAAAAGCTTCGCCGAAATCAAAAAACGCCATCTTAACGGACAATGACGCACTGTCATTTCCAACCACAAACAAACAATATATAATAACATGAAGAAATCGGAAAAAACACCGGAACGAATCATTGCGGCAATCCGCGGGGCGTTCCGCAGCAACAAACGCGCCTTCTGCAATATCGCCGAAGGCACGCACGCGGGCTCGATGACAATGACCGCCGAGGAGTCGGTCGACTCCGCCAACCTCATAGTAAAGGCGGGAACTAACGAAGGCGGCTTCAAAATCGCGGGCGCGGCCGACAAGCCGCTCGGCATCTGCACCGACGAAGGCACGGCGGGCGACAGGCTCGCGGTAGTCCTCGCGGGATGTGCCGAAAGCACCGTTATGTGCAGGGCGTCGGGAAGCATTGCAGCGGGCGCAACGGTCTACACCGCCGCGAACGGCAAGGTCTCGGCTACGGCGGGCGACGGCGCGTACAAGGTCGGCATCGCGCTCTGCTCGGCGGCTTCGGGCGGAACGGTGGAAGTCGATCCGCGCGGATTCGGCGAATCGGCTTGGCAGCTGTATTCGTGCGGCGTGCACACTTGGAAAAGCGCGACGTCCGTCGACAAGCTCGACTGTTCGGGACTTCCCGCCGACGGAGTCGTCATCGCCGCAGTCCAGACCGCGGGCGGCTCGGAGAAGACCGCAAAAGCCGCCGTCACCGAAACGGGCATAACCTTCACGCTCGACGCAAACGGCACTTCGGGCACGACAAAAATCGCGTGGGTCGCAATCAGAAAGAACTAAAAACATGCAGGAAGAAAATATCATAACGGCAAACGAAAACAAATTCACAGCGGGCAACTATTCCGAAGCCCTTACGGCGTTTACGGTCGGATGGGTCGACCCCGACAACATCGCATCGATTCTCGACTTCATCGCCCCGCCCGTCCCCGTGGGCAGACGCTTCGAGTTCAAGCGCAGCGACAACGCTCAGGCGTTCCTTTCCGAAAACGACGACGTGCGGGCAATCGGCTCGGAATTCAAGCGCGTGCGCTACGACGGCGAATCCGTCAACGAGAAGACGCTCAACAAGGGGCTTACAATCAGAATCGACCACGACGAAGTGGCGGGCGACGACTGGCAGGAACGCTACGTGCAAATGCTGCTCCAGCGCCTTCTGCGCAACGAGCTGCGACGCGCCGTTGCCGCGCTCGAGACCGTCGCGACCGCGCAGGACGAAGCCGACTGGTCGAGTTCCGCGAACCCCGACGCCGACATCAGGGCGATGCTTGCCGACGCAGCCGACGAAAGCGGACTGCGCCCCAACAGGCTGCTCTTCGGCGAGTCGGCTTGGGACAAGAGAATGACATGCCTTGAATCGCAAAATTCCGCCGTTGCGTTCAAGGGCGCGGCAATGGCGCAGGACGAGCTTGCGGGCAAATTCCTGCTCGACGGCTGCCGCGTGCTGTCGTCCAGATACCAGTCGTCGGCTTCGGCGAAATCGCGAATCGCTGGCTCGACAATCTACGCGTTCTTCGCGCGCAATTCAATCTCGAAAGACGAGCCGTCGAATCTCAAGCGTTTCTACACGCCGACGGAGGAAGGCTCGCCGTTCAGGGTCTACTGCGACGAACACGCAAAGTATACCGACCTCACGGTGGAACACTATTCGAGCATCGTGGCGACAAGTTCGCTCGGTGTGCGCAAACTCAAAATCAAGGAGAAAGGAGAATAATGCAATGCGGTGCGGCGGGATTTTTCCCGTCGAGCCGCCGCGCGCCGCAACACAATGGACTGGATTAAAATCTTTCCCGAAGACCTCGAAGAGACCCTCAATAAACCGCAACTCGACACGCTCAAGGCCGAATCGCTCAAGTCGCTAAAGCGCGACATATCGGTGGACATCATATCGAACATCGTCGCGAAGATAAGGGCGGAAATCGCGACCAGCGGACTCAACGAACTCGATACCGACCATTCGCGCATTCCGCCCGAACTTAAGGAATGTGCGTTGCGCCTTGCGGTGGAATCGCTGCATCTGCGTGTTCCGTCAATCGAGCTTTCGGCGGGGCAGGCAAAGCACGCCGACATCGCGAGGGAGACTCTCGCGCGCATCGCCCGCGGCGAGCTTGTCGTAAGCCGTCCGTCTTTCGGCGTGAAAACGGCAAACCCCAGACGCGGATTTTCCGCGGGCGCGTCCGCGCGCAAGGCGACCCGCAAAACGACGGAGGGACTGTGATTATGGGAACTCTCGAACGCCTTCAAAATTCCGCATTCGAATACCTGCGCTCCGTCGCCGACCTTTCGTATGCCGACATAAAAAAGAACGGCTCGCCCGACTTGGGCGGCAAAGCCGAGGGGCTCCGCATCGACATAATGCGTCCGCTGCCGCTCGCCGCCTCGAAGTACGCGGCGGGCCCCACATTTTCGGAGGTCGAACTGCGCATACGCATAGTGCGCGACGACGACATTGCCGCGCGCGCGCCGTCGCTTCTGACCTCCGCCGAAATCGTCTCGCGCGCCATGCACAACTGGCTTCCGCCCGCATCGTGCGGATACGGCAGAACGACCCTCGCCCAACAGCGTCCGTGGGCGTTCGGAAAAAATTCCGACGTCGAAATAATCCTCAACGCGCAATCGGTGCTGCAATGAAAATATTCTATTCGAACATCCCGCTCAACGGCGGCTCGGAAACGCCGAAGTCGCTCTCGGTTGAGACCCGTAGGCGCACGCAAACCGAATACGCGATAGACTCGGCGGAGGCGAAATTTTTCGACAGGGGAAATTCGCGCGTGTCCGTTTCGTTCACGCTCGAGCGCGCCCACAAGTCTGAGGGCGCGGCGGACGAATTTGCCGCAATGCACGCCGCAACGCTCGGCGCGCTCGCGCCCGCAACACTCGCATTCGAGCTGGATAATTCCGCGAAAATCGAATTCGAAAACGCCTCTCCCGCAAAAATCAAAACGGAAACCGACAAACTAATCACAGCAGTGCGCTACGAATTTTCGGCGCAAAAACCCGTAAAAAAACAATGACAACCGAAGAACTAGAAAACGAAATAATGGACGAGCTCGACAAAATGCGGGCGCGGCTCGACGAACTCGAGAAGTCGCTCTCGCAGCTCGAAAACGAGCTTGCGCAGTGCGCGGAACAACTGCGAAACCTGAAATCCGACTTCTGATATGCCTCCGATTTTCAAAATAAATTCCGAAACGCTTTCGGTCGGGCGGCTGCCCGTCTGCGCCGCAAAGATCGTGCGCAGACTTTCCTCCGCCGACGAGCTGCGCCTGCGCATCGCGCCCGATTGCGCCGAAATTCCAGCGGTCGGCGACTATGTCGAAGTCTTCGACGGGCAAACCCGCAAGTTCGCGGGCAGAATCGAAAAAATCCACGCCGAAAATTCCGCCGAAAAAACGCATACCGACATTGTCGCAAAAAACGCGTGGCGCGACTTGGAGTCGATAGTCTACCAGCAGTCGTGGAAGCGTTCCGTTAACGGAAACGTCGAAGACGTTCTGCGCAGCAAAATCACGCTCGGACAAAACTCGGCGGGCGAAAAAATCACGGTCGCCGAACAGGTGCTCGACATTCTGCGTTTCGCGATTTCGTGCGGCGCGGAGTTTGCCGTAGGCGTTGTCGATGCGGATTCGGCGATGCTCGCCGACGAGGCGCGCGACCTTTCGTGCGCTCAGGCTCTGGCGCGTACGCTCAAATGGACGCCCAATTCGTCGGTATACTTCGACTACTCGGCGGACGGTTTGCCCGTGCTCAACGTGCGCAGGCGCGGAACGCTCGAAACGAAGACGATTTCGACGGCGGCGGGAAACGTACTCTCCGCCACAGTATCGCCGCGAAACGACCTGCTCGTGGATGGCGTTTCGATAAAATACGAGAGCGAGCACAAAATCAACGACAATGTTTTTCTGGGAATTTCGGAGGAAAAATATCCCGATTCGATTTCGTCGAACGCCAAGAAAACCGTTGTTATGACGGTTGACTTAGACGGCGAAAGGTCGTCGTCTACATCGTACAAAATCGTCTGCGGAACAATCGACACAAACAGTGTGCAGTGGTGGCGCAGGCATGTGCCCGCGCTCGCCGACGAAACGTCTATGGCTGTCGTGGAATCGTCGCGCAGCGATTCCACTTATTCGCGCGAACTGCTGTCGGGCTCGATTGTGGCGGCGATGAATTTCAAGACGCTTCCGATAGTGGCGAAGGCGAAGATAAAGTACACGAAGGGCGACGGTACTGTCGTTACGAAAAACGTTGCCGCGAACATACTTTCTACAAACGCCGCAAGCGGAACGTACACGGTCTGGCGCACGCTGCAATTCGCCGAACCGCGCCCGAACGGGCTTGCGAAGGCGATTTTCGAAGCCGTCTCCGACCTGCAATACGAAGGTTCGCTCCGCGCGGTCGGTATCGACGCGGGCGCGTTTTTCGGCAGGCGCATAAACATTGCCGACTCAAAGAATCCCTCGTGGGCGGGCATCCGCACGACGGTATCGTACTCGGAGGAAAACCTTTTCGAAGAAACCGCTCTGTTGAAATTCGGGCCGCCCAAGCACCTGTATCCCGACGACATCGAGGAACTTTTCAGAATCAACAGGAACAGGGTTGTCTCGTCCGACTCCGCCACGCGCACGACCGCCAAAATTTCTTCGGCGGGCGGCGACGACACGCAGTCGAAGGCCGAAATCAACGGCAGCGAAGGCGACGCGTTCTACGAGCGTTTCATTCTCTCCGACAAATCCGAAGATGACGGCAGGAACATCGACCTGAATTTGTCGGATATAAAAGGCGGCGAAACGGCGAAGATGCGCGAAATCTACCTCTGTTATGACGGCTATCTGGCGACGGCGAAAGTGTTGATGACGCTTCCGAAAAAATACGAATCGGAGGCGGGCGAAAGCGGCGGGACGGAATCGGGGGCGTAACGATGGAAATTCCGCAGTCTTTCATTTATCTTTCGCCGTTACCGTATGTTCCGAAATACAAAAACCCCGATTCGTGCGAATTGCAGATTGGGCCGTTCAATCCCGCGGAATGTGTCGAGTTTTTCTGGCGGACGCGGGTTGCGAGTGTGTCGGCGCATTTGCAGCTTTATGTGCGGGACGTAGAGCGTAATTTGGTCATTTGGGACGAAAACGGTTCGGCTTTGCTCTCCTCCGAAAATGCCGCAGCAAACTCCGCGTTCGCCCTGCCGCCGTACGCGCGCTGCACCGCATCGCGCCCGCTTTCCGTAACGGACGGCGGCGCGTTTTTCGAAGTAGGCGGCCCGTGGACGGCGGTTGAGTATCCTGCTGGCACAAAATTCGAAAATATGGGTTTCTACTACGATATATCATTGCGTTTTGCGGTCGGCGCGATTGAGCTATCGAGCAAATATATCGAACTTGATTCCACGAACTATTACACCCACCAGCAATTCCCGTTCGAAATTTTCGGCAAAGAGTATGCGCTGAATCTAAACGTTCCGTATGAATACGCACACCCCACCGACTACGGTTTGGACGCAAATTTCTCCGCAGACATTTCGATAAACTTCGGGCGCGAGCCGCGCCGGTCGGCGGAACTTCGTTCCTTCTTGTGATGCTACGCGGCAACTATAGTTGCCGCCTTTGTGTATAAGTTCGCATTGGCTTTGCCAATGGCTTCGGGGTGTTCGAACTTACCTTGAAAATTTCCGAAACCGAATTAAAAAACACAAAAAATTGCGGAGCAATTTTTAAGTAGAATAATAACCGACGAAGTGAAGCAAAGCTTCACGAAGTGGGCACAACTCTCGCAAAACAAGCGAAGCGAGTTTTGCAGTAGAATTAAAAATCGGCAATCCGCAAACAAGTTAAAAAACTCCGCGCGCGGCGCAGCCGCGCTGCTTAGGCTCTTCAAATTGGGTTTCAGGCGGCGGCTTTGCATTTCGGCGGCGGTGCGAGCATATTCACATATGCGACCACTGCCGCAAAACGCCAATCGCGCATCAAGCCCGATTTCACGCGCCCTCAATGACTCTCGACAATCCCCTACCTCGGTATTCTCAATACTTGACCGGGCTTTAGCGATTCGGGCGTCGCCATCCTGTCGCGGTTAGCGTTGAATATTTCGCGCCAGCGGTTTTTTGTGCCGTACACTTTGCGGCTTACGTTGGAAAGGGTGTCGCCGGGTTGCACCGTATACGTTGCGGGCGTGTCGCGCTTTACCTCTATCGGCGCGTTTTGGCGTTGGCGCGCATCGCGCGTTGACGACGGCGTTTGCGCTGTTTGTGCCGTATGCCTGCCCTGTGTCTGCCGCGTCGGCGTTGCGGCAATGCTCACGCGCTGTGTCGCCTTCAATGAATCTATGGCGTTTGCCGCGGCGTCGAGACGTTGTTTAAGTTCTATGTTCTCCTTTTGCACTTTCTGCAAAAGCTCCTCGAGCTCCATTCGGCGCACGTTGTTTTCAAACGGGCTTTCGGGAAGAGACGCGGCGAATTTCTTTTGCGCCGTGTCTATCATCTGCCGAACCATCGGCGATACGGGCGAGTTGGGTTTGAGCTCGAGATATTTTCTGAAATGGTAAATCGCCTGAATGGGATCGTTCATATTGTCGAGATATATCCGACCCAATTCGAAGTGCGATTCGGGCGCGTCCTTGCGTTTTTCGACGACTTTCAGGAACGCGCTCATAGCCTCGGGAACGTTTCCGCGTTTGAGCTCGTCGCGCCCCCTCAGAAAATGCGTTTCGTTCGTCTCCTTTACGACTTCATTTTTGCCGAAATCGCACCCGCCCGCCGCGAGAATGTACAGCGAGGCAAACGACGCCGCAACGAGTGCGAGCACCGTTTTGCCTTTGTATGTGAGAATGTCGAACGGAAACGCCATATCTGTATCAGTGTCGGAAGTGGCGGACGCCCGTGAAGACCATCGCCATATTGTTTTCGTCCGCCGCCGCGATGACTTCCGCGTCGCGAACCGAACCGCCGGGTTGGATTGCCGCCGTTGCGCCCGCCTTTGCCGCCGCGACCAAGCCGTCGGCGAACGGGAAGAATGCGTCGGATGCGACAACGCTGCCTTCGAGCGGCAGTTTCGCCTCGCCCGCCTTCCAGACCGCAATCTGCGAGCTGTCGACGCGCGACATCTGACCCGCGCCGATACCGAGTGTGCGTTCGCAACCCGCGTAGACGATTGCGTTGCTCTTGACGTGTTTTACTACCTTCCAGCCGAAAAGCATCGCCCGCCATTCCTCTTCGGTGGGCTGGCGTTTGGTGACAACTTCCATATTGGCTTTAAGCTCTTCGATTGCGTCGGAATCCTGAGCTAGGATGCCGCCGACAACGCTCTTGTACTGGAGTCCGCCGACCTTGTTGCACGTGGAAATCATCACGCGCAGGTTCTTTTTCTTGGTGAGGATTTCGAGAGCCTCGTCGGAGAAATCGGGAGCGATGATAACCTCCGAGAAGATGCCCGCGATGATTTGCGCAAGGTCGGCTTCCATTTTGCGGTTGACGACGATGATTCCGCCGAACGGAGCCTGTTTGTCGGTTTCGAAAGCCTGATTCCAAGCGTCGACCAAGTTGTCGCACGAAGCCACACCGCACGGGTTTGTGTGCTTGAGAATTGCAAGCGTGGGCTTGTCGAATTCGGCGATGAGGTTTGCCGCCGCGCTGATGTCGATGATGTTGTTGTACGAAAGTTCCTTGCCGTGGAGCTGGCGGAAATACTTGCCGAAGTCGCCGTAAAGGGCGGCTTTCTGGTGCGGATTTTCGCCGTAGCGCATCTTCTGGACGAGCGGCAGACCGATGTTGAGCGTTTCGGGCAGCGAGTCTTCGCCGTTGAATTTGCCGTTGAGGTAGTTGGCGATTGCGGCGTCGTACGCGCTTGTGCGCTGGTAGACTTTGAGGGCGAGCTTGCGGCGCATCTGCTGAAGTTCCTCGCCGCCGTGACGCATTGCCTCGAGCACTGCGGGATAGTCGCGGTTGTCGCATACCACCGTTACGCTTGCGTGGTTTTTCGCCGCGGAACGGAGCATCGAGGGCCCGCCGATGTCGATGTTTTCGATTGCGTCGGCAATAGTGCAGCCCGCCTTTGCGACTGTCGATTCAAACGGATAGAGGTTGACCACAACCAAGTCTATCATTCCTATACCGTGTTCCGCCGCCTGTTTCATATGTTCGGGGTTCGAGCGCAGGCACAGGAGACCGCCGTGAATCATCGGATGCAGGGTTTTTACTCTGCCGTCCATCATTTCGGGAAAACCCGTATAATCGCTTACTTCGGTAACGGGAATGCCCTTTTCAGCGAGCAGTTTCGCCGTACCGCCTGTTGAAAGAATTGTATAACCTTGATGGTGTGTCAGTTCTTTCGCAAATTCAACTATGCCCGTCTTGTCGCTGACGGATATCAATGCGAGCTTCTTTTCCATAGACGAAAAATCAACTCCATATTCGCCTTTCTTACAAGTATATTTTCGCGCGCGGACGTTTTTTTTAAACTTTGCAATTTTTTAATTGCGAAAATTCGATGTTCTGGAAAAATAACCGCCGTTGAATAATATTGATGACAGTACGAACCCGTTCGGGGATTTGGCGAAAGATCTGAAACCACAACTTGCCGATTTCAAGAGATTTCTCGTCAAACAGGCGTCCACTTTCGAAAAGGAGGTGCGCGCGGCGGCTAAAGAGGCTATCTCGCCGAAAGGCAAGTATATAAGACCCATTCTCGTCTTCCTCTCCGCCCCGCAAAATGCCGATACGGCTTCGCTCGTAAGGCGCGCGACCATCGCAGAGCTTGTCCACCTTTCAACGCTCATCCACGACGACGTTATCGACAAGGCGGATATGCGCCGCAAAACGCCCACGCCGTTCAAAAAGTACGGCGCGAAAACGGCGATTCTTTTGGGCGACGCGATTTTCTCGCATATGATGTCGCTTGCATTCGCCGAAAACAGTATGGATGTCCTCAAAAAAACCGCAGACTGCGTAAAGACCATTTGCGAGGGCGAAATAAAGCAGACGCTTTCCGACAAGTCGGAAATTGTCTCGCGCAAAAAGTATTACGACGTAGCCTACGGCAAGACTGCCGCCCTATTCGAGCTTGCGTGCAACTTCGGCGCGACGGCTTCGAAACAATCCGACGCGAAATGGGCGAAAGCCGCCGGTGAGGCGGGCAGGCAGCTCGGTATTGCCTACCAAATTTACGACGACGTCTGCGACTGGTTTATGTCGGAGGAGGATGCGGGCAAAACGCTCGGCACGGATCTCATTTCGGGCAAGCAGACGTATCCGTTAATCGTGCTTCTCGAAAAGCTCCCGCGCGGGAAGTCGGCGAAGCTCGCGAAGAACCTGCCATCTTCGGATCCAGCCGAGATACTCGAAATGATAAGGCGTTTCGGCGTTGCCCGCGAATGCCGCGCAGAGTTCGACAGGCGGATGAAGTTGGCGGAATCGGCGGTTGCAAAGTTCGGCGGCGGGAATGCGGGGCTTCTGAAATTCTGCGCGCAAATGCGCAAGCTCAAATTCGGCTAAGTCGGCGGGCACTTTTTTATTGCGATGGATTCGGAGGAAAAACGCAACTTCCTTTATGTCGTAGGCATTTCGCACGTGTGTGCGGATGCCGAAACCGTCGGCGCGTGCGGCGTTCCGAAGGAGTCGGCAGACCTCGCCGAAGAAATGCTGATGGATTTGTGCGGGTTTTCCGAAACGCTCGTGCTCTCAACCTGCAACAGGGTCGAAATCTATTTCGTATCCGATTCCGAAAATGCGGTAGAGCGGGCGATTGGGGCTTTCGGCAAGGTGCCGTCGCGCGGTCGCGACATCGAGAAGTTCGCATCTCTTGCGTATGTCAAAAAAAATGTAGGGGCAATAGAACACATTTTCGAAGTGGCTTCGGGGCTTCAGTCGCAAATGACGGGCGAGACCGAAATTCTCGGGCAGGTCAAGGCGGCGTATGCGCGGGCGGCGGCGGCGGGGCACTGCAAGTCGGTGCTCAACACGGTATTTCAAAAGGCAAACCAGTGTGCGAAGTGGATTCGCACGAACACGAATGTCGGACACGGAAAGATAAGTTTGGGCTCGGTTTCCGCCGAGCTTGCCGACAGGATTTTCGGCGATGTTGCGCGGGCGAGGATTCTCCTCTTGGGTTCGGGCGAGGCGGGCAGGCTTGTTGCCGATGCGCTGTTTGTCCGCGGGGCGAAGGACATTTCCGTTGCGAGCAGAACCCGCGCGAATGCCGACAGGCTCGCCGCGCAGATCGGTGTCGAATCCGCCGATTTAGAGCAGTCGCTTGCGAATTTGCCAGTGTTTGACATTGTCATTGCCGCGAGTTTTTCCCCCGTTCCGTTGATTGGCTTGAAGCGCGCAAAAGCCGCCGCTGCCGCAAGGGGCGGCAGACCGATATTTTTGATAGATCTTGCCGTGCCCCGAAACATCGACAAAGCCTGCGGCGAAATAAACGACGTGTATTTGTACAATCTCGAAGACCTCTCGCGCATCGCCAACGAAAATATTGCCCTGCGCAAAAACGAAATAGAGACCGCCAAAAAAGAAATAGAAAAAAAAGCCCAAAACGTATTAACAAAACTAGCGACTACGGAACTTCGTTCCTCTCTGTGATTCTGCGCGGCAACTATAGTTGCCGCTTTTCTCTATAAGTCCGCATTGGCTTTGCCAATCGCTTCGGTTGTTCGAACTTATTTTGTTGTTTTTCGAAACGTTTGATTCGGTTAATGAAAAAAGAATGAATTTTTCATTATTCATTCGGTACGCAAAGATGTCGGGTTTGTAAAATTTTCTTGTTTTTGCGTTTTTGCGGTGTTTCAATCGAATACGAATGAAAACCTTATTTGTTTGTTCGGAGCGCGATCCCCGCGAAACGAGGGTTGCGGTAATTCCTTCGGATGTCGGCAAATTGTCGGCTATCGGTTGGTCTGTCAATGTCGAGTCGGGTGCGGGCGCAAAAGCCGGTTTCTCCGACGAAGACTATAAGCTCGCGGGGGCGGCGATTGTCGATGCCGATTTCGCAAAAAATGCCGACTTTATCGTCGCGGTTCGCAAGCCGCAGGTCGAGCGCGTTGCCGACTTCAAGCGCGGCGCGTTCTATTTGAGTCTGCTCGACCCGTTCAACGAGAAGGGTCTCATTGCAACGTTCGCCGCACAGGGCGTTACGGCGGCGAGTTTCGAGATGATTCCCCGCAGTACGATTGCCCAGAAAATGGACGTGCTAAGTTCGCAGTCGAGTTTGGCAGGGTATGTCGCGGTTATCAAGGCGGCAAACACGCTCAAGAGAATTCTGCCGATGATGATGACTCCTGCGGGCACGATTTCGCCTCTGAAGTTCTTCATTGTCGGTGTAGGCGTTGCGGGGCTTCAGGCTATCGCGACGGCAAAGCGTCTGGGCGCAAGGGTTGAGGCTTTCGACACGCGTCCCGTGGTCGAAGAGCAGGTGAAGTCGCTCGGGGCAAAGTTCGTGAAAATCGACCTCGGCGAAACGGGGCAGACGGCGCAGGGCTATGCGAAGGAGCTTACGCCCGAGCAAATCGAGCTTCAGCGCAGGGGAATGGCGAAGGTCTGCGCGCAGTCGGACGTTATCATCACGACGGCGAAGCTCTTCGGCAGAAAAGCCCCGCGCATCATCACCGCCGAGATGGTTATGGGGATGAAGGCGGGCAGTGTGATTATCGATATGGCGGTAGAAAGCGGCGGAAATGTCGAGGGTTCGAAGCCCGACGAAATCGTAATCACCCCCAACGGCGTTACGATTATCGGCGACACCTGCCTTGAGGCGTCCGTTCCCGCGACGGCAAGCCAGATGTACAGCTCGAACGTATACAACTACATTGCGCACTTCTCGCCGAACGGAACGTTCGAGCCGAATTTCGAAGACCCTATTATGAAGGTTTCGGCGGTAACGCACGACGGACAAATCACCGACGAACGCTTCAAATAAAATTTTCGGCAAAGGTTAGATTATGGAAATTATTTTACTGTTGTTCATCTTCACGCTCGCGGCGTTTCTGGGCTTCGAGCTTATCTCGAAAGTGCCGAGCCAGTTGCACACGCCGCTTATGAGCGGTTCGAATGCAATCAGCGGCATTACCATTGTCGGCGCGATGATTTCCACTGCGGGCACTGAGGGCAGTATGACGGCTACGGTTATCGGGCTGTGTGCGCTCGTGCTTGCGGCAATCAACGTTGTCGGCGGCTATATGGTTACCGACAGAATGCTCGCGATGTTCAAAAAGAAGGGAGACAAATAATTTATGAATCCTGCGTTGGTCAATTTTGTATACATTATTGCGTCGATTCTCTTCATCTTGGGAATCAAGATGCTCGGCAAGGCCGAAACGGCGCGAAAGGGCAACCTAATCTCGGCGGTCGGCATGTTGATTGCCGTCGTGATTACGCTCTTCGACAAAAAAATTCTCGACTGCAACGATCCCGTTTCGTGGGGGCTTCTCGCGGGCGGTTTGTTTGCGGGCACGCTTATCGGCGCGGTTATGGCGAAAAAGGTCAAGATGACTTCCATGCCCGAAATGGTCGCCCTGCTCAACGGTTTCGGCGGTCTGGCGAGTTTGCTCGTTGCGGCGGCGGAATATTATTTCGATATGGTCAAAGCCGAACCCGCTATGCCCGATACCTTCTCGAAATTCGCGATTATCGCGACGATTCTCATCGGCGGTATCACGTTCACGGGCTCGCTCTATGCGTGGGGCAAGCTGTCGGGTAAAATCTCGGGCAAGGCGAAAGTCTTCGCGGGGCAGAAGGCGGTCAATGCGCTCGTGGCGTTGCTGTCGATTGCGGCGGCGGTCGTGTTCGTTTGGGCGGACTGCTTCGGACTCGGTTTCGACATGATGGTTTTGGCAACCGTGCTTTCTCTGCTATTGGGGATTGCGGCGGTTATGCCCATCGGCGGCGGCGATATGCCCGTTGTCATTTCCCTGCTAAATTCGCTCTCGGGCTTGGCGGCTTCGGCTGCGGGCTTTGTAATCAGCAACAATGTGTTGATTGTCGCGGGCTGTTTGGTGGGCGCAAGCGGTATCATTCTGACCGTTATTATGTGCAAGTCGATGAACAGAACGCTCTCGAATGTGTTGTTCTCGGGCTTCGGAGCGTCGGCTTCAAAGTCGCAGAAAGTCGACGGCGAGATGAAGCCCATTTCCGTGGACGATGCGTATTTCGTTCTCGAAGCGGCCCAGAATGTGGTGTTCATCCCCGGTTACGGTATGGCTGTGGCGCAGGCCCAGCACGCGGTAAAGGAGCTTGCCGAGATTCTCGAAAACAACGGCGCGGAAGTTTCGTTTGCGATTCACCCCGTCGCGGGCAGAATGCCGGGGCATATGAATGTGTTGCTTGCCGAAGCCGATGTTCCCTATGAGCAGCTCAAGGAAATGGACGAAGCCAACAGGATTCTCGAGACTGCCGACGTTGCCATTGTCATCGGCGCGAACGACGTTGTAAATCCCGCCGCAGCCGAAGACAAGGGCAGCCCCATTTACGGCATGCCCATTATCGAAGCCTACAAGGCAAAGACTGTTTTTGCGCTTAAGCGCGGTAAGGGTGCGGGATTCTCGGGTTTGGAAAACAGTCTGTTCTTCCGTCCCAACACCCGTATGATTTACGGCGACGCAAAGGCAACCGTAAACGAACTGGTGGCAAAATTCAAAGACAAGTAGCAAGGACTGGCAGGCTGCAGCCTGTACGGCTACGGCAAAGGCGAAGCCCTTGACGCCCGAACTTCGTTCGGGAGTTGTGATACTTCGGCGGCAACTATAGTTGCCGCCTTTTCTGTGTAAGAACGCATTGAGCGGCGGAGTTTCTGCGATGTGCCCCAAATTAGGACAGGAAGCTAAGGGAGTAAATCGACTTGGTTGATGTTATTGTCGATTGTGTTTATTGATTCAAGTCTATTTTCTTTCCCATCGCCCCCATGTGGGCAGCGGCGGGTGCTCGGCGGTTCGTAGTTCAACGCCGAGTGCGGTCGCTCGTTATTGTACTTTTCGCGCCATTTGTCCAGCTCGAGCTCTCGAAGCCTTTGTATGCTCTTTGAGTCCATACCGCCGTATTTTGCCTTTCAGCGATAATACGACGAATCGTTGATCCCGTACTTGCGCAGCGTATCCGAGACGTTGTTCGATACCTCCGCCTCTTTGAGTATTTGCGTGATTTACTCTTCCGTATATTTTTTGCGTCTGTTGCCCATTTGATTTGCCTTACTATTTTGTAAATCAATTTATCCCCTTGCAAGTCTGTCCTACTTTTCGGGCACACAGCAAAATCACCGCCGATACAACCCCGCAAAAATAAAAAAAAGTTGACTCTATGCAAATTTTTTATATTTCTGGCGGCTTTTACTAAAAACTTTAGCGCAAGAACACTATGTTAGTTGAATTGTTAAAGTCCAAAATTCTGCGTGCCGAAACGACCGACGCGCGTATCGACTACGAGGGCTCGCTCGCAATCGACCAAGCACTCATGGACAAAGTCGGTATGCTGCCCTACGAGAAAATTCTCGTCGGCAATATATCCAACGGCAAACGCTTCGAAACCTACGCAATTCCCGCGCCGCGCGGCAGCCGTACGTTCTCGATAAGGGGCGCGGCGGCGCATCTGGGCAATGTGGGCGACCTTCTGGTAATTATGTCGTTCGCGCAGGTAGATTCGTCAGAAGTCGCAAACCACCTGCCCCGTACAATCACGCTCGGCGAAAAAAACACCAAGATTATAAAATCGCAGAATATGATAGACTAACCCCGCGCAAATAAGTGCCGCGCGGAAGGTTTTTCCGAAAATTTCCAATCAACACAAACCCAAACAAGATATGTCATACAAATTGTTCATCCCCGGACCCGTAGAGGTCTCCGAAAAAACATACAAGGCAATGACCACTCCCATCGTAGGACACAGAAGCAAAGACTTCGTGAAACTCGTGGACAGCATTATGCCGCGCCTCAAACAGTTGTTCTACACGAACGACCCCGTTTTCCTCAGCACAAGCTCGTCGTGGGGCGTTATGGAAGGCGCAATCCGCAACGTAGTAAAGAAGGGCGTTCTCAACTGCTGCAACGGCGCGTTCTCGGACAAATGGTATGACGTTTCCAAGCGTTGCGGCAAGGAAGCGGGCGAACTCAAGTTCGACTGGGGCAAACCCGTATGCCCAGAAGCCCTCGAAAGGGAACTTTCCACAAACAAGTACGATGCCGTAACAATCATCCACAACGAAACTTCCACGGGCACAATGAGCGACATCAAAGCCCTTTCGGAAGTTCTCAAGAAGTTCCCCGACGTTGTTTCGATTATCGACACGGTAAGCTCCTTCTCGGCAATGCCCATCAAGAAGGACGAACTTGGTATCGACGTTATGGTAACGGGCTGCCAGAAGGCTCTCGCAATTCCCCCGGGACTCTCGTTCTGCTCGGTCTCCGAAAAGGCAATGAAGCGCGCCGAAACGGTCGAAGGCAGGGGCTACTATTTCGATTTCCTCGAATTCAAGAAGTTCTTCGAAAAGTCGCAGACGCCCTCCACGCCGATTATCTCGATGCTCTACGCTCTCGAAAGCAAGCTCGACGACATCTTCACCGAAGGCGTTGAAAACCGCTATGCGCGCCACTTGGCTAACAACAAGCTCGTCCGCGACTGGGGCTATGCGCACGGTTTCGAACTCTTCCCCGAAGAAAAATTCGGTTCGGTAACCCTCAACTGCTTCAAGAACAACCTCAATGTAGACCTTCCCGCGCTCCTCGACGAACTCAAGAAGCGTTTCAAGATGGTCTTCAACGGCGGCTACGGCAAAATCAAGGGCACAACGTTCCGCATCTCGAATATGGGCGACGAAACTCCCGAAACGATGAAGGAGCTTCTCGACAATATCGACACAATCCTCCCCGACTACATCAAGAAGTAGCACGGGTAATTACGGTGCGCGCGGACTGCAAAAAACTTGCCGCGCGCGCCGAATTTTTTATATTAGCAAATTTTATTATTGAGAATGAAAAAGCTGATTATTTCGGAAAAACCGTCCGTGGCGGCGGACATCGCAAGAGTTTTGGGCAAGGCAAAAAAATGCGACGACTATTACGAAAACGACCAATACGTCATCGCCTCCGCACTCGGGCACCTCGTCGAGCTTAATATGCCCGCCGACATCGACAAAAAATACGCCCGCTGGACGCTCTCTAACCTTCCGATTATTCCCGAAACATTCAAGCTAAAGCCCATCGAAAAGACGAAGGCCAAACTTGCCTCGCTAAAAAAACTCCTTGCGCGCAAAGACATAGACGGCGTAATCAACGCGTGCGACGCGGGGCGCGAGGGCGAACTCATTTTCACATACATCTACGAAATCACAAAATGCAAGCTTCCGCGCGAACGCCTGTGGGTTTCGTCGATGACACCCGCCTCCATTCTCGAAGCGTTCTCGAACCTCAAGACGCAGGACGAAATGGAATCGCTGCAGGACGCGGCGAGATGCCGCAGCGAGTCGGACTGGCTTGTGGGTATCAACGGCACAAGGGCAATCACAAGCAGAATGTACGGCTCGCGCGGAAAGAGTCTGGCTTCGGTCGGACGCGTGCAGACCCCGACTCTTGCGATGATTGTCGAACGCGAACGCGAAATCCAGAATTTCAAACCCACGCGCTTCTGGCGAATCACCGCCAATTTCGAAGTCGAAAACGGCCAGTACGAAGGGGTCTACCAACGCCCCGACTTCAAGCAGTCGAAAAAGGACAAAGACTCGAACGACAAGGCGGACAGAATTTGGAACCACGCCGATGCCGAAAAAATCCTCAACGACATCCGCTCGATAGGCGTTGCGAAAGTTTCCGACAAAAATACGCAATCGAAGCAAATAGCCCCGCGCCTCTACGACCTCACAACTCTTCAGCGCGAAGCCAACAACAAATTTTCGTTCCCCGCAAACAAAACGCTTTCAATAGCGCAGGCGCTCTACGAAAAGCACAAGATGATTACATATCCGCGTACGGACTCGCGCGCCCTGCCCGACGACTACCGCAGCGTGGTAAGCCGCACGATGGGCACGCTCTCCGAACCCTATCTGGATTTCGCCCAAAAAGCCGTTGCGGAAGGCTATGTAAAAAAGGCGGGCAAAAGAATCTTCGATTCGAAACAGGTAAGCGACCACTTTGCAATCATCCCCACCGACGTTTCAGGCAAAAAGCTCACCGACGACGAATTCAAAATCTACGATATGATTGCCCGCAGATTCGTCGCCGCATTCTACCCCGAAGCGGTTTTCGACGTAACAACACGCCTTTCGGTCGTCGGTTCGAACATCTTCAAGACCGAGGGCAAAGTGCTGCGCTCGGCGGGTTGGATGGACGTCTACAACAAGGAAGGCTCCGACAGGGAAATTCTGCCGTCTCTCAAGGGCGATAAAGAACAAGCCAAGCTGCTCGAAGCCAAGCTCAAGGAAGAAGCCACGAAGCCGCCCGCGCGCTACACCGAAGCGACACTGCTTTCCGCAATGGAAGGCGCGGGAAAACTGCTCGACGACGAAGAGCTTGCCGACGCGATGAAAGACAAGGGCCTGGGCACGCCCGCAACCCGCGCGCAGATTATCGAAAACCTCATCGCCCACAAACTCGTTGAACGCGACCGCCGCGATCTCATCCCCACGGCGCGGGCGGAAAGCCTAATACGCTTCCTCGACGCACTGGCAATCGACGCGCTGACAAGCCCCTCGATGACGGGCGAGTGGGAGCAAAAGCTGCGCCTTATCGAGCGCAAGCAACTGTCGCGCAAGGAATTTATGAAGGGCATCGACGAAATGACAACGCAGATTGTGGACAAGGCGCGCAACTTTGTCGAAGAAGACGCGGAGTCGCGCGAAGTCGATATTCCCAACCCCATCGACGGCACCAAGATGATTGAAACATTCCGCGCTTACAAGTCGCAAGACGGCAAGTTCATTGTCTACAAGACAATCGGCAACAGGAAAATTTCGGAAGACGAAGTGCGCGAACTCGTCACAAAAGGCAAAGTCGGACCGCTTGAAGGCTTCAGAAGCAAATTGGGTCGCCCCTACACGGCGACGCTCAAGCTCGATGAAAACTACGCGGTAAAATTCCAGTTCGGCGACAACACCGACGGCGCGGAACGCAAGCCCGAAAATCTCGAAAACGCGCCTGTTGTCGGACGTTGCCCGCGCTCGGCGATGGGGCTTTGCCAGTGCAAAACGGGCGAGCTTGTCGAAACCGAAAACGCCTACATTTGCCGCCATCCGAAAGGCGAAGAGAAAAAATGCTCGTTCAGACTCGGCAAGAATATGCTCTCGCACACAATCACGCACGCGGAAATCGAAAGCCTCATCAACACGGGTAAAACCCCCGTCATCGAAGACTTCGTTTCGAAGCGCACGAAAAAGAAGTTTTCGGCGGCACTCGCCCTCGACGCGCGCGGCGGAATTTCGTTCGAGTTTGCGAAAAAAACGGGCGGACGCGGCGCAAAACCCGCCGAACAAAAAAAATAAGAAAACGAAAACAAACTTTTTTCGAACGCGTTTTTCCCTCGGGGAAACGCGTTTTTTGCGCACAAAATCCAAAAATTTCCGCAAAAATAACAAAAGATTGACACTTTCAACGCGCCGAATATAGATTTCCAAAATGAAAAAAATCTGTATATTTATGATGGCGGCTGCGGTATTTTTTACAGCCGCCTGCGGCGGAAAGGACGAATTCAAAATCGAAAGCGCGACAGTCGCCGACATCGGAGGAGTCCCGCGCGTAGTGGTCAACGGCAAGCCCGAACGGGCGCGTATGCTCTACGTTTCGCCGACATACTTTACAGCCGCCCCGCCCGTAATCAAGCCGCTCGGCACAAAGTGGCGCAAGATCTCGCTCGACATAGACCCGCAAAAAAAGGATGTCTCCGACGGCAGATTCCAAATCAAGACCGAAAACAAGCCGATGGAATACTACCTGTCGAAATTCGAAATAGTCGAAAAGGAAAGCGGCAAGCAGGTCTTCGCCCTCAAATTCGACGGCGAAAATGTCGACCCGCGAATCGGTTTCTGGTGCGTTGGCAAAGACAAGGTAAAACAGCTGCCGTTCGAAATGAAAAACACGCAAATCGACGGCGCAAAGAACGGCGCACTGCGCGTTGCAATCACAAAGGAGACGGGGCTGCTCAACCAAATCCACATCTATGTAAAAGACATCAAATTCGAGGCGGGCAAGGCGTACAAAATCAATTTCAGAATCAAGACAAGCAAAGACTTCGCGCCGCTCAAATACCTATACACAATGTTCGACAAAAACGACGGTCAGTACAGGTCGCTCGCGCCAAAACCCGTTTCGTGCGTAGAACCGCAGGTGCGCCTTGCGCGCAAGGCGGGCGTGGACATCGTAACGTTCCCGGTTCAGGCGGCGGACTACTACGTAAAGGACGGAGAAACGCCCGACTACTCGTACCTCGACGGCGCATTGAAGTCGATTGTCGAAAACAATCCGAAAGCGCAGATTCTTGTGCGCATACGCTTTTATCCACCCATCAAATGGCTTAGGGAAAATCCCGATTCCACACTTACATTTTTCGACGGAAGCAAAAGCACTTTGCACGCATCCATTTCATCGCCGAAATTCAGGGCGGACTCGCAGCGCGCATTGCGCTATATCATCGACTACGCCGAAAGGAACTTCGGCGATAATATTGTCGGATACCATCCCGGGGGCGGCAACTCGTGCGAATGGTTCTACGGCGACTCGTGGAGTTCGCGTTGGCAGGGCTACGACAAATCGACGGCGCAGGCATGGGTGCGCTGGCTCGGCAAAAAGTACGGCTCCGACCAAGCCCTGCAAAAGGCGTGGAACAACCCGAACGCGAAAATCGCCGAAGAAAAAGTCCCCACAAAAGACGAACGCGACGCGCCGAACTACCTCGTAAACCCCAAGACACAAAAGCGCATCGCCGACTTCAACGAATTTTGGCAGGACGAAATGCTCGATATGATAGACAGCCTTGCGACAGTCATCCGCCAAAAGGTTCCGCACAAACTCTGCGTATTTTTCTACGGTTACGCGGGCGAATTTTCGGGGATGTACAACGGTGTTGCATACTCGGGGCACGTCGGGCTCGGCAAACTTTTGAAGAACGGTAAAATCGACGCGCTGTGCGGTCCCATATCGTATTCCGACCGCTACTACGGCGACGGAAAATCCACGATGGGCGCGACCGAATCAATCACCCGCGCGGGCAAGCTCTGGATTGACGAAGACGACACCTCTACATACCTCGCCCCGAAAATCGGCAACTACCCGGGGATGGAAACGGGGCTTGACACGCGCGAAAAAACGCTCGACGTTCTAACGCGCAATATGTCGCAGGAGGCTGTACGCAACATAGGCTCGTGGTGGATGGACCTTGGCGGCGGCGGGTTCTTCAACGACGCCAAGCTCTGGAAGCTCAAGACCGTCTTCGAAAAAGCCGAAAACGATATGATTGAAAATCCCGTCGTCTACGACCCTGAAATCGCGCTGATTTTCGACGAAACCTCCGCTCTCTACTGCGCTGCGCGGGGAACTTCGCGCACGATGGTCAACGAATTCGGAAAGGCGCGCGGCAAGCTCAACCGCATCGGCGCGCCCTTCGCCCACTACCTGCTCGACGACATCCTCTTCGGCAAGCCCACAAACTCGAAGCTCGACATATACGCAGTCGCCTACGCGCTCGACGCCGATAAACGCGCGGCAATCGCCAAAAGAATGAAGAAAAACGCCTCGATTTTCCTCTGGGCACCCGCGTACATCGACATCGACAAGGGCGAATTTTCGACCGCCGCAGTCGAAGAGCTTACGGGCTTCAAAGTGGAAAACATCCAAAACGGTCAAATTTCGGGCGTAGTGGAATCGACAGACGCGGGCAAAAAAATCGGCCTGCCCGAAAAGTTCGGCATCCCCGAAAACAAGCGTTATCCCGACCCCCTCTTCTCTCCGAAAGTCGAAAGCGGAGACATCTTGCTTGCAAACTACCCGAATGGCAAACCCGCAGTGGTTCTGCGAGGCAAGACGCTCTTCTGCCCCACGGCGGGCGTGCCCTACCAACTCTACGCGCATATGGCGAAAATCGCGGGCGTTAAAATCTACACCGACTCCCCCGCAGCAGTCTACGCAAACGGCGCGTATGTCTCGATAACGCCGACCGAACTGCAGGAAGGACAGATCCGCAAACTCAACATCGACACCCATTCCGACTCCGACGTGTTCGACGCGCTCACGGGCGAAAAACTCGGCGAACACGGCAAAGTTTCGATCGAAGCAAAACGCGGACGTTCGCTGCTGCTGCGTCTCGGCAACGGAAACTCCGATTTCAAAAAATAACTATATCAAACAACACACATGAGAAAAACATACATTGCATTATTTGTGGCGGCGGGCATTGCGCTTTCCGCCGCCGCGTCCGAAACGCAGTACAAAGTGGAAAGCTTTAACGGCGCGCCCTACATAACCGAAAACGGCAAGCCGCTGCGCAACCGCATTGTGTGGGTCGCGGGCGGGTGCGGCGAAAGCCTCAACCATCCCCTTCTGAAAAAAGCCGATGTCTGGAACGAATGCGAACTCGAATTCCAAGCCCCGAACGACATCCCCGCAATCGTCCAGCTGCGCATGGGAAAGAGCGCGGGCGAAATCTATTTTTCGAAATGGGAGGTTTCGGAATCGGAAAGCGGAAATGTCGTTTTCGCACTCGACACGACATCGGAAAAACCCGATAAAAGCATAGCCTACTGGTGCGTGGGCTTCCGCGAAAATCCGCCGGTAAAACTCGAAAACGTCGATACGGGCGACGGCGAACGCGCGCTCAAGCTCACCCTCGGCAGCGACAAGAAGCTCGAATCGTTCCATCTGTACCGAAATTCCATCCCCGTCGAAAAGGGGAAAAAATACAAGGTTAAGCTCCGCGCAAAAAGCGACGCGCCGCGCCCGTTTTCGACCTCGATCTACTATTACGACAACAAATTCATGTTCGTAAAGTCCGACACCACGATAGCCTCGTCCACAATCAAACACGCGGCAAAGGCGGGCGTAGATTTCGTGTCGTTCGAAATAAACAGCGTCTGGACAAAGCCAAACGAAAAACCCGATTTCAAATACATCGACAGCACGTTCGGCGTTTTCCTCGAGGCAAACCCAAAGGCAAAGCTCATCCCCCGCGTGCGGCTCGACCCCCAAATCAACAAATGGTGGCGCAACTCGCATCCCGACGACATGATGAAAAATTCCGACGGCACAATCAACGAAAGCTACATTTCGGTGTCGTCGCCGACCTACCGCAAAGAGGCGGCGGAATCGCTGCGCCAGTTCATCGAATACTGCGAAGCACACTACCCGAACAATATGGCGGGCTACCATCCCGCGGGCGGAAACTCGCGCGAATGGTTCTACGGCGGCACTTGGCACAGCACCTTCAGCGGCTATGACATCAACACCTTAAAAGCGTGGCGTGTGTGGTTGAAAAACAAATACGGCTCTCTCGAAAACCTCGCAAAGGCGTGGAACTGCAGCGCACCCGAATCTTTCGAAAAAATCGGATTGCCCACGAAGGAGGAACGAGAAACGCCCACCTACATAATCGATCCCAAAACGCAGTGGAAAATCGCCGACCTGAACCTGTTCCTTCAGGACGAAATGGCGGATACCGTACTCGGGCTTGCAAAGGTCATCCGCAAAGCCGCTCCGAACAGGCTTTCGATTTTCTTCTTCGGCTACGGTTTCGAATTTTCGGGCGTGCGCAACAGTCCCGCATTCTCGGGGCACTACGCGCTTTCGAAAATCATAAAGTCGCCCGACATCGACGCAATATCGGGACCGATTTCGTACTTTGACAGGAATTTCGGCGAAGGCAAAACGACGATGGGCGCAACCGAATCCATAACCGATGCGGGCAAACTCTGGATTGACGAAGACGACACTTCAACATACCTCGCCCCGCGCGACGGACGCAACTACCCCGGAAAGTACTCGGGACTGTACACGCTCGAGGACTCACGCGAAGTCCTGCGCCGCAACCTCGCACAGGAGACCGTCCGCAACAACGGCGTGTGGTGGATGGACCTCTTCGGACAGGGCTGGTTCGACGACAAAAAACTCTGGCGCGAAATGAAAAGTTTCGCAAAACCCGAACGCGACATAATAGCCCATCCCCTGCCCTACCGTCCGCAAATGCGCCTTGTAATGGACGAAACTTCGATGTGTATGATAGCCGCAAAAGGCGCGGCGGGAATTACAACAAACAAACTGATGGCGTTGGGAAGAGCCGCCGCCAACCGCTCGGGCGTACCGTTCGGACAGTACCTGCTCGCCGACGTTCTCGCAAAACCCGAAGCCGCAAAGCTCAACGCAATGCTGTCGCTCTACGCGCTGAACGCACGACAACGCGCCGAGTGTGCCGCACTGCGCGAAAAATCGGCAAACATCTGGGCATGGCTTCCCGCGTACATCGACACCGACAAACGCGAGTTCTCGACATCCGCAGTCGAAGAGGCGACGGGCTTCAAAGTCAAACACATCACAGCGAAAGCTACGGCAACACCGACCGACGACGGGATGAAAATCGGGCTGAAACCTATAACGGGCACGGAATACGCAATGCCGATGCTCTCGCCGATTCCCGAAAAGGGCGACGTTGTACTTGCAAAATTCGAAAGCGGTTTGCCCGCAATCGTGTTGCGCACAAGCGGCAAACACCCGCAGCTCTTCTGCGGCGTACCCGAAATTCCGACCGAGCTTTACCGACATATGGCGCAGCTCGCGGGGGTGCACGTGTACAACAAACAGGGCGCGGTCGTCTACGCAAACGGCGCATACGTCTCGGTTACGGCGGTCGAAGACGGCGAATACGAAATCGACCTCGGACGCGACGGAGCGGTCTACAATGCGCTCACGGGCAACAAGCTCGGGAGCTCGAGAACACTGACGCTCAAAATGAAAAAGGGCGACTGCCGTTTCCTTCGTCTGGGCAAAGGCAACGCCGACTTCGAAAAATAGAAATGAAAGCTTCCGCAAACCGCCGAATCTTCGGCGGTTTTTTTTGCGAAAAACCGATGCAGAAATTCCACAAAAAACGTAATTTTAAATAAGAAATAAAGATTGACAAAAAAACAAACAAACCCAAATATTTCACCAATAAACCACTTATCGTATATGATTAGCAGAAGAGAATTCATACAGGATGCAGCCATTGCCGCATCGGGAATAGTTCTTGCCGGCTGCGGCGCGGACAAATCGTCAGTCTTCAACGGGGACGAAAGAAATTGCCTCGTAGCACTCGCCGAACAGATTATCCCAGCCGACGAAAAATTCGGCGGCGCAACCGACGCCGGCGTTATAAATTACATAGAAACATTCGCCACAAAATACTATCCCGAAATAGTTCCGTATTATCGGGCACAACTGGCAATGCTTCAAAAGGCGTGCAAAGCTGTAAATTCGAAAAAGTTCCAAAAGCTGGACTTTTCAGCCCAAACGGCGTTTATGAAGCAAATGGAGGTCGGTAAAGTCCCGTTTGCGGAATGGAACGCCTCGGACCAGCGCAGTTTCTTCAACGAAATCCTGACGCGCTCTATGCAGGGCTTTTTCGGTGCGCCGCGGCACGGCGGAAACAAAAACTACATGTCCTATAAAATGCTCGGGCTTGATATGCCGGTTGTTATCGGACAAAACCGCTACGAAAGGAGGTCGTAATGGCTTCGGAAATCTTGCACGAAAAGACGGACGTTGTAATCGTAGGCGCGGGTGCTGGCGGCGGCGTTGTGGCAAAACAGCTGGCTGTTCGCGGAATCAAGTGTGTAGGCTTGGAACGCGGAGACTGGCCAATCTACGACGAAAATGCAAACGACGAACTTATAAACCAACGCACACACGCAATAAAATCGCTCCACGGACCCGACAGGCGTAAATTTCCACGCATTGCCTACAGAAATGAAAAAATGGTCAAATTGCACAATCTCTGGAGCAGCGCAGCGCCGTCAATCGCCGCGTGCGTCGGCTCGGGCACGGTTACATACGGCGCGATGGGCTGGCGATTTATGCCGCAGGATTTCAAACTGAAAACACTCTACGGCGACAAGGTTAAAGGCTCGGCACTCGAAGACTGGCCCATATCCTACGACGACCTCGAACCGTACTACGAACAGGCGGAGTACGAAATCGGAGTCTCGGGCGACATGAAGGACAACCCCTTCGCCCCGCCGCGAAAAAAGCCCTTCCCAATGCCCGCGTTCGAGTACAATTGGGAGGATAAGCACATATTAATTCCCGCAATGAAGCGGCTCGGGTTGCACCCGTTCCCGGTTCCGATGCTGCGCAATTCTGTGCGCTATAACGGACGCGCCGCATGCATACGCAACCACACATGCCTCGGATACATGTGCCCGTGCGATGCAAAGAACGGCACGCAAAACACGGTTATCCCCACCGCGTTGAAAACCGGCAACTTCGAGCTACGCACAAATTCCGTTGCATTCGAAGTGGTAATGGAAGGCAAACGCGCAGTGGGCGTAAAATATTTCGACGCACAAAGACGCGCCCACTTCCAACCCGCAGATGCGGTTGTTGTTGCCGCCTCGTCGATTGAGACCGTGCGACTGTTGTTCCTTTCCAAAAGCAAACTTTTCCCGCACGGGCTCGGCAATCAAAACGACATGCTCGGACGTTGCGCCCACAGCCACATCTATTGCGGAGCTACGGGACTTTTCGACGAAGACGTCGCGCGGGAATTCGGACCGGGCGCAACAGTCGCCTTCTCCGACTTCAACCACAACGCCTCGCAAAAGATTTTTGCAGGCGTGCTCTGCAGCGAGTTCTACCAGCTACCGTGGCAAAGGTCCATGGACAATCAGCCGAACGCCCCCAGATGGGGCGCCGAGCACAAACGAAGACTCCGCGAAAACTACCGCAAGGTACTCCGACTTTTCGGACCCGTTCAGGAAATCCCGATGTACGAATGCCGAATCGGGATTGAACCGCGCGTTCGCGACTGGTACGGTATTCCCGTTTTCGCCACACTCGGCGGAAGAAAACATCCGCTGTCGCTCGAACAGACAAAAATTTTGACCGACGCGGCGGAATCCGTACTCAGGGAAGCCGGCGCAAAAACGACATGGAAAATCAATGCGAAGCCAAACCTTAACGGCGCAAACGGCGCGGGGCAACACCAAGCAGGCTCGTGCAGAATGGGCGACGACCCCGTAAAATCTGTTGTCGACCCGAACTGTAAAATTTGGGACACGGAAAACGTGTGGATCGGCGACGGTTCGGTACATGTGAGCAACGGCGGATTCAACCCCGTGCTGACGATAATGGCTCTGGCTTACAGAACGGGCGAAAACATCGCAAAAGCATTCGGAAAGAAAGCGTAGAAATATGAAAAAGAAAATATTTTTATCCTATTTTATTATTTTCTCGCTTTTAGCTCTCGCGGTCGCGGCTGGTGGCTACACGGCTTGGAACAAGCTTGACCCCCAATACACCTGCGCCCAATGCCACGAAGTAAAACCCACTCACGAACGCTGGATGAAGTCGGCGCATGCCGACATTTCGTGCACGGAATGCCACGGCACGGCAATTTCCAACGGAATCCACAGCCTGCGCGAGAAAGTGGGAATGGTCGTATCGCACTTTACGAAAAACGTTCGCAACTCCGACATCAAAATGACGGAATCCCAACGGCTCGACGTTGCATCGCGCTGCGTAAACTGCCACAGAGCCGAAGCCGCGGACTGGAAGTCAGGCGGACACTCGACAACGTACGCAAATATCTTCGAAGACAAAATCCACAACGCGGTCGAAAAGCCATACTGGGAATGCTTTCGTTGCCATGGGATGTTCTACGACGGCAACATAGACGACTTGATGTCGTTCGACGGAAAGCCGGAAGACTGGAAAATCCGCAATCCCGAACAGCGCGCCCTGCCAGCAGTGCCGTGTTTGGCGTGCCACCAAGTGCACGCCGAAAAATCGCGCACGAAGGATTTTTCGGATGCCTACAAAACGCCGTTGCAGTCGAAAAGCGCGCCAAAAGCCGCGCTTTATATGAGGATTGAAAAAATGCACCTGCGCTCAGACTGCCTTACGCCGCTGAAAATGTACCTCGACGAAAAGCCTATTGCGAACAGTAAAGATCCCAACCACGCGCTATGCCAACAGTGCCACTCGCCGAACTGGAGGCATGAAGCCGGCAGCTCCGACGACAAAACGCCGGTCGGCGCGCACGCGGGTATGAGCTGTCTGGCGTGCCACAACCCGCATTCCGGCGAAGCTGCAAGTTCGTGCGCAAAATGCCACGACACTTCGGACAAAAAATTCGCCCCGAAAAAGGGAAAATGTCCGCAATTTATAAACATCCCAAAAAATTAAATTCGGACAAATTATAATTTTGAAAAAAACGCAAACGCCAATGCCGGAAACTATTTCCGCTTGGCGTTTTCGATTGCCTCGCGCCGCTCCTCGAGTTCCGCCCATCTGTCCATCAGGCGCGAATCCTCCGCGTCAAGCTCCTCTATGCGCCTGTTGATGTCGGCAAGCTTGTCGAAGTTTGCGACCACAAAATTCTGGTCTTCGAGTTTCGCGGCAAGCTCGGCGCGCTCAGCTTCGACCGCCCCGATGCGCGACGGCAAAGTCTCCAATTCTTCGCGCTCCTTGTTTGTGAATTTGTCGGTGCGTTTGCGCGGCTGCTCGGGCTGAATCGGCGCGGATTGGCGCGACTGTTTTGCCTCGCGGGCCGCAGCTTCGGCGGCTTTGAATTTTTCCCATTCGTCGTACCCGCCGACAAGCTCGCGGATTTCCCCGTTCTCGCCGAAACAGAATACGCCCGTTACGATGTCGTCAAGAAACGAGCGGTCGTGCGATACGAGAAGAACCGTTCCGTTGAAGTCGGCGAGCGCGTTTTCGAGAATGTCGATTGTTGGCATATCGAGGTCGTTCGTGGGTTCGTCGAGCACGAGCACGTTCGCGGGAGTTGCAAACATTTTCGCAAGCATAAGACGGTTCTTTTCCCCTCCCGAGAGTGTGCCGATTTCGCTTAGAATCTTCGACGGCTCGAAGAGGAAATTCTGGAGGTAGCCCATCACATTCTGCTTCGCGCCGTTGACCGTTACGAAATCCGAACCGCCGCCGACGAAATCGCAAAGCCGCATATTGTCGTCGAGGTCATTGCGCAGCTGGTCGAAGTAGCCTATCTGCAGCGACGTTCCGCGCACCACTTCGCCCGAATCGGGCTTGAGCGAGCCGAGCAGCAAATTTAGCAGCGTCGTTTTGCCTATGCCGTTGCGCCCGATGATTCCTATTTTGTCGCCGCGGAAAATGGTCGTCGAAAAGTCTTTCACGACGGGCTTTTCGCCGTAGGAAAAGGAAATGTCCTTCACGTCGAGAACCTTTCTGCCGCCCTGCTCGGCTTCCTGTACGCGCAGATTCAGGTCGCCCGCCGAACCGATTCGCGCCTTCCTGATTTCGCGCAGCTTCATAAGCTCGCGCACCCTGCCCTCGTTTCGCGTGCGCCGCGCCTTGATTCCCCTGCGCAGCCATGCCTCCTCCTGAGCGAGCTTTTTGTCGAATACCGCCTCGTTGCGCTCGCGGGCGGCGAGCAGTTCGTCGCGGCGGCGCATAAATTCGTCGAAGCCGCAGTCGAAGGCAATGAGCTTGCCCCTGTCGACCTCCACAACGCTCGTTGCGAGATTGCGCAAAAACGCACGGTCGTGCGATACGAACACAAGCGTCTTGCCGCACGATTTCAGAAATTTCTCGAGCCACAAAACGGAGTCGATGTCGAGATGGTTCGTGGGCTCGTCGAGCAAAAGTATGTCGGGATTCGAGACGAGTCCGCGCCCGAGAAGCGCGCGGCGTTTTAGCCCCGCCGACGCCGACGACATCTCGATGTCGGGCGAAATTTCGAGCCTGTCGATTACCGCGCGGATTTTCGAATCGGCATCCCACGCGTCAAGCTCGTCGAGCTTTGCCGAGAGCGTGTCAAACTCGCGGCGTTCGGCTTCGCCGCCGCTTTCGGACCGATTCGAAAGCTCCATATGCCGCGCCAGAAGCCTGCCCGTTTCGCCGAGTCCGTCGGCGACGACCGCATACGCCGAACCCGAAAGATCCAAGGGAACGTCCTGCGGAAGATACGCGGCGGTCGTCGATTTCATACGCTCCACGCGCCCCGCGTCGGGTTCGTTCAGCCCCGCAATCAGCTTCAGCAGCGACGTTTTTCCGCAGCCGTTGCGCCCGACGAGCGCGATTGAATCGCCCGCCTGCACGCTCAAGTCGGCATCGACAAGAAGCGGTTTCAGACCGTATTTTAGCGAAACACTGCAAAGGGAAATCAGACTCATAAAAATACCGCCGATTTATAGCCGAAGCCCGTCCGCTGACAACACTAAAATCATCCGCGCAACCCGCGCCAGTCCACAAACACGCGGGCACACTCTCGCGAACCGTCCCCCGAGCGAACCGATGTAATACTGCGGTCGCCGCGCAGCTGGCAGAAAGCCGCCACCCGATTGTGCGGAAGAACCTCGTCCAAGAAGGAAATGCCCACGCGCTGCGGCTCGCGGGTCTGCGCAAACTCGGACGGAACCGACTCGACAGCCCAAATCATATAGACGGAATTGTTGACGTGCCCGTTTAAGTCGATGTCGTCGTTGCGGGCGGAAAAGTCCGATTCCGCCGATGGCGCGGCTGCGTCGATTTTCGGAAACGGCTCGTCGAAGCTCCAAGAATTGGCGGTTTCGGGATGCGTTTGCCAATCGGCAATGCGCTCCAAGCGTGCAATTCGGCGCGAATTCATATCGAACAAAAGCCACTGCGAGCGCGCAGTAAACAGCGGCTTGCCGTCGGCATCGACCGCCGAAAACTCGCGGCAGGTTGCAATGCGCTCGCGGAATGACGACCACGTCGAAAGAAAGACGCGTTCGCCCCAATGCGGAATGCGCGAAATCTCGACGACGATTTTCGACAACGCCCAACCCAAACCGAGCGGCTTCAAATCGTCGAACCCGACTCCGATGACACGCGCGTGCTCGGTCGCGATTTCCTGAAGCATCTGCAAAAGAGCGGGCATCTTCAGCCGCCCGAACCTGTCGCAGTCGGAAATGCGGACTTTGTAATCGGCTTTGAAAATATTGTCCATAGCGCGGAAAATTCAACCTCAAAGCCGGAGAATTTTCAACAATATCCGCGACAAAAAAACCGCGCCAAATCGGCGCGGCTCTGTGTGCCCGTTTTCCTTTATTCGGCGACGGGCGAAAAATCGGCTTTCGAAGCCCAGCCCCGCTTGCCCGTAGGCATTTCGAGATACAGGAAATCTCCGCGCCTTTTCGAGATTTTCGCGCACTGGCCTTCGTCCGCAACCGCCGCAACGGGCGCGGTGGGCGTTGGCGATACGCGAAGCGGCGCGTCGTCCCTGAGCGCAACTGCCGTGTCGGCGTACGATTCCCAATCGCGGACGGCGAGAACCGCATAGACGAAAAACGACACGCACACAATCGCCAAAAATACCGACGACACCGTGCGCCCGCCGAAAAGCGGCGGCAAAACTACGAGCAAAACGGCAATCCAAAACGCCGCAAAGGCGCAGAGCGTCCACTCGGAATGCGAAAGCTCGGATGCTGCGGGAATCGAAAACTGCCCAAGCCCAGATTCGAGCGAATTGTCCTTTGCGAACATTTCCAGATTCGCCGAAGCCTCGCGCATACGCGGCGCGTTGTAGACGGCACGCTTGTAGTTCAGCAGGGCGTCGCCCTTTTTGCCCTGCTTTGCGAGCGCGTTTGCAAGGTTGTAGCAGACCTCCGCGCCGCGCGAGCCGCCGTCCATTGCGGCGCGGTAACACTCCTCCGCCCGCGCGTAGTCGCCCGCATTGTAGGCGTTGTTGCCGATCATAAAATGCTCGAGCGCGGTCTGCGCCGAGGCCTCGGAAACCGCAGCGGCAATGGCGAGCAAAGCAAGAATGATTCGGATAAAAGCTTTCATCTTTCTATTTGCGTTTCGAAATTTTTCCGGCGAGCGAAACGAGCTTCCCGTCGAGCCAATGTATGTCGAGCTTTGAAGTGTCCATTCCGCCGAACGAAATTGCGTCCGCGCCGTCGAAAAACAGCGTAGCGTCGGACTTGTCAGAATCGGACATATTCCTTGCCGACATCATTTCGACTGCTTCGCGTGTCGTAAGCGAAGGGGCTTGGCGGTCGCATCCCGCGGCGAGCGCATACTGCAACGCGCGGCGAGCCTCCTCGAAGAATCCGCGGAAATCGCCGTTTTTTGCGGCATCGCGCGCCGACTTCAAGTGCCGTGAAGACTCCCTTTTGTCGGCGAGCAACTTGGCATAGCCCGCATCGTTTCTGCGTCTGAGCGACTCGCGCCTGCCGAAGACGAACGCCGCAAGCGCGCAAATAAGCACAATCTGACCGCCCCAAAAATACGGCGAATTCAAAAGCCTTCCGCCGTTGTCCGAAACCCGCGCGGTCTCGACGATTTTACCGAAAGCGGGTTCTGGCGCGGCTTTTTGCGCCTGCTCGGCGCGTTTCGAACGGCCGCTCGGGGCGACGCTCACGGGCACGGGCTTCGACTTTATTTCGACGTATTTTTCCGAAATCGGGTCGAAGTAATTGAAGAGTATCGGGGGCGCGAAAGGCAAATCCGCCTTTTTGGGCACCGCCGTGTATTCGAAAGTCTTGAAGCCTATGTTTGCAAGCCCGTTGCTCTCGTCGATGAACGACGATTTTGCCTTGTAGGTTTTCCAGTCGTCGCCCGCTTCGAGTTTCGGCTCGCGGATGCGCGGAAAATTGCCCACGCCCACGATTTTTGCGAATATCGAACACGGCTCGCCGACCGTCAGCGCGTCGGGCTCCACCCTGACATTCTCGAGGGAAAACGAGCCTATCGCCCCCGTAAAATCGGCGGGTCTGCCCTCTGCGGGAAGCTCGGCAACTTCGACTTTTTTCGACTCCATATTCACTTCGAACGGAATCTGCCTTCCGCCGCCGAACGACATCATCCTGTCGAAAATGGAAGTGCCCATCAAATCATCGGCAGTCGGCTGCCTGTTGAAAACGCCCTTCGCGGAAAAGTCCAAATCGTACGAGCCAGCCTTGAGCGGCGTAATCGCGGTTGTGTATTTCACGAGCACGCGCTTGCCGTCGGGCGAAAGAACCACGACCGGCTTTTCCGAAAATGCGGGGCAGTCGAACGCGTCCGCCTTTTGGATTTCGGGCATAAGCTGGGCGAGCGTGAAACCGCGTTCGGTTAGGCTGTTGTCGAACGAGAACACAAGTTCGCACGGAACGGATTCGCCGACGTAGATTTTCTGGCGCGGAAATTTTATCTCGAGCTTTGCGCTGTTGCGCAGGTTCGATTCGAACGACTGTATCTGCTGGCGGACGCTGTTTGCGTTGTTCCGGCGCACGCGCATACTTATGGGAAGGTTTCCGAACGCGCTTCCGAACGGATCGTCGTCGAATTCGTCGCGCGTCTGCACGGGCGCGGACTTGTCGACAGAAAGAGTTGCGGCGGCGATTTTGAACGGCTTTCCGTCGACCGACACCTCCCATTCGGGGATGGTAAGCCGTCCCTCTTTCGAAGCGCGCATCGACATCACAAGCGTCGTGCTGTTCGACATCTTTCCGTTGACGAACGAGTAGTTGCGCGACGTGCTTTTGCCGACAATCGACAGACCGTCGGGCAGCGAAATTTTCGATATGTCCACGCTTCCCTTTAGGTCTTTGAAGACGAGCCTGTACTCCGCAACGCCGTCGGGGTGCACCGTTTCGGGTTCGAAGCCCGCGGTCTCGACCGACTGGGCGGCGGCGTGCGCCGCGGAAATAATTACGGATAAAATAAGAGTATATATATTTTTCATTACCAATCCTTGTAGGACTTTTCAAATCTGTCTTTTTGTTCGCCGAAACCGCGCAGGGGCAGAATCTTGTCGGAATCCTTCATCGATTCGAGCAGCTGCTTGGCTTCGCCCTTTGTCATCGCGCCCGCCGAAGCGCGGAAGTTTTCGCGCTCGTTTTCGGCGGCTTTCTCCTCGGATGCGGAAGCGGTCTGCGCCTTTTCGGACTTTGCGGGAAGCTCCTTTTTGCCGTCCGCGCCGCCCTGCTTTTCGGCGTTCTCGGGCTTGGATTTCTTTTCCGCATCCGATTGCCTGCGGTTGTCTACGGCCTGTTCGTCGCGGTTCGGCTCGGGCTTATCCCGATTTGCGTCGGCATTTTGCGCCTTGTCCCGATTGTCCTTTCCGCCGTTTTTATCGGAATTTGGCTTGGACTTGTCCTGTTTGTCGGGTTGATTTTGCCCGTCGTCACCACCGTCTTTCGGTTGCCGGTTTTGCTGATTCTGCTTGTCCTGAGTATTTCCGCTTTTCTTGGAATTGTCCTGCTGGTTTTGCTTGTCCTGCTGCTGATTCTGATTTTGGTTCTGCTGATTTTGGTTTTGATTGTCCTGTTTATTGTCCTGCTGATTCTGCCGATTTTGTTGATTCTGCCGTTGGTTCTGGTTCTGCTGATTGTTGTCGTCGCGGACAAGTTTCTTTAAATCTTCCTTGAGTTTTGCGATTGCGGCGAGCTTTTGCTTCGTCTCTTCGGAGGAAAGCAGTGTCCGCAGTTTTTCGGCTTTGGAAAATTCCTCCGCCACATTTTTTTGGGCGGTCTTTACAGATTCCAAATTCTTCGAGGCGTTCGCAAATTCGCCCGCAAGCGCAAGCGCACTCTTGTAATCGTCGGCGGATTGACCGAGCATTTCGCCCGCCGACTTCCACTGCGAAAGATTTTTATCGGCGGCCTTTGCAAGTTCGGAAGTCTGTTTTTCCACCGCCTCGCACTGCGAAATTCCCTGCTTTAGCTGCTGCTGAAACTGTTTGTCTTTCAGGGGCGATTTTTCCATTGCCGCCTTTTTCTCGGCATCGGTTTTAGCGGCGGCGATTGCGGCAAGCTCCTTTTCCAAAAGCGGAGCGCCCTGTTGTAGAAGCACGTTGCCCGCAACGGCGGTATCCGCAAAAGCCCTGTCGAGCTGCGCGGCTTTCGCGCCCGACTCCGCCGCCGATTCGGCGGACGCAAGCGAATACTTCGCCTGCCGATAGTCGATGTTTCCGATGTTGTAAAAAGCCTTTGCGTGCAAGTCGAAATCGTCGGGCGACATTTTCATTGCGCGTATGAACGCCTCTTTCGATTCGGCGAGATCGCCTTTTTTGTAGAGGTCCACGGCGTTGTTGAACACGCCGCGCGTAGTCGGATTTTCCGCAAGAGCCGAGTTTTCGGACGCGGCATTCTTTTCCGCTTCGGAATTTTCGGAAGCGGGCTGCGCGGTTTCAGCAACCGCCGCAGGCGCATTATCGGACGCGTTTGCCTCCCGCGCCGAAACGTCCTGCGGCGTTGCGAAGAAGGCGGGCAGCAAAAAGAGCGTCAACACCGCCGTATGTGCGGTTTTTCCGCCCGTAAAGAAGCGTCGCGTGCCCACGAGAGACTCGAGCGCAAGCAGAACCATCGCGATTGCAAGCGGAATCTGGAAGCGTTCTATCGCAAGCTGTTTCATACGCGCGGAAAGTTCCTGCTGCGGGATTTTCTTAAGCCCGTTTTCGTAGATTGCGTCCATGCCGTTTGCGGTGAGCGGCTCGTAGAATCCGCCCGTTGCCTTTGCCACTTCGCTCAGCACTTTTTCGTTGAGTTTGCTCGTTACGATTTTTCCGTCTTCGTCGCGCAACTGAACGGGTCTGCCCGACGAATCGCGAATGGTAATAGCCTCGCCGCGCGTGCCGCCGACGCCGAGCGTGTAGATTACTACGCCGTCGGACGCAGCCTTTTTGGCGCGTTCCACGGCGGACGACTCAAGCTCTTCGCCGTCGCTTATGAGCACAATCACTTTGTGGTTGGATGTCCGGGCGAAAGCGGAAGCCGCCTCGGCTATGGCTGCCGCAATATTCGTGCCGCCGCGTTGGATTACGTTCGTGTCGAGAGCCTCGAGCGACATTCTGAAGGCGTCGTAGTCGAGCGTAAGCGGACACTGCAAAAACGCCTGACCGCTGAATGCTACGATTCCGATTCTGTCGCCGCCGATGGATTCGAGCAAATCGAGCACCGAAAGCTTTGCGCGGTCGAGGCGGTTCGGCTTTACGTCTTCGGCAAGCATACTTTTCGAGGTGTCGATTGCGAAAATAACGTCGATGCCGCGCGACTTTGTTTCCTCCCAACGGTAGCCCCATTGGGGACGCGCGAGGGCGACGAAAACCGCAAAAAGTCCGAGCGCGAACAGCGTCTTTTTTACGAAAACCTTCGCGGGGCTGACCGTGCGCGAGAGCTCGGGCAGAAGTTTTGCCGAGGCGAACCGCGCAAGCAATTTGCGCCGCACGCTTTCGCCACGCGCGTAAACCAGCAATGTAATTGCAAGCACCGCAACGCCCGCGTAAAGCCAGTTGATTGAATGAAAACTCATGGAAGTATTCTGAATTTCGTGTTTACAAGTACCAGTTTTAGGGCGAGAACCGCCGCCGCCGCGCCCGCGAACCATTGGAAAAGCTCGCGGTACGACGTGAAGTTGCGCAGTTTTACCGAAGTCTTTTCAAGCTTGTCGATTTCCGAATAAATCTGCGAAAGCTCCCTTAGGTTTGTTGCGCGGTAGAATTTTCCGCCCGTGATTTCCGAAATTTGCCTGAGGGTTTCCTCGTCGACTTCGCTACGCATATCGCCGCCGTACACGGGGTTTCCCGCGCGGTCGCGCACCACGCGCGAGTTTTCGTCGAGCGCGGCGGCGGGCACTATTCCGCTCCGTCCCGCGGCGATTGTGTAGATTTTCGTATCGTACGTTGCCGCCGCCTCCGCCGCGGCTATGGGCGAGATTTTGCCCGCGTTGTTTTCGCCGTCGGTAAGAAGGATTATCGCGCGCGACTTCGCGTTTTTGAGGTCGCGCAGTCTGTTTACGCTCATTCCGATTGCCGAACCTATCGCCGTTCTGTTTGCGTCGATTACCCCGATTTCGATGCGCTCGAGATTCCTCTTCAGCCAGTCGTGGTTGAGAGTCATGGGCGAAACCAGAAACGAGTTGGCCGCAAATGTGACAAGCCCGATTCTGTCGTTGGGACGCTTTTCGATGAACGTGTCCACAACCTCCTTTACCGCCTCGAGACGCGTAAGCGGGCGGCTGCGCGACTCCGAGAAGTCGAGCCCCGCCATCGAACCCGAAACGTCTATCGTAAGCACTATGTCTATGCCGCTCTCCTCGCGCTCGCTGTAGCCCATGCCGATTCGCGGACGCGCAAACGCCACAATCAGCAGCGCAAGCGCAAGCAGCGTAAGCGAGAACCGCCAGAAGCCCGCCGAAGCCCTGTTGCGCTTCGCCGCGTCTTTTGCGACCGCCACGCTCGAAAATATCAGCGAGCCGCTCTTGCCGCCCGCGCCGCGCAGGATTGCCAAAATCGGCAGCCCCAACAGCAGCCAGAGAAATTCGGGATTTGCAAATTCGAAGTTCATTTTACTTCCTCCGTTTCCGCTTTGTCCGGCTCGGGCGCGGGCTTCATTTCGGGCGCATTCAAACGTGCGTTGTCGCCGTCCACGAACGCAAACGCGCTCTTTGCGAGGGCGGTTTTTTCTTCGTCTTTGAAGGACTGCCTTGCGAACTTTGCCATATCCGAAAGCGTGAGAATTTCGCGCAGACGGTCGCGGCTTTCGTCGTCGAACGTGTCCGAAAACGCGAGGATTTTCAGAAATTCCTCGGTAGTGCGTTCAGGCGCGGGAATATTGTGGACGGCTTCGATATAGTCGCGCACGGCTTGGCTTACGTCGGCGGCAAAAGTTTTCGCGTCTGTATTCGCGGCGCGGGCTTCCGCCATCCCGATTCTCGCCACCGCCTTTTCGTAGGGCGGAATTTCGGGAGCTTTGCGGCGGCGCAAAACGAACGCAAGCACCACCGCCGAGAGAACCAGAAGCGCGGCTGCCGCGTAGAGAGCGTTGCGCCAGACGGGTGCGCCGATTTTGTCCGTCGCGCCCTCTATCGGCGGAAAGAGTTTTGCGAACTTTTCGGGATCGGGCTTTGTCCGCTCCGCCTGCGACGGCTGTACTACCTGCTGCCCGAGCGGATTTGCAAACTGACGAGCAAACGGCGCGTTGGCGGGCGCAATCGCCTGCGGCGCGGGCTGCTGTGTCTGCGCCCAAGAGACAAAGGCGAATGCGGAAATTGAAAGTATCGAAAAAAGTTTTTTCATTGGCGTTTTGCGCGGCGTTCGAAAAATTTCCGAAGTGGCGTTATGAACGGTTTGTCGGTCTCCACCTCGAGCAGGTCTATGTTCGAACGCGCGAGCGCGCGGCGGAAATCGGAAAGACGTTTTGCGTTGATGTCGGCGTAGGTTTTTCTGACCGCCGCGCTTGATGTGTCGAGCGAAACAATCTCGCCCGTTTCGGCGTCTTCAAGCGTTATCACTCCGAGCGCGGGCAGAACCGTTTCGCGCGGATCGACTATCTCGAAACACACGAGATCGTGGCGGCGGTTCGTTATGTCGAGAGCCTTGAAGACCTCCGACTTCGACTTATCTGCCGGGTCGGGAAGCGTTCCGTCTGGTCCCTGCAAAAAATCGGAAACGAGTGCGACAATCGTCTTGCGCTTGAGCATTCTGTTCACCTTGTCGAGCGCGGCGGAAATGTCTGTGCCTTTGTATTGCGGGCTGAATGCGAGAACGTCGCGGATTATCCGCAGAATGTGCCTGCGCCCCTTGCGCGGCGGAATGATGTGTTCCGCCTCTTTCGTGAAGAGCACAAGCCCCACTTTGTCGCCGTTGCGCGACGCCGAGAAAGCAAGCGTTGCGGCAATCTCGGCGGCGATTTCGCGCTTCGATTCCCTGCCGCTTCCGAAGCCGCCGCTCGCGGAAAGGTCCACGACAATCATCATGGTAAGCTCGCGCTCCTCGCGGTACTTCTTGACGTGCGCCTTGCCCGTACGCGCGGTTACGTTCCAATCTATCGAGCGTATTTCGTCGCCGAACTGGTATTCGCGAGCCTCCTCGAAGTCCATACCGCGCCCCTTGAAAACGCTGTGGTACGCCCCCGCGAGCGCGTCGCTGACCTGCCTGTTGGTGCGGATTTCAATCTGCCGCACCTTTTTGAGCATCTCTGAAATATTGTCGCCCATAAGCATCGGCTTCCTGCGGATTTATTAGGGAACGGCGACGCGAGAGAGCACCTTTTCGACAATCTCCTCGCTCGAAACTCCCTCCGCCTCGGCCTCGTAGGTGACGATTATTCTGTGGCGGAGAACGTCGGGCGCGATGTCCTTGATGTCCTGCGGAACGACGTATCCTCGTCCCTCGAGGAACGCGTGCGCCTTCGCCGCAAGCGTGAGGGCTATTGTCGCGCGCGGACTTGCGCCGAACTGCACGAAATCCCTAAGCTCGGCAAGCCCGTATTTTTCGGGCTCGCGGGTTGCGAACACAATGTCTACAATGTAGTCCTTGATTTTGTCGTCGATGTAGATTTCGTCGACGATTTCGCGCGACTTCAGAATTTTGTCGGGCGTAACAACCGTGTTGACGCTTTCGACGATGCGCGTTTTCGCCATCAAATCGAGAATGATACGCTCCTCCTTTTTGTCGGGATAGCCGATTTTAAGCTTGAGCATAAAACGGTCCACCTGCGCCTCGGGGAGCGGATAAGTTCCCTCCTGATCGATGGGGTTTTGCGTCGCGAGAACAAGGAACGGCTCGGGCAGCAAAAAGGTTTCTCCGCCGATTGTAACCTGACGTTCCTGCATCGCCTCGAGCAGTGCGCTCTGCACTTTTGCGGGCGCGCGGTTGATTTCGTCGGCAAGCACTATGTTCGCAAATATCGGACCTTTCTGCGTGAGAAATTCGCCCTTCTGCTGGTTGTAAATGAGCGTGCCCACAATGTCCGACGGTAGCAGGTCAGGCGTGAACTGGATTCTGTTGAATTTTGCGTCCATCGCCGACGCCATCGTTTTTACCGCAAGCGTTTTCGCAAGCCCCGGAACGCCCTCCAAAAGAACGTGCCCGTTGGCGAGGATGCCGGTCAGAAGTCTGTCGATAAGATATTTCTGCCCGACCACCACTTTCGACATCTCCTTTCGAAGAAGAAATGTCCAGTCGGACGCCGCCTTTACTTTGTCGTTTATTTCGCTGAGGTTTGTACTCATAATTGTTTTTTTTTGATTAAAGTTTTAGAATGAATCGGAATTATGTTTCCGAAATTTAACGCGTTTTTGTTTCCGCAGATATCGACAAAAAAATCCGGATAGTGTTCCGAATTTTTCGACGTTTGGAACTACAAAAAACGCTCAATCGCCCGACTGCCCGTTGTCGAAATCGGCGGCTTCCATATTCGTCATCCGAAATTCGAAATCGATTCGCGGGCGAACGTCGGCGTCTTCGTCCTCTTCGGGCGTTTCCAGTGGGGATATTTTTTCGGCGGAAGAGTTGCTCTCCTCCGTCTTTGCCGTATCGCCCGATTTTGCGGCGGAACCGGAAACCGCTCCAGCCGCGGCTTCCGCCGACTGCGGATTTTCGGAAATATTCGAGAGATTTTCGCGCACGTTTTCCGACAAGCTCGGCGCGGTTTTCGAAGCCCATTCCGAAGCCTTTACGAATCTTCTCGAAACCGGCTTTCCGAAATCCGAAACCGACCCGTCATACGCTCCAGTGAAATTCCGCGCATCAGCCGCGATTTCCGGCGCATCGCCAGAACTGACATCCCCGCCCGATTTTCCCGCCGAAGGCTTCTCCCGCGCGGAATCGACCCCATCCTCCGAATCCGCTTCGCGTTCGACAACTCCGCCGTTTTCGGGGGTTGCGGAATCGTCCCCGAAAGAGTTTGCCGAATGGAAATACACCTCGCACGGCCCCGAAATCTGGCGCAAAACAATCGCGCCGTAGCGTTGCCTTACAAGCGGCGTTCGAAACTTGGGGCTTTTTGCCCGCGCAGTGTTTATTCCGTAGGCGAACGAAAGGTATTCGGTAAGCTCGTCGCTCGAAAATTCAACGCGGTCGCCGTCGTCGTACTTGTCGGACTGCAAATCAAAAACGATTTCGCCGAGCTTGTACATCCCCACTGTATCGAGCTTGTCGTCCACACCGTTGTGCTTGGGCGCAACAGCGGCGTTTTTGCCGCTCCACGAAACGCTAAAATTCTTCGTATTCGGCTCGAAAACCTCCTCGTCCACAACCGCGAAAACCTCTATGCGTATTTTCGAATCCGACTTTCGCCAGTCCTTGACCGCGCCCGAATTTTCGGACGTATCGAAATCGGCGGAATCCGCCGCGCCGCCCGACATACCCCGCCCCGATTTTTCCGCCTCCGCGCGTTCGGTTATCCGCGAACGCTTTTCCGAAATGCCGCCGTCCGATTCGGCGGAATCCATAACCGCGCCAGCCGCCGCGCCGCCAGCCGACGGCGGATTTTCCGACTTCGGCAAATCGGGTATTTTTTTCACAAACAAAGTGAGCTTTGAAGATATGATTTCGTCGCGCGCCGCGACAAGCCCGACGGCGGGCGCGTCGAACTCGAACGGAATGTAGGCTATCGCCCGTTCGCCCCTGCGGTTCGAAACGGCGAGGAAGTTCGACTTCGACAACTCCGAATCGGCGGCAGCCTCCGCTATGAACGTGTCGGCGCGCGAAGCCAAAATTTCGGTAGAGCAAAGCCGCTGCTGCGCGAAAAGCGACAACACCGCAATTCCGCCGAATATAGACCGCAATTTAGCCGCCGAACACGCTTCTAAAAACTTTCCGCAAAACATAGGAAACCTCCCCCCCATAAACTCAGTCGATACGTCCGATACTGCGCAACCCGAATGCCGTTGTCGAGATTTTTCGGACGGAATGAATCGACAAAAAACCCGCCGATTTTCGCGGCGGGCTTTGTCGAAAGATTTTCAGCTAAACTTTCGGGAGCGCAGCGGGAATATCCACCTTGTGCAAAGTCCCGCGCTTGATTCTCTCGAGCCTGTGGCGGCGGCGGATTTTGCGCGTCAACTTCACGATAAGCTCGTCTATGGACTTATACATATCGTCGCTCTCGACACTCACCACCATATCGGGCCCCTGAATTTCGATGTGCCCCTTCGCGGAAAATTCGTTGTGCCTGCTCTTGTTGGGCTTGTACGCAAGCTCTATGCGAAGCCTTATAATCCGCTCATCGTGGGTGAACAATTTGGACATTTTGTTTACCACACTCTGCTTGAGAGCGTCGGTAAGTTCCAAGTTTTGTCCTGATATGATGATGTCGTTTTCGTTCATTTCTTCCTTTCGGGTTTTGTGGCGGCGCGTTGCCGAGGTTTGTCGGTCGCGCCTGACCTGTTAATATTTTGCCGCATTACAATATCGTAATGCCGCGCCTGTTTTAAAATTCAAAAGAACGCAAGTTCGGGGCGATTATTGGATTGAAATTCCGCGGATTTTTCGCTTAATTTCGGAAACATCCAAGCACCGACCGAACGAGGTCATGGTAGAAATTCGATCCGAAAATTTCAAGCAAAAAATGGAGAAAAAAGCGCAATCAATAAGACAATCGAAACGCGATTTCCTCGCCCGCGAAATATCGCGATACGACTGCATCGCAATCACGGGAGCGACCTCCGGAATCGGCAGGGGATTCGCCGAACTAATCGACCCGCTCGCCAATGTAAAACTCTGCAACATATCGCGCACCTTTCCGTCGTATTTGAAAGACCGCAAAGACTTCCTGAATGTTCCGTGCGATCTGAAAAATTCCGAAGAAATTTCCGCAGCCGTAAAAAAAGTGCTCGAATTCGCAAACGCCGGACGCCCCGTCGACGCCCCCTCGCCGCGAATTTTGCTGATAAACAACTCGGGCTTCGGCGCATACGGCGAGTTTCCCGCACCGTCTACCGAACGGAACTGCGATATGGTAGACCTCAACGTCCGCGCAGTAGTGCAAATGTGCGGCGAAATGAAAGCGGCAATTATCGCGGGGAAAGGCTCTATTATAAATGTGGCAAGCACCGCAGCATTCCAGCCGTGCCCTAACCTCGCGGTATACGCGGCGACAAAATCATTCGTAATGAGCTTCACCCTCGGAATGGGCTACGAACTTCGAAAACTCGGTTGCAAATGCCTGTGTGTCGCCCCCGGACCGACATCGAGCAATTTCTTCAAGGCGGCGGGCTTCGATACCCCGCCACTGCCGAGCGGTTTCGGACATAAGCCGTTCGACGTGGCGTACGCGGCACTTGACGCGCTCGCAAAAAACAAAAGCCTAAAGGTGGTCGGCAAACTCAACAAACTGCAGACCGCGGCAGTAAAATTCATACCGCTGGGATTGCTTACGCGTATTTCGGGACTTGTCTTGTCGAAAATCCGCACACTGAAATAGAAAATCCGCGAGCGAACGGCGGCAAGCCAGATCCCACAAGTTGCGAATTTGTAGAATCTAAGAAATCGAGAGAAAAAAGTTTAAAAAACGGAAAAAAAATGCTTGCCAATAGCGCGGAAAAACCTACATATATGGAGCTTTAAAAATCGCTCAGGTGGTGGAATTGGTAGACACGTACGTTTGAGGGGCGTATGGCGAAAGCCGTGTGGGTTCGAGTCCCGTTCTGAGCACGATTTTTAAGAAAAGCAGACAAGAGCAAAGGGCAATTGCCCCGCGCACGAATTGGGGGCCGTAGCTCAGTTGGAAGAGCGCTAGAATCGCACTCTAGAGGTCGTGAGTTCGAACCTCATCGGCTCCACCATTTCAGAAAAACCGCAACAAAATTGAACGGGTCAACACCAAAGGTTGTGGAATAGGTTGATTTTTTAGATTTGTCTTTCATAGTTTCACTCCGCATTCTACGAGCACTCTCAATCTGTAATTTTCAAAGTTTCTGTATCCATAGGCT
>CASFDK010000004.1 GCA_949293415.1 uncultured Verrucomicrobiota bacterium
AGCCTTGGCTGCGCTGGCGCGAACCTTGCGCTTGCGAGACGCCAAAAGTCTCTGTCTGCGCGCGTTGGGCTTTGCCCCTGCGCTTTTCTTACCTGCCTTATGCTTGGCTTTCGATGTCCATTGAATGAGTCCGCTCATAGTTTACTTCTTTCGGATTTCTTTGTTTAAAAAATTAAAATGATGCAAGTTAACGGTTTTTTGCTCGCATTCCAGCTTTTTTTTTCATTTTTTTTCGATTTCGTGCAACTTTACCGCTCCGCGGGCGTTCGATACGGTTGAAAACGCAATTATACGGAAGCGGAAACAATGTTGCAGGCGGAACGAATGCAGACCAATCAAAAGACGGAAGTCGAAAAATTCGACGAAGACATTGCGTTTATGCTTCAGGTTGCCGACGGCTCGGAGCACGCTTTCCGCATGCTTGTGGGGAAGTGGCAGAAGCCGATTATGAACTATTTCTTCCGTTCGTGCGGCGATCTCCACACGTCGGAGGATTTAGCGCAGCAGACTTTCCTGAACCTCTTCCGCGCCCGCGCCGCGTATGCCGAATATCTCGAACGCGACGGCGAAGGCGGAAAGCCGAAAGCCAAGTTTTCGACATATCTTTTCCACGTCGCCCGCAACGTGCTGATTTCGGAATTCCGCAAGTCGGCGCGCCGCCCCGCCGACGCCACAGACCCCGCCGATATGACTTTCGAGACAGAAGACCCGCGCGACTCGTCGCTTTCGGAGCTAGAGGAGATTTTCTACGCCGCCGTGGAGGAACTGCCCGAAAACCAGCGCACCGCGATTCTGCTTTTGAAGCAGCAGCAGCTTTCCTACGAAGATATAGCCGACATAATGAAAGCCAACGTGCAGTCGGTCAAAACGTGGATACACCGCGCGCGCAACAGGCTACGCGAAGCCCTCAGGGAAGCCGATAACCCGAAAACCCGTCAAAAAAATGAAATATAGAAACGAAGACAACCACAATTTCGACTCTCTCGACGAACGCATCGACGCGCTTCTGCGCGCGGACGCGCCCAAAGTTTCGCCGTATTTTGCCGACTCGCTTGCCGATTCGGTTCGCGCCGAGCTTGCGGCGGATGCCGCGTACGATGCGAAAGCCGACTCGCTCCTTGCGAAGCTGCGCCCGTTCCCCGATATCACGGAGCGGACGCTTGAACGGATAAAATCGGCAAAACCCGCGGTTGTCGGATCGGTTTTTGCGTGCATTTCGGCTGTCGCGGTCGCGGCGTGCGCGGCGTTTGCGGTGCTCGGGGCGACGGCGCAGGCGACATTGCCGCGCGGCACAATCACCGCCGACGACTTCGCGCAAATGTCGCAAATCGACACCGAAATAGACTCAATCGCCGCCCTCGTGATACAGGAGGAGTTTGTAGACCTGCTGAAATAGCCGCGATTCGAAAAAGCGGAAAAGCGCAAGCCCGAGGAAAAAACTCGGGCTTTTGCCGTTTTTTCGGTGTCGATATGCGGGCAATTCTGACGAAAAAAATTGCTTGCCTTATTTATACTGTCAAAATAGCTTTTCAACTATGACGCAATCTTTTGTTTATACCCCCAAAACTTGCAAGAAGCTTTCACAGAAAAAAGCCTTTGCGCTGGTGCTTTCGCTTGCGTTGATGGGCTTTATGGTTCTGCTCATCGTCACACTGGCGACGATGGTTCAAATGCAGATGAGACTCAGCCGCCAAAGCATGAACGACTTCAAGGCAAAACAGGCCGCGAAGTTCGCGGCATATCAGGCGATGGGCAGAGTCCAGACGGCATTGGGCCCCGACCAGCGAATCACCGCGAACGCGATGATGTTCGACGACTCCGTCGCGGGCGGAATAACCGACCTCGACAACGACCAACGCTACGACTGGTGGTCTACCCCGCTTAGTATCGACCGAGAGGAAGCCGAAAGAATCGACGACATGGCGGTGTCGCAAAACCGCTACTGGGTAGGCGTGTGGGACTCGCGCAGGGGCTACTCGCCCGACAAGCAGAAGCGCGAGCAAATCCGCTCGGAATACGTTACGAAAACCGTCCAACAGGCTCTGACTTGGCTCGTATCGGGCAACAAATTCCGTTCGCCCAACAGCAGGAACTATTCCGACATCAAATATCTGCCGACATCGAGCCTCGAATCGGGCAACTTCGTGCGCGCGGTGAGCTCGGGCTCGTACTCCGACCAATACGGCGCGGCGCGCCCCGACAGGGACGTTCTCGTGCCGCTCGTAAACCTCGACGTAGACCCGAACCCGATTTCGGGCGAAATCATTTCCGACGGCAAACAAACCCGCATAGCTTGGTGGGTCTCCGACGAAAACCAGAAGGCCTCGCTCAACGCGGTTGCCTCGCAGGAAATGCTCGAACACGCGCAGTCTATAAACTACCGCGTGCAGAGCCTGCCGTTCTACTCGGGCATCCACGGTATGACCGTCCCCGGGGCGGGCGGAAGAGCGGGCGAAAAGGCGTTCGACTTCGACTTCAACGACGGCGCGGACAACACTTCGATGGCGCAAATCAGAAACCTCGACGACATCAAGCAGCTCGACATTTTCAAATCGAGCAATCTGCCCGATACCCTTCTGCTCTCGAGAATGTTCTTCCACGGAGCGTCGTTCAACACGAAGGGTCTGCTCGTAAACGTGCGCGACGGGGGCTTGAAGAAGGACCTTTCGCTCGGTCTTACCCGTTCCGACTACGGCAACGAAGACGAAGAGCTTTCGGACAACGACAACAACAACGGTCCCGAATATTTCGAACGCCCCTACGGCGTTGCGGGCTACGACTTCAAAACCACGGCATACCCGCTCGTAAAGGACAACGTATACAAATACCACATCGACCCGAACAAATCGGGCGAGCCCAACCGCAAGCTCAAGGGTATGGGGCACATTTTCGGTCCGCAGATGTACGGCCACGAAAACACGCACGACGCCGAAAGCCTCTCCGCCGTCAGGATGATTTCCGACCTCTACGACGACCGCTACCTCTGGAAAGACCCCGGCGGCCCGCTTTGGGACCAGTTGCGCTCCTACTATAACACGCGCGTCGAAGACCTCGCCGACCGCGAACTGCACGACACCCGCGTCCAGACCGACGACCGCTGGGGCTTGAAGCCCGTGGTCAAACGTTTTCAGGTTTTCTACGTTCCCACTTTCGTAAACTACGGCGGTCAGAAATACGGCTTGCGCCTGCACATTATGCCGCTCCTGATTCTCTACAATCCCTACGACGTAAAAATCAAGGGCGACACATACTACGCAATCCGCGTTTGGGGTCAGTTCAGACACCAGACGGGCGCGTTCCGCTTTGCAATCGGCTACGAAACCGGGCAGTACTTCCAGTGCCTGCGCGACCTCCGCACCGAAATGATGCCCTCGATGGCTCCGAGCGTGGTGGGCAACAACGTCAACAGCCTCGACCTGCGCCGCTTTATGGTTCCGTTCCGACTCGGCGCAAACTGGCTGAATACAAACCACACGCACAGCGCCACCAATACCTATTTCCCGACATCAAGCGAATATCCAAGAACTTGGATGCTCTCGCGATACACGGGGTTCTATCAGGGCTTCCCCACGGGCAGCGGAAACGTTCCCGCATATCCGCTCGGCTACGGCACACTCGTTGATATGAGCCGAAGCGAAATGAAGAATATGATAGCCCCCGCCGACATCCAAGTGTACGACACCGACTACAAAAACCACTGGATGGGCATTGTCGACGACGGCAACATTCTGCCGTCGCGCGCCGAAGACAACGCAAACGGCAGAGTTACAACACGCGTTGCGAGAATCCCGCTGTTCCTAAACAGCATTATCTACGGCGTAACGCACGGTTCGTACTTCAACTCAATCCAGAAGAGCGAAAGCGACCGCGAGGCGTTCCTGTTCTTCTCGCAGCGTTCAATCGACGCGCGCAACCCCGACAAAGCCTCGAAAATCTACCAGTACGACGACGCAAACCTGCGCTTTATGGCGTACGACTCCAAGGGCATCGAACCGGGGAAGGCGAAGATTTTCTCGATGAAGAAAATTATGCCCTATGTTGGCGACCCCACTAAGACGGGCAGCGCAAGCGACTCCGAAAAGAACGGGCCCAACGGAGTAATCGAATACTCGCGCACAAAGAGCCTCTACGAAGAGCGCAACGCCATGATGCACGGGCTTGACGACGGCGGCGTACTCGGCGGCTGTTTTTATGTAGACATCCCCCACCCCGAAACCGAACACGCCGCAAAGTACAACGACGACAAGCCGTGGTACAGGGGCGACACAAGCCTCGGCAATCAGGCAAAATACGTGCTCTTCGACTTGGACGACATAAACCGCCTCGAAATCTACGATGTAACGGGCGCGAGAGTCTCGAAGACCATCAACGATCTGTATATCGATATGCAGGACATCGAAGGCGTGTATCCGCAAAAGGAAGTGGGGCAGGAAATGATATTCAAGCCGTTCGGCGCGCAGTTCAATATGACGCCGCTGGGCTACGGCATATCGGCATACACGCTCGACTACGCAAGACTCGGAGACTGCTCGAACGTATCCACGAGCCAATACCAAAACTCGCTGCTCTGGACGCCCGTACACCGCCACGACCGCGAATACATAAGGCTCAACCTCGACATCTGGATTTGGAAGCGCGAAGGCTTTGAATTCGCTAAATTCTCGAACAACAGCACAACGGGCGCAGACTATGATTACACGACACCCGTATTCGGTCCATCGTTGCTGCATATGCGCGGCTACCGCTTCTTCTGCTTCCGCCAGCCCAGCTTCCCCGACCCCTCGATGTCGGGCACGCGCGTAAATACTTCAACGGGCGAAGCCGAAAACTATTTTGTGTACACAAACTACCACGCTGTAGGTACGGTGAAAACGAAGTCGGGCTACGATCTCGCCCTCCAGCCGTTTATAAGAGACCAAAGCACCTCCAAATACTACTTCGCGCAGGTTGACCAGGAATTGGAGGCGAAGGGCTACACGGGCTTTATCGACGACACTGCCGCGGCGGGACAGCTGCCCGTGCACAGGGTAAGATACTATCTTAATTGGCTTAGCGTAAACCCGCGCCGCCACTCGGCGAACTACTGGAAACGCTACGACAGAATGATAAACCTTTCGTCGTCGTTCAGACCCTCGATGGACAGGGGCTATTCCACCGACACCGAAGGCTTGGGCGACTCGCTCCCGCGTTCCGTTCCCAACAACCGAAGCCTGAGCATAGACAGAAACAACTACAACTACGCTTCGTCCCTCTATTCGGCAATCAACGACACTACGGACTACGTTCCCTACGGTCTGATTTTCTCGCTGCCCTACGCCGACAACATCAAGGGACACGAGCCGTTCTTCAACGTGCGTCCGTTCGTGAACTCGAACATCACGGCGACGGGCTACTACGCCGACGGTTCGGGCAGAAACGTAACCGTGCCCTCGGGCGCGCCCAACATCTACAACACACTCTCGGCGACAAGCAAATACGTGCAGTCTACAAACCCCGCATACGGTACGGATACGGGTATGAAGCACGTCGGACACAACCTTGTGGGCGTGTCGGACGGCAACGTCAGAATCGGCTTGCGCGAGGAAATCGGCACGTACCAAGCCCCGATTGTCCACGCGCTCAGAAAAACCGAAGTTGTCTCCAACCCCGCAAATCTCGCGGGCGGCAACCTCTCGTTCGGCGTGGGCAAGAACTTCGGTCAGGTATCTTGGCTCGGACAGACCGACAGCACGAGCCTTGTCAACAGCAATATGTTCCAACGCTCCTACGGTTTGCAAACCCCCGAAGCGCTCTCGCCGACGGTGGCGATAGGCAATTCGCTCTGCCCCGCGCGCATGTCGCCCGAACGCGCATACCAAGTTATGTGGATTGACGGCTCGGGCAGACTCTTCGACAGAAACCAGGAATCGGGCTCGGCATACTCCAATATGGGAAGGTTCGACGGCAAGCGCGAAGGCGGCGACTACAACGAAGACCGAAGCGTCTTCTACGATATGTCGTGGCAGCTCAACGACGCCCTCTGGGACGAATACTACTTCTCGACCCTGCCCTACCGCAAGGATGAAGCGCAGAATACGCTCTCGCCGAGCATTGCGTATCCGCAAAACCCGCGTATCCAATACTGCGTGGACAGCGAAGACTACCTGCAGCTCAGAGACCTCAACTCCAACACAAACAAGGACCAGTTCGAGGAAAACGCCTCGAAGTTCTGGGTCAACGGCGCATTCAACGTGAACTCCACAAGCGTGGACGCGTGGAAGGCGGTTCTGTCGACATACTTTGGGCAGGACATCAGAGACTATCAGGGCAGGTCGGTGAACCTCGATCAGTCGCAGAGTTCGGCGTTCCACCGTTGGCAGGCCCCCTACTCCGCCGACGAGTTCACTTCGAATACATCCGCAACACAGGAAGACACGGCATTCCAAGGCTTCCGCTCACTCAACCTCGACGAAATCGAAGAGTTGGCGACGGCGATTGTCGAACACGTCAAGGACAGGGGTCCGTTCTACTCGATGTCGCACTTCGTAAACCGCGTGGTGGCGGATATGTCGGCGGAACAACGCTACACCGAAAGTTATCTCGGCGAAAGCCTCATCCCGCTTCCCGCCGAAAAGGACGACCGCAAAAACCTCGAAAAGGAATACAACGACCAGATTACCCACCGCATTTCGCACGCGCAAAAGGGCGTTCTGCAGGCGGCAATCGACTCTACCTCCATCAACTCGGCTTTCCACACCGACCAGAAGACAATCATCTCGCTCGACAACAACCGAAATATGTCCGAGTCGCTCCAAGCCGACAAGAACTGTACCGTGTTCCAAGACCCGAAGAAGATTTGGGAAAACTGGCGCGGCGCAATCGGTCCGCAGGCGACGGGCGCGCCCGCATACCTTATGCAGCAGGATCTCTTGGCGCGCCTCGGCTCGTTCCTTACGGTTCGTTCCGACACGTTCAAAATCCGCGCATACGGCGAAGTCCGCAACCCGATTTCCGGCTCGGTCGAAGGCAAGGCGTGGTGCGAAATGGTCGTACAGCGCGTCCCGGAATATTTCGACTCGCAATCGCAAAATCAGGAACCGTGGCGAATCAGCAACCGCGAATACGAAATCGGCTTGCAGGAGTCGGTGCGCGACCAGCGCAACTTCAACGAACACGTCGACGAACTCAACGAGCTTAACAAGGCTCTCGGCAGACGCTTCAAGATTGTCTCGTTCCGCTGGCTCAACGACAAGGAAATATAACATACACAACAAGCAATACACACAAACGCCATGCTGAAAAAAATCTGCATTTTCCTGTTCCTGTGCTCCTCTGCCCTCTACGCGCAGGAACAGCCCCAACCCGAAACGAACGCGGGCGAACCGACTGTGGATGTCGTGCTGAAAATATTCAAATGGGGATATTCGAACGCGATGATTATTCCGAATCCGTCGGGCGCGGGCGGCGGCTCCGCCGGACAGAACGCGGGCGACAAACTGCTCGAGCTCTGGTATAAAAACGGAGACTCGTACAGCAAGTTGAACGTGTCCTCGGGAGCGTTCTCGAAGTCGATAAGATACAAGGGTCCCCAGACGATTGTATTCTATTCCCGAGACGAAATTGCGACCGACGAAGGCAAAAAGTACAACTACCGCCAAGTGGCGAAAATGACAATCCCGCTCGGCACGGACGAACTTTTCGCTATGATGATGAAGACGGGAAGAACGGTATCGTTCTACCCGATGAACATCTCGCCGAAGGCGCTGCCAAAGGAGAAAATCGCGGTCATCAATATGACTTCGCAGCGCATCGCGATAATGGTCGGAGGCTCGCCGAGCTTCCTCGGCGCGGGCGCGAATAAAATCTTCAAGCCCAAAAAGCGCGGCGAAATGTCGGTCGAAATGATTATCGCAAGAATGGTAGACAAGAAGTGGACTCCCGTCTACCACAACAACATTTCAACACCCAAAAACGCGCGCTGCATTGTGCTGCTCTACGACCCCACAAACAGCAAATCGCCCAAATTCAACGTGCAGTTGCTGACGCTTTAAAAAGCGAATTACCGTTTCGGGAAAAATCCGCCTTCGAGGCGGATTTTTTTTGAGCCGAAAGCCGCCAAAAGGCTGGACAAAATTTTAACAAATTCGCGCGGAGTCAACCGCGCTGCTTAGGCTTGTCGCTTTCCTAAAGGGGGCTTAACCGTCGCCCCCTTTGGCGTTTTCGGCAAGCGAAAAACCGCCTATCCCCTCCCAATCGCGTCTTGTTTCGTAATTTAGGCTACGGTTTCAGAGGGTGGCTTTAGTTTTTTGTGGCGATGTAAGCGTATTAAACATACGTGTCATTGCCACAAAAAACTGAAACGCCCTATCGGATGAGATTTGCGCTTTGCTCTGCAAATCGCCCTATCAAGCCCGATTTCACAAGCCCAAAATGGGAACAAAGAGAAGCATCAACCACGCTGAAAAGGCTGGACAAATTCCGCCGCCATCGCCATCTTGACTTCATTATGACATTCAACACATTTATGGATATTGCCGTTTTTGTCGTCTTTATCGCGGCCGTCGTTTTCGTCGGTCTGTATAAGAGCCGCGGCGAAAACGGAAGCGAAGGTTATTTTCTGGCGGGTCGCGGGCTGACTTGGTGGCTCATCGGCATATCGCTAATCGCCGCAAACATCTCCACGGAGCAGTTCGTGGGTATGAGCGGAAGCGCGGCGGGCATCTCAGGCTTGGCTATAGCAAGCTTCGAATGGATGGCGTCGATTACGCTCGTTTTCGTGGCGTTCCTGTTTCTGCCGAAGTTCCTCAAGTGCGGAATTTACACGGTGCCGCAGTTTCTCGAATACCGCTTCGACGCGCTCTCGCGCTCGGTGATGTCGTTTATGATGGTTGTGGTGCTTGTTCTGGTAAACGTTACGGCGGTTATCTACTCGGGCGCAACCGTAGCCGATACGGTTTTCGGACACTCGGCGGAACTGCCTTTCGCGCTCGACCTTAAAATGGCGTGCTGGGGCATCGGCATAATCGCGGCGGTGTACGTCTGCGCGGGCGGCTTGAAGGCATGCGCGTGGGCAGACCTGCTTCAGGGCACGGCTCTTATCATCGGCGGAATGCTCATCGCCTACTTCACGTTCGAAGCGTTCGCGGCAAAGCCCGTTGCGGAAATCGCGACGACGGCTTCGTTCTCGCCGCAGGTTCTCGACTCGCTCAAGGACGCGGGAATCGTCGAAAAATTCTTCTCGCTCAACTACGACAAACTCACGATGTTTATGCCCGCCGACCACTCGGAAATTCCGTGGACGGCTCTGATTATAGGGCTGTGGATTCCGAATTTCTACTACTGGGGCTTCAACCAGTACATCATCCAGCGCACGCTCGGCGCGTCGAGCTTGGCGGAAGGTCAAAAGGGCATTATGCTCGCGGCGGCACTGAAGCTGATAATTCCGTTCATCATCGTAGTCCCGGGAATCATGGCGTTCAACCTCTATTCCGCCGACCAAGCTTCGGCGGCGCAGATGGACAAGAAAATCGTCACGGAAAATTCGAAGTCGTACGCGCTTGTCTATTTCGACTGGCTCGATACCGCCAATAAGAAATACGACGTAAACGAAGCCCTTGCGGTCTTCTCGTACGCGCCCTCCAAGAACGGCGCGAAAGTGCCCGTTTTCTCGGCGGACGAAATGGACAAAATCCGCGCCGACTACGAAACCGCAAAGAAAGACGGTTCGCTCTACAAGACCGAATTTGTCTACGACAAGGGTTGGGCGGACGCAAACGCAAACGCCAAGATTTTGGTCGACGCGTGGAACGCGAAATATCCCGCAAAACTCTCCGCAACCGACAGAATCAAGAACACCCTCTACGGCTACAAGTTCGACTCGGCTTTCGGGCTGCTCATCACGAAGGTTCTGCCCTCGGGCTTCGGTCTTAGGGGTTTCATCTTCGCGGCTCTGCTCGGCGCGGTGGTAAGCTCGCTTGCGGCAATGCTCAACGCGGCTTCGACAATCTTCACAATAGACATCTACAAGAAATTCATCAACAAAAACGCAAGCGACAAAAATCAGGTTCTGGTCGGCAGAATCGCGGTGCTTGTGTTCGCGGGAATCGGCTGCTTGGTTGCGCCCGTGCTTGCAAACCCCAAGCTCGGCACGGTGTTCGTGTTCATTCAGGAATTTCAGGGCTTCCTCTCGCCGGGTATTCTTGCGGTATTCGTGTTCGGTATGTTCTCGCGCAAAGCTCCGCGCTTCGCTGGCGTGCTCGGTATAATAACAAGCCCCGTGGTCTACGGTCTGCTAAAAGTCTTCTGCGGCGACGTCGCCTACCTCAACAGAATGGCGATTACCTTCGCGTGTTCGCTCGCGGTTATGGCGTTGCTTACACTCGTAAAGCCGCTCAAGCAGGAAATCCAGATGCCCGAAAACACTGCAATAGACCTCGCGTCGTCGAAGGGCGCAAAGGTCGCGGGTATCGCAATTCTGGCAATCTGCGCGGCTCTCTACATCACATTCTCGGGTCTGTTCTTCACCGCCCCGCAAATCTAAGCATTGACGAAAAAAATGAAAGAATCGCTTTCGGCATCGTTTGAAAAAATCTTCGCCCGCAAGCCCGAAGTACTCGCGCAGGCCCCCGGTCGAATCGAATTCATCGGCAACCACACCGACTACAACGGCGGCTACGTTATGGGCGTTGCGCTCGACAAGGTTGTGACGGTCGCCCTCGCGAAACGCTCAGACCGCAAGCTCTGCTTCGCCCGAGCAAAATACGGAGACAAGGTTTTTGTAGACTTGGACAACCCTGCAAAACAGCCCAAGGAGCTCAACTGGGTGAACTATCCGCTCGGCGTTTTCAAATTCCTCGTCGAAGCGGGGCTGAAGGCGGACTGCGGCTTCGATATGCTCGACTGCAGCAACCTGCCATCGGGCGCGGGGCTTAGCTCTTCGGCGGCAATCGAGCTTTCGAGCGCGTTTGCAATGTCGAAGCTCTACGGCTTCGAAGCCGACCTCAAGACTCTCGTGAAAATCGGGCGCAAGTGCGAAAACGAATTTCTCGGAATGCCCTGCGGCATACTCGACCAAGGCGTTTCGGGCTACGGCAAAAAGGATTCAATCGTCTATATCGACTGCCTCACGGAGGAATTTTCCAACTACCCGCTTCCGTCGAACTGCCGCTTCTGGCTCTTCAATTCGACGAAAAAGCACGCGCTTGTCGACGGGCTCTACGCGGCAAGGCACAACGAGTGCATGCAGGCGGCGAAAATACTCTCGGGCGACGGCGAACAAAAGCTTCTGAGAGCTTTCAATTCCGCCGACCTCGAAGCGGTCAAAGACAAGATGTCCGACGCAGTGTACCGCCGCGCGAAACACGTCATCGAAGAAAACGCGCGCGTTCTCGAAGCCAAGAAACTGCTGCTCTCGGGCGACATCGCGGGCGTGGGCAAACTGCTCAACGCCTCTCACGAAAGCTCGCGCAGGCTCTTCGAAAACTCGTGCGAAGAGCTCGACTTCCTCGTCGATACGGTTTCGCCGATGAAGGGCGTGTACGGGGCGCGGCTTAGCGGCGGCGGCTTCGGAGGCGCGGTAATGGCGTTGACCGACGAATCGTTCTCGCAGGCCGACGCCGAAAAGGTGGCGAAAATCTACGAGGGCAAATTCGGGAAAAAGCCGGCGGTCTTCACCTGCTCGTCGGGCGACGGCGCAAAACTTGTATAAATTTCGGCAGGGCGCGTCGGGAAGGGACGCGCTTTTTTCTTGAAGAAAATCGGCGTTGGACTAATTTCGCCGACTCCCGAAAACAATTTTAACAGGAAAAGAAAAATGAATGTATTGGTAATCGGAGGCGCGGGCTACATCGGCAGCCACTGCGTAAGACAACTGATTGCGGCGGGGCACAAGCCCGTCGTTCTCGACAACCTCGTTTACGGACACAAGGGCGCACTCTTGCCCTCCGTAAAATTCTACCTCGGAAACCTCGAGGACAAAAAGCTCGTTGGCGAAATTCTCGACAACGAGAAAATCGACATCGTAATGCACTTTGCGGCGTTTATCAACGTCGGTGAATCGGTGACAAATCCGATTAAATATTATTACAACAACCTTTCGGGCGTAATCGCGCTCGTGGACACGATGATTGAGCACAACGTCAAGAAATTCGTGTTCTCGTCGACCTGCGCGACATTCGGCATTCCGCAAAAGCTGCCGCTCACAGAAGACCACCCGCAACTGCCCATCAACCCCTACGGGCAGACAAAGCTCGACGTGGAAAACTTCCTCAAAGCCTGCTCGCGCGCGTACGGTCTGAGTTTCGTTGCCCTGCGCTACTTCAATGCATCGGGCGCGGCGGAAGACGGCTCAATAGGCGAAGACCACACGCCCGAAACGCATATCATCCCGCTGACGATTTTCGCGGCGATGGGGAAACGCCCCGCAATCAACATTTTCGGCACCGACTACAACACGCCCGACGGCACCTGTCTGCGCGACTACGTCCACGTTGACGACCTCTGCCGTGCGCACATCGCCGCGTTCAAAAACCTCGAAGTTGCGGGCAGCAAGTCGTTCTACAATCTGGGGACGGGCACGCCCAATTCGGTGCTCGAAATCGTCAAGGGCGTGGAGGAAGTCACGGGCTTGAAAGTTCCCGTTGTCTACGGACCGCGCCGCGAGGGAGACCCCGACGCGCTCTATGCAAACTCGATTAAGGCGCAAACCGAACTGGACTGGAAAATCAAGTTCAACGACGTGCGCTCGATTATCGAAACGGCGTGGAGATGGCACAAGAACAACCCCAACGGCTTCCCGAAGGACTAATTTCATGAACGTCGAAGAACTCAAAAACAGCTTTGAAAAGGCGGGGCAGGGACACGTATTCAAATATTTCGGAGAACTCTCCGACGCCGAAAAGTCGGCGTTGCTCTCCCAACTAGAACAGGTCGATTTGGACGAGCTTGCGCGGCTCGACAAGGAACTTGTATTCGCCGAAAACAAGGGCGGCGCGGTCGATTTCTCGAAGCTCGAACCCGCCCCCTATATGCCGCTGCCCGCCGACAAAACAGCCGACGCCGAGTGGCAAAAGGCGAAGGAAATCGGCGAAAAGGCGATCCGCGACGGCCGCCTTGCGGCGTTCGTTGTGGCGGGCGGTCAGGGCACGCGACTCGGCTTCAACGCCCCCAAGGGACTTTACAAGGTTACGCCCGTAAAACACAAGAGTCTCTTCCAAGTGTTCGCCGAAAAGATTTTGTCGGCGTCGCGCAAATACGGCGTACGCATTCCGTGGCTCGTTATGACAAGCCACATCAACGATGCTCCCACCCGCGCGTTCTTCGAGGAAAACGGCTTCTTCGGACTCCCGAAAGACGACGTAATTTTCTTCAAACAGGGTCTTATGCCCGCGGTCGACTGCAACGGAAAAATCCTGCTCGAGAGCAAGTCGAAAATCGCGATGACACCCGACGGACACGGCGGCTGCCTGCGCGGGATGTGCCGCAGCGGCGCAATTGCCGAGCTCGAAAAGCGCGGCGTTGACTGCATCAGCTATTTTCAAGTGGACAATCCGCTGGTAAACATCATCGACCCGTACTTCCTCGGATTCCACATTATGGGCGGCTCGGAAATGTCGTCGAAGATGATTCCCAAAGCGTACGAGCTTGAAAAAGTCGGGCACTTCTGCACGCTCGACGGCAAGACCTGCGTAGTGGAATATTCCGACCTTCCCGCCGAATACCAAAAACAGCGCGACGAAAACGGCAAACTGCGCTTCGTTGCGGGTAGCGTTGCAATCCACATCCTCGACCGCAACTTTGTTGAAAAGCTCGGCGGCGCAAACACCGACACAAAGCTGCCGTTCCACCGCGCCGACAAGAAAATTCCGTGCCTCGACGAAAACGGCAACCAAACCAAGCCCGAAAAGCCGAACGGAATCAAATTCGAAATGTTCGTGTTCGACGCGCTGCCGATGGCGAAATCGCCCGTGATTATCGAAGGCTTCCGCGGCGACGAATTTTCGCCCGTGAAGAACGCCGAAGGGCTCGACTCGCCCGCAACCTGCAAAAACCACCAGAAGCAGCAGGCGGCGCGCTGGCTGGCGAAAGTCGGCAAAAAGCTCGACACCGATTCGGAAAACGTGCCCGTGTTCGACATCGAAGTTTCGCCGCTTTTCGCCTCGAACGAAGAGGACTTTGTCGCAAACTGGAACGAGCTTGCGGCGAAACCCGAAATCGGAAACAACTTCTATCTGTAATCGGCTCGGCGCAACCGCGCTGAAAACGGCAAAAGACCGCGGAGAAAACTCTGCGGTCTTTTTGTTTTGCGAAATTCGCGCGCCGACGGAGGAAAGACAAATCATTCGCGGTTTAGCACCCGCCAGAAAACCGCCGCGCGTTTGGAAAAGGCTTCGTCGCTCGGGGCTATCGGTAGCTGCATTGCCGAGATTGTTTCGGGCGAAATCGCGCCGGTCTTCGCAAATTCCGCTCCCGCCTTTTCGAACGAACCGAGAATGCACCGCACGCGCACCGAGCTTTCGCCGAGCGAACCGAAATACACGCTCTCGCCGCGTTTGATGTCGGCGCAATAGTCGAAGCCCATCGAGCCTGCGATTGCACGGTACGTCTGCGAAAGCGCGTCGAACGTACCGTCGAGCCGCCCGAATGCCGCGCTTATGCTTACGAATTTTTTTTGCGAATCGAACGCCGTATGCGTCCCGAAACACCCGCACTGCGAATCGTACGAATATCCGTTCACAAGAGGAAAACACCTGTCGAAAAACGCCTTCAGTTGCGCGTTCATCGAATAAAAATAGACGGGAGAAACGCAGACGAGCGCGTCGGCGGAAACGAGTTCGGGCAGAACCGAATCCATAATGTCGCGCAGAACGCACGCGCCGCCGCGCTTGCACGCAAAACATCCGCGGCACGGCAGAACGCCCGAAACGTCGAAGTCGGCGACATCCGCGCCGCCCGATTTCAGCCCCGCGGCAAAGAGGTCGGCAAGCCTTTCGCAAACGCCGTTTTTGCGCGGATTTCCCCTGACAAGCAGAACCCTCACTTTGCCTCCGCAAGCACAAGCGAACCTTCCGCCGCGACCGCCCCGCCGCAAAGCGATTCGACCGAAAACTGCGAAAGCCCGCCGAACGATTTCGTCATGCGCCCGACAAGCTCGAGCGTCTCGCCCGCGCGCACGACTTTCTTGAATTTGACGTTGCTCGAAGCCAGATAGAAAATCTTGGGCTTGCCGCCCGACTTGCCGGATTCCGCCGCGTCGAGAGCCACGAGCAACCCGCAAGCCTGCGCGAGAGCCTCCACCGACAGTATCCCAGGCATAATCGGATTTTCGGGAAAGTGCCCCCTGAAAAAGCCGAAATTAGGATCGAGAAAAAGGCGTGCGCGTATCGATTTTCCGCGCTCGTATTCCTCCACGGAATCCACGAACAGAAAAGGCTCGCGGTGCGGCAGATAGTTTTTGATTTCTTCGCGTTCGAGTATCATTGCCCCGATTATCGAAACAACGCGCCGCGCCGCAAGTCTATTTACATCGGCTCCCTGCACTTCTTCGAAACCGCGCGGTACACCGCCGCGCACAGCGTGTCGGCATTTCGGTAGTCGGACGGGTCGAAAACACCCGCGCAGTCCATTTTGAAATTCGGCTTGCGCGCGGGCAAAATCCCCTTCTGTCCCTTCGAAAAAAACGGCGCGTCGACGCGGATACACAACGCGACAACCTTACAGCCCCCGTCTTTGGCAAGCTTGAACGCCAGATTCTTGAAATCTCCCACCCTGCCCGAACGCGACCGCGTTCCCTCGGGGAATACGAGCAGACTTTTGCCGCCGCGCAACAGCTTTGCGCAGGCTTCCGCAACCCCGGCTATTTCCGCAGGCGACGTTCCGTCGAGCGCGACGAAATCGAAGAACTTGAGCAGAAACCATATCGCGGGCCATTTGCCGTATTTGCCCTTGAGCAGTACCCCCGTATCGGGCGCAAACGAAAGTACCAACATCGGATCGATGAGCGTGATGTGGTTGCAGACAATTAGCGAGCCGCGGTTTTCGGCAAGCACTTTGCGCACATTTTCGGAAAGCCCGAATACGCGGCAAAACGGGGCGGCTTTCGAGAACATCAAATTCAGAAGCCCGCGCAAAAGCAGCGAAAGCACCCGCGGGCGCACGCGCGGAAACGGCGCAAGCAAAAGCGCAATCGGAAGCGCAAAAAGCACGAAAACAACGTTCGACAAAACGAATACCGACGCCGCAACGCCCATCCACAAAATGCGGAATATCTTTCCGATGCCCTCCAAGATTTTCAACATAGCGTTGACAACTCAAACAGGCGGCGTTTATCATTTCAACATAAAAGGAATGATTATGAAGAAAACTCTATGCATATTTACGGCGGTCGCCGCGCTCGCGGTTGTCGCGCTCCAAACGGGATGTTCTACGACCACAACCAGAAACAGCCACGCAATGGCGGCGCAGGGCAATACAAAACTGACCTACGACGGCTTTGCGTCGAACAAAACCGCACTTAAAAGCGCGGTCGTGCTCGCGTTGCAGCAACGCAAATGGACGGTCGTTTCGGCGGGAGACCCAGTCGTAGCCGAAATCAACCACGGCGGACAGAACGCAAAAGTGTCGGCTGAAATCTCCGACGGCAAAATCGTCTTCGAAACGAAAGGCTCGAACATCGACGGCAACCCGTACGTTCCGATTCGCTACGTCGATATGCTGATGAAAACCGTCCGAAGAAACCTCGGCAAATAACGGCGGCGGACACAACACGCCCGAAAGCGAAAAACCCGAGATTTCTCGAGCTTTTTGTTTTCGAAGATAAAGGACAGCCGCGGAGCGTAAGCCGGATTCTGTGGTCCTTGCGAGCCGGCATTCATTTATCTGCGCGGGCGGATTGCTCCGACCCCGCGCCCCCTTGCGGGGTGCGACATACCCGATGTGTTGCGGACGAGCAGCCCCACATCCTACGTTGTCTTGCACCGAACTGGGTTTACATTGCCCGTCGGGATTGCTCCGACGGCGGTGGTCTCTTACACCCCCTTTTCACCCTTACCGCTTGCGCGGCGGTATGTTTTCTGTTGCACTTTCCATACGGTTGCGTTTTCCGCTACCGTCCCGTCCTTTCAAACGGAGTTCCGCTCTGTGGTGTCCGGACTTTCCTCTCGGCGAACCGAGCGAATGCCTGCTCCGCGACTGTCTGGAAAAACTTTCGCAGACGCAGAATAATAATCAAGCAAATTCAGGCGGAAACGAAGACAACAGACAACCCGTGCGGCGCGAAAACTTGCCTTCCACCGCGATAGAACGGCGACAAGCGCATTCGAATATTCCGAAGAAAGGCGGGCACAAAAAAGGCGCGGTGAAAACCGCGCCTTTTTGTTTCAGAATTATCGTCAACGTCAAAGCATTACGCCTTGAAAGCCGAGCCGAGTACGTTTTCGACCTTGTGCATATAGAGCTTTTTGAGCTCGTCGCGCGCGGGACCGAGATACTTGCGGGGGTCGAATTCGGCGGGCTTTTCCACGAAGACCTTGCGGATTGCCGCAGTCATCGCCAGACGCCCGTCGGAGTCGATGTTGATTTTGCAAACCGCCGACTTCGCGGCTTCGCGGAGCTGCTCTTCGGGGATGCCGACAGCAGCTTCGAGCTTGCCGCCGTACTGGTTGATTTGGTCGACGTACTGTTGCGGTACCGACGACGAGCCGTGCAGAACAATCGGGAAGCCCGGGATGCGCTTTTCGATTTCCTTGAGGATGTCGAAGCGGAGCGGCGGGGGAACGAGTTTGCCGTTTTCGTCGCGCGTGCACTGTTCGGGCTTGAACTTGTATGCGCCGTGCGATGTGCCGATGGAAATGGCCAGCGAGTCGACGCCCGTCTTGCTTACGAAGTCTTCGACTTCCTCGGGGCGTGTGTACGAGTGTGTTTCGTGCGAAACTTCGTCTTCGATACCCGCGAGAACGCCGAGTTCGCCTTCGACCGTTACGTCGTGCGCGTGGGCGAATTCCACAACCTTCTTCGTGAGGGCAACGTTGTCTTCATACGAGTGTGCCGAGCCGTCGATCATAACCGACGAGAAACCGTATTCAACGCACGATTTGCAGAGTTCGAAAGTGTCGCCGTGGTCGAGGTGCAAAACAATCGGAATTGCGTGTCCGAGCTCCTTTGCGTATTCGCACGCGCCCTGTGCCATATAGCGCAGGAGAGTCTGGTTAGCGTATTTGCGCGCGCCGCTCGAAACCTGCAGGATGACGGGGGATTGTTTTTCGACGCAAGCCTGAACGATGGCCTGCATTTGTTCCATATTGTTGAAGTTAAACGCGGGAATCGCATAGTTGCCTGCGATTGCTTTTTTGAAAAGCTCGCGCGTGTTAACAAGACCCAATTCTTTGTACGATACCATAATAATACTCTTTCTTGTTAAAGAAGTTCCCCATACTGCAATTCGGCAAAATTATTGCAACAAAAAAAACGAACGCCCCCCAAAGCCCCGTTTCGGGCGTATACGCCGCCTTTCAAGTAGTTTCCCGAAAAACTTCTTTGCGCCTAAAATTGTTGACGAAACGGCGGTAGCGGCTTTTAATGCGCCCTTTCGATAAACCAACATTCAACCGACATTCATATGGGAAAGCTGTTTTTTACCGCGTGCGCGTTTGTCGCGCCGCTGCTTGCGTCCGCCGCGTGGGACGTTTCGTTCGACGAAAAAACCTCGTCGCTGAAAGCCGAAAACGAAGGCGTTTCGATAAACGGAACGCTGTCGTTCAAAACCGACGGGAAAGTCTGGAAAATCGTCAATTCGCGCGACGGCGTGAAAAACAGAATGGCGATTGTAGACACCCGCGGCGACGTACAGGGCTACGTTGTGTTCCCCGAAAACACCGACGAGCTTGAAATGCTTTTCTACCACCGCACGGCTCAGGCATACCGCGGCATAATGGCGTTCGACGGCGGCGTAAAGTTTGCGGCGGACTCATTTGCCTGCCGAACGAAACCCGCCGGTGGCGAGCGCGTGCTTGCGCTTAACTGCGGCGGCGCGGACTCGCTGCTGAACGATTCCCTCTTCTCGCCCTCCTCCGACACGCTGCTGCAGCTGTCGGCGGCAAGCCTGAACATATCGACGAAATCGGACGGAAATTTCGCGCTCAAAATGGCGGGCGACATCGGCGAAAGCTCGCAGGCAACCTTCAAGTTCGGGCTTGTAAAAAACTACTACAAGAACCGCTACGTTCCCTACTACAAACCGCTAAACCGCAAAAACTGCCCCAAGACTCCCACGGGCTGGATGTCGTGGAATACCTATTTCGACAAGGCGACCGCCGAAGACAATCTGGCGGAGGCGCGCGTCGGGCAAAAGTTCCTGCAGCCGTTCGGGTGCGAAATTTGGTCGATTGAATCTTGGCAGGGCAACTCCGACAAGCTGCCCGTATCGAAGTTCCACCACCTCGACTTGGAGGTGAACGAAAAGCAGTTCCCCGAGGGGATGGCGAAACTTGCAAAAGACATCCGCGCGCTCGGCTTCCGCCCGGGAATTTGGATTTCGCCCTACGGAACGGGCAACACCGACTTTTACAACAAGCACAAGGACTGGTTTCTGCACGACTCCGACGGCAAGCCGATTTGGTCGTGGAACGGGCTTTACACCGTCGATCCGACCGTGCCCGAAGCACTCGAACACATCGAAAAACTTTTCCGCAAAGCCTCGCGCGAATGGGGCTACGAGTTCTTCAAAATCGACGGAATGTCGGGGCGCAACAAAGGCTATTGCGCGCACCTTTACGAACGCCCCGAAATCCGCGCGCGCTTCAAAAATCCCGACTGTCCGAATCCGTTCGAACTTACGGTAAAGGCGTTCCGCAGGGGCATCGGCGACGACCGCATTTTCCTCGCCTGTCAGGGACATACTTCGGGCCCCGAGGCAGCCTACGCCGAAATGGCGCGTACGGGCGCGGACATCGTGCACCCCAACAAGCCCGTAATGTGGAAGAACGTTCTGTTGCAGGGACGCTGCACAATCAACCAGATTTTCACGCACAACATCTCGATGATTGCCGACCCCGATACCGTGCTCGTACGCGACCTCCCGCTTGAAGAGGCGCGGACGACCGCCACAATCGTCGCCCTCCCCGGTCAGCTGACGTTCTTCGGCGACAGGCTCGCCAATCTCGACCCCGCGCGGATGAAGATGCTTCAGCAGACGCTGCCCGTTGCGGACGTCCGCCCGATGAACCTGTATCCATACTTCGACATGCTGCCCGTCTGGAATTTAGCGGTAAGGCATCCCGTTTTAGGCGAATATAACGTAATTGCGTTCTTCAACTGGAGCGACTCCGAAAAAATCGTAACCGCGACCGCCCAAGAGCTCGGCATTCCCGAAGGCGGCTACACCTGCTACGAATTTTGGACTGGCGAAGTCTACACGAATTTCAACCCGACCTACGAAATGCGCGTTCCCGCCCACGGCGTGCGCGTGCTCGCGGTTCGCAAGAGCGTAAACCGCCCGCGCATCGTCGGCACGGACAGACACGTTGCGCAGACGGGCTTCGAAATTCTCGGCGAAAAATGGGACGAAGCAACCAAGACGCTCACGGGCAAAGTCTCGCTCGTAAAGGATTTCCCGACGACGGTCGCCGTGCACGTTCCCACGCTCAGTTCCTATTGCACTTCGGTGAAGGCGGACGGAGCAAAAGTTTCGTACACTACCGACAACAATTCGGTTAAGCTCGCGCTTGTCAAATCGCCCGACAACAAGACCGACACTGCGACTTTCGAGCTGAAATTTTAATCCGTAGCGCAAATACATCGCAACGAGACCGCGGGGAAAGACCGCGGTTTTTTTGTCGTGGAACATAACGGCACAAAAGTTGAAAAAAATGTCCCACTTGTCGACTGCCGCAAAACGGATTTTATTTGACAAACATACAACTTATGTATTGGCACAAATTGTGCTATCAAGGAGGCAATATGAGCAACATCGATCCGGAAAAATTTACCGAAAAGAGTATTGAAGCCCTCAACGGTGCGCGGGAAATTGCGAAGGAGCGCAATAATACCGAGATCCTTCAAATCCACCTCTTGGCAAGTTTGATTGCGCAGGAAGGCGGCATCGTCGGCTCGATTCTCAACAAGTTGGGAGCGGACAAACGTTCGGCTCTCGAGCTTGGAATACGCCGCGTGCTCGACAATCTTCCGAAAGTCAGCGGCGGCAATACCGATCCTTATTTAAGCACGGGGCTGTCGGCTACGCTCGACCGCGCCGCATCCACAACAAAACAGATGGGAGACGACTTCACCTCCACGGAGCATCTGCTCTTGGCGATAGTCGAACAACCCGAACCGCCCGAAATTGCAAACCTCTTCAGAAGTCTGCAAATCACGCGCGCGGGCGTTGAAGAAGTGGTATCGCAAATGCGCGGTTCGGCGCATGTCAACACGAAGACGCCCGAAGCCACTTACGAAGTGCTCGAAAAGTACGGCGCGGACCTCGTAAAGCTCGCCCGCGAAGGCAAGCTCGACCCCGTCATCGGCAGGGACGACGAAATCAGCCGCGTCATCAGAATACTTTCCAGAAAGACGAAGAACAACCCCGTTCTCATCGGCGAACCCGGTGTAGGTAAAACGGCAATCGCGGAGGGGCTCGCGCAGCGCATAGTCCGCCGCGACGTTCCCGAAGGCTTGAAAGACAAAGTGGTATTCGCCCTCGATATGGGTTCGCTGATTGCGGGCGCAAAGTACAGGGGCGAGTTTGAGGAAAGGCTCAAAGCCGTTCTCAATAAAGTCAAGGAATCCGAAGGCAAAATCATTTTGTTTATCGACGAATTGCACACGATTGTCGGCGCGGGCAAAAGCGAGGGTTCTATGGACGCCTCGAATATGCTCAAGCCCATGCTCGCCCGCGGCGAACTGCGCTGCGTAGGTGCAACGACGCTCGACGAGTACCGCCAGTACATAGAAAAAGACCCCGCGCTTGAACGCAGATTCCAGAGCGTTTATGTGGCAGAACCCGATGTTGAAACGAGCATCGCAATTCTACGCGGGCTTAAGGAGCGTTTCGAAACCTTCCACGGCGTGCACATCCAAGACCGCGCGCTTGTAGAGGCGGCAAACCTCAGCAACCGCTACATCACGGGCAGACAGCTCCCCGACAAGGCAATAGACCTCGTAGACGAAGCGTGCGCGAGAATCAAGACCCAGCTCGATTCGATGCCCGCAGACCTCGACCTGCTCCTGAGAAAAATCCGCCGTTTGGAAATAGAGGAAACCGCGCTCGTCAAGGAAAACCACGACGAAAAGCGGCTCGCCGAAGTCCGCAGGGAACTCGCCGAAATGCGCGAGAAATCGAACGCGATGAAAGCCCAGTGGCAGGAGGAAAAGGAGGCCACAAACAAGGCGGTCAAACTGCGCGAGCAAATCGAGGCGGCTAAGATGAAGATGGAACGCGCCGAACGCGAGTACAACCTCACGCAGGCTGCGGAAATCAAATACGGCGAACTTCCGAAACTCGAGGAAGCCCTAAAAAAGGCGATGGGCGAGGAGATGAGCGAGTCGGCCCTCGTAAAGGAAAGCGTAAGCGCCGACGAAATCGCGGCGATTGTCGCCGACTGGACGGGTATTCCCGTAAAAAAGCTTCTCGAAACCGAACGCGAAAAACTGCTCAAGCTGCCAGAAATCCTCCACAAGAGGGTCATCGGTCAGGCGGAGGCGGTCGACAGCGTTTCGAACGCAATCCTGCGTTCGCGGGCGGGCATACAGGATCCGAAGCGTCCGACGGGCTCGTTCCTGTTCCTCGGTCCGACGGGTGTGGGTAAAACCGAACTCGCAAAGACCCTCTCCGAAGCCCTCTTCAACAGCGAAGACAATATGGTGCGAATCGATATGTCCGAGTATATGGAAAAGCACTCCGTTGCGCGGCTTATCGGCGCGCCCCCCGGATATGTCGGCTACGAACAGGGCGGTCAGCTCACCGAAGCGGTTCGCCGCAGGCCCTACAGCGTGGTGCTCTTCGACGAAGTTGAAAAGGCGCATCCGGAAGTTCTCAACACCCTCCTCCAAGTTATGGACGACGGCGTATTGACGGACTCGCAGGGACGCAAGGTGGACTTCAAGAACACGGTTATCATTATGACCTCCAACATCGGTGCAAGGTTCATCACCGACGGCGCGCTCGACGACAAGGGCAACCTGTCGCCGTCCGCACGCGAAGCCGTGATGACCGAAGTGCGCTCGCACTTCAAACCCGAGTTCCTCAACAGAATCGACGACATCGTAATTTTCAAGGCATTGCAGCTCGAAGAAATCGTCAAGATTGTAAAGCTGCAAATCGACAACCTCAACAGAAGGCTCGAGCCGCAGAACATCAAGGTGGAGCTGACCAAGAAGGCATACGAATATCTCGCCGACAAAGCGTACGACCCGCTCTACGGCGCGCGTCCGCTCAAGAGGGTTATCAACAACAAAATCGAAAACCCGCTTGCGAAGGCGATTATCTCGGGGCAAATCAGGGAAGGCGGAACTATGAAGTTCACCGACACTATGCTGCAGGAGGCATAGTCGGAAGCTTCGAGAAAAACATATTTCAGGGCGCGGAATTTTACACCGCGCCTTTTTTGTTGACGGAAAAAATCGGCGGCGGAAAATCTGAATTATGAGGTGCATTGCAACAATACTTACATCGTTTCTTTTTTCCGCGCTCTCGTTTGCGGAGGCGGGCAGCTGGACGGCCACGGGAAAGGTTGTCGCCATGCCCGACAAATCATTGAGAATTTCCGAGGGAGCGGCAATCGCACTCAAGCCCGAAAACAACTCGGGCGGATTCGAAAATTTCGAGCTTTCCTGCGAAGTGCGCACCGCCGAAAATGCAACGGGCTTTATCGCGTTCCACACCGACTCAGACCTTTCGAAAGGCTATAAAGTTGCAATCGACAATTCGCGCAAGTCGAAAACTTGGTGGCGCAAGACGGGCAGCCTGCTGGGCGTGCGCAACATCGTAAAGCGAATATCAGAAGACGGCAAATGGACGCGCATCGATATCAAAGTTTCGGGAAATCTCGTAGAAGTTTCGGTAAACGGACACAAGCTTGTCGAATACGCACAGCCCGAAAAGCCGTTCCGTCTGCCGCAAAATAAAAACTCGGTTTTGGGAAGCGGGGCAGTCGCCATCAAATGCGCCGCGGGGCAGTATATCGACGCGCGCAATTTCAAAATCAGGAAGACGAAGAAATCGGGTACGATAATCGCCGCCGACCCCGAGGACGGAAACGGAGCAATCGCATTCCATCAGGCGGACTTCCCCGTGCTCGACTACCACGTGCACCTCAAGGGCGACCTCGACGCCGAAAAGGCGAAAGCGCAGTCGCGCAGATACGGCATAAACTACGCGATAGCCGTCAACTGCGGAAAGGATTTTCCGATAAACAAAGACCCGCTCGCGCTTGAATTTCTCGAGAAGAACAAGCCCGAGCCGTACGTTGTCGCAATGCAGGCGGAGGGGCGCGAATGGATGAAGCTAATAAGCAAACCCGTTCGCGACAAATTCGCATACGTCTTTACCGACGCTATGACTTTCGAGGATAGACAGGGCAACCGCGTACATCTATGGAAGCCCGAAGAGGTGCGCATTTCCGACAGGCAGGATTATATGGATATGATTGCGGAAAAAATCTGCGGCGTTGTCGGCGAGCCCGCGAATATCTATGCCAACGCAACCTATCTGCCCGCCGCGCTTCAGCCGCACTACGCCGAACTGTGGACTGACGCGCGGAGGCAAAAGGTTCTCGACGCGCTCGTAAAGGGCGGAATGGCACTGGAGATAAGCGCGCGCTACAAAATCCCCGACGCAAAATTCATAAAGGCTGCAAAAAAGCGCGGGGTAAAATTCACGTTCGGCAGCAACAATAGCGACTCGAACTTCGGCAAGCTTGAATACTGCCTGCAGATGGCGCGAGAATGCGGACTGACGGCGGAGGATATGCTGCCGCCGACAATCGAGAAACGGTAGATTTCCTTTCGTGTAGGATGATAACCGACGGCAGGCTGCGGTCTGCACGGCTACGGAATTTCGTTCCTATTTGCGATGTCTCGGCGCGGTTATAACCGCGCCTTTTGTTTACAGGCTTGCATTGAGCGGCGGATTCCCCGCTGCTCAATCGCTTCGGATTTCCGAATTTAGTTTTTTGTTTTCCGAAACCGAATTTAGAAACACAAAAAAATTACGCAGTAATTTTTTAAGTAGAAGACTAACCGACGAAGCAAAGCTAAAGCTTTACGAAGTGGCTAAACGGAAGCAAGGCGAACGCCGAGCTTCCCTGCCCGCCCGAAAAAAAAGAGCGAAGCGAGTTTTGCGTGTAGAATCAAAAATCGGCAATCCGCAAACAAGTTTAAAAAACTCCGCACGCAGCGAAGCTACGCTGCTTAGGCGCGTCAAATTGGTCGAAGAAAGGCGGCTTTGCGCAGAGAGGCAATGGGAGTGTACTTAAGTACTCGACCGAAGCCGAACAAGCGAAACGCCTTTATTCGGCTAATTTCACGCGCCCCGAGGAAACTCTCGGCTATCCCCACGCCTAAGCACCAACTGACCGCAGGCGGCGTCTATCTCGCCGCCCTTCTCGCGCCGCAACGTGCACGAAACGCGCTCGGATTTCAGAAAGTCCGCAAACGCCGAACGGCGTTGCCCCGACGGTCTCTCCCAGTCGAGCGCGTCCACCCTGTTGTACGGAATCAGATTCACGTGCGCGTGAAGCCGCCTTGCAATCTTCGCCAACGCCATCGCGTCGCTTTGGGAGTCGTTGACATTTTTTATCAAAATGTATTCGAGCGTAATCATACGCCCGTTCGCCGCCGCGAACTTCTCGGCGGCGGGTATGAGCCGCTCGAGCGGAAAGCGTTTGTTTATCGGCATAATGCGCGAGCGCGTTTCGTCCGTCGCCCCGTGGAGGCTTATCGCAAGCCTGTACGGAAAGTCGGACGCTGCAAGTTTTTCGAGAACGTCGGCTATTCCGCAGGTCGATACCGTTATGCGGCGCGCGCCGAACGCGAACTTGTCGGGCGAGTTTAAAACTTCGAGCGCGGCAAGCAGATTGTCCACGTTCATCAGCGGTTCGCCCATCCCCATCACGACGATGTTTTCGAATTCGAACGTGCGCGTCTTTCTGCCGTTTCGGATTTCATCGCGCACGAACGGCAGAAGTTCTGCGACCATCTCGCCGGCCGTCAGGTTGCGGAAGAATCCGTTAAGCCCCGACGCGCAGAACTTGCACCCGCACGCACAGCCCACTTGCGTGCTCATACAGAGCGTTTTTCTGGTGTCGCCGTCGTCGGTAGGAGCTTCGAGCAGAACGCACTCGACGAATTTTCCGTCGGAGAGTTCGAAGAGGTATTTTTTCGTTTCGTCCGCCGAACTTCTGTCGCCCACGAGTTTGCCCGCTGCGAACTCGAAATTTTCGGCAAGCCATTCCTTTAGGTTTTTCGGAATCGAGGGGAAGCCGGCGGGCGAAAAAACTTTGTGTTTGTATACCGCGTCGAAAACCTGCGCGGCGCGGAATTTGGGAAAGCCCGCGTCCGCCAGAATACCCGCGAGCGCGTCTTTGGAAAGGCTGTAGAAGTCGGTCTTCACGCGGATGCGGAACTAGAAACGTTCGTCGGAACGCGGCCGCCAAGTGTCGCGGTCGGCGGCGCGATTGCGTTCGCTGACGCGCTTCATATAGGAGTCGGCGTCGGTCGTCTCGCCCGTCATTACCGAGCCTATCGGCGTACGCTTGGCGTCGTCCTCGACGTTGTCGATTGCCGCGCACCCCGAAACGGCGAAGGCAATTGCGGAAACCGACAATAGTATTGCGATGTTTTTCATTCTGACTGCGTCTTTCTATTTCGATGTTTTGGCGTAGTATTTGGAGTCTATGAAAATCCTGCCTTTGTACGACCACTTGGGCGATTTCGAACCGTCGCGCTTTTTCACGATTATGCGCTCGAACTCGATTTTCTTTGCCTCGTCGTCGTCGATTGCTATCGGAACGGTCTGGTCGAGCGTCAAATACGGATCGGGAAGCTTCGAAAGTATCGAGCGCAACTGCGACATGCTGGGAATGTATTTTTCGGATTTCTCCTGTTTGGTGTCGGAATTTTTCATATTTTGCGATGGGGTTGTCGAAATTGTTTCGGAGGCTCGCGGCTATCTCTTTTTCGCGTTTCGGTGCCGCGCGAGTTCGCGCATATCCACGGCGATGTCGTCGGTCTCGAAAATCTCCGAGCCGAGAATGTGCTCGAATATGTCCTCGAGCGTTATGACCCCCGTGAGCGAGGCGAATTCGTCCACGACAACGCCCATCTGCTGGTGTTTTTTTATGAGCTGCCTAAGGACCGCAAGCGCGGTGCCGTTTTCGGGAACGAACGTGGTCGGCTGCATGATGGAGGCTATTTTCTGGTCGTGGCGGTCGTTCGCCATCGCGGTGAGAATGTCACGGCGGCGGACGATGCCGACTATATTGTCGACGTTGTCCCTGTAAACCGGAAAACGCGAAAAATTCGGACTTGGATGTTCGGCGAAAAATTCGCCCACGGTCTGGTCTTCGTCCGCCGACTCGACGACAGTGCGCGGGGTCATTATTTCGGAAATGGTAACGTCGTCGAGCGAGAGCGAATTCGCCACGAGGTCGCGCTCCTGTTGTGTAAGCACGCCGTCCTTTTCGCCCTTGTTGGCAAGCATCACGATTTCGTCGTCGCTCGAACCGCTCGGAGGCGATTTCGGCTTGAGTCCGCTGAGGACGAACGAAGTAAACTTCGCCACGGGCGTCATTACGACGCGCAGCCACTCGAGCGGATAGACAATGTAGGGCTGAATAGGACGGCGGTAGAATATGCCTATGTTCTTCGGCATAATTTCGGAAAAGAAAAGTATGCCTACGGTAATGCACGCGGGAAATATGTACGACGAAACCGCGCCCGAACCGAAAAGCGCGGCGCATTGCGCGCCCGCGAGAGTCGCGCCGAAGGTGTTTGCGATGGTGTTGGCGGTATGAATCGCCGATGTCGTCTGGTCGATGTTGCGCACGCTTTTTTCGAGCATCGCCCCGCGCCGCGGCGACGCTTTCTTGAGCGACTCTATTTCGAATTCGGTGGTGCTCAGAACCGCCGCCTCGAGCGTGGAGCACATCGCGGACACGCCGAGAGTCAGAATTACTGTCAGAACAAGATATATCATTTTTGTGTTTCAATACAACAAAAGGGCGCATTTTGGCAAACATAATCTGCCGTACCGCGCCTCATCGGTCGACGAACTTGAAGTAGCCGTCGGAAGTTTCGGCGGGCATAACAACCCATTCGGGACAGTCGTATTCGTGGAGTTCGAAAAAGCGTTTCCGCAGGCGGACGAGGTTTTTCTTAGCCGCCTTGATTGCGACGGGATATTCCGCGCTTTTGCATTTTTCGCCCTCCCAAACGTAGAACGAAGTTATGGGCGAGCCCACCTGCACGCACGCAGCCAAGCCCTCCGACACAAGAATATCGGCGGCTGTTTCGGCGGACTCTTTCGTCGAAAATGTCGAAAAAATACAAAGAATTTCATTTTCCATATAGCCGAGCGTACTTAAACTTGTTGACTGTTCAAATAATTTTTAAAAAATCGAATACCGAAACAGACGGACTGCGCCCCGACGCGGCGCAGTCGGCTATCTAAAAACACAAGGAAAGAAAGACAATGTTTACAAGAAGGCAATTCCTGCAAAATTCGGCTCTGCTCGGAAGCGCGGCAATGTTCCTGCCCGCCTGCGCAACGCCGCGCAAGCCGCGCAAAATAGGCGCGAACGAAAAGCTCAACGTCGCCGTGGTCGGCGCGGGCGGTCGCGGTTTCGACACGGTAAGGGCAATCGGCAATTTGGCGAAAAACGCCAATCTCGTCGCACTCTGCGATGTAGACGACGCAAGAGCCTCCGAAGCCTTCAAGCAGTTCCCAAACGCGAAGCGGTTCCGCGACTACCGCGTGATGCTCGACAAAATGGACAGGGACATCGACGCAGTGGCGGTCTGCACGCCCGACCATATGCACTATCCCATCGCCGCGTGGGCGATTGCAAAGGGCAAACACGTCTTCTGCGAAAAGCCGCTCACCCGCACCATTTGGGAGGTGCGCGAACTGCGCAGACTCGCGAACGAAGCGGGTGTATGCACGCAGATGGGCAATCAGGGACACACGCACGACGGCTGGAAAGACCTTCGCGAATGGGTCGAAGCGGGGCTACTCGGCGAAATCGAAGACATCTACATGTGGACGAACCGCCCGATGTGGCCGCAGGGCGGCGATTTGAAACGCCCCGAAGGGCAGCCCGTTCCGAATACGCTCGACTACAAGCTCTGGCTTGGCGTCGCCCCCTACCAACCGTATAACAGCGTGATTCTGCCGTTCAACTGGCGCGGAATCCGCAACTACGGCACGGGTTCTGCGGGCGATATGGCGTGCCACTTCTTCGACACGCCCTACAGCGCGTTAAACCTCGGCTTCCCGAAATCGTTCAGGGTAAAATCGACGGCGTTCTCCGACTACAGTTTCCCGAAGCAGACATCGATGGTTATGGACTTCGACAACAAGCTCGGCAAAAACGGAAAAATCAGACTCCACTGGTACGACGGTCTGTTGCGTCCGACCGAAATCAAGGGCGTATCGCAGGAATTTCTCAAAGACCCGCGCAACTCGAACTGCCTGTTTGTGGCGGGCTCGAAAGCCACTTTCACGGGTACGCACTACGGCACGGCTTCGCGCCTTACCGACCGCGAAAAGATGATAGAGCTGAAAAAGAATCCCGTGGCGAAAAAGTACGAACGCTCGAAGCACGCGGGCTATCCGCAGCTGGGCTGGATCGATTCGTGCATCGACGGAACGAAGAGCGAATCGAATTTCGACTACGCCTGCCCGTTCACCGAAATGGTTATGCTCAGCATGATAGGCGCGCTCACCCCCGACCGCGACTTGAAGTACAACCCCGCAACGATGAAGTTCGACGGCTGCCCCGAAGCCGATAGACTCGTCGCCTCGCTCTACGACTACAACCCGTCGTTCCTGCCGTAAACGGGAATGCGTTCGGCGGCGGTAAAAACCGCAAAACAAAAGGCGCGGGCTTCAAATAAAGTCCGCGCCTTTTTGCGTGCCGAAACCGCAAAAGCTATCTGCCGCAAACGCCGCCGAAAGTGGGCAGGAAGGGCTTCAGGATTTTTACGGCTTCAGCTTTCGGCATTCCGCCCGCCCGAACCGCAAACGCAAGTTCTACAGCCTGCTGTGCTGTATGCGCGACATCGGCGGCAAGAGAGAACGCCTTTGCCGCAAGTTCGGGTTCGGAATTTTCCGCCGCGCCCGCCGCGATTTTGCAGATGTCGCCGAAGAGCGCATCGGAATGGTCCGCCGTGCGCAGGCTCGACGAAACGAAGTCGAACGCGTCGGCGCGCTTTCCGAAATAAAGCATATTGCGGGCTATCATCGAACAAAGCTCCGCGTAGCCCTCCGCCGAAGATGCGCCCGCGTTGCGCGTCTGCGCGGCGGCTATCGCGTTGAGTGCCGCCGAAATCTTTGCGTTCGACGAAGCGGTTCTCTCCGAAAGTTTCGCCAAGCGGACGCCCGCGAGAAGCGGCGCGCCGAAAGACTTCTCAGTGCCGTCGTCGAAAGCGGCAAGGCAGTCGAGATTCGAAACGTTCAACGCCGATACGAAAGAAACGGCGACATCGCCCTTCGAGTTGTCGAACGCCGACTTTGCGAGCTTTGCAAGAACCGCATTGCGCTGCGGGATATCGGCGATTTTCGATGCGACTTCGCGCGCCTCCCTGTACAAGCCCTGTTCGGCGACACCCTGCGCGAGTTCGGCGAGGAACTTGTTTTTAACGGAAACGTCCCCGAGTTTTTCGGAAAGCGAAACGGCTTCGGCGTAGTTTTTGCCGCGCCCGAGCGAATCGGCTATTTCGCAGAATACGGAATTGAAAAGCGCGGAATCGGCTATCTTTCGCGAAACGGCGATTGCCCTGAGATCGTCGCCGAAGTCGGCGAACACCGCCGCCATTTTGCCGAGCGCGCGCTCGCGCATCGAAAGCGCGCTAATTTTCAAAATATTGTCGTACGCCGACGAAAGGATCTTCTCGAACTGTTCCTTTACGGATTTGTCGGCGTAGCGGGCGGAGACTGCCTTTTTGCGCAGATTCCCGAGTACGCCCAAATCGTACAAAACGAGCGATGCGTCGGATTTCGCCGCCGCTAGGAACTTTTCGGCATCGGCGATTTTTTCCGGCGCGGAAGCCTTGCGGATTGGAGCGGCGGGTCGCTGCGTCTCCGCGGGTTTGACCGCTCGTTTTGCGGCAATCGCCGCGAATACCCTCGCCCGCAAGTCGACGGACTTGACGTTTGCCAGCGCAACGGAAACAATCTTTTCCGAAACGGCGGAATCGGTCTTCGACGAATAGGGGTTCGCTGCGGCAAGTTCGGCGAGTCGGCACAACGCGCCGTCGCGCGCGGGCGCGGCGGAAGAAACCGCGACAATCCACGCAAGCTCGACCGGCCGCATATCTGCGTTTCCGTAGAGATCGAGCGCGGGAATTATTTTTTCGGAAAGGTCGGCGTATTTGCACGCGCCGATTAGTATGTTTGCGTCGGTAACGATTCTGAGCGCGATTGCCGAATCGGGATATTTTTCGACGATGTTCCGAACGTCCTCGCGGGCCTCGGCGCAGAGAGCGCGCGCGGCGTTGTAGTCGGCGGAATCGAACGCAGCGGCGGCGGTCGACACTTTGCGGGCGGCGTTTACGTATTCGCGCCCCGCATTTTTTTCGGATGAGTCGGCACACGCGGCGAGAAATGCCGAAAGCGTTGTGCACAAAATCAGAATTATCTTTCGCATAACGCGGATTCTGCCACTGCGCCCGCGCAAGTAAAGCCTATATTGAAAAACAAAACAATCCGCCCCGCGCGCGGCGGAAAGCGGACCGTATTTTGCCTCCGAAAATGCGGCGCAAAAACTAAATCATTTTCGAACGCTTCAGCCAGTCGGTAAGCTCTTTCGTTACGTAGTCGAAAGCTTCGTCTACGGTATCTGCGTATACGAAGAAGTCGAGGTCGGCGCGGGTTATCACGTCGGCTTTTATCATCGGTTCGTAGTCGACGCAGCTTTCCCAGAATTTTCTGCCGAACAGAACGGTGGGGATTTTCCGCGCGGTCTTGCGCGTTTTCATCAGCGTGAAGACTTCGAAAAATTCGTCGAACGTGCCCGTTCCGCCGGGGAAGACGACCAACGCCTTTGCGAAGAACAGAAGCCAGAATTTGCGCATCAAAAAGTAGTGAAAGTTCACCCACACGCCTTGGTCGACGTACGGATTGCGGCGTTGTTCGTCGGTGATGAGAATGGTCGCGCCGACGGGCTTGCCGCCCGCCATATACGCGCCCTTGCTTGCAGCCTCCATAATTCCGGGGCCGCCGCCGGTCATAATGTAGAACTTTTCCGCATCGGGAAGCGGAAGCATATTGAACCACTCCTGAAGCCTGCGGGCAAGCTCGCACGCGGCGGTATAGTATTTCGACATCTCGACGGCGCGCTTTGCGGCTTCGAGCTTTTCCCTGTACTCCTTCGTTTTTGCGGGGTGTTTTTTGAGCGCGTCAAGCTCCGCCCTTGCGGCTTCCTCCGACTTTATCCGCGCCGAGCCGAAAATCGTTACGGTGTTTTGAATCTGCTCCTTTTCGAAAATGAACGCGGGGGAAAGGAGGTCGCGCATAATGCGCATAAGTCGTTGCGACATATCCGAGAACACGCATTCTATCGGCTGCAGACTGCTGATTTGTTCGTCTTCGAGCAGGGCGTTTTTAACGACCACGCTGTGTTCGTTTTTCTTGGCGTTTTTTTTCGCCGCCGTTTTTTTTGCGGAAACTGTCTTTTTCTTCTGTGCCATTTTCTGTCCCTTCTTTTGGGTTGTTAAACCGAAAAGAAAGCGGATTTACGCGTTTTCGAAATAATCGTTTTCGGCGCAATCCGCTTCTATCGAAATCTGTGGACTTCTACTTTTCGCGTTCGGGTACCGCGCCTTCCACTTGGCTTATCGCCTTTGCCGTGTCCTTCGATACGGGCTCGGCGGTTTCGGACTGTCCTATCGAAACGGGAACAACCTTTTCCTCGAAGCCCAAGCCGTTGATGTAGAGCGCGCCATTGCCCGCCGCGGCGGCCTTGAGCGTTACGCTTACCGAGCTTTGACCTTCGGGGACTACAACTTCGTCCATAATAATCGAGCTTGGGATGTTCGTCTTGACGTCGATGGGATAGCCGCCCTTGGGCGCGCTGAAGCCGATATTGAAAATCATCGTGACGAGGTCTCCGCCGTTCATATTGATTTCGGATGGCGAAACGCCCATTTTCGCGGTATCGACGCGAAACGCGCCTATCCACATTTCGCCCTTTTCGCCGACCAATTCCACGTCGTACGTCCTGCCCGATTTGAGCGGCGGAACTATAAAGCTGAGCGTCGAGCGCGAAAGGTACTCCGTGTCGGCATCGACCCCGCCGACTCTGATGATGTCCTGCTTGTCGAAGCCCCTGCCGAGAACGGCAATCGACGAGCCTACGGGCCCGCGTTCGTTCTGCATATTTACGATGTAGCGCGAGGCGGGTTCGAGCGTATAGACTGTGGGGCTTTTCATTTCCCTGTTTTTGTTCACGCCGTCGATATTGTTCGAAACCTGATATTTGAGCAGGAAGTAGTACTTTGCGCTCTTTCTGCCTTTGGGAAGGGTATAGTCGTACTCGTAAAGGCGGTCGTGCTTCATATCCTTGACCTCCTTCATCGGGATGACCTGTTCGTCGATGACGATGTAGGGCTTGATCGTATCCTTGATTACCGCGCCGTCGTTGATGTACGCGCTCATTGTCAGAGTGTAGACGCGCGAAGAATTTTCAGGAACGCGTTCGGGGGTGAGGTTTGTCAGCCCCGAGCAGCCTGTGAAGAACAGAACCGCTATCGACGCACAAAATGAAATAATATTCTTTGCTTTGTTCATAGGTTTAAATATTGTCGCATCTTTACTAAATCGGTTCTGCATATGCAAGACATTTTCAAGAATTTCGGAATATATTTGCACGTCCCCTTTTGCGCGGGAGGATGCGACTACTGCCGATTTTACAAGAGAACGCCGACGCGCGAAACGCTCGACGCATACGTCGATGCGGTCGAAGCCGAGATTGAACTCAGACAGTCGCCGAACGGAAATATTCCGACCCCGCAGACGATGTTTTGGGGCGGGGGAACGCCGTCGATTCTCTCCGAAACGCACATCGAAAAGCTGCGCCGCGCCTTCGAAAAAAACGGGCTTTTGCCGACGCTAGAGTGGACGGTGGAAATTGCCCCCGCAAACGCGACGCCCCGAAAATTGGCGGCTCTCAAAGACGCGGGCGCAAGCAGAATCTCGATGGGGGTACAAAGCTTCGACGAAAAAACGCTGCGTACGCTCGGGCGCAGATATTCGCCCAAGGCGACGCTCGAGGCGATAGAGCGCGTGGCGGACGCGGGCTTCCCGCACTTCTCAATAGACCTCATTTTCGGCGCGGACGGGCAGACCGAAGAACAGTGGGTTGCCGACATCCGAAAGGCGGCGGAATGCCCCGTAGACCACATCAGCGCGTATTGTCTCGAATTCGAAAGCGCAACGTCGTGTTGCGGCGGACGCTTGAAAGATTCCGAATACGAACGGTCGGAGCGCGAGGGAGATTTTCTCGAAATCGCGCAGACCGAGCTTCCGAAGCTCGGTTTCGCACAGTATGAAATATCGAACTACGCAAAAGCGGGCGGCGAATGCCTGCACAACCTCTCCGTTTGGAATATGGCGCAGTGGCTGGGGTTCGGCCCCGCCGCGGCCTCGCAGTGGCGCGGCAGGCGAATGCGCAACGTTCCCCACTTCGACAAGTGGCTGGACGGCATAAAAAAACGTACTCCCGCCGAATGCGACATCGTGCCGCTCGACGACGAAGAGATGTTCTCGAGCGCGCTTATCTTCGGTTTGCGGATGAACGGCGGTGTGGATTTTGCGCAGCTCGAAAGGCGTTTCCCCGAAGCCGATTCGGGAAAATACCGCCGAACGCTCGCCCTCCTCGAGTCCGAAAGGCTGCTCGAAACGGTCGGCGAAAGGACAAGGCTTACGCCAAGCGGCAGACTGGTCGCCGACGCGGTGGCGGTGGAACTGCTGTAAAGCCCGCCGCGCTCAGCACAAGTGCTGGTTCATATCGGCGGCGGGGCTTTTTTCGCTCGTCGTGCCCACTTTTCTCGCGGGAACGCCCGCAACGGTTGTGTGCGGCTCGACATCGTCGAGCACTACGCTTCCCGCGCCGATTTTCGCGCCCTCGCCTATGACGATGTTGCCGATGAGTTTTGCGCCCGCGCCGATAAGCACGCCCGAGCGAACCTTGGGATGTCGGTCGCCCGTTTCGTTGCCCGTCCCGCCGAGGGTTACCTCGTGGAGAATCGAAACGTTGTCCTCGACGACGCTCGTTTCGCCCGCCACAAACGACGTTGCGTGGTCGAGCATTATTCCGCCGCCGAAGCGCGCCGCCGGATGGATGTCCACGCCGAAAATTTCGCTCGAAATGCTCTGCAGATAGTACGCCAGAGCCTTGCGGTCGGCGTTCCAGAGCCTGTGCGCAACGCGGTGGGTTGTTATGGACTGGAAGCCCTTGAGATAAAGCAGCGGATTCAGAAACGACGCGCACGCGGGGTCGCGCGACTTCACTGCAATGATGTCGGCGACAACGTTGTTCCTTATCGATTCGTCGGCGTCGAACGCGTCGCGGAAGAGTTTGTAGAAGTCGGACGACGAGACGGCGTTTCTGCCGAGTTTGCGCGATATGCGCCACGAAACCGCGTCGAACAAGTCGAGCCTGTCGGAAACCGTCTCGCGCAAAAGCGGCGCGAGCACGGGCTCGGAAATCTCGATTTCAGCCGCCTCGCGCTTTACGGACTCCCACAGATAATCGGCGTTGTTTTTCGAATCTTGCATATATACGGGCGCATACTGTCCGCTTTCACCGGCAATTTCAACACAATTTATTTTCGGCTGAATATTTATTTAATTGAACGGACGAAAAAAAAGGCAACAATAGAGCCGATATGAAAAAACTGTACACAGCAATAGTCGCAACGCTCGCCCTCCTCTCGGCGGGATGTTCAATCACGCAGGAAATGAAGGAAAACGCGTCTTTCGAAGGGCTCGTGAAAGTCTACATAGAAGAGCCTGTCGGTACGCGCGAAATTTTCGCCCAAACGGGCAACACCGCCGAAATAGACGCGTCGCTCAAAAGTTCGATCGCCGCGTATCTGAAGACCAAGGGCTTCGACTGCGTGGCGGACAAAAGCGATGCGCAGATTGTCTTCCGCCCCCTCTGGAATGCCTCGTATCTCCAGCCCGAAACGGAACGGAGCCGAAGCTTGATGTCGTCTTCGCAGCCCATCGGAATCGGTTCGACGGCGGCGGCAAACACATACGCCACGCTCGAAATTCAGGCGATTCTGCCCGACAGCGGCGATATCTGGTCGTGGCGCGGTTTCTCGCCCGAAGCAATCTCGACGCGCAATTTCATAAAGGCGAACATCGACGAACAGGTCGTGTGGTGTCTGGAATATTTCCCGCCCGAAAAGAACCCGTCGCGCCTGCAGGAGATAAAGAAGGAGCGCAGGGAAACGAAAATAAAGGCAGAGGAAAATCCGTTCAAGGAAGTGCTCGTAAAGGAGCGCGAGAAGAGGGAAGCCGCCGCAAAAAAATAGGACGCGCAAAACGCGGCAACCCGCAAAAAACTTTCGGAGGATTTTTCCGAAAGTTTTTTTTGCGCCCCGTGCCGCCGCGAAAAAAATTAAGGCGCGCGTTATCCGACGATATTGGAAGCTGTATTGTTCTACTGCCCGTCCGCCGAAAGGGAAAACATGCGCGGCGCGAGCACGGGCTTGAAGTCTTCTCGAAGCGAGAACGCGCGTTCTGATTCTGGTTCTGGTGGCGGTCTACGGCATCGCGAAAATGCTGTAATCCGTCCGAAAAAAAATGCGGGGCTCGCGTTGCGCCCAGCATTTTTTGTTTTATTAAAATCGGATGGAATTACTTTGAAAGCAACAGTTTTCCCGAAAAATCGGTGCCCGCCCCGAAACGCAGTACGCGGAATTCGTTCGCCCTGCGGTCTATCGAAACAACCGACCATGAAGCGTCGTCCGCCTCGCCGTAGTTGCGCGGCGGCGAGTCGGGAAATTCGGGTCGGTTCTTGTCGTTCAACACCCTGAAACGCGAGCACCCGTGACGCGTCTCGAAAACTTCGTCGGCGTGCTCGTGCCCCTCGACGAAAAGGAGAATCTGCATTTTTCCGCGCCCCGTAAAATCGCACGATATTCTCGACGGAAAATTGCCCGCCGTCGTCTGCCCCTCGAATTTTCCGCCCCTGCGGAAGGCGTCCAGCACGCCGTCGAAAAGCCTGCGGTTGGGCGAGACAATCTGCGTGTGCATTACGAACACAACGCCCCACTCCGACGCGTCGGGCTTTTGCGAAAAGTCGAGAGCCTTGTGCGCAAGCCAATTCAGCTGGCGTTGGGTGATGTCGTAGAGTCCGCAGGAGTCGATTTTTATCCTGCCGTCCGCGCCGACCTCCATCGGATTCTCGCTTATTGCGATGTTTATTACGCGGATTTTCTGTTTCGGAAAATCGAGATAGAAATAGTTCGCCTTCGGGAAATTCTCGTCTCCGACTGCGCCGCTTTTGAGAGCGGTTGCAACGCACGCGTCGTGCCACTCTTCGCCCGTTACAACCTGCGAGTCGTCCGGAGTTTTCGTGCGCAGAAAATAGAAGACGCCGTCGTCGTGGTTGCCGATTGTTATCACCACGGGCAGCCCCGAAGTTTCCATCGCCTGCGTCATCTCGCGCATATCGGCAATGCTTCTTGCCTTCGGCTTCGCGCCCTGCACGAGATCGCCGCCGTTGCAGACGAAATCGAGCTTCAGTTCCCTTGCGACTTTCGCCATATCGCGCATATGCTCCGCACCCGTTGCGCCCGCGGCTTTCGGATTTTTCGGATTCGAAAAGTAGTGAGTGTCGGACGCAAACGCAAAGTTCAGACAGCCTTCGTGCGGCGATGCAAGATATGCGCGCTTAAGCGCGTCGAGCTGAAACTGTTTCGACCCGCTTTTGCAGAGCAGGCGTTTTACGGAATTTTCCGAGCGTCCCGAGGGAATCGAATCGACAATCCAAGAGAGGCTGTATTTTTCGAAGTCGCGGGCGAACCCGTGTACGCCGCGCGCGAGTATCGGCGCGGGATGGAAATTTCTGAACACGACAACACCGTCCAAGTCGGACCGTTCGCGGACGGACGGCGAGTATACTACGCGGTATTCGGGCAGCGGCTCGCACTTGTCGAGGGACATTGCCGACATATTGAAAACCGTCCACGCGTCGGGATCGATTTTGCGGAATGCGGAGAGCCTTTCGGCAAACTGTGCGCGGGTAAGCTCAACATCGGACAGACTCCACGCCCAGACGTTTTGCGGGGGCACTTTTGCGCGGACCGCAGCAATCGCCGAAATGTCGAATTTACCGTCTTTTGGCGCGTACACAGGCAACGCCTTCACGCCCGACTTTGCAAGCTCGGCGGCTTTTGCGGCAACCGCGTCGGCGTCGGAAGCCGACGAAAATTTCACGACGCAGACATTCGAACCGCTCGAAGCTATTTCGCGCGCGTCTCCGACATCCGCAACGCCGCGCACGACTGCGGGCGACGGACTTTCCGCCTTGAGTCTTTTTCTGTCGAAGCGGAACGCATCGGCACCGCGCACTTCCCGAACGGAAAGCGACGATACGGTAAACGAGCCGCCGTTTTTCGCCGCGCGGAAGTCGATTCTCACGCGGTCGGGACACGATCTCGGAAATCTTACGGTCGTCCTGAATTTACCCTTTTTGAAAATGTCCCCGAAATGCGGGCGGAACTTCAGCCCCGTAAACATCGGCGAGTAGTCGGGCGTGAACGACAGCGAACATTCGCCCGAGCCTTCGGCGGTTATTTCGTAGGTTTTGTCGGGGTTGACCTCGATGCGTTTAAACATAAACGGGCGGTCGGAAGCCGCCGAAAAATTCGAAAATCCGTCCGCGAGTTCGATTCTCGCCGCTCCCGAGTACGACCAGCGTTCGCAACCCGTTCCGAATTTGAAGTCGGCGTCGGCATAAGCCGACAACGCGAAAGCCAAAGTTCCCAAAAGTGCTATAGTGTATTTTCTCAAGTGCATATGTTTTACGTTAAAAGGCTGTCTCGAAAATGGAAGAAAAAAGGCGCGACTTTCGCCGCGCCCCCGTAAAATCAACCGTTCGCTTTCCGAATTAGAAGCCGTCGGGCAGATTGCGTTCCTTTGCGTCGGAAACGATTTCAGCGATTGCCTCGTCCGCGCCCTTGACGCCCTCGAACGCCTTGCGGATTCTCGAGCGTACGGAAACGTTGCCCGCCTCCGCCTCTTTGCGCCCGATAACAAACATATGCGGAACTTTTTCTGTCTCCGCCTTGCGGATTTTCGCGCCGAGCTTTTCGGCGGTGTCGTCCATCGAAACGCGGATACCCGCCTTCTTGAGCTTTTTGTAGACTTCGTCGGCAAACGGCACGACTTCGTCGTTGAGCGTGATGATTCTTACCTGTTCGGGCGCGAGCCACGTCGGGAAGTTGCCCGCAAAGTGTTCTATGAGAACGCCCGTGAAACGTTCGAGCGAACCGAACGGGGCGCGGTGAATCATAATCGGACGGTGCGGTTTGTTGTCCTGACCGATGTACGAAAGGTCGAAGCGTTCGGGCAGGTTGTAGTCTACCTGAACCGTACCGAGCTGCCATTCGCGGCCGATGCAGTCCTTTACTACGAAGTCGATTTTCGGACCGTAGAACGCCGCTTCGCCGATTTCCTCGGTGAAGGGAACGCCGAGCGTTTTCGCCGCCTTGCGGATTGCCGCCTCGCTCTTGACCCAGTTTTCCTCCGCGCCGACGTACTTGTCGCTGTCGGGATCGCGCAGGGAAATACGCACACGGTATTCCTTCATGCCGATTTTTGCGAAAACTTCCTTTACCAAGTCGAGACATCCCTGAATTTCGTCGTCGAGCTGGTCGGGCGTGCAGAAGATGTGGGCGTCGTCCTGCGTAAAGCCGCGCACGCGGGTCATACCGTTAAGCTCGCCCGACTGTTCCCAGCGGTAGACGTTGCCGAATTCCGCCAGTCTTACGGGCAGGTCGCGGTACGAGTGCGGGTCGCTTTTGTAAATTTCGACATGGAACGGGCAGTTCATCGGCTTGAGCAGATAGCCCTCTACATCGCCGGATTCGATTTTCGGTTCGAACTCCGCCATTGTGATGTTTTTCTTCGCCATATTCTGGAGGTCTTCGCGTTCGACAATCGGAACGAACTGCGATTCCTTGTAGTACGGGAAGTGTCCGCTTGTGCGGAAGAGACCGAGCTTGCCGATGTGCGGCGTAAATACCTGCTGATAGCCCTGCTCGTTGAGGAGCTCTAGAATGAAATTCTGCAGGCTCTGGCGGACGATTGCGCCCTTGGGCTTCCAGAGGATAAGCCCCTGCCCCACTCTGTCGATGATTGCGAACAAGCCCATTTCCTTGCCGAGCTTGCGGTGGTCGCGCTGCTTTGCCTCCTCCATCTGTTTGAGGTAGCTTTCAAGCTCCTCCTTCGACGCGAAAGCCGTGCCGTAGATGCGCTGGAGTTGCTTGTTGTTTTCGTCGCCGCGGTGGTATGCGCCCGCAATCGAAAGCAGTTTGAACGCTTTGATGCGCTTGGAATAGTCTACGTGCGGACCCGCGCAGAGGTCGCAAAATTCGCCGTTTTTGTAGAACGTGATTTTCTCACCGTCGGGAATGTCGGCGAGTCTGCCGAGCTTGAATTCCTCCTGTCCGAGCTCTTTGATTTTCGCTTCGGCTTCGGAACGCGTGAGTTCGAACTTTTCGAATTTCTGGTTTTCGGCAATGACCTTTTTCATTTCCGCCTCGATGTTCGCGAGGTCTTCGGCCGTGAATTTGTGGTCGAGGTCGAAATCGTAGTAGAAACCCGTTTCGGTTGCGGGACCGATGTCGAGTTTGGCGTTCGGGAACAGGCGCAATACGGCTGTTGCCAAAACGTGCGAGGCACTGTGTCTGATTTTGAGGAGTTCTTCGTTCATTGTTTTGCCTTTATGAAAAGTCGGTGCGCGGACGTGCGCCGAAAAAAATGCGCGCACACTTCCGCGAAGCGACTTATACTGAACCGACCTCGGGAAATGTAAAGTGTTTTGTTGCAAAAAGGCACGGGGAAAAGGCGCGGCATTGAGCCGCGCAAGTGCGCAATTATAATTTCAATTCCATTATGTAGTCGTTCATGTAATAGCCGTTCCCGATGGGGAAATCGCCCGACTCGACAATCTCCATTCCCATCTTTTTGTAAAAGCCCAACGCCCTGTTCTTGCGGTTCACGTTCAAATGCATTTTGCACGGCGCGGGACGGAGGCTTTTGATGTATTTTTTTGCCGTTTCGAACAAAAACGCGCCAAGCCCCCTGCCCTGAAATTCCCTCAGGATGTAGATTTTTTCAAGGTGGAACAGGTCTTCGCCCTCGGGTCTGACGGAAACGTAGCCGAACGGCTCGCCGTCGCAATAGCCGATATGGAAAACGTGCCCGCCGTCCATTTGGGCTTCGAGGCTCTCTTCCGAATACATCCAGTCGAGCATATATTCGAGCTGTTCGGGCGAAAGAATTTCCGCATACGTTGCGGGGAACGCCGACAACGCGAGCCTGCGAATCAGCGCAATGTCGGTCTTTGCTGCTTTTCTTACTTCGTTCATTTTCCGAAAAATTCGGCGCGGGCGGCGCGCAACTTTCCCGATGCGTCCCACAACCCGCCGAGCTCGCAACGCGCCGCCCAGACGTTCTCGAAGTCGGACACTGCGAATCTATAGGCGGTTTTGCGGGCTTCGAAAGTCTGCGCGTCGGCTTCCGAAAGGCGGTCGAGAGAGGCGTTCAGCAAAGCCCCCGCAAGGGCGAATTCGGCGGAAAGAATCCTTGCGTCGCGCGACTCCGGCTTGGAAGTTGCCGCAAGCCCCATCGCGAAATCGACCGCACCGCGCAAAACGGACAAATCCAAATATGCAAACTCCGCCGCGATTTTCGGAAGTTCGGCGGCGGGCGCAGTCAGAAGTTTTTCGGTCAATCCCGAAGAATCGACGCGCGAAAGGGCACAGACCGCGCGGGCGAAATCGCCCGTGGAATCGTAAAACACGAAAGAGTCCAAAGCCTCGCAAACAAGTTCCTCGGCGGCACGGTCTCCCCACATCGCGGCGGCGGCGTACGCCGCCGTCGGATGGATTGCGGACATCGGCGCGAACAACCCCAGTCGGGCTTCCAAAACCGCGCCGCGCGCGCCCGTTTTTTTCGCGGAATCGCAGGCGGCTTCAACCGAAATTTTCGCCGCGTCGAAGTTCGGACAAAATCCGAGATGCGCATCCGCCCGCGCTAAAATTTTTTCGGAATCGCGCGGAACGTAAAAAGAGTCGGCGCAAAACAGCGCGTCAAGCCCGAGTTTTTCGCAAACCGCCGAAAGCTTTTCCGCTTCGGGAGAATCGGGCAAAACGCCCGTAAACGCGATGTCGCGGCAGTCGAAATTCGCCGAAATTTCCGCAAGCGGTTTTTCGTCGGGCTGCGTTTCCGCCGCGCCGAGCCTCGGCGAAAGTTCGATTCCGAGAGCGCGGCAGTAGTTTTTCAGCGACGCAATTCTGTGCGGCGGCATAACCGCGCGCCCCGCCCACCGGGCTTCGCGCCCCTCGAACGGATAGACACCCGTCAGGTCAAGCTCGAGCCTGTTGTATTTGAAGAGCGCAAGCCTGTCGGCAAGCAGCCGCAGATTCTCGGCATTCGGCACGCGCCCGTCCGAAAGGTCGAGACAAAAACAGCGAACGGAAAGGTCGGGCGAATCCTCCAACTCGCAGAACCTGAAACCGCGCGAATCGGCCTGCATCCCGATTTGGCGCAGGGTCTGCAACGCCGCGCGCGCACCCGCTTCCGAAGCCGCTTCAACCGCGATTCCGTCCGGCGTTATCGAGACGCGGTAGTGCTCGGGGTTTTCGTTCGGACGGTATTGCACGTCGAGAAAATTTCCGCACGGCAGACCGTTTTCGTCTATCTGAAATTCCGCCTTTTCCCACTCCAAAAAGCCGTCGCCCCAAAGCGCGCTCTTCGGGGCCGGCAGAAGTTTGGGAGTGCGAAGCTTGTATTCCATTAAAAAGTGTGGACAAACAAGCCCGAACGGAGTTTCGGCTCGAACCAAGTGCTCTTGGGCGGCATAATCTGACCCGCGTCGGCGATTGCCATAAGCTGGTCGGTGGTCGTCGGATACATCGAGAACGCCACTGCGAATTTGCCCGAGTTCACTAGCTTTTCAAGCTCGTCCGTGCCCTTGATTCCTCCAACGAAGTCGATGCGTTCGTCGGTGCGCGGGTCGCCGATTCCGAGGATGGGCGCAAGAACTCTGTCCTGCAAAAGCGCGACATCGAGCGACGAAACCGCGTCGAGCCCGTCCGTATTGTCGAACGAGAGCAGATACCACTGTCCGTCGATATACATGGAAACCTTCTTCGAGCCGTCGGGCGATTTCGCGCCGCTCTTTTCCACCTTGCATACCTTCGAAAGTTTTTCGAGGAACTGCTCCTTTGTGTTGCCGGCCAAGTCGCGCACTACGCGGTTGTAGGGCAGAATGCGGAGCTGACCCGCGGGAAAGACAACCGACAAAAACCAGTTGTAGTCTTCGTCGCCCGTGTGGTTCGGATTTTCCGCCTTAAAGAAACGCGCGCAACGCGCATTGCTCGCGCTGCGGTGGTGCCCGTCGGCGACGTACGCGCAGGGGATGCCGTCGAAAATTTCGACGATTTTCGCAAGCTTTGCGGGGTCTTCGATTTTCCAGACCGTGTGGCGGATTCCGTCGTCGGCGACGAAATCGAAGAGCGCATCGGAGTCTTTTTTGTCCTCGACGATTTTGTCAAGCTCCGTACCGTCCTTGACCGTGAGGAACACGGGACCCGTGTTGACGCGCAGTGTGCGGGTAAGCATATAGCGGTCGTTTTCCTTTGCCTCGCGCGTTTTCTCGTGCTTCTTTATTACGTCGGCATCGTAGTCCGCCGCGCTGAAAGTGGCGACAAGCCCCGTCTGGGCGTGGTCGCCCATCACCTGACGGTAGAGGTACATACAGGGCGCATCCTCGCGGACGAGATGGCCGCCCGCGACGAGCTTTTCGAAATTCTCCCTGGCGTGGTCGTAGACCGCCTGTGAATAGGGTTCCGTGCCCTTGGGCAGCTCGATTTCGGAACGGACAACGCGCATAAAGCTGAGCGGTTTTCCCTCCGCCTGTTCGCAGGCCTGCTCGAAGTTCACAACGTCGTACGGAAGGCTCGCGATTGCGGCGGCCTCGCCTTTTGCGGGTCTCAACCCTTTGAATGATTTGATTTTCATAGTTATAAAAAAGGATCTATATTTAAGCCGATTTTGCAAGTTTTAGTTTATTCACCCACTGCCGTGCGGAAGTTTCTAAGGACGTAGTATGCCATACCGCCCGAGATCAGCGCGTAGGCGAAGCCCTGCATCGGATAGCCGAATGCCGACATCGAAACAATGTCCACAACTATCGACGGCGTCAGTGCGCACAGCGCAAGTCTCGCGCCGCCCCCGAGCGAAAGTTCCGCGTAGAGAGTTCGCGAAAGAATGTATACTGCAACCGTCATCAGCCCCCAGAAAATCAGGTTCATCGGCAGCACGAAAAAGAACAGGCACGCAAGCGGCGTTATTGCGTACAAAAGGACATTCCTCGACGGAAATATTGCGTCCACCCCCATGTCGCCCAAAAGTTTGTCGTAGTCTTTTAGGGACATCGAGTTCTCTCCGCCGTCGGGCAGGTAGAACGACACTCTGTCCCTTTCGAATGCGAACATCAATCCCTTTGTGCGCGACGCGTCGAGAAGTTTTTCGGACGCTATTGCGAACACCCTGCCGTTGCGGTCTTTCAGTTCCACGTCCGCGCCGTTCGGCGTTTTTACTTTGCCGTCCGAGACCTTCACCGAGGACAATTCAGCGAGCGCGGGCGTTATCGACTGGTCATAGAAATTTTTGATTGTCGAATGCGTTGCAATCACCGCCGACGTACCCGAAAGCAGCGTAAGCAGGACAAAATACGCGAGGGTTTTCCAACGCCATCCGAAGACCGCGCGGCGGTACGCCCCGACGGAACCGAACGACTGGTAAAGCATTTTAAAAACGTCCATAATATTAGAATTTGAGGTTTTTGGATATTTCGCCGTTGTAGCCAACGGTCTTTAAAAAACTTTCGGGAAGCGGACACTCGGCTTCGAACCCCACTTTTTTGCCGTCGATTTCAAGCTCCAAGCGCGTTTTCAGACAGTGCAGGAAAAGGCGGTTTATTTTCGAAACCGCTCGGAATTTTTTGTTGAACGCAAAATTTCCGTATGTTGCGTCGCCCAAAATCGGGAAGCGGTGCATTGCGCACTGCACGCGCAGTTGGTGGGTCAGCCCCGTCAGCGGCGTAAGGCGCACGAGAGTTACGCCGAGCCCGTTGAGGTCATGGCGTTCGACGGCATAACCTGTGCGCGCGGGCATTCCGCTGGAATCGGCGGACGTGCGCACGAAGCCCGCGCCGTGTTGAGGGCGGAGCTTGTCGGTCCACTTTCCCTCGCCGAACATTCTGCCGACGCATACCGCCATATATGTTTTCTGCGCGGTCTTGTTTTTGAACTCGGCGCGGGCAAGCTGGGCAACGCGCTCGTTGTCGGCGGCAAGGACGATCCCCGACGTGGGCGAGTCGAGGCGGTTTATAAGATAGAGCCGCCGTTTTTGTCCGTCTTCGGCTTCCCACGAATAGTATTCGCCCGAAAAGTTGTAGCGCGCGCGGAGCATCGACGGCTTGGCGTTGGGAGATGGGTTCGGGTTCGGGTGCGTTGCACGCCCCGCCTTTTTGTCGATTGCAATCAGCCCGCATTCGTCGGTTTTGACGACGGTGCAGCCGCTCGACAGGGGAAGTTCGGATGCAAATTGTTCTGTGTCCATTTCTATCTGTAGTGGAATGTTATTTTGACCGACTGGTCTTGGTTGCCGAATGTGTTGACCATTTCCTGCGTCCACTCGCCGTAGGGAGCGGTCGTGAGAATCGACTGTTCGCAAAGTCCGCTGCCCGTGTTTGTTGAGTTGGAGAAAACCACCTTGAAGCGCGAAAGCGCACCCGAAGAGTCGATATAGAATTCTATCTGGACAATCGTGCCCACCGCCGTGCCGAGATCGTATTTGGACGCGAGCAGATTCCACTGGCGCGAGATTGCCTCTATCATCCGCTGTTGGTATGCGCCGAACTCGCTGAAGCGCGAGTCGCAAGCAACAACGCCGCGCGCGCTTGCATGCGAATTGTTTTCGGCGAGGGGCCCCGCGGGAATGCGCATACTCAGCATCGGGCGCGGTTTCGGCGCGGGAAGGTCTTCGTTGACGGGCGGTTCTTCGGGTTTGGGTTGCGTTTTTTCCGTCTCGGGCTTTTTTTCGGACGACTGGCGTTGACGGGCGGGCTGCCCTGAGTCGGCCTGCGTTTGTTCCGCACCCCGTTTTGCCGTTTGACTCGGGCGTTGCGCGTCCGTTTTGTCCGCGACTTTGCCGCGCGTTTTGTCGGCGGCGGAAGAGTTCTTCTCGGTCTTTACGACTTTCAGAAACGCGTCGTCCGAATCGCTCTGCTCTTGGCGGATTTTCTCCGACTCGAGCGGCGCGGAATCGGCATTGTCGGAAGTTTTTTGCGGCTGCGCGGGCTGCCCGTAGGTCTGCGGTGTTTCCGATTTTTCGGGCGTTGCGGGCTGTGCCGATTTGTCCCGCTCGGTCTGCCGTTCGGTTTGTTGCGAGTCGGCGGAATCGGGCTGTCGTGTCGTCTGCCGTGTTTTTGAATCGGGAGAATCGGGCGTTGCCCGCGCGGATTCGGCTGCGGAATCCGAAACTTCGTCGGGCTGTGCGGGGCGCACAAGCGGGCGTTCGAGCGTGGAAAATACCGCTTCGGGAGAAAGCGCGTCTTGGTCGGCACTCGTGCCCGAAACGATTTTCTGGCTGTCTTTTGTGTCGCCCGCGACGAACGGCTTGCGCGACTTCGAAGTCGGATCGGGAATTTCGTCGGCCGCCCGCTGGTCCTTGAACGACTCGGGCGCGTCGGGCGATTCGGGTTTTCGGTCGTTGCCGAACGGGTTTGCCTCTATGAATTCGGGCTTTTTTATCTTCAGCTTCGGCGGAAGAATCTCGAGCCTTAGCGCGTCGGGTTTGTCCTTTTTTTGCGGCGACGGAATCGCGTACGGAAGGGTGTAGTACGCGCCGACGTGCAGTAGAACCGTCAACAGAAACGCAACGGCAACCGCAACCGAATCGGTTCGGTTGGCGTTGAAATATAGGTCTCTGTCGAACTTGTCCTGCATTATATTATGCACTCAAAAAAATGTTCAGACAGTTTGCATTTTTAGGGCGAGGGTGTCGAGCGTCTTCTTTGCAAGCTCCACGGGAAGCCCCATCACGTTGTCGAAACCGCCGTCGATTTTTTCTATTATCATCGAGCCGTGCTCCTGCGCAGCATACGCGCCCGCCTTGTCGAGAACGTCCACTTTCGAAAGGTATTGCCCTATTTGGGTTTCGTCCAGATTTTTGAAAGCCACGCGCGACTCCCCGAAGTCGCAAAGAGTCCGAACCTCCGAGCCGCCCGCGGGGCAGTACGCCGCGCACACGCCCGTAAAGACCGAATGCGTTTTCCCGCGAAGCTCGCCGAGCATCCTGCGGGCGTCGGCGGAATCCTTCGGTTTACCGTAGAGATTCGGAGCAAGCCACACGACGGTATCCGCTCCCAAAACGTACCTGCCCGCATTTTTGCGGGCGACCGCAACGGCCTTCAAATGCGCATTCGCCATTGCAAGCTCGGCGGGATGTCCGCGGGCATCGGCGGATTCGTCGGCATCCGAAACGCACACTTCGAACGGCACACCCGCCCTTTCGAGAAGCTCGCGGCGGCGCGGGCTTGCGGAGGCCAATATGATTTTTCCGGAATTTTTCATTCGATAAAAGAGGCGGTATTTTCCGAGTTCCCGAACAAAACGCAAAACAATTCGGGCGTTTCCGACAATCGTTTTTTGTTCGACTACCGAAGGGATTTCTGTTAGCGTCCGCGCTTTCAAAACCTACACTACATCGTAACACATATGAAAAGAAGACTATCGCTGTTCTCCGCAGGTCTGCTTGCCGCCGCGCTTTTCGCGACGCAACTGAATGCGGAAATTTTCGAAATCAAAAACGACAAAGTGCGCCTGTCAATCGACGACAAAGGCAACTTGGTATCGCTCAAAAATCTGGCGGACGACCGCGAGTACGCGGGCGGCGAAGGACTTTGGCGCATAATCTATCAGGACGGACTGTCGCTCGAAGAGAGCGTCGAAAGCGCGGCGGTGCCCGTGAAGGTCGCAAAAACCGACGGCAAAATTTCGCTCGAATACGGCGGCGAATTTCCCGTCAAAGTGCTTTGCAGACTCGACGGCGACGACGTGGTTTTCTCTGCCGAAATTAAAAACGCCTCCAAAGACAAAGTTCTGCGCGAATTCCAGTTCCCGATGATACAGTCGGCGAACATCAAGCCCGAAACCGTGCTCTACTGGTCGCACGCAAACGGAATGAGCTTCCCGAACGTGCGTGGATGGCTGATGGCGGGCTTCAAATCGTACATGGCGCAGGACAACAAGGCAATCGAACGCTACGACATCTACCCGTCGCCGCTGTCGATGAACTACTATGTGCTCGACGACGGCAACTGCGCGCTCTACTTCGCAAGCCACGACCCCGAATTCGAGAAGACACTGCACCTGCTCAGAACGCGAAAAATCGGAGGCAGGGGCGATTTCAAGTACGGCGGAATCGACCTTGCGATGGCGAAATATCCGTTTCTGGGCGCGGGCGAATCGAAAAAAATCGCCGACTTCGTAATATCGCCGCATTCGGGCGACTGGCACGTGTCGGCGAAGAAATACCGCAAATGGGCCGACACTTGGTACAAGCACATCCCCATCGACGACGACTTCAAAAAGTCGAACGGCTGGCAGCGAATCATTATGCGCCACCAATACGGCAAGGTGCTGTTCCGCTACGACCAACTGCCCGAAATCCGCAGGGCGGGCAAGGAGGCGGGCATCGACACAATCCTGATGTTCGGTTGGTGGAAGGAGGGAATGGACGCGGGCTACCCCGAATACACGCCCGACGACACGCAGGGCGGCGACCAAGCACTCAAAAAATGGATACGGGAATTCCAAAAGGACGGCGGCAAAGTCAACCTCTATTACAACGGACAGCTGATCGATATGGGCACAAACTTCTACCGCACACTCGGCAAAAAGATTTCTATCAAACGCGCCGACGGCACGGAACATATGGAACGCTATCCGTTCGGCGGCGACGGCACCGCGCTGCGCGTGTTCGGCAACAAAACTTTCGTGACGGCGTGCCCCGCGACAAAGGAGTGGATTGAAATCCTCAAAAAGCTCGCCGACCGCGCAATCGAACTCGGAGCCGACGGCGTGTTCTTCGACCAGCTCGGCTACAAGAGCGAACTCTGCTACGACAAATCGCACGGACACCCCGTTCCCTGCCAAAACATAATGAAGTACAAGCAGGAAATGCTCAAAAATCTGCGCGCGTACATCCGCGCGAAAAAGCCCGATATGAGTATGGGTATCGAATGGGTCAGCGACCCCACTTCTATGTACGCCGACTACATCCACAGCGTCGCCCCGAACCTGCACGTTTCGCGCAGGGACAAATTCGGCGTGCCGTGCACTCCGCACGCGCCGATGTATCAATACACGTTTCCCGAAGTGTACGTTACAAACCGCGACATCTATAACAACGACAACGTAGCCCCGCGCTGCAACCTCACCGTAATGCGCGGCTGGCGCGACGACGCGGGCGTTTACCGCTGCCGCGCAACCGTCGACGACGCGCCGGTCTACAAGGCGTATCTTGCGAAAATCGCACCCCTGCGCGAAAAGTACCGCGACCTTATACTCAACGGCACGTTCCGCGACCGCGACTTGGCGACCTGCGACTCGCACCTGCCGCGCTTCCATACATTCGAAAACGGCTCGAAAATGGCGGTTATAACAACAAGCCTTGCCGACGCGCAAAAGGTTTCGGCAAATTTCACCGCCTCAGGCTATAAATTCCTCGAGGGCGACGGCATCGGCGACTTCAAAATCAAGGGCGACGGCGAAAAGGCGAACGTCGAACTCGGCAAAAACGCCCTCGCTGTGCTCGTATTCGAGAAAAAATAGCAGTGACATGCGCCCGACCGCCCCGAAACACGGGGCTTCGGGCGTTTTTTCGAAAAAAACAGTTGCATTTTGCGCGCGGGGGCTTTTAATTGCCCAACTTTATTGATTTTAAAAAGGAGATTTTTATGTCACAGCACAACAGTTTCAAAAGCGGCGGTTCCGCATCTTCCAAAAAACGCAGCGTTCTCAAGCGTTTTGAACGCATCGACCTGCTCCGCAAACGCGGTCAGATCAAGGAAGTTACCCGCGTAACGGCTCTCCCCAAGACAAAGCCCGCCGAATAATACAGGCACAGAACATTTGACGCGCCCGCGCAAAAACGTCGGCGCGTTTTTTTGTTTAATAAACCGAGCGACGCAAATTCCGTCTCGAATCAGGTTGCCGAGCGCAAAGTCCCTCCCGCAAAACACAAACCAAACCCTCTTCCGTAGCGCGGAAACGACAGAAATTCACATGAAAAATCTTCCCGAAATAATGGCTCCCGCGGGCGACTTCCCGAGCCTTGACGCGGCAATCAAGGCGGGCGCGGACGCAGTCTACTTCGGAGTCAAAGGCTTCAATATGCGGGCGGGCGCAAAAAACTTCTCGGTCGCTGAAATAAAAAAAGTTGCCGGAATCTGCAAAAGCGCGGGCGTAAAATCGTACATCACGCTCAACACAATCTACTACGGGAGCGAGCTGAAAAAGCTCGAGCGGCTGATTGTAAAAATCTCAGAGGCGAAAATCGACGCGGTTATAGCGTGGGACTTCGGGGCAATCGCCCTCGCGAAAAAACACGGAATCGAGGTCTTTCTATCAACACAGGCAAGCGTTGCAAACGCGCTTTCCGCCGCGCAATATTTCGAAAATTTCGGCATCCGCAGATTCGTGCTCGCGCGGGAATGCTCGCTCGGCGACATCGCTAAAATCAAGCGAGCAGTGCTCAAAAAATACGGCAAAGACGCGGGAATAAAAATCGAAGTATTCGCCCACGGGGCAATGTGCGTCTCGCAAAGCGGCAGGTGCTTTATGTCGGCATTCGCCTGCGGTAAAAGCGCGAACAGGGGCGAATGCATGCAACCGTGCCGCAGGGAATACCGCATAGAAGACGCAAACGGAAACGGCTTCGTGGTGGGCAACGGATACGTTCTAAGCCCTAAGGATTTGTGCACAATCGGATTTATCGAAAAGGTTTTCGCGGCAGGCGCAGACTCGTTGAAAATCGAGGGGCGCAACCGCAACCCCGAATACGTCTTCGCAACGGTTTCGGCATACCGCAAACTGCGCGACTTCTATTTCGCAAATAAAGGGAAACCCGACTTTGCGGCAAAGTTCGCCGAAATGAAAAAGACGGCAACCGACGAAGTGTCGAAGGTGTTTAACAGAGGCTTTTCGGACGGCTTCTTTATGGGCAGACCCGTCGGCGACTGGACATCCGACGGCAACAAGGCAACGGCAAAAAAGCGAATCGTCGGACACGTCGTAAGATTCTTCCCGAAAATATCGGTTGCGGAAATTTCGATAGACAACGCCCCGATTTCGATAGGCGATAAAATCCAGATAGAGGGTAAGAAATCGGGATATACGGAAATGACGGTCGAAAGCATGCAGGTTGGGGGCAAAAACGTACAGAATGCCCCCAAGGGCACAAACGTCGGAGTGAAAGTGCCAACCCCACTGCGAAAGTCGGACTTGGTTTATATTTTGGAGCAGCGCACGGTTTAATGAAAAATGAATGAATTTCAGCGTTTATAATAGACGCTGAAAGAACGACACTATTTAGGAGCACATTCGCTACCTAAAGTCTCGCAGGCGAATTTCACAGTTTCAATAAACGTACGCCAAAGTCCGCAAACGAGTTCGAAAAACGCCAAGGGCGTTCCGCAGGAGAAAACAAAACCTACCCCCGTAAGCACCCTAAAAATCTTCCGCGCCAAGCGCACACTATTTAGGAACGGTAGAGTGTTTTCCTGTGTTTACAGGGCGCAGCGCGTACTTGAGGTACGTGCGCGGTCTGCAAACACAGGGAAACGCCGCATCAACGGTGCTATACCGTTCCGTCGATGACGGTGTTCGCCGGAATTTTAGCCTGCTTTGTTACGATCAGAACGCCGTCCCTTACATACAAGCCCTCCGCTTCCCACTTGTCGGGCTTGCCGTACGGATTGAGCACACAGTTGTCGCCGATTCTCGCATTCTTGTCGATTATCGCGTTTTCGATTCTGCAGTTGCGCCCTATTCCGAGCACCGGAACTTTGTTCGCGATGTCGTACTTGCGCGCGTCGGGCGACTCGTAATAGTCGGCACCCATCATAATCACGTTCTTGAGGACGGTTCCATCTTCAATCATCGAACGAATGCCGATTACACAACGCTCGAGCGACGCCGCGCGGATAACCGAACCGTCGGCGATATTCGCCCTGTCGATTTTCGTGCCGAAAATCTTCGCCCCCGGGAGGAAACGACAGTGGGTGTAAATGGGCTTGTCTTGGCGGTGGAAGTCGAACTCCGGATTCGGTTCGGTGAGGGCAAGATTGGCTTCGAAGAACGCGCCGACCGTGCCGATATCTTCCCAATATCCGTCGAAGATGTACGCACAAAGTTTCTTTTTGCCGAGAAGTCCGGGGATGATTTCCTTGCCGAAGTCCATCTCGTTGCCCGACATAGCCTCTTCGAGAACGTGCTGAGAGAAAATGTAGATACCCATCGAGGCAAGGCAGTAGTCGCCGTCGGGATTCTTCAGATTGCACTTGAGTCCGTCGCCGACGAGGAACGAATTTATTACCGCTTCGTCCTTCGGTTTTTCGGCAAACTCGACAATTTCCAAATCCTTGTTGACGCGCATCACGCCCAAACTCGGAGCTTCCGACTTCGGCATAGGCTTCGCGGCGATTGTGATGTCGGCATTGTTTGCTATATGCTTGTTTAGCATTTCCTTGAAATTCATCTGGTAGAGCTGGTCGCCCGAGAGAATCAGGTAGTAGCAGGTTTCGCCGTGCCTTTCGAAGTGGTGCATATTCTTGCGGACTGCGTCCGCCGTGCCCTGATACCAATCGCCGCCCGCATCGGTCTGTTCGGCGGCGAGAATGTCCACAAAGCCGCTTCCGAACGAGTCGAATTTGTACGTCTGCTGAATGTGCTTGTGGAGCGAGGCCGTATTGAATTGCGATAGCAGATAAATGCTGTTGAAGCCCGAATTGATACAGTTGCTAATCGGAATATCGACAAGTCTGTACTTGCCCGCGAGAGGAACGGCGGGTTTGCAACGGTATTTTGTGAGCGGATGGAGGCGCGTTCCCCTGCCGCCGCCCATTATTATGCTGATTACATTCTTAACCATATTCGTATTTATGAATTTGTATGTCAAGCCGCGCCGAACCAAAAACCGACAACACGCCTGAACAATAGCTGTCCGATTGCCCCGATTATCGCGCCGAATTTCGGAAAAATCCAGCTTTTTTTTAAATGCGGAAAATTCCAACGCGCCGAAAACATTTCGGAAACAAATCCGACGACCGCCTATTCCGACTTCGGCAAAACGGGCGAAAGCTTGGAGATGTCGATTTTGAACGGCAGCTTTGCCGCGTCGAAAGGCACAAGATATTCGCTCTCGCCGAACACGAAAAGTTCGCCGCGCAGGACGAGCCTTTGCGACGACACGTCCACCCAGAGTTTGCAGCGGTACACGCCGCCGTCGTCGGGATTTACGACTTTTCCGACATACTTGCCGCCGTCGGACGGCTTCAAATTCCATACAAAATCGAGTCCGCAAAGGGGCGGATTGCCCGCAAGCCCCTTCGCCCGCTCGAGCGGCTTTTCGATTGTATCGTCGATTTTCCCGTTGTGGTAAATCGCAACCATTTTCGCGAAACGCATCCCGCCGCTTTCGTAGACTACGATTACGCTTTCTGGCTCGTTGTTTGCGTCTTTGTCGAGCATAAGCCACACTCCGTCGACCGACGAAATGCCGCGCGGAGTCTGCGCTTGTTCGGGCGCAACCGCCGCGGGACACTCAACTTGCGTAGAACCGTCGGTTTTGATGCACGAGCAAAGCGCAACCGCAACAAATGCGGCAACGAAAATCGGGATTTTTCGAAGCGCGGCGCACATTGCCCTAAAGAACCGACATCACCGCGTCGGCGAGTGCCTGCGGCGTGGTATTTTCGGCTTGCGCCGCGACTTTCATTCCGTACTTTTTCACCGCCTCCGAGGTCTTCGGACCGATTGTGACGATTTTCGGACGCGTCGCGCCGCTTTCGAGCGCGAGCGAATCCGCGTTTTTCGCAAAACCCTCGACCGCCGAAGTGCTCGCGAAAACCGCGACATCCGCGCCGTTTTTGCGGAAGTCCGCCGCGGCTTCGCAGTCGCGTTCGACCCGCGCGATTTCGGTCTTGTAGACTTCGAGCGCGTCGACAATGGCGTTCGTCTTTTCCAGTTCGTCGAAGAGCGCGTTGCCCGTCAGATTGCCGATAATGCAGAGCACTTTCAGGTTCTCGAGCGTCTCGTATTCGGACATCGCCTTCGCCATATTTTCGGCGGTGGAAATTTCGGGCAGAACGTCGGCGCGGAGAAAATATTTTTTAAGCTCGCGCGCAGTCGCCTCGCCCACGCACGCAATGCGGGCTATTCCCAGCGAACGGATATCGTCAAACGATTTGAAAAATTTGTCGAAGAAGCCGCGCACGCCGTTGACGCTCGAAAACGTCAGCCAGTCGTAGTGCCCCATTTCGGCGAACACGTCGCGCAGCTCGTCCTCTTCGGCGTGCAGATTCACGCTGATGAGCGGCAGTTCCGAAACGGACACCCCGCGCGATTTCAAAATTTCCGCAAGCGCGGTATTGTCCTCGCGCGTGAGCAGAACTTTTTTGGTTTTTGCCTTCGCCATATTAGAAAGTAAAGTCGTCGGTATTTTTGAGCGAAAGCGCGAACGCCTCGAGCAGTTTCACGCAGTCGGCAATGTCCGCCAAGTCGGCAACTTCGGCGGGAGTGTGCATATAACGCAACGGAATGCCGATAAGCCCCGTCGCCACGCCGCCGCGCGTAGTCTGGAGCACGCGCGCATCCGTGCCCGTCGGGCGGCTTTCCGCACCGACTTGATAGCGGATTCCCTCCCGCTCGGCGCATTCTACAAGTCTGTCGAACACTTTGGGATTGATGTTCGGACCGCGCGAAATTACCGGACCGCCGCCCAATTTTACGTAGCCGAATCTACGCTTGTCGCAATTCGGGAAGTCGGTCGCGTGCTCGACGTCGATTGCTATCGCAACGTCGGGGTTGACCGCAAACGCCGATGTCCACGCCCCGCGCGTACCGATTTCCTCCTGAGTCGTCGCAACGCTGACAAGCCTGTACTCGGGTTTTGCGGCGAGTTTCGAAAGGCGGCGGATTACCTCGAAGGCGCAATAACAGCCCGCCCTGTCGTCGAAGGCTCTTGCGGCGCAGCGCGTGCCCGCAAGCTTGTGCACGATTGTATCGTAGACGACAGCGTCGCCGATTTGCACCAGCTTTTCCGCCTCTTCGCGCGAGTTCGCGCCGATGTCAATCCATACGCCGTATATTTCGGGCACTTCCTTGCGCTCCTTTGCGTCCATCAAGTGGATTGCCCTCTTGCCGGTTACGCCGTAGACGTAGCCGTTGCGCGTGAGAATGGAAACGCGCCTTCCGGGGAGCATTACCGTGTCGTGTCCGCCGAGCGTGTCGAAAAATATGAAACCGTCGTCGTCGATGTACGAGACTATGAAACCGATTTCGTCCATATGCCCCGCCAACATCAGCGTTTTCGCGCCGTCGCCGAAACTCGCCAAACGGTTGCCGAGAACGTCGCGGCGGATTTCGTTCGCGTACGGCGAAACGTACTTTTCCACGATGTCGGCAGCCTCGCGTTCGACACCCGTAGGCGAGCGCGAGCGCAAAAGTTCGAGCAGAAATTCGTCCATTTCGAAATGCGTATTCATTGACTTTCTATATCTTAATGCGTTGCAAAAAAATTACCTATTTGTCGCCCCTTAGCTGCCCGATTGCTATGCCCGTAAGCTTGTACGAAATAAGCCCCAAGTCGTACTCCGAACCGCCGAAGTGGAACGTGCGCTGCAGGTGGAACTGGCTCTTGCCCACACCCAACTCGAGCGCGGGCGAATGCGTGGAAATTTCGTAGAATCTGTCGGCGGTCGCCGACGTACGGGCGAGCGGTCCGTTGTTGTACACGCTGATTGCGTCGCCGTCGAAACGCGCCGCGCCGCTTCTGCGCCACGAGTTCTGCAAGTATCCCCGAGTGCCCGATGGCTTGATGTAAAGAATGACCGTCAAAACGCCGTTGGACGCGTCGAACGAAACGGCAATGCCCTCGCTGCGCCTGCCCGAAATACCGATCCCCGACATCGTCCTGCCGTCGGTCTTGAACATAACGTACGACGGGTCTACAAGCAGCGAGCCGTTGCCCGATGTTGCCGCCTCGAAATAGTTGTCGCGCACGATGTCGCCGAGTTTTTCGGGCGCGCCCGCCTTGTAGGGCACGAACACGCGCGTTTTTTTATTGGCGTTGAAGCACGACTGCACGCTGATGTTGAGCATTCCGCTCTTTTCGTCCCAAGCCGAATCGCCCACATTGGTAAGCTTGTTGAACGACTGGAACGCCACAACCTTGACCGATTCGGGAATCTCGATGCCCAAAATTTCGGACACTTGCTTTTTGTCGAGAACGGTAAGCTCGCGCTCCGCCTTAACCTTGAAACGCTTGCCCTTGGCGTTTTCGAAGTCAGCGGATTTTTCGAAACGCGCCTGCGTCTTCGACTTCGCAACCAAATCCCACGGTTCGGAGGAAAGGGCGGTCGGCGCGCGCCAGTTGTCGTCGGAATAGACCGAGTCGGCGGGGAAGAAAATGGAGAAGTCGCCGCCCTGCGGTCCGAGCCAAAAGCGGTCTTCGCCGCCGATCTGCATAGTCTGCAAGCCGAGCGCGTTGTTGGCGATTAGCTCGTGGTTAATCCAGCCGAGCGACGCTCCCTGCGCGCCGCCGAAAGTGGAAGTGAGAACGCGCCCCTGATACTTCGGCGAAACGGCAATGAGCGAGTCTCCCTCGCCCAAAAGAAAGACCTCGGCGTTGTTTTTCGAGAAGAAAGACAAATCCTGCCCGAACGCGAGCAAGTCGGGCGAAGAGGTTTCGATTGCGGACTCCTTGATAATGCCGCACGCGCCCAAAGCGCAAGCCGCGCCTACAAGAGCCAATGCTTTAAAGATTTTCATTCCCTTTTAATGCCATATCGAAGCGTGTTCTTCAACTCTTTTTTCAAAGGGAACAATAGGCAATAAAGAAAAAAACAAACAGCATCAACCTACGGACAAAAAAGCCCGCAACTCTTGAAGAATTGCGGGCAATAAAATGGTCGAGGTGAGTGGATTCAAACCATTTAGCATTAATTTTAATTTGTTTATTTTCTGCGAGTTAATCAATTAGATTTCTTCTTGTCGCAAAAATATCGCAAATTTTCAGCTTCAACTTTGCCGAGTTTTACTCCAACTGTCGAATAAGCGTTCTGGCTTTTTTGGAATCCTTTTCTCGACGGCGGAACGTGAAATACGTTTTGCAACTTCGCGTAAATCGCGCCCTCGGTATTCGCCGTTTTCGATTCTTTCAATAAGCCTGTCAACTTTATCGAGCAGCCTATTACGTTCGGCAATCAATCCGTTGTCAAGCCCAATAAGTTCCTCGGTCGAATACGTTTTGGTCTCGGCAAGCTTGCGTCGTTTTGTTGCAATCTCGCGTAGGCGTGTGTTTATGGCGTTTACCAATTCGTAGTTGCCAAATTCTGCTTCGTGTTCCGACATCAATTTGTCCAGCTTCTCGAACTGCTCGCTCTGCCTATACATTCTTGCGCTCGCGTAAAGTTCGTCCATACGGACTTTCAATTCTTAGAACTTTTCCGCATTCCGCAAACGCATAGTTTTTGTGTCGCGAATAGCCCAGTCGTAGGTTCGCGTTATGGGCGTCATTCTGCCATACCTGCTTGTCGGGCGTTCAATGTCGGTAAAATACTGAACCGCCGAATCGGTTATAAACGTTCCGTATTGCGACAACGAACCCAACAAATTGTCGAGCGCATTCTGAACCCGCGCGGGCTACGGCGTATTCGCGCTTTGTGCCGTCGAACTTAGCCGACGGAAGCACTGTTTCGAGCTTCGAAGCCGTTATCTTCCGCCCGAGGTATATTTCCTTTGCAAGAACAATCGAAGCCCAGATTACGGGGTTCTCAGTGCACTCCTGCCGAAGTAAAAAGCGCAACCGCGAAGAATTTTCCCCGTCGTTTTCCTTGACATTCCAAATATCGTTATAGAGTATTCCGTTTAAAGCTCGATAATGCTTATTTGCTTCAGATGCGCGGAGATACAAATCCTCTCC
>CASFDK010000005.1 GCA_949293415.1 uncultured Verrucomicrobiota bacterium
GATGTAGAGTTGCGGAACGAGTCGCAAGCCGGTGTTCGCGGGGCAGTCGGGCTCGAGCACCCAGTAAACGCCATAGAAAAAATTGCGCATTTCGACGGCTTCCGCTTTCTGCGCCTCCGTCATTTGCGAGTTCGGCTCTTCGAAGCCGTAGAACTTTGCGGCATTCGTGCCCGCCCACGCGTTGAATTCGCGCAAAATGTCGGCGGCGGTTTGCGCGTCGGCGAGTTTCTTTTCGGCTTCGTCCTGCGCGAATCTGCCGTTTTTTTTGTCCGGTTGAAAAATAAATTTAAATTGTGCTTGAAAAATATATATTTATTTTGATAATTTATAAATGCGTGTAGAAGTTCGGTTTGAAATTGACGATGCGACTTTGGCGGCTCTGTGGATGTTCGCCGAGTATCTCGATATGTCCGTGGAGGAATATATCGAAGATTATTTGGAGTGGGAATTTTCGGCGAGCGGGTGTGCTGCGGAAAAGGTCGGGGTGCGCAAAGATCCGGGAAAGCCACGCGCGAAAAAGAAAAAAGGCTGACTGCTACCCGTTTCGCGTTCGGCTTTGCGTTCGGCGCGGGCGTGCTGTCGCGGCGAAATTCGGCTGCAAAACACTGCGAAAACGGCGCAAAAAAAGACTTGCGAGGGGTTCGCAAGCCTTAAATTTTTTCTGGTGGTAGGGACTGGATTCGAACCAGTGAACAGCAACGCTGAACGGATTTACAGTCCGCGCCCTTTAGCCCCTTGGATACCCTACCGTCCAAGAAATTAAGGATTGCACTCTACGGATACTTCGCTTGGGGGCAAGCTTTTTTTTCAACTTTTTTGCAAACCGCGTCTCGCTTTTTTCTTGTTTTACGCCAAGTGCGGTTTATCTATTGCGTTATGAAACGTATTTTTTATTTGTTCGCCGCGTTTGTCTCTTCGGCGACGGCTCTTTCGGCGGCAACCGACGATATTTACTCCCAGTGCATTTCGGCAAAATTCGATTCTCCCGCCGATGCGCAAAAGTCGGCGGCGGAAATTCTTCCGTATCCAGACGGCAGGAAAATCGCCTTCTCCACGCGTTGGGACGACACAAATCCGCGCCATTTGGCAACTGCGCAAATGCTCTCGAAGCGCGGAATGTTCGCGACCTGCTATTTGGTTGGGTACGGCTTTCAAAACCCTGAAACGTTGGCGATGGTGCGCGGAGTCTTGGAGCTTGGCGGGGCGATAGGCTCGCATACGCTGACGCATCCGCATTTGGAAAATTTCATTCCGAACGAGTTTTTCGGCGAGATCGCGCTCGAACGCGCACATTTGGAGGCTGCTTTCGATGCGAATGTTGTCGGTTTTGTGTTGCCCTATATGAGCTACAATTCGCGCTTTGACGACAACGTGAAGAATTTGATAGGGCGGTCGATTGTGAACGCGGGCTATCGCGTTTCGCCCGAAACGAATCCCGACAACAACAAAAAATACGGGCTTTCGGAACGGGACGGCATTTATTCGTCGTACACGTTCGGCGTCGACGACCGCAACCCGAAGCGCGGCAGGCTGATTGACGGCGTGAAAAAGGCGCGGGCGGCTATCGAAAAGGGCTATCCGCCGCACTTTACGCTCGGTATCCACTCTTGGCAGACCGACGAGGGCTTGGAGCGGCTCGGAACGTATCTTGACGAAGTGAAGTCGGACGATTTTTGGTACTGCAACGAGAACGATTTTGTCGCCTACCGCACGCAGTTTTTGAAGGGGAAAATCCGCAAGACCGTCGCGCAGGGCGACACCGCGCTCTACGAGCTTTACAGGGTTGCGGCAATGCACATCGGCTCGGACATTCCGCTTGCGATTCGCTTTTCGATTCAGCCGAAGTCGGTGCGTTTGGGCGATACGGAGATAAAGCCCGTCAACGGAATCTACAACATTCCGCAGTACGACTCGCGCAAAACGCCCAAGAAAATCGATATGCTTTCGTTCGGTTCGGAGCGCGGGAAAACGCTTTCTTCGGCGAAGTTTGCGGGGCTTGACTTCGGCTTCGATTTCGACCGCGCGGGCGGCAAACTTACGGTGAAGTTCGGCGGCCAAGCCCGCCCGAAGATTACCAATTTCAGGGCGCGCTGGGTTCTTCCGCCGTGCTATAAAACGCCTCTCGACGGTGTTGCGTACAAGGGCGAATCGGAGGTTTCGGCAAAGCTCGTTCCCGTTTCGGAGTCGGAATTGGCTGCGTTCGACGGCGGCGATATGCGCGTTCTGGTGCAGTGCGATTTCCTATTCGACGGCGTACCTGCGCGTGTGTGGCTTGCCGCTTCGGATTCGCGTCCCGTTGCCGATGCGGATTGCCCGCGCGACAGGGTGCTTCAGTCGGGAGATTTCGACGCGTCGAAAAACGACCCCGCCGCATTTGCCGAACTCTCCAAGCCCGACGTGCCGCTCAAGCCGTTTGCTGATTGCGTCTGGAAAATTTCGCCGAATAAAAAGTTGCGCGAATTTGTCGTGGATTTCAACGGCTACGCGCTGATGGGCAAGTACGGGAAAGCCGAGATGTCGTATCTTGTCTGTGCCGATTTCGCCGCGCCGCGCGACGGCAAGTTCAAGCTTTACGCGCCGTCGAGTGCGGTTGCCGAAATATACGTAAACGGCGAAAAACAGGGTAAACTCAGGGGCGGTTTTGTAAACGTCGATTTGAAGAAGGGCGACAACAGGGTTTTGCTCGTTTTCGGCAACAAGGCGTTGCGGGTGAATTCGTTTGTTTTTGCGGTTTGCGACGGCAAAAAAATGCTGCCGTGCAAGACGCCGAAAATCGAAAAGTAAAAATATAACTTACAAATTCAAAAGCCGCGTTTTGCCTTTGAACTGTCCCGCTTTCGGGGGACAGTTCACGTTCGTCGGGGGCTTTCTTTTTTTGGGGGGCGTCGCCGGCTTATTCTTCTCCGTGCTTGAAGACTATTGCCGACATCGGCGGAAGCGTCGCAAAGACCGCGAACGGGCGGTTGTTGACATCCGCCTTTTCGGCGAGCAGGTAGCCGTTGTTGCCGCGTCCGCCGCCGCCGTAGCACTTTGCGTCGGTGTTGAGAACTTCGTCCCATCTTCCGCCGAGGGGAAGCCCGATTGCGTACGAGTCGCGCTCAATGGGCGTGAAGTTGCACGCCACGGCGTATGCGCTTTTACCGTCCGCGCCGAAACGCAGGAACGTGAAAACGCTATTGTCGCCGTCGTCGGCGTTTATCCATTCGAAAGTTTGCGGGTTGAAGTCGTTTTCGGCAAGCGAGGTGTCGGTCTTGTATAGGGTTGCGATATCGCGCACAACGTCTTTTACGCCTTCGTGCTCGGCGTATTGCAGCAGCGACCACTCGAGCGATTCGTCGTATCGCCACTCGTGCCCCTGCGCGATTTCGTCGCCCATAAATAGCGTTTTCTTCCCCGGCCACATCCACATATAGACGTAGAGGGCGCGGAGATTCGCAATTTTGTCGCCCCAGTACGCGCCGCCCATTTTGCCGACCATCGGGCTTTTGCCGTGCACGACTTCGTCGTGGGAATAAACGAGCATAAACTTCTCGGTGAATTGGTACATCGAGGGAAACGTCATCTTGTTGTGGTGGTATTTGCGGTTGATGGGGTCTTCCTTGAAGTAGTCGAGGGTGTCGTGCATCCAGCCGAGATTCCACTTGAAGTCGAAGCCAAGCCCGCCGTCCGCCACGGGTGCGGTAACGCCCCTGAATGTGGTACTTTCTTCGGCTATCATTATCGAGCCTTTGAACTCTTCGTGAACAGCCGTGTTTGTGCGTTTGATAAATTCGATTGCCTCGAGATTTTCGCTGCCGCCATAGCGGTTCGGCAGCCAGTCGCGCCGCGAAAAATTGAGGTAGAGCATGGAGGCGACCGCGTCTACGCGCAATCCGTCGATATGGAAGCGGTCGAACCACGCCAGCGCGCTGCCCATCAGAAAATTCGATACTTCGCTGCGCCCGTAGTTGAAGCAGAGCGTGCCCCAGTCGGGATTCGAGCCGAGCCGCGGGTCTTGGTGTTCGTACAGACATGAGCCGTCGTAGCCGGCCAGCGCAAACGAGTCGCGCGGGAAGTGGGCGGGAACCCAGTCCATAATCACGCCGATGCCGTGTTTGTGGAGGGTATCGACCATTTTCATAAAGTCGAGCGGCGAGCCGTAGCGGTGCGTGGGCGCGTAGTAGCCCGTTACTTGGTAGCCCCACGAACCCTCGAAAGGATATTCCGAAAGCGGCAGAAATTCGACGTGCGTAAAGCCCATTTCAACGCAGTATTCGGCGAGCTGTGTGCCGATTTCGGCGTAGGCAAGGGGGCGGAACCCGTCTTCGGGCACGCGTTTCCACGAGCCGAGGTGCACTTCGTAGACCGAGACGGGGCGTTTGCTCCAGTCGGTTTGCGCGCGGTCGGCAAGCCATTTTTCGTCGCTCCATTCGAAGCCGGAGATGTCGCAGACAATCGAGCTGTTGTAGGGCGGGGCTTCGAAGCGCAGGGCGTAGGGGTCGATTTTCAGGAACGGCGTTTCGTTGCGGGCGGCGACGATTTCGAATTTGTATTTTGCGCCGTCGCCGACTGCGGGCACGAAAATTTCCCAGATGCCCGACTGCCCGAGCTCGCGCATTTGGTGGTAGCGACCGTCCCAGTCGTTGAAGTCGCCGACCACGCTCACGCGGCGGGCGGTGGGTGCCCAGACCGCGAACGATGTTCCCGAAACGCCGTCGATTGTGCGCATGTGCGAGCCGAGCTTTAGGTAGATTTTTTTGTCGTCGCCCTTGCCGATAAGGTAGAGGTCGTCGTCGGAAAGGGTGGGCGGAAACGCGTAGGGGTCGGCGATTTTGCGGGTGTCGCCGTTATAGCTGCGGACTTTGAACGCGTACGGGAACGGCTTGCGCGCGCCCTTGATGAATGTTTCGAAAAGCCCCGATTCGTGCAGCCGCTTCATCGGCGGAAGCGCGCGCTTTTCGTCGCGCAGGTCGATTAGTTTGCACGTTTTTGCGTCGCGCAGGTAGGCTCGGACGACGATTCCGCCCCTGCATTTGTGCATTCCCAAAAGGTCGTGCGGCTGCCCGCAACGGGCGGATGTAAGAATTTCGATTTCGTCTTTCGAGATAATCATAGTTCGTCTTTTCTTAGCGACTTCGGTTTGCCCAAAATTTCCGACGCGACGAATGCGCGGCGCAACGCGCCTGCGGTGTTCAGCCCGTATTCCTCCGCCGCGGTTTTTGCTTTGTCGGCGGACGGCGGTTCGTCGGGCGCGGAATGTTCTTCGGGGGTATCGGCTTCTTCGGCGTAGTTTTCAAGCTCGAAGAGGTCGGTGTTGATGTACGAGTTGCCGCCGTGGAAGCTGTGCGAGTCTGCCGTCATTTTCTCCACGAGCCTGCGGGCGGCGGTGATGTCGGGCGCGTATTCCGTTTCCCCGGGCTCTTCGGGCGCGTACTGGTTGCACGGGGCGGCGGGCGAATGGTCGGGCTCGGCGTTGTTGCGGGAGTCGTTGACTATTTCCCTGCGCGTTTGCGCATCGGAAAAATCCCCTTCTTCGAACGGATCGGTCGCGGGTACGCGGCGCGGCATCGGTCGCGGGAAGTCGTGCGGCGAACGCGGTTGCGGGCGGCGTTGTCGCGGCGGCTGTTGCGGCTCGTCCTCGGCCTTCCCGCCCATCGCGATTTTCGAGACGAAAACAACCGCAGCATAGAGCAGTAGGGCGAAGAAGACGATGTTGTCGAAGAGGAAATCCATTATTTTATTCCGCTACTTTTTGGGCTTGTCGCCCGAAATGCTTTCGCGCATGGAAGTGTCGGCTTGGATGTTCTGGAGCTTGTAGTAGTCCATAAAGCCCATCTTTCCCGAGCGCAGGGATTCGGCGAGCGCGAGCGGCACCTGCGCTTCCGCTTCGACGACCTTTGCCTTCATGTCTTCGACTTTCGCCTTCATTTCCTGCTCGAGCGCGACTGCGGCGGCGCGGCGTATTTCCGCCTGTGCCTGCGCCATATTCTTGTTGGCGATTGCCTGAGCTTCCTGCAGCTTCGCGCCCACGTTTTCGCCAACGTCCACGTCGGCGATGTCTATTGAAAGAATTTCGTATGCCGTGCCGGAGTCGAGCCCGCGTTCGAGCACGACTTTCGAAATTCTGTCGGGGTGTTCGAGCACGAATTTGTACGAGTCGGCGGAGCCGATTGTAGTTACGATGCCTTCGCCGACGCGCGCGATAATCGTTTCCTCCTGCGCACCGCCCACGAAGCGTTCGAGGTTTGTGCGCACGGTTACACGGGCGCGCACCTTCACCTGAATGCCGTCTTTTGCAACGCCGTCAATCGAGCGTCGCCCCGAGTTGGGATTGGGGCAGTCGATGACTTTCGGGTTGATAGAGGTTCGGACCGCCTCGCCAACGGTCTTGCCCGTGCCTTTCGTGGCGAGGTCTATCGCGCATGCCTGTTTCCACGACAAATCCATACTCGCCTTTTCGGCTGCGATGAGTGCCTGAATCGTCGGGATGAGGTGTCCCTCCGCAAGGTAGTGCTCTTCGAGCTGGTTTATCGTAAGGTCGAGCCCCGCCTTGACCGCCATTATGCGCGAGTCCACAATCATTCCGTACGGAACGCCGCGCAGTCGCATTGCAATTAGCGTAAGTATGCTTACGGGCGCGCCCGCGAGCATCGCCTTCAGCCACGTGTTGATGAACGAGATTACCACGACGAGCGCGACTACCGCGATAATGCCCGCCACTATTGTGCCTATTGTGATGATATTCATTTTTCGTATTGTTTGTTAAATTTTTCCACTTTCAGTTCGAACGCCGTCGCCCCGACTACTTCGAGCTTTTCCCCCGTTTCGGCGAATCCGTTTTGACACTGCGCGTCGCGCACGGTTCCGCATACTTCCACTTTCCCCGACGGCGTAAGCGGTGTGAGCGCGGTTGCCGTCTTGCCCGCAAGATTCGAAAAATCGGGAGCGGGGGCGTGTCCGTCCTGCTTCGTATTCAGGTAGAGTTTCCGCCCGAACGGCGTTTTCGGAAGGACGTAGAGCCACATCAGAAACGCCGAAACGCACATCGCAACCGAAACCGCGCCGACAGCCGCCGCCGCGGATATTCCGAAATCGGCGTAGGCAAGATATACCGCGCCCGCATGGCAGCATATGCCCGCAACCGCCCATATCCCGCCGATTAGCACGGTTTCGAGAAACACGAGAACGGTTCCGATAAGGATGAGTGTTGCGATTGCCGTCATGGGATTCAATCTACCTTTCTTACGGTAAAATTGAAATCTTTTTTTCCGACAATTTCAATTTTTTCGCCCGCGCGGATGTGTCCGAATTCGGCGACGACTTCGAGTGTCTTCCCGCCGACGGCGGCGCGTCCGGAGGGCATAAGGTCGGTCAGTGCCGTTCCGGTTTTGCCGATGTCGGCGGACGGAATTGCGGGCTTGTCGCGCGGCGTTTCAAGGACGAGCTTTTTTGCGAATGCGCATTTTGGCAGAAATTTCCAGAGTGCCGCCAGCATAGCGAGCGCAAGCAGGAGCCCGAGCACGACCTGCGCGAGTCCGTCCGCAAAGTTCCCGAAGTTGTATTCGAAATTGCGCGTCGTCCAGATGCCGCCCAACGCCCACGCCAGCGAGCCTATCATCAACGCCGCGCCCGCGAGCGCGGGGATTACAAAGCCCTGCAAAAGGAATATTTCGAGAGCCACAAGTGCCGCGCCCAAAAGGAATACGAGAACTTCTTCGTGTCCCGCAAGTCCGCACATATTCGCGCCGATAAACACGACGAGCAGCGCGCCCACGCCGATTCCGCCGAACAGCCCGAAGCCGCCGCTTTTGATGTCGACGAAGATTAGCAGAAACCCGATTCCCATCAGGACGGGCGAGACCGCCGAGATGTATTTTGCCGCGCGTTCCGACCACGTAATTTTTAGTTCGGTAATCGTCGGGTTTTTCAGCGATTTTACCGCCGCGATTTCCCCCACCGATTTTGCCGTGCCGTTCGAAAGCAGGGGGCTGCCGTCGACGATTTCCGCCGCCTCCTTTGCGGTCAGCGAGAGAAGCTCGCCTTTGGGTTTGATTGTCCTGCCGCCGATTTTTAGCTCGAAGTTCGGGTCGTTCATCGCGCGTTGGACGGCGGCGCGGCGCGGATTGTCGAGGTTGTGCGAACGCACCTTTGCGCCGAGGTACGAAGTTATCTTGCGGCGCATGGATTCCGCGATGTCCCCGCCCGACGCGTCCACGGCTTCCGCCGCGCCCATTATGCCGTTCGGCGCGAAATAGATTTCGTCGCAGGCGGCGGCTATCAGCGAGCCCGCGCTTATGGCGTTCGGGTTGACGTAGCATACGGTTTTGCCTCCGAAATTTTTTAGCGTTTCCATAATTTCGACCGTCGAGCCCAAGTCGCCTCCGGGGGTATCGAGGTCTACTACAAGCATTTTCGCGCCGTCGGCGTTTGCCGTGCGCACTGCGCGTTTTACGATGTATGTTTGCGGCGACGAAATCTGTCCGTCGATTTTTACCGAGTACACTTTTTGCCCGTCGGCGTTGCCCGCGAAGATTTCGGCGAACGACAGTATCGAAAACAGTACGGCGGAAATTTTTTTCATTCCGGAATTATCGGCTATTCGGTCGCGTTTTGCGAGACGATTTTTTACTTTACCGCGTCGGGCGGTATCGCCGACGAAATTTTGAACCTTCTTATCTTGGCAAGCGACATCAGAAACGCGACCGCGCAAAGCACCACGCTTATGAGTATGCAAAATCCGTTCGAGACGCCGACGGCTATCCCGCACAGTACAAGCCCGATTCCCATCGTCAGCCCCCACATCGACGACATCACGCTAAGCAGCCAGCCGCGCCTGCGCTCGTCCGCCGTGTCGGCGAACATCGCCAGTATTACGTAGTACGACAGTCCGAAGCCCGACGCCATAAAGAATGTGTTCGCCCAGATGAAACCGCCGATTTCGTCGAAAAACGGGAGGATTGCGGCGATTATGCAGAGCGTCATCGACAGGCGCAGCGAAAAGTTTTTCGAGAATTTCTCGAGTATTTTAGGGCCCGCGAGCGCGAACATTACGCTCGAAAAAACGCCGTGCAGCGACATATAGAGGGCGATTTGTTTCACCGAAAATCCGAACGAATCGGCAAGCACGAGCGGCGAGAGCGCGGCTATGCAGCCCGCCGCGATTTCCGAAAAAATGAATATCGCCGCCAGGTGTCGGGCCGGCTTTATCTTCAGGAAAATCGCGATGTCGGTAAGCCCCGAAAGCGGGTTGATTTTGCCGCGCTTTTCGCCCGTCGCCACCTGCGGCACGTTTTTGCGGACGAAGAAAAGCGTCAGCGCGAATATCGGCGCGAGCGCGAAAAACGGAATGCTCCACGCGCCGCTCGAGGCGTTTTCGTCGATGAGCAGCGCGGCGAATGCGGGTCCAGCCATAAAGCCCGCGCTCATCGCAAGCAGCGACGCGCCGAGGTAGAAATTTTTCGATTTTTCGTCTGCGCATCTGTCGAGCAGTGCCGCCTGTATCACACCGTCGACGCCCGCCGTTGCGCCCACGAGCACGCGCCCCAAAATGAACGTTCCCACGGAGAGCAATTCCATTCCCAAACCCTGTCCGATGCAGCCGATTATCGTGCCGACGAGCGCGGCGGCGAGAACTGGCTTGCGCCCCGCGGTGTCGGACAGCGCGCCTATCATCGGGGCGCAGAAAAACACGAGCACGGGGTATGCCGCAAGCGCGATTCCGTAGACGAATTTATGTGCCGCCGCCGAATAGCCCGCAAGCATATCGTGCGACGCGGAAACGGGTTCGGCGAGCGTCGGGGCGAGAATCGGTATTACCATACTCTCGCAGACGAGGTGGAAGAACAGCACCGCCAAGAGCGGCGCGGAAAACCAGAACGGAATTTTGCCGCTTTGCGTCATTTGCCCTGCGGTTGTTCCTTCGCGATTCCGCCGAGGAGTTCGTAGGTCGAGTTCGGCAGAGCCTTGTTTTCAATCGCCCACTGGCAGTATTTTTTCATCAGCGGGAAGCGTTCCGCGCCCGTCAAAAGCGATTTCAGCGCGGCGATGTGGTAAAGCCCGAGCATCATTTTTTTCATTTCATCCTTGTCGGCGGGTTTTTTGCGTTCCGACATCATCTTTTGCGCGAATTTTGCTTCGTCCACATACGAGAGCAAATCCATTATTCGGCGAATCGGGCGGAACGTGCCGTCGGCGAGAAATTCGCCCGTCAGCATATCTATCTGCGCCGCGCCGAGGACGGTATCCCACTCCTTGTATGGGTCGGGGATGTCGGCCCTGCGCATTGCGTCTTGGTATTTGCGCTCGGCGGGCGTAAGCAGGGTGTCGTCCACGCGCGCCTCGTCGAGGATTGCGAACAGGAATATTATTTTCGCGCGGTCGAGCGGTTTGCTCTGCGCGAACGAGTCGCGGATGGGCGAAAGCAGAAATTCGTTGCGCTTGAACGCGGCGCGGACGAAGCCCAGATTTATGAAATTCAGGTCGTTCGGCGCGCCCTTTTGCTCGAGGTCGAATTCGTTCGAGAAGAAGAGCGAGTAGAGCACGTCGGGCGAGGGGTTTTCGTAGAATTTCAGAACCGTGTCGGCGACGAGCTTTTTGTCGGTCATCGGAATGGGCGAGACCCATTCGGACAGGCGCACCGTCGTTTTTGCGGTTGCCGTTTTTTTTGCGATTTCGTCGCGGGCTTCGATTTCGAACGTGTAAAGACCCTCGGGCGAGTTTCTGTCGAAACACGCGGCGACGTATTTCGTGGACGCAACGATTATGTCTTTGCCGGCCTTTTTGCCCTTCAGCGAAATGTTGTCGGATACCTTTGTTCGCCTGCCGTCGGGGGCGATTGAGTAAACCGAGTATTGGATGTCGAAATTGCCGTCCCTGACCGCCGCCTTTTCGAAAAACGGGAAAACCGAAAAATTCTGGTGGAAGTACACTCGCGGAGTTTCGACGATATTCGGCGCGGAGTCGGCGGGCAGGTTGAACCACCACTCCATTTTGGGATCGAGCGTGCTCGCGGCGATGTGTGCGGAAAATCCGCCGCCGGAGGCGTCCGCCGCTTGGCAGGCAAGGCACAGCAACGCCGCCGCCTTCAGTATGTCTTTTATCTTTCGCATTTTTCTGTCTTTTCGGAAAGGTTGTCCGTTGCGTTAAATTCTGCCGCTTTCGCGCAGGAATTTTTCGACGGCGGGCATGTCGGCTTGATAGGTTACGCCCTGCCAGCGTTCGTTTGTGGGCAGTATTTTTGCGGTTATGCGGTTTTGCTTTATCGCGCAGTCGACCGCCGAGGGCAGATAGTATTCCGCCTTCGGGCTCTTCGAATTTTCGGAAAGAAATTTTTCGAAGCCCTCCCCGAGGATGTCCATAAAGTCTTTGCGGAAGCACCAGAAGTTAAGGGAGGTATATTCGTCGCCGCCGAAAATTTCGCCTTCCGCGCTCTTGATTTTAAGCGGGGTGTCGGAGATTTTTTCGATGCCGGTGAACTCGCGTATCGAGGCGAGGTTCAGGTTTTCGTCGGGCGTGCAGATTCCGCGCGAGACCGCGCCGTTTTCGGAAAGCGTGTTTTTGAGCCTGTAGCCTGCGAGCGCGCATTTGTCGGGCGCGGAAGCGTCGAGGAAGTCGGCGGCGGGTTGGTAGACTCCCGCGCCGTAGTAGTCGTCGGCGTTGACTGCGAAAAAGCCTTCGGTTATTTCGTCGGCGCAGGCGAGCACTGCGTGCCCCGTTCCCCACGGGCGGGTGCGTCCGAGCGGCAGAGGCTGCCCGCTTTTGTCCTGAAAGACGTAGCGGACGTCGAACGAGTTCTCGTACTTGCCCGATACGATTTCGCGGAAGACTTTTTCTATGTCGGAGCGTATCACGAACACGAGGCGTTCCGCGCCCGCGGCGGTTGCGTCTTCGATTGCGAAGTCGAGCATCGCCTTTTGCGAGCCGCCGAATTTCGCCGCCTGTTTGAGTCCGCCGAAGCGGCTTCCCATTCCCGCCGCCATTGCTATTAGGGTTTTTTTCATATCTATACTTTGTGTGTGAAAATGTGCGCTATTGCAGCTCCCGCGGCGTCGGCTTCGTCGGACGGCAGCACGGGCGCGCCGCCGACTATCGCCGCGACCGACCGCGCAACCTGTTCCTTGCTCGCCCGTCCGTAGCCTATTACCGCCTGTTTGATGCGCAGCGGCGGATATTCGAAAACTTCGAGCCGCAAGTCCGCCGCAGCCGCAATCGCCGCGCCGCGCGACGAGCCGAGTATGAGCGCGGTTCTGAAATTCTGCACGTAAACGCTCTGTTCTATCGCCGCGCATACGGGGTTGTTGCGCCTTATCATCGCCGCCGTTTCGCGCAGTATCCGCGCGAGGCATTCGGGCATCGAAAGCGACGGATGGTTTTTGACCGTCAGCGATTCGACGTATGCGAGCGTGCCGTCGGGGCGCGACTCTATGATTGCAAGCCCCGTCCCGCGCAGGCTCGGGTCGATTCCCAGCACCCGTCCGCACAGTTGTTTCCCGTGCAGATTGCGCTCGATTCGAAGCCGGCGTTTGAGCGCGCCCGCCGTTTCCGATTTCGGCGGAAGGGGCGCGGACGGCGACGCGGCGGATTTTAGTCCGCCGCCCGAAAGTGCCTGAGTCCACAGTGATCTGCCCGATTTCGCCATTCTGTCCGCCAGTATCCGACTTTGAGTTCCGTCTTGCGAGTTTTTATTTGAAAAATTTTATGTTTACACGGCGGCGCGGTAGTGCGATATTGGAAGTTTCTATAGGATGGACAAAATCTACAACGCCGTAATTCTTTTGCTCTTAACCGCCACGGTTCTGATGGCGTCGCTCTTCTATTTGAAGTGGATTGCCGTGCGCGAGGAAAACATAGAGCGCAGGCTCGACGAGTCGCGGCTTGTCTACAGAATCGACGCGCTCGAGCGCGAGAAGGCGTACAAGCAGGAGTATTACTACAGGCTTCTCCATGACGACGCTTTCGCCGAGCGCGTCATCCGCGAGAAGCTCGGGTTTGTCGGCAGGGACGAAATCGTATTCCGCTTCAAGGATTCCACTCCCGTGAGCGTGGACACCAACTTTGCGCCGAGGTTTTTCCCGAAACAGACCGACGTAAAAAAACAGCTCGAGCCCGTCGCGCAGACCCTTTCCGAGGAAGAAACCGCCCCCGCAGAGCCGCAACGGAAGTCGATTCTGCGCCGCCTGTTTTCGCGCCCGTCCGACATCGCCGCCGAGCTCGCAACCGGCGGGCGTACGGACGGCGAACCCGCGATTAAAATAGATATGTCGGCGGGCGGGGCTTCGGGTGAGCGCGCATCCTCCTCGCAAGCGGAAGTTCCGAAGGTACAGGAAAGCCGGCGGGCGGCGGATTCGCGGGAAAATCCGATTCGGCTCAAAACGTCTCCCGAACCCGCCAAGGCGCGGGAAAATCCGAAAACTTCGGCGCGCAAAAAATCGTCTCCCAATGCAATCCGCTTCCGCGCCGATTAGAAAATTATGACGGCAAAAATAATCAAGGCTTGGTGGATAAATTCGCGGGAAATCGCGGTAGTTTTCGGCAGGGACATTCCGTTTGTGCCGAAAGTGGAGGTCGTCGGTCTGTCTTCCGAAAGTGTGTTCGCGGTTCGCAGGGCTTCGGGGCGCGACTTCGCAAAGTATGCTTCCTACTACATTTCGGACGGCGAAATAAACTTTCTTTTGGATGCCGACAATTTCCGCAACATCCGCGCATGCGGCGATGCCGACTACTATGTCTGCGGCGATTTCAACGGCTGGGGCGCGGCAATCGGCGACCCGAAGTGGCGGATGAAGCCCGCGTACGGAACCTTCGGCAGGGCGTTGACGCTTCCGCTTTCGGCTCTCGCGCTGAAAAAGCGCACGGCGTATTTCAAGTTCGCGGGCGCGGACGGCAGGTGGCTCGAGCCGAAGCAGAGTCTGCCGAATGTCGAGCGCGACAAAAACGGCAACTCGAACTTGCGTCTTAGTTTGGACAAGACAGGGCTTCACGTCTTCGTCGTATCGTTCGACTGCGTGTGTTCGCTTGCCGACGAGATAAAGCTGTCGTTCCCCGAGCTTTCTGTTTCGTGCGCGGTGGACTTCGCGGAAAGGCTTTTGAAGATTTATTCGCCCGCGCCGCTGGGGGTTCGGTTCGTCGGCGGCAAGACGGTGTTTTCTATTTTCGCCCCGCGCGCAAATTCGGCGTGCGTGCTTTGGGGGGCGGAGGGCGAACGGCTTTTGCATGTTGCCGAGGCAGTCTCGCGCGACGGCGCGGTCTGGACTGCCGAAGTTTTCGGCGACCTTTCGGGCGCGGGGTATTTCTGGCACATCGGCGGAAAGAACCGCGACAGGACTACCGCCTTCGACATAGAAAAGCCCGTAGCCGACCCCTACGCGAATGCTATGCGTTCGTCGGCGGGCCCGTCGATTGTAAAGTTCGACGGAGATTTGCCGTCTCCCAAGTGCGTTTTCAATCCGCCCAGTTGGCACGATTTGACGGTGATGGAAATTCACCTTCGCGACGTGCTCGCGCGGGCGGCAGCCGGAATTTCGCCGTCGGAACGCCTGACGTTTGCGGGGCTTGAAAAGTGGCTTGCCTCCGACGGTTGCTATCTTCGCGCGGCGGGCGTCAACTGCGTGGAGCTTCAGCCGATTCAGGAATTTACGGCGGAAAAACCGTCGGACTACGAGTGGGGTTATATGCCCGTCAACTGGTTTGCGCCTGCAAGTTCGTACGCAACCGATCCCGCCGCCGCCACGCAAAACGACGACTTCGCTCGGCTCGTTGACGCGTTCCACAGGGCGGGAATTGCGGTTATCTTGGACGTTGTGTACAACCACGTGGGAGAACCGAACTACCTCGAAAACGTAGACAAGGAATACTATTTCGAGTTGGGTATGTCGGACGACAAAATGAATTTCAGCGGTTGCGGCAACGATTTCCGCGCGCGCGCGCCGATGGCGAAGCGGATGATTGTGGACAGTCTCAAGAAGCTTGTGCTCAACTACGGCGTTGACGGCTTCCGCTTCGACCTTGCCGAGCTTTTGGAGCTCGACGTTCTGCGCGATATCGAAACGGAAACGAAGAAAATAAAGCCGTCGATAATTCTGATTGCCGAACCGTGGAGCTTCAGGGGGCACATCGCAAACGCGCTGCGCGAAACGGGCTTTGCGTCTTGGAACGACGGCTTTCGCGAGTTTATGCTTTCGTATGCGCAGGGGCGCGGCGACTTTGCGGGCTTTAAATATTTTATCGGCGGCAGCAGGGACTCTGCCCGTTTCTGCGCCCAGACCGTCAACTATCTCGAAAGCCACGACGATATGTGTCTTTTCGACAGGCTGACGGGGCTTCACGAACATCCGTCGGTTGAGGATTTGCGGCGGTACAAGCTTGCGTACGCGCTCGTGCTGCTTTCGATAGGCGTGCCGATGCTCGCGGAGGGCTTCGACTTGGTCCGTACAAAGTACGGCAAGAACAACACCTACAAAGACGGCGAAGCGAACGCGCTCGACTACCGTCGCGGAATGCGCTTTGCGGGGGTGGGCAGATGGCTGCGCGCGCTCGTAAAGTTCCGCAATTCGGACGCGGCGGCGGCGTTGAAAATAGACGGCGCATTGCCGCACGAGTGGCTTAAATTCTACGCCTGCGCCGATTCGTCCGCGGGGGCTGTGATGTTCAACTCGGCGGGCGCGGGCAGGGCAAAGCGCATATTGGCGGCGTTTAATCCGACCGATTCGACGGCGGATATTGCGCTCGAAAGCGAAATCGAAAAGAATTTTGTGCAGGTTGCCGACATCGACAACTTCGACCCGCAGGGTATCGAAAACATAGAAAGCCCGATTGTGAACGGCGTACTGAGTCTGCCGCCGATTTCAATGGCGTTGTTTGTGGAAAAATAAAAGGGCAATCCCGCGCGGAATTGCCCTTGATTGGTTATCATTACTACAACAAATTGATTATAAGAGTTTGCGGCGACCTTATTTCAAACCCCTCCAAAACAAGCGAAGCGAGTTTTTGGTAGAATAAAAAGACGGCAATCCGCAAATAGATTTAAAAAGCTTCCCGCGTAGTGAAGCTACGCTGCTTAGGCGCGTGAAAACAGGTTTCAGAGGGCGGCTTTGCTTTGGAGCGGCGATGTAAGCGTATAAACATACGTGTCATTGCCGCTCCAAAGTGAAACGCCCTATCAAGCCTGTTTTCACGCGCCCGAAGAAAGCTTTCGGCAATCCGCCTACTTCGAGAAATAGCGGTTGTAGAGACCGAGGAATGCGGAACCGTGGCGGGCTTCGTCCTTGCACATCTCGTGAACCGTGTCGTGGATTGCGTCGTAGCCGAGTTCCTTCGCGCGCTTTGCTATCTGCAGTTTGCCTTCCGTCGCTCCGCGTTCGGCTTCTATGCGCACCTTCAGGTTTTTCGCGGTGTCGGCATCGACAACTTCGCCGAGCAGTTCGGCAAACTTCGCGGCGTGTTCGGCCTCTTCAAAAGCGATACGCTTGTAGGCTTCGGCAACTTCGGGGTATCCCTCGCGGTCGGCTTGGCGGCTCATCGCAAGGTACATTCCCACTTCGGTGCATTCGCCCGTGAAGTGGGCGCGCAACCCTTCGACGACTTCGGGGTCGAGCCCCTTCGCCACGCCGATTCTGTGTTCGTCGGCCCAAACTATTTTGTCGGAAACTTCGCGCACTACGAACTTCGACTTGGGGGCTTTACATTGCGGGCAGAAATCGGGGGCGTTATCGCCGTCCATTACATATCCGCATACCGAGCATACTATCTGTTTCATATGTTTTTTCCTTCCAATCTTTGTTTGCTGTTTTGATTAAAATAATAATGGTACTGTAATACCGTTATGTTGCGCAATGCAAGAAAATTTTTTCAAAAAAGCGAATTTTTTTTTCGAGTTGCCCGTGGATGCCGAAAAATACTGGGCGCGCGGCGTTCCTTTTGCGGCGGAAACGTTGCGGAAAAAGGCGGTTTGTAACGGAAAAATCGTCCGAACGACCCTTCGGAATAGACGCAAACCGCGTTTATTTCGCGCCGATAAGCCCCATCCCGAAATTGAACCAGAGCGGAAGCGTGATTACCGCCGCTATCGACGTTGCAAGCACAATCTGCACCGCTATTTTCGGATAGCCGCCGAACGCCTTTGCGAGCACCGCCGCCATAATTCCCGCGGGCGAGAGCGAAAGCAGAACGAGCAGCGTTTTCAGCGTTTCGTCGAGCGGCAAAGCCCACGCGAGGAAAACGAGAATTGCGGGCAAGACTCCGTTGCGCATTAGGAGCGAGCTTATTATAATCCTCCACGAGAATTTTTCGCGCCCGAGCATATCGCACATCAACGAGCCGAACAGCATGAGGTTCAGCGGAATCGCGCTCGCGCCCGCGAACTTCAGAAATGTCGAGGCGCAATCGGGAACATAGCGCGCCGCTCCGCTCCAGACGAGCGCGAGCCCCACGAATACCGACCACACCGGCCCTCGCATCAGAAAATCGAACGAGACGCGCTTTGCGTTCGATAGCAGAAGGTAGCCGACCGACCAGAACACGAGGTCGCAGCCGACGTTGTGGGTGATGAGAACGCCCATTATGTCGCCGCCGTCCCACATAATCGCGATGAGCGCAATCAGGAAGAAGCCGTAGTTTTGCGTGCCCGCCGTTACCGTGAACGTGCGCAACCCGTCGCCGACTTTCAGCCCGATGATTTTGCCCGCAAGCCAAGTAATCAATAGCGACACCGACAAGCCGATTATGCCGATTGAAATTGTCGCCAGCGAAAATCCGACGCTTTCGAGTTTTTTGTTGCCGAGCAGGTTCGAGAGTATGAAGCACGGCAGCGTCAGTTCGACCGCGATTTTCAGCAGGCTCGAATCGGCTTCGGGCTTAATCCAGCCGACTTTCCGCGCGAACCATCCCGCGCCGATCATTGCGTAAATCGGGAAAATCGCCGACAGCATCGAAAGTATTGTAAATTCCTTCACGATAAAAATAGTAACCGGCGGAGAACATCAAACCTTGCGCGGGCGTATGCAACATTTTTTTTGCGGGCTCGGTGCCGATTCAGCCGCATCTGGCTGTTACCGCGCGTCTTTGGGCTGCCTGAATTCCGCCAGCGTACGCGCGGCAATGGAGCGCAGTTTTGCGGCTTGGGAATTGCCTATCGTGTCGGGCACGAACGAAATTTCCTCGGGATTTTTGTCGAAAAGGAATCCGAACCACACGCATGCCTGCAAGTAATTGCCGCTGTTGTTGAGGTGGATTGTGTCGCGGGCTATGCGCATTTCGCCGTCCTTTTGCTTGCGCCAGGATGTTCTTCCCACGATGTCGCCCGCCTGCGGGGGAAGGTCGGGATAGCGGCAGTTTGAAAAGTCGCGCGGCTCGAAGGGGTGTGTTTCCTGCGAGCGGTAATTTTGCACAGCTTTGCCCATCGGAATGACGCGCAAGCCGAGCTTTTTTGCGGCGTCGGCATAGTTCTTTTCGGCGCGCGCGAACATTTCGGACTGGTCGATATTCCATTTGCCGCCTTTCGAAATGCGGGGGTCGTCGGCGCGGTACGACCATGTTTGCTGAATGCAGATTTCGGCGGTCGGCGCATACTTCTTTATATAGTCGCACAGTTTTTCGGCGTAGGGGAAATACGTTTCGGGACGCCAGCTTTCGTGGCTTGCCTGCTGTATCGTTATGATGTCCCACTTGCGGCTTTGCAAAATCTGCCGCATAGTGGCTTTCCCGTTGCGGTAGTGTTTGACGGACGGGTCTTTCTCCTCCTCCGAGATATAACGCCAGTGGCGCGAGAGCGTGCAGCCGCCGTGGTTTGCGCCCTCCAAATGCAGCGAGCAGCCGGGCGCGGATTTAACGATGGACGGCAGGTAGACGAACACGCTCTGCGCAAAGCTGTTGCCGATTGTAAGCACGGCGATTTCCTTTGCCGATGTGCATGCGAGCGCAAAAAGCAGGAGGGCGGTGGCGAATATTCTTTTCATTCGTTTCATTCGGCGATTGAAACTTTCGGCGCGGTTGTTGTCAATTTTTTTGTTGAAGCGCGGGCGTAAATCGGCGACATTGCGGGCATGATTAGAAAAATTACGGAAGCCGACAGGGAAAAGTATCTCGAATTTTCGAAGATTTTCTACGACTCGTCCGCTGTAGACGCACCCATCCCCGAAAGCCATCGGATTGCGGCGTTCGAGGAGATGGTGGCTTCGCAGGAACGTCTTGTCGGCGTGTTCTTGGAGTGCGACGGCAAGCCCGTTGGCTACGGGCTTGCAAGCAAGATGTATTCTCAGGAGGCGGGCGGAATCCAGCTGTGGCTCGAGGAGCTTTTTGTTCTGCCCGAGTACCGCTCGCGCGGGCTGGGACGCGAGTTTATCGCCTACATGGAAAGCCTGCCGAATGTCGCAAGAATCCGTCTGGAATACGAAAAGAGCAATACGCGAGCCGCCGCGCTCTATCGGAAGCTCGGATATGCAGACATGCCCTACGAACAGTTGGTGAAGAATATAAAAAAGTAGGGCGCGGCGGGAGCGGGCATTTTTTGCGGTTCGAAAAAGGTTGATTATCGGCGAAGTCGCGCCACTTTGGGCGGTTATGAAATTTTTAAGCAGGATAGGTCTCGAGCCTTTCATTATTTGTCTTTTTGCGTCAATCGGGCTTGCGAAGCTTGCGCCGTCGGTCGGGATTTCCGAGTTCTGCGGGATGACTCTCGGCGATGTCGCAACGTGGGGCGTTGCGGGCATATTCTTTTTCTACGGGCTGAAGCTCGACCGTCAGAAGCTCAAGGCGGGGCTTGTGAATGTCCGCCTTCACTTGCTTGTGCACTTTTCGACGTTCGTTTTGTTTCCGCTGATTGTGCTCGCGGCGATGTATGTCTGCGGCGCGTTCGAGACCACGGGCGATTTGCATTGGCTTTGGCTCGGAACGTTCTTTCTGGCTTCGCTGCCCTCTACGGTTTCGTCGAGCGTGGTGATGGTTTCGATTGCGGGCGGCAACATTCCCGCGGCGATTTTCAACGCAAGCATTTCGAGCTTGCTGGGCGTGTTTCTTACGCCGATTTGGATGAGCCTGTTTCTCGAAGGCGTCGACGGCTCGAGCGGGCTTGCGGACGTCATAATAAAACTCGTATTTCAGGTAATCGTGCCCGTGTTCGTCGGCATTGCGCTCAATCCGAAGTTCGGGCACATTGCGGCGGCGCACAAAGTGGCGTTGCGCAATTTCGACCAGACGACGATTCTTTTAATAGTGTACACGTCGTTTTGCGATTCGTTCGAAAAGAATATGTTCGCGGGCTTTCCGATGTCCGACCTCGTCGTTCTTTCGATTGCGATGGTTGCGCTGTTTTTTGGGGCGATGGGAATCGTTTGGGGAATGTGCCGCGCGATGGGCTTTAACCGCGACGATACGGTAACGGCGGTATTCTGCGGTTCGAAAAAGTCGCTCGTGCACGGTTCGGTGATGAGCAAGGTTCTGTTCTCGAACCCCGCTGTAATCGGCGTTGTGCTGTTGCCTACCATGCTCTACCACGCCTACCAACTCATTATAGTTTCGATAATAGCGCAAAAGCTCGGGAAAATGAAGGAGACGGAGATTGCAAACGCCGCCGAAAAATAAAATGAAAAAAATCCTTGACGAATTTGATTGGAAACGTAGATTTCGTACTTTTCTTTAAAAATGAATACGACAATAGCAAAGAAAGAGGAGCAGAAGCAGTGGTACGTGGTCGATGCCACCGATCAGGTACTGGGGCGTCTTGCCGTTAAGATTGCGAACGTATTGCGCGGACGCAATAAACCCATTTATACGCCCAATGTCGACTGTGGCGACCATGTCGTTGTAATCAACGCCGAGAAAGTCAAGGTCACGGGCAAAAAAGAAGAGAACAAGGAATATATGTTCTACTCCGGATATGTCGGCGGCGAGAAATACGTCAAGCTTTCCGACTTCCGTGCGCGCAAGCCCGAGTATCTCATCGAAGCGGCGGTCAAGGGAATGCTTCCCAAGAACAAGCTCGCCAGAGACATCTTCACCAAACTGCACGTCTATGCGGGCGCGGAACATCCGCATGCCGCACAGCAACCCAAACCCTTCAACTTCTAATCGAAATGAGCGACAGCGAAATTTTTGTTTCAGTCGGACGCCGTAAAACGTCGGTCGCCCGCGCGCGCCTCACAAAAGGCTCGGGCAAGCTCACCGTCAACGACAAGGCTCTCGAAGACTACTGCTACACCGATCAGCTCTCGATGCTGGCTCTCCGCCCGCTCGTCTGCACTGCCATGCGCAACTCGGTTGACGCCGACATCAATGTTAAAGGCGGCGGTCCCGTCGGTCAGGCGGGCGCAATCAGCCACGCCCTTGCAAGAGCCCTCCAGAAGATGGACGAATCGCTTCGTCCGGCTCTCAAAAAGGAAGGTCTCGTAACGAGAGACCCGCGTTCGAAGGAACGTAAAAAGTCGGGTCAACCCGGCGCGCGCAAACGCTTCCAGTTCTCAAAGCGTTAATTCGCAAGAGATTCCTTTTATACTCGAAGCCCTTCCGCGCAAGCGGTGGGGCTTTTGTACTTTTACCTATCGAGCAGATTTTTTTCCGATTTGGGGCGGCGTTCCCGAAAATCGGGCTTGCGCTGCGGCTTGCCTTTCGGAAAATCTGCGGTTCGGGTGCGGAGTCAAAAACTAAAATCGTTTAATATGGATAAAAAAATCAAAGCGGGAATTACGGGTGCTTCGGGTTATGCGGGCATCGAAATCGTCAGAATTTTAGCTCGCCATCCGAATGTCGAATTGGCGTGCGTAACTTCGCGCAAGCTTGCGGGCACTGCGGTTGCCGACAATATGCCGTCGCTCCGCCATCTGCTTCCGCCCGATATGAAATTCCTTACGTCCGATCCCGCCGAACAGGCGAAAATGGATGTCGATGTGTGGTTCTTGGCGTTGCCGCACGGCGCGGCGGCGGAATACGCAAAGCCGCTTGTCGAGGCGGGCAAAACGGTAATCGACCTTTCCGCCGACTTCCGTCTGCACTCGCTCGACATCTACCGCGAGTACTACAATGAGGAGCACAAAGTCCCCGAACTTTTGAAGCTCGGCAAGTACGTCATCGCTGAGCTGTTCCCCGTCTCGCGCGACGACAAGCTCATTGCCTGCGCGGGCTGCTACCCCACGAGCATTCTCACGCCGCTCATCCCTCTTATGCGCGAAAACGCAATAGGGCGCGACCACATCGTAATCGACAGCTACAGCGGCGTTTCGGGCGCGGGCAAAAAGGCCGATTTGGGCTACATCTACTGCGAACGCAACGAGAGCGCAAAGGCGTACGGCATTCCGAAACACAGGCACCTTTCGGAAATCGAAGAGGAGCTTTCGATTGCCGCGGGCGAAAACATCGTGGTGCAGTTCAATCCGCATCTCGCGCCGATGACGCGCGGAATTTCGACGACAATCACAATTCCCGCCAAATACGAAGGCGTCGGGAAAATCTACGAAATCTGGCACAAATACTACGACGGCAGGCCGTTCGTGAAAATCCTTCCCACGGGCAGCTATCCCGACACGCTTTTTGTGGCGCACACAAACCGCTGCGACATCGAGGCGGTCTACGACCCGCGCACGAAAAACGTCGTCATCAGCAGCGCAATCGACAATCTGGTCAAAGGCGCGAGCGGTCAGGCGGTGCAGATTATGAACCTCATTTTCGGCTTCGACGAAACTGCGGGGCTTCTCTAAATTTATCGCAAGCAATTAAAAAACATTGAAAGGCGTTTGTTTTTAATATGGACAAAAATTACAAAATCGAAGTGCTCGAAGACGTTTCGGGGCTCGGAAAAGTCAAAGGTTTTAAGGTCGCGGGCGTAGGCTGCGACATTCGCAACAAGAACGATTTGTCGCGTCTGGACACCGCGCTTGTAGTGTCGGACACGCTCGCGACGGCATCGGGCGTATTCACCACGAACGACGTGAAGGCCGCTCCCGTAATCACAGACATGCGCCATCTCGAAGCTTCGTCGAAGGCGAAGGCGATAATCGCCAACAGCGGCAATGCCAACGCATGCACGGGCGACCGCGGCATGCGCGACGCCGAGGATACCTGCAAATTCGTGGGCGAACTCGTCGGCGCGAAGCCAGAGCAGGTTCTCGTTTGCTCAACCGGACGTATCGGCGAATTTATGCCGATGGAAAAGCTGCGCGCCGGCATCAAGGACGCGTTCGAAAAGCTTTCGAATTCGGACGAATCGGGCGCGGCGGCGGCCTCGGCGATTATGACTTCCGATACGCACCCAAAGACGGTGCTCGTAAACGTTGAATTCAACGGCAAGAAATTCTCGGTCGCGGGAATGGCGAAGGGCGCGGGAATGATCGAGCCGAATATGGCAACTATGCTCGCGTTCCTCGTGAGCGACGCGGCGGTTTCTCAGGCTCTTTTGAAAGAGACTCTCCGTTCGGCGGCGAACAAGACTTTCAACAGAATGACGGTCGACGGCGATATGAGCACGAACGACACCGTGCTCTGCCTTTGCAACGGCGCAAGCGGCGTGGAAATTGCCGAGACCGATGCGGACGCAATCGAGGCGTTCCGCGCGGCAATCACGGCGGCGAGCAGGGTTCTCGCCCGCAAGATTGTCGGCGACGGCGAAAAAATCACGAAGGTTGTTGAAGTGAAGGTTGTCGGCGCGCGCGACGAAGCTCAGGCGGAAAAAATCTGCCGCTCAATCGGCAATTCGCTTTTGGTGAAATCGTCGTGGTTCGGCTGCGACCCCAACTGGGGGCGTTTGACCGACGCTGCCGGCTATGCGCGCACGGGAATTGTCCTCGACAAAATCGACCTCTTCTACGACAACGTGGAAGTGTTGCGCAAGGGGCAGCCCGTGGACGAAAACAAGCCGCTCTGGAAAAAGATTGTGGCGAACAAAACGTTCACGGTTTTGATGAATTTGAACCTCGGAAACGCGGAGGAGTCAATCCTCGCCGCCGACCTCACCGAGGGCTACGTAAACTTCAACAAGGGCGAATAGCCTTCCGCCCGCAAAGTGTTTTGAAATGGACAGCATCGGCATCGAAGAAGTAACGAAAAAGGCGGGGATTCTCGTAGAGGCGCTCCCGTACATCCAGCAGTTCAAGGGCTCGACGTTCGTGGTAAAGTACGGCGGCGCGTTTATGGACGACCCGAACCCCGCGGTTCGCGCGTCGGTTGCGCAGGACATCGCGCTTCTGGCGGCGGTCGGCATCAATGTCGTCGTGGTTCACGGCGGCGGCAAGGCAATCAGCCGCGCAATGGCGAAGTCGGGGCTTGTCGCCGAGTTCAAAAACGGGATGCGCGTGACCGACGAAAAAACGGTTTCGATTGTCGAAGACGTACTCAACAACGGTGTGAACGCCGAAATCGCCGAAATGCTGCAGTCGCAGGGCTGCAGGGCGGGGCGCATAATGGGCAACGACGTTCTCTCGTGCGAAAAGCTTCTTTCGACCGACGAAAACGGCAACAAAATAGACTTAGGTTATGTGGGCAAAGTCGTTTCGGTGAACTCGGAGGTCGTCGAAAAGGCGATCGCCGACGGGCTCACGCCCGTTGTCTCGCCCATTGCAATCGGCGCGGACGGACACCCCTACAACACGAATGCCGACGTTGCGGCTGCCGCCGTTGCGGCGGCTCTGAAAGCCCGCAGGCTCGTATTCCTCTGCGATGTCCCCGGTCTGATGAGGGATCCGAAAGACCGCACTACGCTCATCTCGCATTTGAAGGTTGACGAGGTTGAAGGACTGAAAAAATCGGGCGTTATCGGCGGCGGTATGACTCCGAAAGTCGACAGCGGCGTAGACGCAATCCGCAGGGGCGTAAGGCGCGTGCACTTTGTCGACGGCTATATGCCCCACAGCATTCTTCTTGAAATCTTCACGGACGAGGGTATCGGCACGGAAATCGTCGCGTCCGCGAAATAGGCTCGAACACTATGACTACAAAGGAAAAAATTTCGAAATACGCAATGCCCAACTTCGGCGCGCGCGACTTCGTTGTCTCGCGCGGCAGGGGCGCAAAACTCTACGACGAAAACGGCGCGGAATATCTCGACTTCGGCGCGGGAATCGCCGTTACGAGCATCGGGCATGCCCACCCGACGTGGGTGAAAGCCGTCGCAAAACAGGCGGAAACGCTTGCGCATTGCAGCAACCTCTACATCACAAAACCCAACGCCGACCTCTGCGAAAAACTGGTTTCGTACATCGGCGACGGCAAGGTTTTTATATGCAATTCGGGAACGGAGGCGAACGAGGCCCTCATCAAGGCGGCGCGTCTCTACGGCGACAAAGTTGCGGGCTGCGAGGGCAAAAAATACAAAATCGTGACGGCAATCGACGGCTTCCACGGAAGGACCCTCGGCTGCGTTGCGGCGACGGCGCAGAAGAAAATCCAGAAGGGCTTTGCGCCCATTCTGGAGGGCTTCGATTACGCGACATTTAACGACATCGAATCTTTCGAAAAAGTCGTCGACGACGACACCGCCGCGGTTATCGTGGAACCCGTTCAGGGCGAAAGCGGCGTTACTCCTGCGACTTCGAAGTTCCTAAAGGCTTTGAAGGCTCTCTGCAAAAAGCACAAGGCTTTGCTGTTCTTCGACGAAGTGCAATGCGGCTTCGGCAGATGCGGAAAGTTCCTCGCTTCGCAGCGTCTCGGCGTGAAGCCCGACGGCGTTTCGATGGCAAAGGGGCTGGGCGGCGGTTTCCCCGTCGGCGCAATCTGGCTCGCAAAGCCCAACGCCGACATCTTCACGGCGGGGACGCACGGAACGACTTTCGGCGGCAACGCGCTCGCCTGCGCGGCGGCTCTGGCGACGATTTCGGTTGTCGAAAAGGGAAAGCTTATCGACAATGCCGCGAAGATGGGCGACCGTCTGGCGGCGGGTCTCGAAAAAATCGCAAAAAAATATCCGAAGATTGTAAAGCTCACAAGGGGGCTCGGGCTGATGAGGGCGGTGCTCTTCAACGAGCCGTACAAAAACGGCGAAATCTGCGCAAAGTTGCGCGGAAACGGGCTGATTCTCATTCCCGCGGGCGCAAACGCGCTTCGCTTTTTGCCCGCGCTCAACGTAAAGGCGTCGGAAGTGGACAAGGCGCTGAAAATTTTCGACAAAACTCTGGGAGAACTCTAATATGGTAAGATCGTTTTTAAAGGACACCGACTTCACGACGGCGGAGGCGACCGAAGTATTCTCGCTCGCCCACCGCTACAAAAAACTCCGCTCGGCTGGGCGGCTCGACGTTCTGCAGGGGCAGAGCTGGGGGCTGATTTTCTTCAAGAAAAGCACGCGCACAAGGCTGTCTTTCGAGGCGGGCGTGTACGAGCTCGGCGGACATCCTATGGTTATGAACGCCAACGACCTCCAGCTGTCGCGCGGCGAAACGGTAGAGGACACCGCCCGTATCATGGGCAGATTCCTGCACGGCTTGGTAATCAGAACGTTCGAACAGGAGATTGTGGAAAAGTTCGCCGAAAATTCGGGGCTGCCCGTTATCAACGCGCTTACCGACCTTCTGCACCCCTGCCAGAGCTATACCGACATGTTCACGATGATGGAGTTTTTCAGCACGGGCGAGCCGAATGTGGAATCGCTCAAGGGCAAAAAATTCGCGTTCTTCGGCGACACCGCGTGCAATATGGCGTATTCGCTCGCGCTCGCGGGCGGTCTGTTCGGCGTCGAAACGGTGCTTTGCGGTCCGAAGGAATTTGCGCCCGAGCCCGTTCTCGACAAGCTCTACAAAGACGCAAAACTTCCCAAAAACTACCGCTTCACGACCGACCCCGAAGACGCGGCAAAGGGCGCGAACGTCATCTACACCGACGTTTGGGTAAGTATGGGCAAGGAAGAGGAAAAGGCGGAACGCCTGAATACCCTCGCGCCGTATCAGGTCAACGAAAAGCTGTTCAAGGTTGCCGACAAAAACGCGCTCTTTATGCACTGCCTGCCCGCGCACTCGGGCGAGGAAGTCTCCGAGGGCGTCCTGCGCGGCAAGCACAGCGTGATTTTCGACCAAGCCGAAAACCGCCTGCACGTGCAAAAGGCGATTGTAAGCTATCTGGTTCAGAAGAACCGCGAGCTTGCGCGGGCGTAGTCGGAATTTCAAAGCTTCCGCACCTTTCTAAAATCCGCATCCGCCGACCGCGCCTGCGGATTTTTTGCGCGCGTTTTTCCGAAACTCAGCTCGGGTTGTCGATGTCTTAAGAAAAAGCTTCCATTGCGGAAAATTCGGGTTATAAAAAGGGAAATTTTTATTAGGAAAATATAATGAAAGTAGTACTCGCATACTCGGGAGGTCTCGATACCTCCGTCATCGTCAAGTGGATTAAAGACCGCTTCAACGCCGAAGTGGTTACATTCGCCGCAAACGTCGGTCAGGGCGAAGAGCTTTCGGGCTTGGCTGAAAAAGCCAAAGCCACGGGCGCGGTAGCTCACTACACCGTAGACTTGCAGGACGAATTCGTCGCCGACTTCATCTACCCGATGATTCGCGCAAACGCAATTTACGAAGGGCAGTACTATCTTGGTACGTCAATCGCCCGTCCGCTCATCGCCAAGGCGCAGGTCGAAATCGCCAAGGCTGAAAACGCCGACGCGGTCGCGCACGGCGCAACGGGCAAGGGCAACGACCAGTGCCGTTTCGAAATTTCCTACGCGGCTCTCGCTCCCGACCTGCAGATTATCTCGCCGTGGAGAATCGACGAATTCCGCGAAAAGTTCCCCGGCAGAAGCGAAATGATTGCCTACTGCCGCGAGCACAACATCAACGTGGAGGCGTCCGCAAAGAAGCCCTATTCGATGGACAGAAATATGCTCCATATTTCGTACGAAGCGGGCATTCTCGAAGATCCGTGGTTCGACCCGACCGTCCCCGAAAACAAGGATATGTTCAAGACGACGGTCTCGCCCGAAGACGCTCCCGACAAGCCCGTATACCTAGAACTCACATTCGAAAAGGGCGACTGCGTTGCAATCGACGGCAAACAGATGAAGCCCTCCGACATCCTCCGCACGCTTAACAAAATCGGCGGCGAAAACGGCATCGGACGCGTCGACATCGTCGAAAACCGCTTTGTCGGCATGAAGAGCCGCGGCGTGTACGAAACCCCCGGCGGCACGATTCTCGAATTTGCGCACCGCAATATGGAGACAATCACGATGGATAGGGAGCTTATGCACCTGCGCGATTCGCTTATCCCCAAGTATGCGGAACTCATCTACAACGGCTTCTGGTATGCTCCCGAACGCGAAGCCCTGCAGGCTTTCATCGACAAGAGCCAAGACACGGTAAGCGGCGTTGTCAGAATCAAGCTCTACAAGGGCAACATTACCTGCGTCGGCAGAAAGAGCCCGCTCAGCCTCTATGATGCGAACATCGCAAGTATGGAAGGCGTGAAGAGCGAATACAATCAGGACGACGCTACGGGCTTTATCAAGTTGCAGTCTCTGCGTCTGCGCCAGCGCGCGCGCAAGCAGGGCGTTTCGAAAGAGGCGTTCGCAAACAAGTCGAAGCTCGTAAGGGAATAGCCGTATGAGGATATGCTGTATAGGCGCGGGCTACGTCGGCGGCCCGACTATGACGATGGTTGCCCGAAAATGTCCGGACATCCGCGTCGACGTTGTGGACGTGAGCGCCGCGCGTATTGCAGCTTGGAATTCCGACAACCTGCCCGTTTTTGAGCCGAATCTCGACGGGCTGGTTCGCGAGGTTCGCGGCAAAAACCTCTTCTTTTCGACCGATATCGAAGAGTGCATAGACAAGGCGGACATCGTTTTCATTTCGGTCAACACCCCGACGAAAACGTACGGGTACGGTGCGGGAAGCGCGTCGGACTTGAGCTATGTCGAGGCGTGTTCGCGAACGATAGCGCGCGCGTCGAAGACGGGTAAAATCGTCGTGGAAAAATCGACAATGCCGGTTCGCACCGCCGACGTAATCAAGACTATTCTCGCATCGTCGGGGCGCAAATTTCAGGTGCTTTCGAATCCCGAATTTCTTGCAGAGGGAACGGCTGTGCGCGACTTGGAGTCGCCCGACCGCGTTCTTATCGGTGGCGACGAAGACTCGGAGGAGGGGCGCAGGGCAATTGAAACGCTTGCGTCGGTGTACGCACGTTGGGTGCCCGAAGAGCGCATCATCAAAACCAATTTGTGGTCGAGCGAACTCAGCAAGCTTACGGCAAACGCGTTTCTCGCCCAGCGAATCAGCTCGATAAACGCAATCAGTGCATTGTGCGAGGCGACTGGCGCGGACGTCGACCAAGTTGCAAAGGCGGTCGGCAGCGACTCGCGCATAGGTTCGTCGTTTCTGAAAAGTTCGGTCGGCTACGGCGGTTCGTGCTTCCAGAAAGACCTGCTCAATTTGATATACCTTTGCGAGCATTTCAACCTGCCGCAGGTTGCGCAATACTGGCGCGGCGTGGTCGAAATGAACGCGTTCCAGAAAAAACGCTTTTCGTCGAATGTTGTCGAGGGGCTGTTCCGCAATATCAGCGGCAAGCGGCTTGCGATTTTCGGGTTTGCGTTCAAGGAAAACACGAACGACACGCGCGAATCGCCCGCAATCGACATCTGTAAAGACTTTCTGAGCGAACACGCAAAGCTCGCCTTCTACGATCCGAAGGTTTCCAAGGCGCAAATTTGCGCCGACTTGGGCATAGAAGAAAACGACCCGAGGGTGGAATTTTGCGACAGCCCCTACGCCGCCGCCGAAGGCGCGCACGCGATTGTCCTGCTTACGCATTGGGACGAATTCAAAAAGCTCGACTACGCAAAAATCAGAAAGTCGATGACTACGCCCGCGTGGATTTTCGACGGCAGGAACTGCCTCGACCACCGACTTCTGATTGGGCTTGGGTTCCTTGTGCGCGGCATAGGGAAGGGAAACTTGTCGTAGACCCCCGAAAACTTTTACAAGGTCAAGCGCGGTTTCCCCAACGGGAATCGCGCTTGATTTTTTTTCGGATTGCGATAAAAACTTAAGTTGATAATACAAAATGAAAAATAGCGACATACTAAAATACAGACGTCGGTTCGACATCAAACTGCCCGACCGACAGTGGCCAGACAAAAAAATCGAAGTTGCGCCCGCTTGGTGTAGCGTCGATTTGCGCGACGGCAATCAGGCTCTCGCCGTCCCGATGAACATCGACCAAAAGCTTAAACTTTTCAAAACACTCATCGAAATCGGCTTCAAGGAAATCGAAGTGGGCTTTCCCGCGGCGAGCGAAACCGAGTACAACTTCATCCGCAAAATCATCGACGAGAATCTCGTTCCCGACGACGTTTCGTTGCAGGTTCTCACGCAGAGCCGCGAGCACCTGATACGCAAGACGTTCGAAGCCCTCAGGGGTTGCAAAAACGCAATCGTGCACCTTTACAACAGCACGTCGGCGTTGCAGCGCAAGGTGACGTTCAAAATGTCGCGCGGGGAGATTGTCGGAATCGCGCGCACGGGCGCAACGCTCGTAAAGCAGCTCGCCGACGAAGCCGAAAAAAACGGCACGCACATCAGAATGGAGTACTCTCCAGAAAGTTTCAGCGACACCGAGCTTGATTTTGCGCTCGAAATTTGCGAAGCCGTCAAGGACATTTGGAAGCCCACTCCGCGGAACAAGCTGATTGTAAATCTGCCCGAAACCGTGCAGTACAACCAGCCGAACGTGTACGCCGACCAAATCGAATGGATGAGCCGCAACATCTCAGACCGCGACTGCGTAGAAATCAGCCTGCACACGCACAACGACCGCGGCACGGGCGTGGCGTCAACCGAGCTCGGCATTATGGCGGGCGCGGACAGGGTTGAGGGTACGCTCTTCGGCAATGGCGAGCGAACGGGCAACCTCGACATCGTAACGGTTGCGCTCAATATGTTTGCGGAAGGCGTAGACCCCAAGCTCGACTTTTCGAACCTGCCGAAAATCCGCGCGGTCTACGAGGAATGCACGGGTATGAAAGTTCCGCCGCGCCATCCGTACGCGGGCGATTTGGTCTTCACCGCCTTCAGCGGCTCGCACCAAGACGCAATCAAAAAGGGTATGGATATGATGCGCCGCGACGGAATAAAAGAATGGGAAGTGCCTTACTTGCTCATCGACCCGACCGACATCGGCTGCTCGTACGAGGCAATCATCCGCATAAATTCGCAGAGCGGCAAGGGCGGGGTTGCGTACATTTTGCAGAACGATTTCGGCTTCGACATTCCGCAGGCGATGCGCCAGCAAGTGGGTGACTATGTAAACGGCGTTGCCGACAAGCTGGGCAAGGAACTTCAGACGAAGGAAATTTTCGAGATTTTCGCAAACGAGTTCGCCCGCCGCGAAAGTCCCGTAAAACTCGAGTCGTACAAAATCACGACGGACGAGACCAAGCCCGAAGACGACCCCAATAGGGTTTTCATTTCGGCAAAACTGCGCATAAACGGCGACGAAAAGGTTTTGTCGGCGACCGGCAACGGACCGATAAACGCGCTCGTGATGGCGTTTGCCGCAAACGGGATGAAGGATTTCAAGCTCATAGACTACCGCTCGCACGCGATAGGCAAAGGCTCGGCGACAAAATCGGCGGCGTACATTTGCCTTGAATCGCTCGAAGACGGCAAAAGAGTCTGGGGTGTGGGCGTGGATTCGAACATCGAATCGGCGGGCTTGAAGGGGCTTGTCTGCGCCTACGACAGAATGAGATAGCCCGACACGGATCCCTTGCGCGGATTGGGTGTCCGCTTCGCAGAATCGGCATTCCAGACGCGGGAGGTTTCCCGCCGGCGGACTGTCGGTTTTTTGTTTGCAGCCCAAAAAAACGCTCCCCGTTCGGCGGGCGGAGAGCGCGTTTTAATGTTGACCGAACCTCCGAGCAAAGCTTCCGTGTGGCTGTGTCGGCGGCTTTGCGCACCTTAGTTCTTGGCTTTTACGGGTAGCTTTATCGTCGGGCGGGGTCGGGCTTGTTCGTCTTCTTCGGGGGTTGTCGGACGCGCAAATTCGGGCTGCGCCTGTTGTTGTCCGTCGGTTTCGCCCTCCACAACGACGGACTGCGAGCCTTTGTTGTAGATTATTCTGTATCCCGCCGCGCGCGAATTGTCTTCGCGGTTTATCACGACGGGGTTGTCGCTAAGGGCAATCATCTGTTCGTCGGCGTAGATGTCGGCGCGTCCGCATTTAACCTCTTTCAGCTCCTGCACGATGTTTACGTTTTCGGTCATTGCGATTTGCGAAATCTCCTTTTTGCCGTCGCGTTTCGACGGGCGCATTTTGACTTCGATTTTTTCGCACGATGCGTCCATATCCGTGCCCTTGACTTTTACCGCGCCCTGAAAATAGTAGCGGTCGAGTCTGTCGGAGCTGTCGAGCCACTGCCTGTCGCTTGTGATGACGGTCCTCGAGGGCTTGACTTTCGAGGCGGTCGCCGAATCCTTCATCCCGATGCTTTTGAAGGGCGGCAGGGTGATTCTCGGGCGTTTCCCCGGGTTCGAGGGGTCTGTCGAAAGCTCCACAAACCTATGGCGTTTTTTTGCGCCGTCCTTTTCGGCTTCCGTTTTCAGGCGCGGATAGATTACCGCCTTTTCGGCTTCGGCTGAATAGTCTTTTCGCACGACCACAACGTTGTCCGTTGCGACGATTTTCTTGGGCGAGTTCGTGCGTTTTGCGTCGGACTGGGTGAAAACGTCCATCTTTTGGCAGCTCGCGCCGATGTCAGACGATTTGATGGAAACGTCCTTTTCGAATCTGAATTCGGAATTTTTGTCGCCGAGGCTGAAATTGAGCCGTCGCGATTTTACGACAGTGGGAATCTTCCTTGCGGGCGCGTCCGCGCCGTTCGCCGCACTTTCGATGTCAGGCGATTCCTCGAGGCGCACGACCACGAACGAGTTTTTGTCGGACGCGTCGGAGATTGCTATGCCGCGCTTTTTGTCGCGCAAGAATATTATCGCGCCCGCGGTCAGTTTGGTACCGCGTTCGGGGTTTTCGAGGACGCTGTCGCCCAACAGGCAGATTTGCGATTTTGCGGGAACGATTTCGAGCTGTCTGCCCGTTGCCGTACCGTTTTCGCCAGCGAATTTCACGTTGCCCGTGCCCCTTATGTACCCGAGTTTCGCCTTTCCGTCTTTTGCGTCGAGGGCGGAGGCGTATAGCTTGTCGCATTCGGCGTTGAAGTCGTCGGCGGAAATTTTGACGTTTCCCGAGAAGTCGAAAAGGTTTTTGCCGTCCGACTGCGACATCTTTATTGTGTCAGACGAAATCAGGATGCGCTGGCGTTTGCCTTCGTCGTCCGAATGGAAAATTTCGGCGCGGGCGCGGGCGGTTTTGCCCGAAAATGCGAGCACCGATTTTGCGTTGCGGTCGAGCGTCATCTTTTCGCCCGAGAGTTTTGCCCGACTTGCAATGTCGGTAATTTTGGGGCTTCCCGAGAGTTCAGCTTTTCCGCTCGCGGGGAAGATTTCGGCGCGTTCGGTTTCGGCGAGCCTGTTGTCGCGCAGCATTTTCACCGCGCCTTCGGCTACTATTTTGTCCGCCGACTTTCCAGATTTCGACGACACGGCTTCGAGGTATTTGCACACGAGGTCGGTGTCGGAATTTTTCACCGACACGTTTTCGCGCAGCACGAACACGTTCGTTTTTCCCGCGTAGGAAAGGCTTGCGTAGACGCTCCCGAGCTTCGTGGTTTCGCCTTTTTTAGATGCGTCTTTAAGCGAAATGTCCACGTCGGAAAAAACCTCCACGAAGCGTTTGTCGCCGAACCACCGCCATTTTTTGCCCTTCATATCGAAGTCCGCTCCGACGACGGAGAGGTCGGCGGGGCTTTCGGCGATTTTCGTGTCGGGGTTGACCGACGCGGACGGGCTTGTGATTGTCGCCCGCAATTCGGCTTTCTCCCTGCCTTCGTAGATGTCGAGCCTGATTTTCTCAACATCTATGCGCGTGTCGCTTACGTACTTTGCCCTGTCGCCGAAAAGTTCCCACTCCTTCACGCCCGTGTTTTCGTCGAAGTTGGGCAGCTCGAAGTTCGAGACCGTTCCGGGGAGCATTGTAGACTGCCGCGCGTGTGCGCAGAATGCCGCCGCGACGCACAGAGCCGCTATGCCGATTGTCTTTGTGAAAAGGCCGCGCATTATTTTACCGATTCAAGCATTGCCTCTACCATCGCGCCGACGCCCGCGTCGATTGCCGCGGTATTGTTTGCGAGCATATATGCGGGGGTCGAGAACACGTTTTTTTCTTTGTCGGCTACGAATCCGTCGGCGGGGCATTCGACGTGTTTTGCGCCGAGTTTTTCGACTGCCGCCGCCGTCTGCGCGTCGTTGCCGATTGTAAGCTTTACGCCGCCGCCCACCGATTTCGCCGCAATCACGGGGGCTATGCAGACGAAGCCGAGCGGCTTGCCCGCAGCAAGCATAGACTTCACCGCGGAATCGACCTGCGGAAGAACCGACATGTCCGCGCCTTTCGCCGCGAAGTCGGACAGGTTTTTCGCCGCGCCGAAGCCCCCCGGAAACAGGAGCATATCGAAGTCGTCCGCCGAAAATTCGGAGAGCGGGGCGATGTCTCCGCGCGCTATCCGCGCCGATTCGGCGAGCACGTTCCGCGCCTGTTGCGGTGTTCCGTCGAGGTGGTTTACCGTTCCGTTTTGCGCGATGTCGGGCGCGAAAAAGCGTACCCGAACGTTTCGGCGTTGCAGGTTCAAAAGTGTTATTACCGCTTCGTGGATTTCCGAGCCGTCGTAGACTCCGCATCCCGAAAGTATGATTGCCGCCGTTTTTTTGTTTTCCATTTTTTTCGGATGTTGAATTTTGATGTTTTGCGATGTTTTCTATATTTCTACCGAAAGTCCGTCGTAAGCCATATGACACGGTTCGGGCAGGGCGGGTTCCCATTTTGCGTAGTCGAGCTGCGCGGTTGTGTGGATGAAGAACGCCTTTTTCGGCTCTATCTCGCGGACATAGCCGATTGCCTCCTCTACGCTCAGGTGCGACGGGTGCACTTTCGGGCGCAGCGCGTCGATTGCCAGAATGTCGGCGTTGCGGGCAAGCTCCATCGCGCGTTCCGAGAGCATTTTGCAGTCGGTGAAGTAGGCTATTTTTTTGCCAGCCTCCTCGAACACAAGCCCGAGCGTCTTCACCGGTCCGTGCGGAAGTTCGACGGACTTTACCGTCGCGCCGTTGGGCAGTTCGAGCGTGTCAGGCATTTTTTCGATTTTGAAGCACGGGTATCCGCGCGAGCGCGGCTTGTGGTCGAGCGCGTAGGGGAACATTGCTCGGATGCGTTCGAGCCCGTAGTCGTTGGAGTATACGGGCATTACGTTGTCTTCCATAACGTCGCAGAATCTGCGCAGATCGTCCATTCCCGCGATGTGGTCGGCGTGCCCGTGGGTGAGGATGAAAAGGTCGGCGCGGCTTATGTTGTTCTTGATACATTGCAGGCGCATTTCGGGCGCGGAATCGACCAGAATCTTACACGCCGAAAGCTCGATAAACGCGCTCGTGCGCGTGCGCCAGTTCTTGGGGTTCGACAGGTCCAAGTCGGCGTGTCTGCCGCCGATTACGGGCACTCCCTGCGATGTTCCTGTACCGAGAAATGTTATCTTCATTGCGTCAGTCGAGCGTGCACTTTTGTTTCATCGTTTCGGCGATTTTCCCGAAGTCCTCCCTGCGCAGACGCTCCGAGGGTCCCGTTACCCATATCGACGAAGTTGGCATGCCGTCCTTGTCGAGAATGGGCACCGCAACGCAGTTCATACCGCGCACATATTCCTCTTCGTCGGTGGCGTAGCCCAGTTCCCGCGCCTGCCGCAGGACGCGCCAGTATGTTTTTGCGTCGGTTATCGTGTTTGCGTTGTATTTTACGAAATCGATTTTATCGACGTATTTCTTGGCGCGTTCTTCCGGCATAAAGGCGAGCATTGCCTTTGCGCCCGCCGCCGTGTGCATCGGGCATTTCAGCCCGACCGTTCCCGTGTAGTTGAAACTGTGGGTGCCGACCTCCTGTTGCAGCATAACGTAGCGGTCTTCGAGCATAATTCCGAGCATTGTCGTTTCCTTGACTGCGTCGCGGATGTCGACCATTATGTCGGATATTCCGCGTATGAGCTTCTGCGCCTTTTCCGCGCCGAGAGCCATTTGGGCGAAGAGTTTCGAAAGCGTATACCTGTTGTCGGCGGGGTTTTTGTCGACCAGTCCGTAGTCTTGGAGGGTTGCCAAAATTCTGAAGACCGCCGATTGCGCGAAGCCCGTCGCCTTCATAAGCTCGAGTTGCGTAAGCCCGTTTTCGCTTTCCGACAGAACGTCCCAAACCCCGATTGCCTTTACGAGATTCGGAATGTGGTAGCGTTTGTATTGGAACTTCGACGTATCCGTATTCATTATCGCGCATTTTCGTTTTTTACCGCGCGCGTGTCAAAACAAAGCTTGCGTATTTTGCCGATTTTTCGTTGTGTTGTCTGCAAAATTGTCCGATACATTCGTCGGTTTGGTTTTTTCGGCAAAATGCGGGACAACGCCACAATAGCACTGCTTCTGAGCCTTTTCGCGGGCGCATCCACCGCGATAGGCGCGGCGTTGACGTTTGCCGTCAGGCGCGACGATATGAAAATATTCGCCCTCGGTATGAGTTTTTCGGCGGGCGTTATGATTTATCTTTCGTTTATGGACATACTTCCGATGTCGATAGAGCGCATGCGCGAGGGCTTCGGCGCGGACGCGGCGCGGCTCGGGCATTTCTGCGCGGTGCTCGCGTTTTTCGCGGGCGTGCTTGCGGCGGGCGTGATAGACTATTTCGTGCCCGAGCATATCGACGGCGAAATGGTCGAGGAGGCGCATTCCGCCCCGCATACCGGCGGCGCGCGCAAGATCGCGCTTTTCACCGCGCTTGCGCTGGCAATCCACAATTTTCCCGAGGGGCTTTCGGTTTTCGTGTCGGGCTTGGAGGATTTGACGGTCGGCGTAGGGGTTGCAGTGGCGATAACTTTGCACAATATTCCCGAGGGAATGTCGGTTGCGCTTCCCGTGTATTCGGCTACGGGCGACAGGCGCAAGGCGTTTATTTGGGCTTCGCTTTCGGGGCTTGCCGAGCCGCTCGGCGCGCTTGTCGCCTATCTGCTGCTTGCGCCGTATCTAACCCCGTCGGTAGTCGGCGCGGCGTTGGCGTTTACGGCGGGGCTTATGGTTTACATATCGCTTGACGAACTGCTTCCTATGGCGAAAGAATACGGGCAGGAACATTACGGTATAGTCGGCGTTTTCGCGGGAATGGCGTTGATGGCGGCGGTTTCGATAATTTTTTAGAACTTAAGGAACTTGGGCGAAGCGGTTGCGCCCCGTTTCGGCGGGCATTCGTTTGTGTCCGACAATGTGCCGCCGTCGCTCTGTCTCTTTAAACCGCCTCCGCAACGAGCGTGGAGAAGTCGGGCAGAATGCGCTGGAATTGCGAAACTTCTTCGAGCGGAAGCTCTGTTTCGTCGGTCAGTCTCCAGTTCGAATTGGCGTTTATCACGTCGACGGTCCAGTCGAAATATTCGCGGTAGTCGGTGCGGAAATAGAGCTTTGCCCCGCCCGAGACGAACTGCCGCAGATAGTCGAGAAATTCGCCCTGCATAAGGCGGCGTTTGTGGTGTCTTTCCTTCGGCCACGGGTCGGGGAAGAAGATGAAGATTTTTTCCACGCGCATATCGCGCGGCATTGCCTCGAGAAATTCGAGAGCCTCCGCCTTGACGAAAAACGCGTTCGGGGCGTTTTTGTTTTTTGCGCGCCGTTGCGAGTCGCGCACGCGCTCGCTGATAAGGTCGATTCCCACGCAGGTTTCGCTCGGGTTTGCGGCGGCGTACGAGCTGAGCCAGTGCCCCTTTCCGCAGCCGATTTCGAACGAAATCTTGGGCGAGATTTTGAAAATTTCGGCGCAGCTTTCGCGCAGGCGTTCGACGCGTTCGGCGCGTCTTTGCAGTGCTTCTTCCAGACTCATTTTTTTTTTTTTTTTCGGCTGCGCGGTTATTTTGCGGCGTCTTCCTTCGCCTTGTTTGCCGCCGCGAGCGTGCGGTATTTCTTCGACCAGTATCCGAGCCCCCCCTTTGTCTTGTCGTCGAGCTGTTTGACGACCTTTGCGGGCGAACCGAGCACGAGCGAGCCTGCGGGGATTACGGTATTTTTCGTAACCAACGCTCCCGCGCCGACGATGGAGTTGTCGCCGATTACCGCCTTGTCGAGAACGATTGCTCCCATCCCGATGAGGCACTCGTTGCCGACTTCGCACGCGTGCAGGATTGCGCCGTGTCCGACGGTTGTGTCCCTGCCGATTTTAACGCCCGCGTCGTCCGCCAAGTGAACCATTGTGCCGTCCTGCAGATTCGAGCCTTCGCCCAGTTCGATTGAATTGATGTCGGCGCGGAGCACGCACCCCGGCCATACGCTCGCGTGCGCCGCGATTTTCACGTCGCCTATGAGGACGGCGTTTTTGCTGACGTAGGCGGTCGGGTCGATTTGCGGTTCTTTGCCGAGATATTTTTCGAGTCTTTCTTCAAGTGTCATAGCGTGTCTTTTTTTATCGGATGGATATTGTCCGAAGTCGCCTTTTATTTCAACGAAATATTCAACGCAATCGGCGGGGGGGGGGGGAATCGTCAAAAAAAACTCGCAAAAATTTTCGGGCGGGGAATCATCTACCGCCTATGTTTGAAATCGGAGAGTTGTTTTCGTCGTCCGCGCAGATGTGGTCGCTTTTTTTTTGCGCGGTTTTGATAGGGATGTCGAAGACGGGTATGCAGGGCATCAATACCGTTTCGATTCCGCTTATGGCAATCGCCTTCGGCGCGAAGCCCTCGACGGGAATCATTCTGCCGATGCTCTGTTTCGCCGACTTAATCGCCGTGTGCTACTATCGCAGGCAGGCTTCGTGGCGCATTGTGCTCAGGCTTCTGCCGCCGGCGGTGGTCGGGTTCTTCGTGGCGATTTTCGTCGATTCGTTCGTGCCCGAAGACGAATTCAGAATTCTGATTGCCTTCAGCATAGCCATCGGGCTTGTCGTTATGTTTTGGACGGAGCGCGGCGGCGGAAAGACCGCGCGCGAAAACATAGCGGACAAGTGGTGGTATGCGCAGTCGTTCGGCGTGTTGGGCGGCTTTACGACGATGATAGGCAACGCGGCGGGGGCTGTGATGTCGGTGTATCTTCTGGGCGCGCGGCTGCCGAAGCTTGTTTTTGTGGGCACGAATGCGTGGTTTTTTCTGATGGTAAACTATATGAAACTGCCTCTTCAGGCGTTCGTATGGAAAAACATAGACGCGCACAGTCTGGCTGTGGGCGGGTGCGGCATTCCGTTCATTTTGGCGGGTGCGGCATTCGGGATATGGTTTGTGAAAAAACTTCCCGAGCGGTATTACAGAATCTTCATAGTTGCGACCACGATAATCTCGACCGCCTGTATGTTTGTCGAGTTCTGAGTTTGATTGCGGAGGCTGAAATTCGGTTTGCCAAGCATTCGTTTTTTTTGGAGTAAATCTACGGTTTCGAAAAACAACAAAATAAGTTAGAACAATCGAAGCCATTGGCAAAGCCGATGCGAACTTATACACAAAAGCGGCGACTATAGTTGCCGCGAGGCATCGCGGAAAGGAACGAAGTTCCGTAGCCGCGCAGGTTGCAGCCTGTCGTCAAGGACTTTGTGCCTTTGAAAAAAGAAGGTCGGTAGCGTACCCCCACGCTACCGACCAGTTTGTTTTCTACTTTATTTATTTACCCCATCTCCCGTAGGAGAAAATGTAATTTTTTAAATCCATGGCAAGAATCGGATTTTTATTCCGAATTGTCAAGTTCTTTTTTTCGGTTTTTTTGAAATTATTTTCCGACAATTTCGGAAACATCAAGCATATAAAGCTGGCGTTTACCGTTGTGGGCGGAGTCTACGACAACCCGTTTGCCGTCGGGCGTGGAGCGCGGATGTGTGTCGCAGCGGTACTCGCCCCACATCCCCTTGGGCATATGGAGTTTCGCGATGTCGCGGCGTTCGCCCGTCTTCACGTTGTAGAGATACACGGTTTGCCGACGCGTTTTGTCGGGGTAGGTGTCGTTCAAAATCCAGTCCCTGTTAATGTAGGTGCAGTGCCCGTTGACGGGCATAACGCCTTTGCCGATTTGCTCCATCTTCGCTTCGGGGGTGTCGTCGATTAGGAAAAATCCGAAACCGTACGGCGGGATTTTCGTCCAAGCCAGAACCCTTTTGCCGTCGCAATCCCAGATGAAGTGCGATGTGTAGTTGTAGGGGTCGATTACCCGAATATCCGAGCCGTCCGCGTTTGCCGTGAACATCCGCGTGCCGAATCCGCCGACCTTTTTGTACCTTTCGTTTTTTTCGGGCTGGTCGTACTTCCAGCGGTGCAGGAATATGAAGCGTTTGCCGTCGGGCGAAACGAGCAGATGGTTGAACCAGTGCTTCGCCTGTGCGAAATCCGGATCGTTGGGGTTGGGTATTGCAACCGCGTCGGCGAGCGAAACAATCGGCTTGCTTTCGCCCGTCTTCAAATCGACGCGCCAAATCCCCGCGTCTTTGGGGGCTTTTTCGGCGGCGAATTTGTCGGGTATTCCCTTGTAGCCGTAGCCTGCGCGCATATCGTTGACGCGCGAGTAGTCGACGGTTACCGCCCATTTGCCGTCGGGCGAGAGCGCGTAGACGGGCATCGGCAGCGTCCGCATTTTGCGCGTTTCGATGTCGAGTATGCGCGATACGAACCTGTCGTTTTCGCGGTCGTTCCAGATGATTTCGGTTTTGCTTTGCGGAACGAACTGCAGTTGGCAACCCTGCTGCCAGCCCCACGCGTCGGACTTGCCGAGACTTATCCATCTGCGGTTGTCGCGGGTGTCGACCATCCCGATTTCGATTCTGTCGGATTCCGTCGGAGTCCTGTCCTCGAAGTTCGAACGCATCGAGAGCACATATCTGCCGCTCGGGTCGGTCTCGAGTTTGTCGTAATAGGCGAACCAGTGCGGGTCGCCGTCCGTCAGTTGTTTGTACGGAACGAGAAATTCCGAGTTTTCGTATTCCGAAAACGTCCGCGGTTTTTCGAATTCCAATCCCCCGCAACCCGCCGCCGAAAGCGCGAGCGCGCACGCCGATAAAATCAGTACAACGTCTTTCATGCGGTATCCACTCTATCGATTGAGAAAAGGCTGTAAAGGCTTTTTTTGTCCGCGGAATTTTCTTGTTTTGCGGATTCGTGATGTTAGAAAAATCTGCGTATGAAAAAACTTTTTGTAGCGGCGGTTTTTGCCGCAATTTTCTTTCGGAGTGTTTCCCTTGCCGAAATAAAAATGCCGCGCCTGTTTTCCGACGGCGCGGTTTTGCAGTGCGGCAAACCGCTGAAAATTTGGGGCACCGCCGCGCCCGATTCGAAAGTTGAAGTCGTATTCGGGGGACGTTCGGCGACGGCGAAAGCCGATTCTTCGGGAGAATGGAGCGTGCAACTGCCCGCGTTCGAAGCGTCGAAAACTCCGCGCGAAATGACCGTTTCGGAAAACGGCAGAGCCGCAAAGAAAATTTCCGACATACTCGTGGGCGAAGTCTGGGTATTGGGCGGACAAAGCAATATGGCGTGGCCGCTCAAGCCGACAAAGGACTCTCTCGAGGCAATCGGGCGCGCCGACTATCCGACAATCCGCTGTTTCCGTTCGTCGAAGCAGGCGTTGCCCGACATCTACGCGGGCAAAAAATTCGGCATGTTCGAGCGCAGTTCGCTTTGTTCGCTTTCGCTTGCGCGCACGCCGCAGAAGGACTCGCCCGAAGGGTCGGCGTGGGAACGCGCAACGCCGCAAAACGTTCCGATCTGGAGCGCGATAGGTTTCCATTTCGCCGAAAAGCTCGCCGCCGATTTGGACGTGCCCGTCGGGCTTCTTTTCACGCCGCTCGGAGGGTCGCCTATGATTGCGTGGATTCCCGAATCCGCCGCCGACGGAAATGCGCTTATGAAAGCCCGCGCGAAGTCGTTCCGTAAGCTTTTGCGCGCTTGGGACAACGGCGGATACGAAAAGGCGAAAGCCGAATACGACGCGAAAATCGCGAAGCTCGCCGCCGCCAAGGGGAAAATCGACCGAAGCGGAGGATACCGCGACTACGTTCCGCCGTCGAAAGATTCGCCGTACGCCGAATCCTCCACGCCGTTTTTCAACTACAACGCAAAGGTTGCGCCGCTTTCGGGCTACGCAGTGCGCGGCATCTTGTGGTATCAGGGCGAGTCCGACGCGCACAAGGCGACGGAGGAAAAATTCGGCGGGCAGCTCAGGCTTGTGATCGACGTTTGGCGGAAGTGTTTCGGCGACGCAAAACTGCCGTTTTTGCAGGTTCAGCTTTCGTCCTACGGCAGAAGCGCGTGTTGGCCCGAGGTTCGCGCCGCGCAGCTTGCGGCTTCGCGCAATATCGAAAACGTCTACACGGTTTGCTCGATTGACGCTGGCGACAAAAAGGACGTTCATCCGCGCGACAAGGAAACGGTCGCATCGCGGCTCGAGAAAGTTGCGCTTTCGCAAGTCTACGGCAAAAAAATTCCCTCGCCGTTTTCGCCCGTGTTCAAGGAGGCGGAGTTCGACGGTTCACGGGTTGTCGTTTCAGTAGACGACTTCGGGCGCGGCTTGAAGACCGATGGAAAATTGCGCGGCTTCGAAGTTCTTTGCGGTGGAAAGTGGACTGCCGCAAACGCCGAAATGGACGGCGGAAAAATTGCGGTGGAATCGTCCGATTCGTCGCGCGCAGACGGCGTGCGCTATCTGTGGCGCCAGTACCCGCAGGACGACGTGTGCGTGCGCAATTCCGACGGGCTGCCGCTCTTTCCGTTCAGGGCGGAACGCGGAAAATAGGGTGCGCGTTCCGAAAAAAACGGCGTCGGAAAATTTATACCCGACGCCGTTTTTTTATATCCGAAACTTTTCGGAGGATTTATTTTTTGCCCATCGTCTTTTTGATGTAGTCGGCTTCGTCCTGACTGTAGGGGACGCCGCTTTCAAAGAATACGTCGTGGAACCACAGCTTGAGTTTGTCTGGCGTGGGGTTGTCCATCTTGTTGAACTTCCACGAGTAGATTGTCTGCGTCTTGCCGCTTACAAGACCCCAGTTGAACGCCGCAACTTTGTGTTCCTTCATTATCCCGAGGCACGGGTTGAATGTGCTCGCGGGACGCGCCATATATTCGGTGCAGAAAAGCGGGCGGTTGTACTTTTCGAGCTTTTTGATGACGGTATCCAACGCCTTGGCGTTGCCGTAGCAATGGAACGAGATGATGTCCGACTCGTCGCGCTGAAGCTTGTTGAAAGTCTTGCCGACGATGTGGTTGTCGCCAACATATTCGCCCGAGGTAATCGGCTGCGAGGGGTTCGCCGCGCGCGCCCAGACGAACGCCTTTTCGAGAAGTTCGCGAGTGTTGAAGAACACTTCCGCGTTTGCGTTTTCACTGCCGTCGATGACGGTGTAGCCGACATTCCCCGGTTCGTTGTAGATGTCCCAGCCGATGATTCGCCCGTCGTCCTTAAAACGGGTGATTACCGCCTTGACGTATTTTTCGAGGTTGCCCCACTGCGATTTGTCGTTGAGGATTTTGAACGACGGCGACTTCACCCAACCCGAATTGTGCTTGCAAAGCTTCGGCTCGGGCTGTTTGCCGTATGCCGATTCGGGATTCCAGCAGCTGTCGAAAAAAACGAAGAGCGTTTTGATTCCGTGTCTGTCGGCTATTTGCAGATATTTTTCCATATTGGCGAAAAGTTTTTCGCCCTCGTGAGCCCAGACTACGTCGCTCAAAAACACGCGCATTGCGTTGAAGCCCAGATTCGCCGCCCAGCCGAGTTCTCGGTCGATTGTTTCGGGGCTGAACGTGTCGGAGCTCCACATTTCGATTTGGTTGATTGCGTTCGACGGAATGAAGTTCGCGCCCGCGTAGAACGGCTGGTTTGCGTACCATTGGTTTGCCTGCGCTTCCGTCCATCTTTCGCGCGCGGAGAGCGCGGATACGGCGCAGAGTGCGAGTATTGCAGATATTGCCTTCCCCATTTTTTTTCTTCCCCCTATTTTTTCTGTTTAGCGTTGTTTTCGAAAAATTTCGCAAAGAACAGGGTTTGGTATTCTATCGAATTGCGCCAGTACTGGCGGTTGTGCGCCCCCGGACGCGTGGTGTACTGGTGGGGTATTCGCATATAGAGCATTTTCTTGTGGAGGGCTTCGTTGACTTCATAGAAGAAGTCCGACGTGCCGCAGTCGATGACGATTGCGGGAGCGTTGCGCGGATTGATTTTGTGGAGCTGGTTTATGACGGTATGCGAGTCCCAAATTTCGGCGTTGTCGGCGTATTCGCCGAGCGATTCGAACATCTTCCACGCGGCGGGGAACGGGCGGATATCGACGCCGCCGCTCGACGAGCCGCACGCGCCGAACACGTCCTGATGCCTTATGCCGAGCCACAAGCCGCCGTGTCCTCCCATACTGAAGCCCGATACCGCCCTGCCTTTGGGCGATGCAATCGTGCGGTATTTTGTGTCGATAAATTCAACCAGTTCCTTCGAGACAAAGGTCTCGTATTTGAATTCGGTTTTTTTCGGCGCATCCCAATACCAGCTTGTCGAGCCGTCGGGGCAGACGAAGATTACGCCGTACAGCGACGCGAGCCGCGGAAGATCGGGCTTTATGAGAAGCCACGTTGTGTGGTTTCCCCCGAAGCCGTGCAGCAGGTAGATTACGGGGTATCTTTTGTCGGCGTTCTTCGCGTACGAGTCGGGCAGAACGACAAGCGCGGGGATTTCCTTTTGCATCGACGCGCTTTGCGCCGCCACAAGCTCCGTGTTTTTCGGCGGCTGTTGCGCCGTCAGAACCGACGCGCAAAGAAGCGCAACCGAGCAGAGAAAGATTTTAGCGTATTTCATATTGTCTTATTTTTGTGCGTTAAAGAAATTGGAGAAAAACAGGATGTTGTAGTCTATCGAGCTGCGCCAGTATTCGTGGTTGTGTCCCCCCGGACGCGTTGTGTATTCGTGCGGAATGCGCATATAGAGCATTTTCTCGTGGAGCTTTTCGTTGACTTCGTAGAAGATGTCGGACGTTCCGCAGTCGATTGCGATTGCGGGCGCGTTGCGCGGGTCGATTTTCGAAAGCTGCGTCATCACCGTGTGCGCGTTCCAGATGTCTGGGTTTTCCGCATATTCGCCGAGCGATTTCGCCATTGTCCATTTTTCGGGGAACGGGCGGATGTCGACTCCGCCGCTCATCGAGGCGCACGCGCCGAACACGTCGGCGTGTCTTATGCCGAGCCAGAGCGCGCCGTGCCCGCCCATACTGAAACCCGCGATCGCCCTGCCTTTTGGCGATGCAATCGTGCGGTATTTCGAATCGACAAAATCGACCAGTTCCTTCGACACGAAAGTTTCGAACTTCCACTTGGGGTTTTTCGGCGCGTCCCAATACCAGCTCGTCAATCCGTCGGGGCAGACGAAGATTATGTCGAACCTTGATGCGACGTTTTGCAGGTCGGGCTTGGTCTTATTTGCCCAAGTTTTGTAGTTGTCGGCGCATCCGTGGAGAAGGTAGACTACGGGATATTTTTTGTCGGCGTTCTTTCCGTACGAATCGGGCAGTACGACAGTCGCGTTTATCTGTCTTTGCATCGACGCGCTTTGTACGGCGGCTTCGCCGACATTTGCATTTGCGTATAGTCCGTGCGCCGCGGCAAAAACCGCCGCCCCCGCGAAAAATGTAAAAAAGCGTTTCATATTGCTTGTAAAATAAATGGATTGTGTCGATTCTGTAAAACAAAAAACGACGGACGTTTCGCCGTTTCCGCATACGCCATATGAAGTCGATAACGCCTGAAAACATCATTCTAATCGGCTCGGGAATGTTGCTTGTGAGTATATTCGCGGGTAAAATGAGCTCGCGCTTCGGTATTCCGTCGTTGTTGCTTTTTCTGCTCATCGGTATGTTTATGGGCACCGACGGCGTGGGCTACCACTTCGAAAACGTCGGAGCGACGCAGTTCGTGGGGATGATGGCGCTGAGCGTAATACTCTTCTCGGGCGGTATGGACACCCGCATTTCCGACGTCAAGCCGATTGTCCGCGAGGGCGTGGTTCTGGCGACGGTCGGGGTTGTGGCGACGGCGTTTCTGACGGGCGGATTCATCTATTTTATAGGCGGGCTTTTCAAGTTCAATCTGACGTTCGCCGAATCGCTGTTGCTCGCTTCGGTTATGTCGTCTACGGACTCAGCTTCGGTCTTTGCCCTGTTGCGCTCGAAGGGGCTTTCGCTCCGCGAAAATCTGCGCGAGACCCTCGAGCTTGAGAGCGGCAGCAACGACCCCATGGCGTACATTCTGACAATCGTCCTCATCCAGTTCATACAGGGCGAGGCGGCGTTTGCGTCCGCCGCCAGCACTTTCGTTTTGCAGATGGTTTTCGGAATCGCCTTGGGGATGATGTTCGGCTATCTCGCGGTCTGGTTTGTCAACAGGGCGAGTCTCGATAACGTGTCGCTCTACTCGGTACTGCTCGTCGCCTGCGTGTTCTTCATATTTTCGACGACCGACAGGCTCGGCGGCAACGGCTATTTGGCGGTCTACATATCGGGTCTGATTTACGGCAATTCGCGCGCGATACATTTGCGCAATACGAAAAAGTTCTTTTCGGGCTTTGCGTGGCTCTGGCAGATTATAATCTTTTTGACGCTCGGTCTGCTTGTGAATCCGAGCGAACTTCTGCCCGTTTCGGCTTTCGCGCTTTTGGTTGGCGCGTTTCTAATCGTGCTCGGGCGGCCGATAAGCGTTTTGTTTTCGCTTCTTCCGTTCAAGCGGTATTCGGGAAACGGCAGGCTGTATATTTCGTGGGTCGGTTTGCGCGGGGCTGTGCCGATAATTTTTGCGACGTATCCGCTCATTGCGAAAGTTCCGAATGCGGAGCTTATTTTCAATTCCGTATTTTTCATAACCATTCTTTCGCTTGTGGTGCAGGGTATGTCGCTGACCAAGATGGCGGCGTGGCTCGGCGTGAGCGAGCCGGAAACTTCGATGAAGTCCGACTTGGATTTCGAGCTGCCCGACGAGATGAAGTCGGTGCTTTCCGAAATCGACGTAACCGTCGACTTGCTTTCCAGGGGCGACAAGCTGATGTCGCTCGGTCTTCCCGCAAAGACGCTCGTGATAATGGTGCGGCGCGACAAGGGCTATTTCATCCCCAACGGTATGACCGAGCTGAAAGCGGGTGACAAGTTGTATGTGATAAGCGACAGTGAGAACGAACTCAAGCAAGTCTGCCAAGACCGCAATATACCCTACTATACTATCGGCGAGTGACGGCGCGTGAAAGTACTTCCCTAAGGGCGTTTCACAAACGCCCCAGACCGCACGCGTACGCCAAGTACGCTGTGCGCCCTGTGTCGTTTGCAAAGCCACCCTTATGAAAGTACTTTGACGCGCCTAAAGTTACAGTGCTTCGCACGGAAGTTATTAGGATGTTTTCGGGGATAAGATTTGTTGCTTGTGGCGGAACGCCTGAGGCGTTGTCCGAACTTACTTTTACGGACTTCGCACGTACGCCAAGTACGCTGTGCGCCCTGTGTCGTTTGCAAAGCTACCCTTATGAAAGTACTTTGACGCGCCTAAATGGTGAGTGTTTCGCACGGAAGTTTTTTAGGATGTTTTCGGGGATAAGATTTGTTGCTTGTGGCGGAACGCCCGTGGTGTTTTTCGAAATTATTTCTTTGATGTATTCCCTTTTTGTAATTGCGTTTTTTTCAATCTTTGATTTTGGTTTTCCCGAGAGCCGTGTTTGCGGCTTATAATGCTATCAATACAATACTTTAGAATATGGGAAGAAATACAAAGAGAATTGGAGCTTTTTTTGCTCTCGTTTTGTTTATGTCGGCTTTCGGTCTTTCCGTCGCCGAAGCGGCTTGGTCGCCTGCCGGCAACGAAATTATGACAAAGTGGGGGCGCGACATCGATGTAAACAATGTTTTGCCCGAGTATCCGCGTCCGCAGATGGTGCGTTCGCAATGGAAAAATCTCAACGGGCTTTGGCGGTATGCCATCACGCCGCTCGATGCCCGATGCTCGAAGTTCGACGGCGAGATTCTCGTTCCGTTTGCCGTGGAGTCGGCGTTGTCGGGTGTCGGTAAAAAGTTTACCGCAGCCGACGCCCTTTGGTATGAGCGCGACTTCGAAATACCCGCCGATTGGAGCGGCAAAAATGTCCTTCTGAATTTCGGTGCGGTAGACCATTCCTGCGAAGTTTGGGTCAACGGCGAAAAGGTCGGTTCGCATTCGGGCGGCTACACGCCGTTTTCGTTCGACATCACGAAGGCGTTGAAGTCGGGCAAAAACGTGTTGCGCGTTAAGGTTGTAGACCCGACCGACGACCCCAAAACGTGTTTTCAGCCGCGCGGCAAGCAGTCGCTAAAGCCCAAGGGCTGTTTCTACACTGCCGTCAGCGGCATTTGGCAGACCGTGTGGCTTGAGCCGGTTGCCGCAAAGCACGTCTCCTCGGTAAAATACACTGCCGACGTGGACAAGTCGCGTCTGGCGGCGGAGGTTTTCGCGCCCGAGGGCACGGAGTTCGAAGCGGAGCTTCTCGACGGCGGAAATGTCGTCGCGACTGCAAAGGGCGCGGCGAATGCCAAGGTTTATTTGCAGGTGAAAAATCCCAAGTTGTGGTCGCCCGAATCGCCATATCTCTATGATACAAAGATCAGGCTTTTCGACGCCGGCAAACAGGTCGACGAAGTTTCGGGCTATGCGGCGATGCGCAAAATCGGAAGGGAAGTTCTCGTAAAGGACGGCAACCCCAAGCGCGAGAAGGCGGTTATGACGCTCAACGGCAAGCCCGTCTACAGCTTCGGCCCGCTCGACCAAGGCTGGTGGCCCGACGGTCTTTACACTGCGCCTTCCGATGAAGCGTTGAAATACGACATCGAAAAAACGAAGCAGTGGGGCTTCAATATGATTCGCAAGCACATCAAGGTTGAGCCCGCGCGCTGGTATTACCACTGCGACAGGCTCGGCATTCTCGTCTGGCAGGATATGCCCTGCGGCAAGGACGGCAACGTCCGCACCCCGTGGGCGTTCGGGCGTTATCTTGAAAAGGACACGGGCGAATTTTCGCAAAAGGCGTTCGATGCGTTTATGGACGAATATCGGGCGATGATAGATTTTCTGTGGTCGAATCCGTCGGTTGCCGTTTGGGTTCCGTTCAACGAGGGTTGGGGGCAGATGAATACGGCAAAGGTCGCCGAATGGACGAAAAAGTACGACCCGACCCGCCTTGTGAATGCGGCAAGCGGCGGCAATTTCATCGTCAACAAGGGCGACTATACCGACGTGCACAGCTATCCGCATCCCCGTCTGATGTTGGTCGAATGCCAGAAGGTCAACGCAATCGGCGAATATGGCGGTTTGAGCTATGTCGTAGACGGGCATACTTGGAAAAGCCGCAAGGTGTGGGGCTACAGCAATTTCAAGAATGCCGAAGAAATGCTCGACAAGTATTGCGAATATATCGATATGCTCGTCGATATGCGCAAGTACGGCGTGACCGCCGCCGTCTATACGCAGACTACCGACGTCGAAAACGAGGCGAACGGCATTATGACCTACGACCGCGCTGTTGTAAAATTCGATGAAAAGCGTCTGCGCGAGGCAAATCAAAAGCTTATCGATACCGTGAAATAGTCGCGGTTCGGAAAAACAAAAACGCTTCAAGGGCAAATCCCGAAGCGTTTTTTGTTTTCGGTGATGGCGCGGCAGACTTCGGGCGAAAGCTGGGTCGCGCCTATGAATATTTGCGGGCGTTTACCGCTTGTGCGGAGCAGCATTGCGGGGTTGCCGTCAATGCAGATTCGCGGGATTGCGCCGACGGTTTCGACGGTGAAGTCCGCGCTTCGGCAGAGTGTTGCGGGGTCAGTGCGAAGAGGAGGACGGGTATGTGTCTAAAGTGTACTATATAATAGAGCGGGTTGAAGTTTTTCCGAATTGAATCCGCTTCGGCTGCGGAGGCAATAATATACGCCGCCGCATTTCGACAAAACCGGCGGATTTTATTGTTCGGTTGACAAAAACGCGAAATCGGTCGATAAATCGCGTTGGATAAAAAATAAATAAAAAATTTTGTTGATTTTGATGTGCGTGTGCGTAAAGTATACGCCTTTTTAATTCAACGGCTTTGTGTCTGATTATAAAATTTGACGCGCAGGCGGCTGTAAGAATTTATATATAACTACACGAAAATGAAACAGATAAATCTCAACACAACCATAAGAACCGACGTTGGCGGCAACACCGCAAAACGTTACCGCAAGAACGGTCAAATACCGGCTGTGATTTACGGCGAAAGCGGCGAAAAGAACCTCCTTATCGACGAAAGAGAACTTACCGTTGCACTGAAGGCAATAAGCGGCAAGGCCGTCCTCATTGACATGTCTTTCTCCGACGGCACGGAATCGCGCTACGCAATGCTCAAAGACGTTGAACGCAATCCCGTAACCGACAAGCTTTTGCATGTAGACTTCGTGGAAGTCGTACGCGGCAAGCCCATGCACGCCGTTCTCCCGCTCCACTTCGTGGGCGAAGAAGAATCTTTCGGCGTAAAGAACGAAAACGGCATTATCGAAATCCACGAACACGAAGTTCGCGTAAAGTGCCGCCCGCGCGACCTTCCCGAAATGATTACAATCGACGTTTCGGGCATGCACGTCGGCGAAGCCATCCACCTCAAGGATGTCGTTCCGCCCGAAGGTGTCGAATTTACTTCGAATATTGAAAACCTCCTCGTTACCTGCAACGAAATCGTCGTCGAAGAAGAACCCGCTCCCGCGGCGGAAGGCGATGCAACCGCTCCCGCGGCCGACGTTGCAGCTGCCGCTCCCGCGGCGGATGCGAAGGCTTCCAAGTAATATATTTTCCGCTGGGCAATTTCGCGAAATCGGGGTTGCGCGGCGGAGCGTTCTTTCAAAATGTCAGTAAAAATCGCAATCGGGCTCGGCAACACGGGCGCGGAGTATGTCGGAACGCGGCATAATGCGGGGCGGATAGTGCTCGGCGAAGTTGCGGCGGCGTGCGGTGCGGGGTTCTCGTACAATAAATTTTGTGCGGCGCAGACGGCGAAAATATCGCTCGGCGCGCATCCGCTTGCAATCGCATTTGCCGACGGCTATATGAACTTGAGCGGCGACGGAATTTCGAAAATCCTCAAGTTCTTCAAGCTCGACATATCCGAGGCGGTTGTAGTCTACGACGACATAACCCTCGACGCGGGGCGGATGAAGCTCAGTGTCGGCGGGTCTTCGGGCGGGCACAACGGCATTGCCGACGTGATGGGCAAATGCGGAAACACGTTCGCCAGAATCAGAATAGGTATAGGCGCAAAACCCTATAAAACGATGGATTTGGCGGACTATGTTCTCGGAAAAATCGGAGACGAAGACCTTGCGGCGATAAAATCGCTCGACGTAAAAGGTTGTCTGTCGCTGATGCTATCGAAGGGCATTGAAGCCGCGCAGAACGTGGTGAACAGACATTGAACGCGGAAAATTTAACAAAAACATCTGAAAATATGAATAACAAGAAGTACAAAGCAACGTTTATCCTCGACACAAGAGGCTACAACGACCCCGTTGAAACACTCGTCGAAAAAATCAAGGGTGTAGTGGAATCGGCAAACTGCAGTGTTTTGTCGGTCGAAAACCTCGGACAGAAGACATTCGCCCGCACGACGGACCGCGCGTTCCCCGCAGGCATCTATGTGGAAATCGTATTCGAAGGTCCGACTACAGCCAACAATACAATCAAGGAAAAACTCCGCCTCGACAAAACGGTAAACCGCGTTTTGATAATGGCGGAATAACCGAATCTGGAACGGAGCGATTATGCCGTCGTTTAACAAAGTAATTTTGATGGGCAACCTCACGCGCGATCCCGAGTTGAGGCAAACCCAGAGCGGAACAAGCGTCTGCCGTTTTTCGATAGCGGTAAACCGCTCCTACAACTCGCAGGACGGTTCTTCGCGCGACGAAACGTGCTTTGTGGAAATCGACTGCTTCGGCAGATCCGCCGAGAATATCGCAAAGTATTTTACCAAGGGCAAGCCCATCCTCATCGAAGGGCGTTTGCGTCAGGACTCGTGGGAGGACAAGCAGACGGGGCAGAAACGCACCAAGCTTATGGTTGTTCTCGAACGCTTCGAGTTTGTCGGCGGCGCGCGCGATTCAAACAGCGGCGGTTTTGCCAACGGCGGCTACGATGCGGAATATTCCGCTCCCCAACCGCGCGGCGGCTCTCGTCCCGCAGCTGCCCGTCCCAGAAACGACGACATCGAGGACGACGACGTTCCGTTCTGATTTATTTCGGATTTTCCACCCGCGACAAAATTTTTAAACCTTAACAACAACAATTATGGCAATAAGCAAAGTATTACTGGTCAAGCCCGTTGAAAATCTCGGCGGCGAAGGCGAACAGGTTTCCGTAAAGGCGGGTTATGCCCGCAATTTTCTCTATCCGCAGAAAATCGCGATTCCCGTAAGCAAGGCTAACAAGAAGCAAATCGAGGCGCTCATCAAGGCACGCGAACTGCGCGAAGCCAAGGAACTTGAAAACGCACAGGCTCTTTCGAAGGCCATCGAAGCTATGTCGATTGCGTTCGCAGTCAAGACTGGCGAAGGCGGCAAAATGTTCGGTTCGGTTACGGTTGCCGACATCGTCGCGAAAATCGCCGAAGGCGGCATCGAACTGCCCAAGAAGGCCGTTCATTTGGCTGCTCCCGTCAAGGAACTCGGCAAGCACACTGCCCAGATCAAGCTTCACAAAGACGTTAAGATTGACATCCACTTCGAAGTTGTTTCGGAAAACCCGATCAGCGAAACTGTGGAAGAATCGAAGTAACGTTCCGTTTTGCCGGACATTTTCGGCGAATTTTTACAACTCGAACTCGGCGCGGCCATAAAAGGCTCGCCGAGTTTTGCAGTAGATATGACGCCCCTCGCAAAGTGCCGCGCCCCCCCTGTTATGTAATGCGTAATTCGGGCTACACTCGGGGGTTTTTCGGTCTCCGCGAAAAACTTCCGCAACGCAACGGAACGCGCGTTCACGAAAGGCATATATGGCAGACGCAGACGAGAACAGAAAACCGACAACCCGCAAACGCCGCGATACGACGAAGACGACCGACGAACTCGGTCGCCAGTTGCCGCATAATTTGGACGCGGAAGAGGGCGTTATTGCGGCGATTCTAATCGACGGCGCAAACGAGGTCATCACACAGTGTGTGTCGCTGAAGGTTCGCGCGGAATACTTTTTCAAGCCCCAGCACAGAATTATTTACGAAGCGTTGCTTGCCCTATACAGCGAGGGCGCGAATATCGACGAAATCGTTCTCGCGGAATACCTTAAAAAGCGCAATGCGCTCGAGCAGGTCGGCGGGGTCGTTGCAATCAACAACATCGCGGGGCGAATCGAAACATATACGCACTACCGCCAGTGGATTGAAATCCTGCGCGAAAAATACTTTATGCGCGAAATCATCCGCGCCTGCTCCGAGACAATCGAGAACGCGTACGCCAACCGCGGCGGAATCGACACGTTCATTGAGGGCGTGGAGGAGAAAATTTTGGGAATCAGCCAGGACAGAGTCGGCGATTCCGTCAAGAAGGCGAGCGAACAAGTGGAGGGCGCGGTCGCCCTAATCAACAAGCTCATCGCAAGCAAGGGCGAGCTGATGGGCGTGCCCACGGGCTTTACGGGGCTCGACAATATGATGCGCGGTTTGCACGCCAACGAAATGATTGTCATTGCGGGGCGACCGGGGACGGGCAAAACGTCAATCGCGCTGAACATAGCGGAGTCCGCGCTTTTCGGGCGCAATCCGAAGCCGACGCTCATATTTTCGCTCGAAATGTTGGGCGAACAGCTCTACAGCCGTATGATTGCCTCGCGCGCGCGAATCGACCAGCACAAGCTGAGTATGGGGCGCATAAATCAGGAGGAATTGCGCGGAATCAACACGACGGCAAACGAGCTCAAAAACGCGCCGCTTTGGATTGACGATACCGCGGGTATTTCGATTCTCGAAATGCGGGCGAAGGCGCGGCGGCTTCACCAACAGCTCGGCGGAAAGCTCGGCTTGGTGATTGTAGACTACCTGCAGCTGCTTCGCGGTTCTGATCCTTCGGTGCCGCGCGAACAGGAAGTCGCGGAAATTTCGCGCGGCATGAAGGCGATGTCGAAGGAGCTTATGTGCCCCGTAATAGTTCTTGCGCAGCTCAACCGCGACAGCGAAAAGGACCAGCGCAACCCGCGCCCGAGCGACCTGCGCGAATCCGGCTCAATCGAACAGGACGCGGACGCAATTTTACTCTTGAGCAGACAGCGAAAATCTGCCACAGATGAAGAATTGACGGGAAACCAGAACTGGCTCATCAGAGTGGAACTGGCAAAACAAAGAAACGGCCCGACAGGTGTCGTAACGTTGCTGTTCAACAGAAGCTACACCCGCTACGAAAACTACCTCGATACGGAAAATGTACAAGTATAGTAAAACAATTTACACGGCGGCGGGCAGGGCACTCGGCGGAATTTCGGGCGCGCTCAAATGTCTCGCAGTCTTCGGCGCATTCGCGCTTTGCACGGAGGTCTCGGCGCAGGTCGCGGGCGGAAAGAAAATCGACGAGCAGTCGCTTACGATCAACCGCATAACCTTCAAAATCGAAGGTCCGAAAACCGTCGCGGAAGAGGCGGTCAGGGCGCACGTCAGACTCCGCAAGGGTATGAAGTTCGACCAGAAGTCGCTCGACCAGTCCATCCGCTCGCTCTACCAGACGGGGCTTTACGACGCAATCGACGCAACCCGCACAGCGTCGGCAAACGGCGGAATGGACATCGAATTTGTAATCGTGCCCAAGTACAGAATCAGCCAAGTCGTCTTCAAGGGTAACAAGGAGTATTCGGCGCGCAGGTTGCAGGAGGAAATTTCGTCGTATGCGGGCTCGACCCTCAGCGAGGTGGAGGTCAAGCGCGACGCGGACAAACTGAAGGCCTTCTACCAGAAAAAGGGCTATTCGCTCGCCAAGGTCAATTTCTCGGTCGAGCGCAACGACGAGCAGGGCGAGGGCGCGGTGATTTTCGACATCGACGAGGGCGCGGACATCGAAATCCAGAATATCCGCTTCACGGGCGACCCGAACGTCGAAAAGGAATACGGCTTCTTCGGCAGAATCGGGCACTATATGTTCGCAAAGGACAATCCCGCCGAGCTTAATTCGCTCAAACTCCTAAAGGAGATGAAAACCGACACTTGGATTCCGATTATCTCGCACATCACCGACAACGGACGCTTCAAGGACGAGGAATTTCAAGCCGACATCGAAAAGCTCCGCAAGGTCTACCGCGACCACGGCTATCTCGACGTTGAAATCGACGAATCGAAAATCAAGTTCGAATTTCCCGATGCCGACAACCCCGGCGATATGGACATCGTAATCAACATCGTGCCGAACAGACAGTACAAGGTCGGCAAGGTTTCGTTCAAAAACAACAAGCTTTTCAAGTCGGAAAAACTTATGCCGTTTGTGGAGTATTACGACCTCACGACGGGCAACGTGTTCTCGCCGTCCAAAGTGGACGAAATGATTGAAAAAATCAGAATCTATTACGGCGAGTACGGCTACATCGACACGATCGTGCGCGCGCTCCGCAAGCCCAACGTGGAGACGGGCGACATCGACTTGGTAATCGACATCATCGAAAGCGGAAAATTCTACCTCGAATCGATAAACATTCAGGGCAACTCGAAGACGAAAAGCGAGGTAATCATCCGCGAACTCGCGCTCGCCCCCGGCGACATCTTCGATCTCGCGCGTATGAAGTCGTCCGAAAACCGACTCAAGGAAACGCGCTTTTTCGACGAAGTAACACTATCGCCCGAGGCTACCAACATCCCCAACCGCCGCAATCTGCGCATCGTGGTGAAGGAGGGGCGCACGGGCAACCTCACGTTCGGCGCGGGCTTCAGCACAATCGAAAGCTTGGTCGCCACCGTCGAAATCACGCAGGGCAACTTCGACTACGAAAACTACAAAAACTACTTTCAGGGCGCGGGTCAGAAGTTCAGAATACGCGGGTCAATCGGTCTGAAGAGCAACCAGATTATCGTCAGCTTCGAAGAACCGTGGGTGTTCAACCGCAACTTGGCGTACGGTATCGACGCGTACAGAACCGACACGGGCTACTATTCCGACTACTATTCCGAAGTGCGCCTCGGCGCGACAAACTATTTGCGCAAACGCGTCTACGAACTCATCGAAGCGCGTCTTGCCTACAAGCTGGAGCTTGTCGATATTTACGACGTAGACAAAGAGCTTGTCGAAGGTCCCGACCCCGTTATGAAAACGTGGCGCGGCGACGTGGGCGAACGCTCGCTTTCGCAGGTCAGTCTTTCGTTCCTGCGCGACTCGCGCGACAGTCTTATGACTCCCACGCGCGGCACGCGTTTCGAATTCATCCAAGACGTTGCGGGCGGACCGTTCCTCGGTCAGACGAATTTGTACCGCATTGAGGGGCGCGCGGGCTGGTGGATTCCGACTTTCGAAATGGGCAACCAAGTGCTCTCGTTTGTCGGCAGAACGGGTACGGTTATCGGCTACGGCGGAAAGGACGTTCCGTATTTCGAGCAGTACTTCCTCGGCGGCGGCTACAATATGCGCGGTTTTAAATACCGCAAAGTCGGCAGAATCGACCCGATTACGGGCGAGGCGTACGGCGGCAAGACGTTCGCGTTCGCGTCGGCGGAATACTCGATCGAGCTTTTCAACCCCGTGCGTTTCGCGGTGTTCTACGACATCGGTTTCGTCAACACGGGCGAGTGGGACTGGGACCCGTCGGATTACAATTCCGACTTCGGCGTGGGCTTCAGAATTCTGCTTATGGGCGCTCCGATGCGCATAGACTTGGGCTTCCCGTGGAAAACGGGTCCCTACAACGACGACGGTATGCAGTTCAACTTCTCGTTCGGCACGGTATTCTAAAAAATCCGGAAGAATCGCGGAACAAAATTTCAGTTTTTATTACTAATAATAACAACACAAAAAAAACATAATATGAAAAAATTAACAGCACTCTTTGCAGGTCTCGTAGCCTGCGCGGCTCTCAACGCGGCTCCCACAATCTACTTCGTGGATATGGGCAAAGCCTACCAAAACTTCTACAAGGCAAAGGCTGCCGCAGAACAGATTCAGGCTTCGATAGATTCCACAAAGGCGGAACTTGCGAAGATGGACAAAACGCGTCAGGAAAAGGCAAAACAGCTGCAGGCTATTCAGGAAAAGGCGAAGAACCCTGCCCTCGGCGAAGACGCCAAGAAGAAGCTTGCCGAAGAAGCCCAGCCCATTTTTGCCGAATACCAGCAGATTGAAATGAATATGCGCAACATCGGCAATCAGGCTAACGAAAGACTCCGCCAGAATGCCGACAGCATCCGCAAGGTTCATATGGAGGAAATCGCGGAAGTCGTAAAGAAGCTCGCAGCCGACAAGAAGGCGGACTTCATTCTCGAAAAGGGCGTATGCCACTTCGCGGATCCGAAGGCGGACCTCACGGACGAGCTTATCAAGCGCATCAACGCTACAGCTCCCGCTTCGAAGTAAAGGCGGTTGCCGATAGCCTCTTTTAGTCGAATTATCGTCAAGCAACGTTTAGCGTTTTACTTTGTAAAACGCTAAACGTGTAATTGGCGGTTGAATGCCGTTTTGCGGCGGCGCATTTGGGCGGCTCGGTTTTTGCCGAGTTGCGGATTTTTTTACTTGTCGGCGGCTTGCAGGTTTTTTGCGGAAAAGCCGTCCCCCGCCTTTTTCGCTTCTTTCGGTTGGCGGTTCGGGTTTACAAATCCGTCTTTTAAGTGTTGCAAGCAGGGGCGGTTTTTCTTAACTTTCGGGGTATGGAATTTCAAAATGGCAAATCGTCCATCCGAACCGAGAATTTGGTGAAGGAATACGGCAAGCGCAGGGTTGTCAAGGGGGTAAATATTGGGCTCGACGCGGGCGAAGTCGTCGGGCTTTTGGGGCCCAACGGCGCGGGCAAAACAACGAGCTTTTATATGATTGTAGGTCTCGTGCCCGCAACCGAGGGCAGGGTTTTTCTCGACGGCTGCGACATCACCAACGTGCCGATGTACAAGCGCGCAAGAATGGGCATAGGTTATCTGCCGCAGGAGGCTTCCATTTTCAGAAAGCTTACGGTCTACGAAAACATTTTGGCGGTCGCCGAAACACTCCCCGTGCCGAAAGGGGAACTGAAGGATTTTGTGTGGTCTATGCTCGAGGAGCTCGGGCTTGAAAAGCTCGCAAAGCAAAAGGCGTTTACGCTCTCCGGCGGCGAGCGCAGGCGTCTGGAAATCACGCGCGCGCTGACCGCGCGTCCGAAATTCCTTCTGATGGACGAGCCGTTCAGCGGCGTCGACCCCATCAGCGTCGCTGAAGTGCAGGACATCATCCGCGGTTTGAAAGCGAAGAACATCGGCGTGCTCATCACCGACCACAACGTTCGCGAAACGCTCAGCATCGTAGACAGAGCCTATCTCATCCACGACGGCAAGGTGCTTTGCGAGGGCACGAGCGACTTCCTCGTAAACGACCCCCAGAGCCGCAAATTCTATCTCGGCGAAAACTTCACAATGTAGCTGGCTCCAATGGAAAGCAAAATCAATAAGACGAAAGTCTCGGAGGAAATCTCCGTGCGCGAATTTTTCGAAATGTTCAAGTCGACGCTCAGCCTCGAGCTTCTGGCGGGCGCGAACGGAATGGACAGGATAATTTACGAGCCGAGTCTCAACCGCCCCGCGCTCGCGATAACGGGCTATTACAAAAATTTCGCCTCGAAACGAATCCAGCTTTTCGGCGCGGGTGAAATGGCGTATATGTGCGACCTTTCCGAAAAACGCCAGTACGAAGTGATGTGCGAAATGATTGCCCGCGAAATTCCGTGCGTCGTTATTTCGCGCAATCTCGAGCCGACAAAGGCGATGCTCGAGGCGGCGGACTCGCACAATGTCGCGCTCATCCGCACCGAGATGAAGTCGAAGGAATTTTCAGCCGAAGTGTTCGTGCGATTGGAAAGGCTTTTTGCGCCGAGGATGTCGATACACGGCACGCTGCTCGACATCAAGGGAATCGGCACGCTCATACGCGGCGACAGCGGCATAGGCAAGAGCGAATGCGCACTTGCGCTAATCGACCACGGGCATTCGCTCGTCGCCGACGACCACGTGTATTGCGTGAAAATCAGCGACCAAATCGTTCTCGGACGCGGAAACGAACTCAACCGCGGTTATATGGAATGCAGGGGAATCGGAATCATCAACGTGGCGGAGCTTTTCGGAATCCGCTGCGTGCGCATGGAGAAATCCATCGACATTGTGGTGACATTCGTCGAGTGGAAGCCCGACGTAATCGAAGACAGGACGGGGCTGGAGATAAATTATTTCGACATATTGGGTGTCAGGATTCCACATTTTGTAATCCCCGTCCGCCCGGGTCGCGATATGGCGCGTTTGGTCGAGGTAGCCGCGATGGTGCAGGCTCTCAGGCGCATGGGGCACGACGGCGCGAAGGCTTTCAACGACAGGCTGATTGCGCATATGGCAAAAGGAGGCAAATAAAATGTCAAATCTTCCGCTTTCCGAGAGTGGAAAGCTTTTGCAAAAGCTTATTTCCGAGAGAATCGTGTATCTTGACGGCGGGATGGGCACGCTCATCCAGCGTTGCGGCTTGACCGATGCGGACTTCAGAAAGGGCGACGCGCGGCTCGAAAAAATCGAAACGCAGTTGCTCGGCGACAACGATTTGCTCTCGATTACGCGTCCAGATGTAATATCGAAAATTCACAGGGACTATTATTTGGCGGGTGCGGACTTCGCAACGACAAACACGTTCGGGGCGAACTCAATCGTGCAGTCGGAGTACGGCGTGGACGCGGACATCGTGCGCGACATGAATGCCGCTTCCGTCCGCGCGGCGCGGGCTGCGGCCGACGAGGTGTCGGCGCATTTGGGCGGCAAGCCGCTTTTCGTTGCGGGTTCGATGGGTCCGATGAACAAGGCGGCAAGCATTGCCTCCGACGTATCCGACCCATCCGCGCGTTCGGTAACTTTCGACGAGCTTGAAGCCGCCTATTTCGAGCAGGCGTGTGTGCTCGCCGAGAGCGGCGCGGACATTCTGCTTCTGGAAACGTCCATCGACACGCTCAACGTGAAGGCGGCGATACACGCGTACTTGCGCATGTGCGAACTTCGCGGCGAACGCATTCCGATTGGCGTGAGCATGACGGTTTCGGACTTGTCGGGGCGCATTTTGAGCGGTCAGACAATCGAGGCGTTTTACGAGTCGGTGCGCCACGCAAAGCCGCTTTTCGTGGGCTTGAACTGCGCGCTCGGCGCGGAGAAAATGCGTCCGTACATCGAGACTTTCGACAGGGTTGCCGAGTGCGCAACGCACTGTTATCCGAACGCGGGTTTGCCGAATCCGCTTTCGGAGTTCGGCTATGACCAGATGCCCGCAGACACCGCAAAATATCTCGGGCAGTATTGCGCCGACGGGCTTCTGAATGTTGTCGGCGGATGTTGCGGGACTACGCCAAAGCACATCGGGGCGGTTGTGGCGGAGTGTTCCAAGTATGCGCCGCGCAAGCCCAAAAAGGCGGATTCTTTCGCTCTGGCGGGGCTTGAAGTTTTGCGTCTGCCCGACGGCAATGCGCCGTTCGTTTTCGTGGGCGAGCGCACGAACGTTATGGGGTCGCCCGCGTTCCGCAAAATGATTAGGGAGGGCAGGTTCGCCGACGCGCTCGGCGTTGCGCGCAGCCAAGTCGAAAACGGCGCGAACATAATCGACATAAACTTCGACGAAGGTATGCTCGATTCGCCCGCGTGCATGACGAAATTTTTGAATCTGATAGGTTCCGAGCCAGAAATCGCCCGCGTTCCGCTGATGATAGACTCGTCGAATTGGGACACGATTCTGGCGGGTCTGAAATGTGCGCAGGGCAAGTGCGTCGTCAATTCGATAAGCCTGAAGGAGGGCGAGGAAAAATTCCTTTCGCACGCCCGCGAGATTATGAAGTTCGGCGCGGCGGTTATCGTGATGGCGTTCGACGAGCGCGGTCAGGCTTCGACGTACGAAGACAGGGTTTCGGTCTGCAGGCGCGCCTACGGGCTGCTTGTGAAAAAGGTCGGCTTCGACCCTCGCGACATCATTTTCGACGCGAACGTATTGACTGTAGCCACGGGAATGGCGGAGCACAATTCGTATGCGATAGACTTCATAAACGCCGTGCGCGAGATCAAGCGGACGTGCCCGTATGCGCGAACGAGCGCGGGGGTGAGCAACATCAGTTTTGCGCTGCGCGGCAACAACAAGGTGCGCGAGGCAATGCACAGTGTATTCCTCTATCATGCGCGGAATGCGGGACTTGATATGGGCATTGTCAACGCGGGCATGCTCGCGCCGTACGACGACATAGACCCGCGTTTGCGCGATGCGGTCGAAGCCGTGATTCTCAATACTTCGCCCGACGCAACCGAAAAACTTCTGTCGATTGCCGCCGACTACAAGGCAGACTCGGCGGGCGAGAAAAAGGAGGTTCACGACGATGCGAACCTTTCGACTCAGGAGCGTCTCGACAGGGCGTTCATCAAGGGGCGCGAGGACGAAGCAGCCGAGCTTGCGCTCCACTTTTTGAAGGAGCTTGGTTCGCCGCTTAAGGTCGTCGAAAAGCCGCTGATGGACTCAATGCGCAAGGTCGGCGAGCTTTTCGGCATGGGAAAGATGTTCCTGCCGCAGGTCGTAAAAAGCGCGCGCGTGATGAAGCGCGCCGTTGCCGTGCTCGAGCCCTATATGGAGGCGACTGCGTCAGCCGGCGCGCCCAAAGTGCTCTTGGCTACGGTCAAGGGCGACGTGCACGACATCGGCAAAAACATAGTCTCCGTGGTGCTCGGCTGCAACGGCTTTGCGGTTACGGATTTGGGCGTGATGGTCGCGCCCGAGACAATCGCCGAAGCCGCGAAAAATGCGGATGTCGTGGGCTTGAGCGGTCTGATTACGCCGTCGCTCGACGAAATGGCGAACACGATTGTCGCGCTCGAACGCGCCGGCGTGCGCGTGCCCGTGATGGTCGGCGGCGCGACTACGAGCGACCTGCACACTGCGGTGAAACTTGCGCCGCTCTATTCGGGAACGGTCGTGCGTGTGGAGGACGCGGGCGCGTCTGCCGGTGTTTGCGCGGGTTTTACGCTCGGTTCGAAGACGCGGGCGTTTGCGCTCGAAATCGCCGCGGCGCAGCAGAAACTGCGCGACAAGTACAACGCCGAGCACGCGGCGGCAGACGCACCGCAAAAGCTTCTTCCGCTGGCGGAGGCGCGTTCGAAAAAGGTCGAATGCGACTTTTCGCACGTCGAAAAACCGCCGTTTACGGGTGTCAAGACATTCGACATTCCGCTTTCCGAAATAGAGGATTCCTTTGCGTGGAACTTGTTCTTCAGGTCGTGGGGCGTGAAAAAACACGCGGAAAGGCAGATGCCCGAATTCTGCGCCGACGCGCTCGATATGTTCGAAAAATTGAAGTCGGCGGCGAAACCGAAAATAAGGGTCGGATTCTTCTATGCAAATTCCGACGGCGACGACGTTCTGCTTTTCGAGAACGGTACGCAGATTGAAAAGCTTTCGTTTATGCGTTCGCAGGCGGAAAATTCGCACGGGCAGTGTCTGTGTCTCGCCGATTATGTTGCGCCGAAGTCTTCGGGAATTGCCGACAGTGTCGCGCTCTTTGTGGCGACCGCGGGAACGGAGGCTGACGCTTTCGCCGAATCTTTCAAGAAGGCAGGCGACGACTATTCGTACATTCTCGCCCAGACGCTCTGCGACGCAATCGCCGAGACTCTTTCGGAGTATGCGCAGAAAAGGATATTTTCGGACTCGCCGCAGGAGCGCGCGGGCGTCCGCGCGGCGGTCGGCTACGCCTCGTACCCCGACCATTCGGAAAAGGCGAAGTTCGAGAAACTTTTGGGCTTGAAACAGTCGATCGGCGTGGAGCTTACCGACAACTTTATGATGACGCCCAAATCGACGGTTGCCGCGCTTTGGATTGCGAATCCGTCGGCGAAATATTTTTCAGCCGAAATCGCCGCAGACCAGATTGCCGACTACGCCGCGCGCAACGCAAGAACATTGTCGGACACGGAAAAATACGTTTCGGTAAAACCGCTCAAATGAAGCTTAATTCGGACATATACGGGTCTGTTCCCTCTCAGCGCGAAGTCAAGACCGACTTCGTTGTGCCGCTTTGTATGTTCGTTTTGTTTCTGATGGGCGTTGCGTTCATCTACTCGGCGCAGAGCTACAATATCGACGAAATTCCGATCTCGAAACAGTTCTGGGTTAAGCAGATTTTCTACTTCGTCTTCGCGGGGATGCCCGTTTACGTCTTCTTGGGATGGCTTGACTACAAGTGCTTTTTTACCTACGCCAACGTAATTTACGCGCTTTCGCTTGTACTTCTTGTGCCGCTTGCGCTAAAGGAAAACCTGGGCGTGCCGATTCCGTTGGTCGAGAGCCGCTACAATGCAACCCGCTGGATAGACTTCGGGGTGATTTCCGTTCAGCCGTCGGAACTTGCGAAAATCGGCACCTGCATAATGGCGGCTGCGATGTTCGCAAGAAACTCGGGCGGGAAAAATCTCAAATTCTGGATTAAAATCGGACTTGTATTTTTAGTTCCTATTTTATTGATTTTTTTGCAACCCGACTTAGGCTCTACACTCGTATTTTTTCCAATGCTTTTCGCGATGCTTTACATATCGAACCTGCCAAAAAAGTTTTTTGCGGCGGTTACGTTTTTGTTCTGCGCCTTCGTAGGCGTAGTTGCTGCGGATATTCTTGGATACAATGCCTTTCTGAAAAACAACAATATGTCCGCCGAAGCCGCGGCAAGCGCGAACGCCTACGGGTCTTCGGCTGCGTTTTGTCTGCCGCTTAAAGATTATCAGCGCAACAGGATTTTGGCTTTTGTCGCGCCCGATGTGGTAGATCCGCGCGGAAACGGCGTAAGTTGGAATCAGCGTCAGAGCCTGATTTCGGTGGGGTCGGGCGGAATTTTCGGAAAGGGGCACGCCGAGGGGACTCAGGCGAAGCTCGGCTATCTGCCCTCGAGTGTGGCCTACAACGACTTCATCTTTTCGGTGCTCGCCGAAGAATCGGGGTTTGCGGGGGCTATGCTTGCCGTCGTATTGATGGCGGTGATAATTATTTACGGTTGTCTTGGTGCGGCGCAGCTCTCGCGCGACGGTTTCGGAAGATACCTTTGTGTGGGAATTGCCGTAATCTTTATGACCCATTCTTTTATAAACGTGGGAATGACCATCGGCGTTATGCCGATTACGGGAGTTCCCCTGCCAATGTTAAGTTATGGCGGAACTTTTGTTTTAACGTGTTGCATTCTACTCGGACTCGTCCAGAGCGTCTACAGACATAGGAAAGAATATGCGTGAAACAATCGTTTCGCCCAATCCGATTAAAGCGAAACAATGAAACAGGAAAATCAAGATTATACGCCCGACGATTTGACGAAACGTCCCGCAGAGGAGGTTGTCGAACCCATCCCCGAGGAACAGCTCAATCAGGAGGCGAAGTTGAGGGCGAAAAAACGCCCGCTTCTGGAGAAAATTATCAGACTGCTCAAGCGCGAAAACGAACCCTACCGCGAAATAGTCATAAACGTCGAGCCTTTCGAAAAACGCGTAGCCCTTCTTGTCGAGGGTGTTATGCAGAAGTTCGAAATAGAGCGCAACGGCGACGAAAGTATGGTCGGGGCGATTTTCAAGGGGAAAATCCAGAATCTCGAACCGGGGCTGAAGGCGGCGTTTGTCGATATAGGTCAGCCCAAAAACGCGTTCCTGCACTACTGGGACATCTTCCCGACCACCACCGACAATTCGTATGAAGTGGTTCGCGAAAACAGGAGCAAGGAGCAGAAAAAGGCGCAGAAGTTTTCGGCGAAGGACATTCCCGAAAAGTTCCCCATCGGCACGGAAATCATCGTCCAGATTACGAAAACGCAGATAGGCACGAAAGGCCCGCGCGTAACCACGAACATCGCAATCCCCGGTCGGTATCTCGTGCTCATGCCGTTTGCGGGGCAGTTCGGCATCTCGCGGAAAATCGAGGACAGAGCCGAGCGCGAGCGCATCAAGAAGATTTTGAAGTCGATGAAAGTTCCCGAAGGTATGGGCGTTATCGTCCGTACGGCGGGGCAGGGCAAGCGTTGGACGTATTTTGTGCGCGATTTGCACATGCTGCTGAACATCTGGAAGAAAATCCAGCAGCGTATCGAGACCGTTCCCGCGCCCGCGACAATCTACAAAGAGCCCGACCTCATCGAACGCACGGTGCGCGACTTCCTCACCGAGCAGACCGACAGAATCCTCATCGACAGCAAGGAAGACTACGACCGCATTATGCGTTCGGTCTCCGAAATTTCGCGCCGCGCACGCAGTAAAATCCAGCTCTTCAAGGAGAACATTCCGATTTTCGAGCGGTACAACATCGAACGCCAGATTGCGCAGACATTCCAGCGCAGGGTTCCGCTTCCGTCGGGCGGCGAAATCGTCATCGACGAAACGGAGGCTCTCGTTGCAATCGACGTAAACACAGGCTCGCACAAGGGCAAGAGCGACGACGGCAAAGACTTCATCCTGCAGGCCAACCTCGAAGCCGTGACCGAAGCCGCGCGTCAGGTTCGTTTGCGCAACCTCGGCGGGCTCGTGATTATCGACACAATCGATATGAAGAGCCGCAAGGACAGGCAGGCGGTCTACAAACGTCTCAAGGACGAGATGGAAAAGGACAAGGCAAAGAGCCAAGTTCTTCCGATTTCGCAACTCGGCATTATGCAGATGACGCGCCAACGCCACGCCCAGAGCAACTCGAGCGGCATCTACACGACGTGTCCATATTGCGGCGGCAAGGGCATTGTGAAATCGGCGCGCACGATGAGTGCGGAAATCCAGCGCAAGATTGTGGCAACGTGCAGAACGATACGCGCGAACAACCCGAATATGGGCGAAATCTCGCTGCTGATTCTGCTACATCCCGACAATTTGCGCCGACTGCAGACGGAAGACTACGAGCACCTGATAAATCTCGAAAAGGCGTACAATCTGAAGTTGACGTTCCGCGCAGACCCGTCGTACCACCTCGAGAATTTCAGAATTATGGACGCGAAGAAGTAGAAACTCCGCGCGGAAATTTTCGGCGAACGCCTCCGATTTCGGGGGCGTTTTTTTGCGTCCGTATGCGCGATTTTCGGCGTTTCCGCTACGGAATGAAGACCGCCTTGTATTCGCCGTGCGGCGTGCCTTTAAGCAGTTTCGAGCTTGTGAGCATTGCGGCAAGTTCGGCATCGCGCGAGTCGTCGCCCGACGACTGAAGCTCGAGCGGTTTCATCGCCCATCCGTCGCGCTCGACGTATACTTTGAATTCGGCGACGGCATATAGTCTGCCGTCGGAGGGTATTTTTACCGGCGCGGTTTTTACGGTTGCGCCGCTGTTCATATCGACGAGTTTGAATGTAAAGCCCGCCGTTTTTGCGGAGGATACAGGGGCAGTGCCCATTCGGAACGACGAAAACGACTTTCCCATTATCGACTGTTCGAACCCCGTTTTCCCGCGTTTGAAGCCGTCTTCGCCGGATGTCGGAAATTTTTCGTCCGTCAGTGCGAGCGCGGGCGGAGCGAAGTTTGTCTTTGTGAAATTCCAACCCCTAGGGGTTGGCGCGGGTTGGGAGGCGGGAGCGGCGTTCCACTTCGTGGTCAGAAACAGGGGAGTGTAGTCGGCTATTTCGTCCAAGCCGTCGAAGTGGCGGGTTGTTAGGTTGGCGAGGGTTTCGGGGCGGGCGGGGTCTTTTATCTCGGTGGAGATTTTCGGCAGGAAAAATGCGGCGAGCGCGAATGCGGCGCACGTAGACAAAAATGCGGGCAGGAACGTTCCCCCAAGGAGCGTGTCGGATTCCGTTTTCCTGTCTGCGGATTTTTGCATATTACTTTTCTTCGGGAGCGGCTGCAAGGTGGATTTTTTCGAATCCGCCCGCACGCGCCGCCGCGCAGATGTCGAGCAGTGTCTGGGTATCGACATTTTTGTCGGCTTTAATCAGCAGCACGCCGCGTTGTGCGCCCGCCTTTTGAGAGCGCATTTTTTTTGAGAACGATTCCGCGTTGAAAATTGCGCCGTCGAAGATAATCATCGTGTTGCCCTTTGCGTTGAGCACGCTTAGGTCGCCGTCTATGACCGCAGCGTCGGGCGACGGCGATGTCGGCAGTTTGTCGCCCTCGAACTCGAGTGCGAACCCCGGCGCAAGTATGAACTTCGAGCCGAGCAGCGTGAACATCAGCGCAATCAACAGGATGTCGACAAGTGCCGCCGAACACAGTGTGATGCGCTCGCGGCGGACTTTCGACGATATGTCGACGGGGGTCATTTTTCCTCTCTGCCTTTCAGGTAGAGGTTTTCGTGTTCGGGCATTCCGCGCAGGATAAAGAGCATTATTTCGTTCGCGGAAAAGTCGATGTCGTGCGCGAGGGCGCGTACGCGGCTGTTCAAAAAGCTGTAGCCGAGCCATCCGAAAATCGAAATCAGCAGACCGAATGCGGTGGAGAGCAGGGCGGCGTAGACGTATGCGGTAAACTGCGAAACCGTGGCGTACGAGCCGCTGTGCGACATCGTGTAGAAAATCTGTAGCAGAGCTATGACCGTGCCCATGAGCCCCAAAAGCGGCGCAATTTTCGCAATCAGCGCAACGCTCGCGACGCGTCGTTCTATGAGCGCGAACTCGTTCTGCGAGGCGACCGCCACGCTTTGCGACATCACGTCGCGCGGTTGTTCGCTGTTTAGCAGGGCGGTTTTTACGATACGCGGAATGGGTCCGTAGCTTTCGTCGCAGATTGTGAGCGCCTCGAGCATTCGGCGGTTTTTCAGCGCGGTTTTGATTCCCGAGACGAATTCGCACGCGCGTATCTGCCCCTTGTGCAGGTAGAGCAGGCGTTCGACGAAAATCAGCGAACCCGCGAATGCGAGAGCCGCGAGCGGAACCATCATTGGTCCGCCCGTCAGGAAGATGTCGAGGATTTTTTCCATTCTATTTTGCCAGTTTCGATTTTGCCGCCGCCGACGACGGCAGTGCGTGTTTTATTATCAGTTCGTACGCCGCGCGAGCGTCGCGCTTTGCGCCCGATTTTTCGAGGTTCGAGGCGAGCGAGTAAAGCGTGCGTCCGAGCCAGTACTTGGCCGCCGCCGTCAGCCCGCGCTCGGCGAGAAGCTGCTGCGACATCACCCAGCGCATTTCGTTCGCCTCGCGGTTGCGTCCCGCGCGTTCGAGCGCGTAGGCGCATTTGAATGCGGCTTCCGCCTTTGCCGAAACGGGCATTTCGGGAAGCGCGTAAAGGCGTTCGAAAATCGCCACGGCGTTGAGGGCGCGTCCCTGTTGGGCGAGTGCGCAGTCGCCCAGTCCGAGCCACGCAAGGTAGATCTCGGGGTGCGATTGGTATTTGTTCAGTATTTCCTCGTAGAGTTTCCGCGCGTCGGCGAACGCGTTTAGCAGCCTCAGGATTTCCGCCTGCGAAAGGCGGGCGTAGAAGTTGCGCGGGTTGTCGGGAAAGTCTTTGCAGAGCTTGTCGAGCATTGCCAAGGCGGATTTGTAGTCGGACTCGAGCCCGAGTTTCCGCGCGTACTGGGCTGCGTCGGATATTGCGTCGTAGGCGTATGCGCCCTTGGGGTCGGCATCGGCGAGCGTTCGGCAGAGTTGCTGCGCCGCGCCGAAGTTTCCGCGCGCGGCCTCGTTGCGGGCTTGGTAGAGATAGGAGATCTTCGCCGCGTCGGTTGACGGATATTTTTCGCGCAGAAGTTTGTAGGCTTCGAGGGCCGCGTTGTCGCCGTTCGCTCCGCCGCCGTCCTCGAGGCAGCGCGCCTTCATCAGCAGCGCGTTCGAGGCGAGAATTTCGCGCGGTCGGCCGTCGGAGACGGGCAGCGACTCTATTTCGGAAAGGATTTTGTCGCACTGTTGCGCCGCCTTTTTCGAGTCGCCCGATTCCTCCGTTATGCGAGCCAAGAACCACTGCATTTTTATCAGCAGAAGTTTGGAGCGGGTCGTTTTTATCGCGTGTTCTATGCGCGCGCGGGCGGAGGCTTCCCGTCCGCCGCTTCTGAAATGCGATATGAGTTTCCACTCCGAGTTCCAGAGGTCGTCGTCGCCGACACCTTCCGCACCGTATGCGGAATCGAGCAGCCTTATCGCGCTGTCGGTTTCGTTGCGGTTGAGGTAGGACTCAACCGCGCGGTTGAGAATCATTCCGCGCTTGTCCCTCATCTGTGCGAAGAGGTCGGTATAGATTTTCGCCGCCGTTGTGTAGTCTTTGTTCAGGAAAAGGCAGTCGGCGGAAAGCAGACGCATTTCGCGCGCCTTTTCGGGGTCTTTTTCAAGGTCGGCGAGTGCGGCAAGGTGCGTTGCGGCGAGCCTGTATTCCGGTTCTTTGCCGTCCTCCGAGGAGAACGCCGTCCACGCCAGAATGCGGAGCGCGCCGCTTCGGTATTTCGATGCGGGATATTCGTCCACAAGTCTGCCTGCGTACTGCGCCGCGCCCCGTTTGTCGCGCGATTTTACCGCCGACTTTGCGAGTTCGAGGTAGATTCTGTCGCGGATTTTTTCCGAGCCCTTTTCGAGCAGCTCGAGCAGGAATTTGCGTTCGTCGCCGGCGGATACGTCGGGGTTGCGCGCGAGTAGCGCGAGTGCGAAGTCGCCCACGCTTGCCGAGTTCGTTTCGAGCAGGATGTCGCGCAGCATTGCAAGCTGCTTTTCGCGGCTTTTTGTCATCGCTGCGACCACGATTTTCAGCTCGTCCCTGTCGAGCGACGGCGCAAGCTCTATCCCGAGCTGGGTGTTCAGAACGTCTATCGCCTTTTCGCGCTCGCCCATTTTGTAGAGAACTGCGGCGTACTGTTTCGCGAACTGGAATCCCTGCGGCGTGCCGAGGTAGAGGGCGGTTTTTTCTTCGAGTGTCTTTGCGAGCGACGGCAGGTTTTGGTCGGCATCGCCCCCTATTATGCGGCAGAAAATTTCGGCGATTTCGGCATCCGCAACGGTCGGTCCATCTTTTGCCGACTCCTTCGCCCTTTTGAAATCGGCGAGGGCTGCGGATATATTGCCGCGTTCGTATGCGACGAATCCGCGCGCTATGAAATACCACGGACGGTCGCCGCCGTCCAGTTTCGTTTCGTCGATTGCCCCGAGCGTCTTCGCCGCGTCTTCGGTCTTCGAAAGCCCGACGTCTATCATCGCCGAGCGCAGTTTGTCGACTTCCGATGTCGGCGCGGAAACGGTCGAAGTGAAAAGTTTTTCGGCGTTGGCGAAATCGCCCTGCGCAATCATTGCGTCTACCGCGACGAGTTTGAGCTGTGCGGCGAGTTCTGGCGGGAGTTTTTCGCGGTCTACCGAATCTTCGGCTATCGCCTGCGCGAGCGCGGGCATTCCCGCCCGCAAAGCCGACTGCGCCGACTTCACTAGCGACTCGAGGTATTCCGCAGTGCGTCCGCCGCCCGAAGTCGAGAGCGGTGCCGCCGCGGTTTGGGGAAGTTTATCGAGCACCGAATCGAGCGCGCCCGCGCAGCGCGCCGCCGCCATCGACGCGACCAAGACTGCGCAGACTATCCCGAATTTTCGCATAGTTTCATATTCCGTTTTTTGGGGTTGTTTTCAAGACAATTCAGTTTCGGGGCGGTCGTTGTTCGGGAGTGTCGCGCCGCGAAAGTCTCCGCAAAAACGGCAGCTCCATCCCCAGATACGAAAGGCACGCCAGCAGCAGGGTTGTGAAGAACGCTTCGTCGAGGTTTCCGACAACCGGCAGGTTGTCGGGAATTTCGAAAAACACGCCCATTTGCAGGTTCAGCAACCAGACGGACGAAAATGCCGCGCCCGCGAGTGCGGCGGCTGTGGAAAGACATCCTCTTTTGCCGTTTTTCATTTTGCGTCGCGTCTTCGGGTTATGCCCGTTTTGAAGTTTTCAAATCTGCCGGTGTCGAAAACGATTTCGAATTTACCGATTTCGTTCGCGCCGATATTCCACAGGGGAAGGATGTTTTCGCGCAGGTATTTCTCCATCGACTTTTCCGCCTCCGTTCTTGCGCAGAGCATATTCTGCGCGGATGCCGCGAACTTCGCCAGTTCCGCGGGAAATTTCTCCTTCTGGTATTTTTCCAGCTCCGCGTTCACGTCGTTCGACAGCGCGCTTTGCGAAATGTTGCGTTCGATTTCGGTATACTTTACGGGCAGGTCGGGCTTGAGCGAGTCGAATATGAAAACGAAGTCGATTTTTCCGTTTTCGCCTTTTGATATTGCGTATTTGATTCCGCGAAATTCTACGAAATACTGATAGTGGGCGACTACCTCGAGCCGCACCGAACCCGTCAGGATTTTCATGTTTTTTATCCGCCACTTCGAGAAGTCCGCGCCCATTGATTCGCGCCTGTCGACGGTTGCTACGACGAATTTGTTTTCGCGCTTTGCCGCGATGTATTCGGACGCATAGACCACGTCGACGTCGGGGGCTTTTGCGAGGATTTCCCTCAATACGCCGACCGCTTTCGACGGCGTTTGCGCGACGGCTGTTGCGACGTCTTTCGTTCCCGAATAAACGCGCTCGAAAACGAAAACCGCGGCGGCGAGCAGCGCGAGGAACGCAAGCAGTATGCAAATGCAGCAGGTTATTCCGAAATTTCCGCCGCCCGGGGGCTGTGCTTGGCGGGTATCCTCTTCGCCGTTTTTTGACGCGTCCGCGGGCTTGCAGATTTCAGCCGATTCGGAAACCGCGTTCTTCGCTCCGCATTCGGCGGAGTTGTTTGCGCGGTTTGTGTTCTTTTCGGGCATATGTTGTTGCGGCTATGCGCGGACTGCGTTTGCCGCGGCAATCAACGCTTCGCCGTTTTTGAAAAATTCCGTTCCCGCGACGATTGTGTCGCATCCGCGCGCGACGCATTCGCCCACGTTTTGCGCGGTGATTCCACCGTCGACTTCGATTCGGTAGCCGAGTTTCAGCTCGTCGCGCAGTCGGGCGAGAGTCGAGATTTTATCGAGGGCTGCGGGGTTGAATTTCTGCCCGCCGAACCCCGGCTGCACGCTCATTACAAGCACCAAGTCGACGCGCGGAAGGTAGGGGATTACTTCGCCCACTTCGGTTTTCGGATTGAAGACAATTCCGAGTTTTTTGCCCGTTGCGTGGATGTTGTCGAGCGTTGCCGCCACGGGGTAGTCGGGCTCGACGTGAATAGAAATCAAATCCGCGCCCGCTTCGGCGAACGAGTCGGTGTAAAGGTGCGGATTGTCGAGCATCAGGTGCACGTCGTAGAACATCTGCGGAAACTTTTTTTTCAACGCCTTCACCACGCCCGAACCGAACGAAAGGTTCGGCACGAAGTGTCCGTCCATAACGTCGACGTGAACCCACTTCAGACCCGCCGCCGCTATTTTTGCGACGGACTCGCCCAGTGCCGCGTGGTCGCCGCCCAAAATCGACGGCGCGATTTCAATCGAGTTTACCATATTCCGATTACTGCGTCTTTGATTTTTCCGCCGAGTTCGCGCATAAGAACGGGCATATTCTGCGTTTCGCCGCCGATTACGTCGGTGCCGCTCGGGTAGAGGTTTGCGCGTGCGGAGACCCTTCTGTTCTTGAAAACGACATCGCCGTTCGAGCGCACGAGCGTGCACTCGGCTGTAGCGACCATCACGTAGGAGGCGGCGAGCGCGGTATCGCTTGCGCGGGTCGCGGCGGGCTTGCGCTCGTACGAAACTATGACCGTCGAGAGCGTCGCCTGCGCATTCGCTTCGAGCGCGGTTTTGAGTTCGGGCGACCTGTTGATGGCGTTCGAAATTTCGTTCGTAAGCAGTGCCGAAGCCTGCGGCGCATACGAATTGTTGCGCACGGGCTTTACGTATATCGAGTGGAACGGAAGCTCGGTCGGCGTTCCCGCGAGTCTGTAGTTGGAGCACGCGCCGACGAGCAGCATTGCCGCCGCCAGAATTGCGGATGTAAAAAGTCTTTTCATATTACTGCGCCTTTTCTATTTCGTCGGAAGTCCATTGGCGGAAGCCGTCTTCGAAGAGGAAGTCGTCGAGCGGTTCGCCGAAAATCGGGGCGAGCCCCTCGTATGTCTTTACGCTTCCGTCCGCGCCTATTGTTTCGCCGACAACCGCCGAAGGTGTCGAAACGAAGTCGTCTACCGACATAATTTCGAAGGCTTGGTTGTCGAGGTTGCGCGTGATTGTCTCGTCTTCGAACTGGTCGATTTCGGGCTTTTCGTATCTGCCCCAGAACCAGTCGTAGGGGGTCATCGGGGCGAGTATGCCTTCCTTTATCTTCTTGAGTTGGGCGCGGGCTTCGTCCGCAGCGGGGGTGTCGGGCGCGAGCGTGATTGCCTCGTTGTAGAAGATGGACGCGGCGATGTGGTTGTTGCGGTAGTAATAGAAGAAGTCGCCCATAATCAGGCGGCTTCGCGCGTAGGTATCGCGCATTTTGTCGAGACCCTCTTCGGCTTTCGATACACCCGCCTCTTTGGGAAAGAGAATGAGGTAGTCTTGGTAGAAGCTTATTGCCGAGCGCGTCGGGGTCTGGTCGTATTCGGGGCCTTCGACCATGCCGCGGTAGACTTTCGCCATCTGCATATACGCGTCGGGGGCGAACATACTGTTGGGGTAGTTGTTGATGAGCCTGTCGAGCGCGTCGAAAGCGACTTCGGGGGTGTCTTCCTGTTCGGCGATTAGCGAGATGTTCATCAGGGCGATTGGCGCGTAGTCGCTGTACGGCGCGTTTTTGACTACGCCCTCGTAGATTTTTATCGCGTCGTTGTAGTTTGTGAACCACGGAAACCACCCCCAAAGATACGGAGTTGCGCCGCCCTGTATGACCGACGCCACGTTGTATTCCTCGCCGATAATCTGGCTGAACTTGGGGTAGTCGGGATAGCGTTTTACCACTTCTTCGAGCGATTCGAACGCGTCCATAAACTGCCCCCTGTTCGTGTAGACGAGCGACATTTGGTAGTAGGCTTCGGGCGCGAAAATCGAGTCGGGGTATTGTGTGATGACCGTTTTGTAGTAGGAGAGGGCGAGCCTGTTTGAGCCGTCTTCCTGCGCCTTTTTGCCTTCGTTCATCGCCTGCAGTGCGTTTGTGACGTTTTTCTCCTCGCCAAGAACGTTGGCGATAACGCCGCCCTGTACCTGCCAGCCTTTATCCGCCGTCCAGACGAGGTCGGCGGACGCGGGCTGTGCCGCCAGACACGCCGCCGCCGCGGCAAACGCCGATTTTATGTAGTTGCAAATTCTCATTTTCGCCCCGATGAAACACTAATATTTCGCAAATGACAACTTTTTTCCGATACCAGTTTTCGGTTGCGGATTGCGCCTATGCCCTCGGATGGTTGTTGCGGTATTCCTCGAGCAGTTTGCTCGTGTTCAGGTGGGTGTAGATTTGGGTTGTGGAGAGTCTCGCGTGCCCGAGCATTTCCTGCAGGGCGCGCAAATCCACGCCGCCGTTTACCAAGTGGGTGGCGAACGAGTGCCGAAGTTTGTGCGGCGTGATGTTCGACGGCAGTCCCGTCTGGGCGAGGTACTTTTTCAGCATCCGCCGCACGTATTGCGGGTATATGGGTTTGCCGTTTTTGAGCGTCAGGACGGGCGAGTGGAAGTCGGTCGATTTTGCGAAGTCGGCGCGCCAGAGTTTCAGCAGTTCGCCCGCCTTTTCGCCGAACGGGCAGAAGCGGATTTTCGAGCCTTTGCCGAGCACTTTGGCGATGTTTGCGGAAAGGTCGATGTCGCCCCATTTGAGCGAGCAGAGTTCGCTCACGCGCAAGCCCGCACCGTAGAGAAGCTCTATGCAGAGCGCGTTGCGCATCGCCTCCTCCTTCGACTCCAAGCCGTTGTTGCCGTCGAAGCGCGGAGCGGAGAGCAGGGCGGGCATCGAGCTTTCGGGCAGGAACACGGGCAGCCCCTTTCCCTTTTTCGGCAGTTTTACGAGCGAAAACGGGTTGGAGTCGGCCGCGCCCGTGCGTATCAGGTATTTATAGAACGAGCGTATTGCCGAAACCTTGTTGTGTATCGACGAATGCGAATATTTCGCCGAGAGCTCGGCGACGTACGAACGCGCCGTTTTCTTGTCAGCCTTGAGAAAGTCGCCGCCCACCATTTCCGCCGAGACTATCCATGCAAGCCAGTCGTGCACCGAGTCGGTGTAGTTGCGCACGGTGTTTTTCGAATAGCGACGCTGCCCGCCTATCATAAAAACGAATTCGTCGAGCGCGGAACGCGATTTTTCGGGGAGTTCGGTCATAGCCCGCGTCAGATTCCGAAAAATGCGGATGCGATGTTCGCGAAATATCCGTCGACGAAGACTTTCGTGAACATAAAATAGAACATTCCGCCGAACGCCAGCCACGGACCGAACGGAATCGCCGTAGGGTCGGCATCCTCGCCGTTGCCGAATTTGCGCCCCTTCGATTTGCGCGAGAATTTGCGCGTTGCGGCAAGCGGCACCATCGTCAGCGCGCCGATTATAGACCCGCCGAATATCGCGAAAACCGCGCCCTGCCATCCGCAAAACGCGCCTATGCAGCCGACCAGAATTACGTCTCCCTCGCCCATCGCCTCCTTTTTGAAGACGCATTCGCCGAGTATGCGTATCCAGTACAGCACGCCCGAGCCGACGATTATCCCGACCGCCGACTTTATCCCCGAGGCGACTACCGATGCGACAAACGGCGCGTCGGCAATCATTGCGTCGTGCATTTGCGGCATCATAAGCGAGAGCACAAAGCCCGCCACAGTTCCGCCGATTGTTGCAAAGTCGGGCAGCATCATACTGTCGATGTCGACGAACGTGCAGAAAATCATTATGAATGCAAAGACCATCCCTGCGAACGCAATATACGGCGTGCACGTCATCCACAGGCAGAGGAAGACCGCCGCCGTCAGCGTTTCCACAAACGGATAGCGGAAGGATATTCGCCGCCCGCAGCATCTCGCCCGCCCGCGCAGCAAAAACCAGCCGATTATCGGCAGGTTGTCGAACCATTTTATCGGTTTGCCGCACGCGCAGTGCGACGGCGGGCTTACGATTGATTCGCCCTTGGGTATTCTGTATATGCACACGTTCAGAAAACTGCCGACGCACGCGCCGAGGCAGAAGAAAAACGCGTCGAAAATTGCGGGAAATTGCGAGTTGATTTCAGCCAAGTCCATAGAGGTGTTCCTTCAGTTTATAGAGCATCAGCGCGCCGAGCAGCGGCTTGCCCGTCCATATAGAGAGCGATTTCGCGCCCTGCCACGCCAGCATTGCAAGGCCGTTTTCGGCGGGTATGCCGTTTGCGCGGGCGGCGAGCACCGAAGAGGTTTCCGCGCCGCGGCGGTAGGGCATATCCAGAAAAACGCAGTCCTGCGGGATTTTCGAAAAGTCGATTACGGGTCTGTCGTCCGCCTTCAGCCCGACCGCCGTGGCGTTGACGATTACCGAGCGCGGCGCAATCTTCGCTTCGACGTTTTCGAGCGGGGTTGTGGACAATTCGAAATTCTCCGTTTTCATATCATCGGCAAATTTCGCCAAACGTTCGGGATTTCTGTTGGCGACAAGAAGCGATTTGCATTTCGCCCCCAGTATCGCCGCCACCGCTCCGCGCGCCGCGCCGCCCGCGCCCAAAAGCACGACGTCGGCGTTTTCGAAGCCTCTGCCGAACGCGTTTTCGACCGCCGCCGTAACGCCGAATCCGTCGGTGTTGTAGCCGCGCCAGCCGTCCGGCGTGCGCAGAAGCGTGTTGCAGGCGCGCGCCTTTTTTGCGGTTTCGTCGAAGTCGGTCAGGATTCTGAATGCGATTTCCTTGTGGGGAATGGTCAGGTTTATGCCCGTGAAATTTTTACGCCAAAAAAGATGCAGCGTTTCGGCGAGGTTGTCGGGGTCTATCTCGAATGCGAAGTATTTTGCGCCCGCGAACGCGCCGTCGGTTTTCGCGATTTCTCCGAGCGCGGCGTTTTGCATGAGCGGGCTTAGCGAATGGGCTATCGGCTTGCCGAAGACGGCGAAATATTTTTCGGGCGAATTTTCGTTGCGGGCGAAAAATTCGTCTCCCGACATTTCGCTTGGTTTGTTGTCGCGTTCCATTTTTACAAAGAGTAGTCGCGCGCGCCGAACAGGAATGTTCCGACGCGTACGAGTGTGCTGCCCGCTTCGATTGCGCGTTCGAGGTCGCCGCTCATACCCATCGAAAGTTCGGGCAGGGAAACGGAGAACTGCTTTTGCAGGTCGTCGCGCAGGTTGCGCAGGTTTTCGAAGCAGCGCGATGCGGTGTCAAGATTGGAGTCGAGCGGGGCGACGGTCATAAGCCCTTCGACTTCCACGTGTTTAAGCTCGAGAGCCGCGCCGAGAAGTTCGGGGGTAGTGTCTATTGCCGCGCCGAATTTTGCGGGGTCGTTGCCCGCGTTTACCTCGAGCAGAATGCGCATTGTCTTGCCGAGCGCGGCGGCTTCGGCGTCGATTTTTTTCAGGAGCTTTAGCGAGTCAACGCTCTGGATTCTGTCGGCGAGCTCCACGGCGTGTTTTGCCTTGTTGCTTTGCAGGTGTCCGATGAGCTCCCAGTTTATTTTAAGCGCGTTGCCGCGTTCCGATTTTCTCTTTTCCGAAAGTTCCCGAACGCGGTTTTCGCCGACCGCTGAAAATCCGAAGCGAGCCGCGTATTCGGGCGCGTCTATCGGGTGCGTTTTCGTGACGGGCAGAATTTTCACGTCGCCGACGTTTCTGCCGCACGAGGCGCACGCGTTTTCGACGCGTCCGAGAAGTCTGCGGCAGTTGTCGCAAAATTCTTCGTATGAAATCATTGTCCTATTTGTTTTTCTTGTTGTCGATGCTTGCGGCGATGAGGCGTTTGCCGAATTTCCAGAGCGAGCCCGTCGGGTTTGCCGCCTCGGTTAGCGTTTCGTCGAACGCCTTTACGAATTTGTCCACTTCCTTTTCGGTTATGACAAACGGCGGCAGCAGTTTTACCGCGTGGACTTCGTGGCTTGTAACCTGCGTGATGATTTTGTAGTTGTCCATCAGCGACGTTACAATCATCTGCGTGAAGAGCGAGTTGTTGGCGGCTTTCAAGGCCTTCCACGCCGCCTTTTGCAGAAGCCCTTTCGGTTCCTGAAATTCTATGGCAATCATAAGCCCCAAGCCGCGTACCTCTCTTATATACGAGTGTTTTTCTTTGAGCGTTTCGAGCTTTTGCTTGAGCAGCGCGCCCATCTTTGCGCAGTTTTCGACCATCCCGTCCTTTTCGAGAACGTCGATTGTAGCCAAGCCCGCGACCATCGCGAGGTTGTTTCTGCCGAATGTCGTGGAGTGTTTTACGCAGTTTTCGAGCGGCGAGAAAACGCTCTGGTGGATTTCCCTTGTAGTGACAAACGCCGCGCACGGAACGTAGCCGCCGCTGAGTGCCTTTGCCATCGTAACGATGTCGGGTTCGAGCCCCCAGTGTTGGTAGGCGAACATTTTGCCCGTTCTGCCGAAGCCCGTCTGCACTTCGTCCATAATGAAGAGCGCGCCGTATTTACGGCAGAGTTCCTGCGCCTTCGGGAAGAAGTCGTCGGGCGGAATTTCCACGCCGTGTCCGATTACGGGTTCGGATATGAACGCGGCGACGTTGCCCTCTTTGAGTTTTGCCTCGAGGTCGGCGAGGTCGGCGAATCCGATTTTGTCGGTGTCGGGCAGGAACGGACCGAATCCGTCCCTGAAGTGCGGCGTGTGGGTTATCGACATCGAGCCGTACGTCAGCCCGTGGTAGCAGCCGTCCATCGAAATTATGCGCGGGCGTTTCGTGTGGGCGCGGGCGAATTTTATCGCGCCTTCGTTCGCCTCCGTACCCGAGTTGCAGAAGAAGACGGCGGAGAGCTTGTTGTTGTGGAGCTTTACGATTCTTTCGGCGAGCAGACCGCTGAGCAGCGCGCAGTCGAGCTGCACCATGTTCGACAGATCCATATCGATTGCATCCTTGATTGCCCTGCCGATTACGGGGTTGTTGCGACCCATTCCGAATACGCCGTAGCCCGAGATGAAGTCGAGGTATTCGTTGCCTTCGGCGTCGTAGAGGTATGCGCCCTTTGCGCTCTTGTAGCACTTGTCGAACCCGATTGTCTTCAGCACGGTTGCGAGCGTGCGGTTGACGTATTTTTCGTGCAAATCGTAGTTCTGCCCGAAGCGCGAGTCTATCAATTCCCTTAAGTCGAAATCTTTCATTGATAAAAAATTTTTTCCCCTTAACTTTACCCGACACTATAAATACTTCAAACATTATTTCGATGGAAAATTTTCTTGCATACTATGTGGTCGATTTCGACCCGTTCGCGCTGCGTTTCCCCGACGGATGGTTTCTCGACGGCATAAGGTGGTACGGGCTGTCGTACTTGGCGGGTTTCGCGATTGCGATGCTGCTTTTCAACCTCTATTCCAAGAGGGGCAAAAGCCCGCTTGCGCCCGACGACAATTCCTCGCTGATAACATACCTTCTCTTCGGCGTGATTGCGGGCGGCAGGCTCGGCTATATGCTGTTTTACGACTTCGGCAATTTTATGTCGAATCCGCTTTCGCTCTTCCAGATTTGGAAGGGCGGAATGGCGAGCCACGGCGGCTTTATCGGCGTGGTGTTGGCGATGTTGTGCTTTGCGCGGGCGAAAAAAGTTTCCTTCTGGAAAATCGCCGACATTGTTACGACCGCCTGTACCCCCGGAATATTTCTCGGCAGGCTCGCCAATTTCGTCAACGGCGAATTGTGGGGCAAGGTTTCCGACGTTCCGTGGGCCATGATTTTCCCGAGATCGGCGGCGGCGGGCACGGCGGTCGAAAACATAGCCGCGCGGCACCCGTCGCAGCTTTACGAGGCGTTCGCCGAGGGGCTTCTGATTTTCGCGTTTTTGCAGTGGCGTTTCTGGCGCGGCAATCTGCCGAATGGGCGGGTCGCGGGAGAGTTCCTTTCGCTTTATGCGATCGTCAGGATAGTCTGCGAAATCTTCCGCGAGCCGGATGTGGGGGTCGAGCCGATTCTCGGCTTGAGCAGGGGCACGTTCTACTCTGTTTTGACGCTCGCCGCGGGGCTTGCGATTATTGCTTATTCCAAATTTTCGAACTCCGCGCAAAAATAATGGGGAGGTTTTTTAGGGTTGCCATCGTTTCGGCGTTTGCGCCATACTCAGACAAGATTTTTTTTGCCGAATGGGTACTTTAAACAAATACATTTTCAAGCAGGTCGCGGCGGCGGCGTTTATGACCGTCGCGCTGTTCGTGTTCGTGCTCGTGCTCGGCAACGTGATAAAGGAGGTTATGGGAGAGCTTGCCGCGGGCAGACTCAGCATATCGTTCTTCCTGTATATCGTCGCGCTCATCATTCCTGGAGTGATTCCGTACGCGCTGCCGCTCGGTATGCTTACGGGCATTTTGCTCGTCTTCGGCAGGATGTCGTCGCAGAGCGAAATCGTGGCGATGAAGGCTTGCGGCAGGTCGATTTACAGCATGGCGGCTCCCGTATTTTTTCTGGCGATTTGCGCGTCGCTCTTTTCCGTGGCGATAAACTTCTACTACGCGCCCGCCGCCGACTACGCCTACAAGAGCGCGCTCAAGAACCTCGTGCGCGCCAATCCGCTTCAGTTCATTCAGGCGGGAACGTTCATCCGCGACTTCCCGGGGTATGTCATTTACGCCAATTCCTCCGACGGAAAGGAGCTTGTAAGTTTCAGAATTTGGGAGCTCGACAAACAGGGCAGAGTGCAGATTTCGATTCAGTCGGAGCGCGGTCTTCTTTCGTACGACGACGACAGAGACGAAATAGTCTTAACCCTCAAAAACGGCAGTGCCGACCGCGCTCGCGCGGGCGACCCCGAGGACTTGCGCAAACCGCTTCCGTCGGCGCGTTTCGATGAGCTTGTGATAAAGCTTCCGCTTAACGATATTATCGGCAAATCGGACGGAGTGCGGAAGCGTCTCAAGCTGATGACGTTCGGCGAGCTTTTGGATGCCCGCACCACTTGGCACAGAAAGCCCAATCCCACGCCCGAGGATGCGTTTCACGACAAAATCGAGGTGCAGTTGCAGATACAGAAAAATTTTGCGATGGCGTTTTCGATTTTTTCGATGGTTGTGCTTGCCGTGCCGCTCGGAATCAAGGCGAGCAGAAGCGAAACTTTTGCGAACGTCGCCATTGCGCTCGCGCTTGCGATGTCGTATTATCTGATGATTGTCGTGATTTCGTGGCTTGAGAAGTATCCGACGTTGCGTCCAGACGTGTTGATTTGGGTTCCGAACATAATATTCCAAGCCGCTGGAACTGTCTTGATAGTGCGGTCTTCGCGCAATTGACGGCGCACGGCGCGTGAAAGTACTTCCCTAAGGGCGTTTCACAAACGCCCCAGACCGCACGCGTACGCCAAGTACGCTGTGCGCCCTGTGTCGTTTGCAAAGCCACCCTTATGAAAGCACTTTGACGCGCCTAAATAGTGAGTGCTTCGCACGGAAGTTTTTTAGGATGTTTTCGGGGATAAGATTTGTTGCTTGTGGCGGAACGCCTGAGGCGTTGTCCGAACTTACTTTTACGGACTTCGCATGCGTACGCCAAGTACGCTGTGCGCCCTGTGTCGTTTGCAAAACCACCCTTATGAAAGTACTTTGACGCGCCTAAATGGTGAGTGTTTCGCACTGTAGATTTTTAGGATGTTTTTGGGGATAAATTTTGTTGTTTGCGGCGGAACGCCCGTGGCGTTTCTCGAACCTATTCTGACTTCGCGTGTACGCTTTTCCGTTAAAAAACCTTGCTTACGTTGGTTTTTCCTCGTAGTCTGCAGGTATGTTGTTTGAACGCGAATTATTAAAGCGCATTCCGCGTTATGAGGCGGACGGTTTGCTCGATTCCGCTTCGGCGGCGCGGCTTGCGGCTCATTTGTCTGCCGTTCAGAATCGCGGAACATCCGTGTTTTTCAATGCAATCTATTTTGCGGGGGCGGTTCTTTTGATTGTTTCCGCCTGTCTTTTTGTCAACAACGTGTGGGACGACCTTTCGGTTGGCGCGCGTCTGGGACTTGCGTTTGCGCCGCTTGCGCTTTCTTTTCTCTTCGGGGTGTGTGTGTTGTTTTTCAAATTCGGCGCGCTTGTGCGCGAGATTGCCGCGTTGGCGGCTATTGTCTCGTTCGGCACTCTGTTTTGTCTTGTGGCGAATATTCTGAATGTAGCGGACAATTTCCACAACTATTCCATTCTCATGATTTGTCTTTCTCTGCCGCTCGTGTTCGTTTTCGACTCGCGCGGGGCGGCGATGGTTGTAGCCTTTTGGTGTTCGATTGTCGCGGGTTTCGGGTATGGCGACAATCTTTGGGGTATGGGCGATGCTCTCTTTGCCGTGGCGGTTTTTGCGGTTGTTTTTGTCTACACTTTTAAAAACTGGCGAAGTGCCGGCGTGCCGAACGCAATTTTGGGGCTTGTCGTTTGCGGGGTTCTTGCGTCGCTTTCGTACAGCATTCCCAAGATGTTCGTGCGCGGTTTTTGTCCGCTGCTTGCCCAGCCGGACTTGCCCAATCTCTACGCTTTTTACTCCTGCGCGATGTTCGGCGCGGCGGCGGCTATGCTATCGCGGGCGTCGCGTTGGGGCGGTTTGCCTCTTTGGAAAGTTCCGCAACTGTATGTGGGGCTTGTGCTGATGTTCGGCGCGATGACGGCTCTCAATAGATTGGTTTGTTTCGACGGCGGCGTATTTTCCGTGTCTGCGGAAAGAATCGCAAAGCTTCATTCGGTGTCGATTCCGGCGGCGGTGGCGCTCGATTTCGTCCTCGCTGCGGTGTGTTTTGTCTGGCTCTTGTCGCTGGTTCGGGCTTTGTGCGGGCGCGAAAAAATCTGGGGCGCGCTGATTGCGGGGCTTATGTTTCCGCTCTATTTTGCGGCGTCGTTCGGGCGCGGCGGATATTTTATTTTTGTCGTTCTTTCGAATGCGGTATTTTTTGCGGCTGCGGCGGCGTTTGCGTTTTCGGGGATACGGCGGCGCAGTTTCATTCTGTTAAATATCGGTGTATGGATGATTGTCTGGCAGGGCTTTGTCCGTTTGATTGCGATGGATTCTGCGATAATCTTCCGAGCGGCGTTCTTCGGCGTATGCGGGCTTTTGCTCATCGGCGCGAACTATTTTCTGAAAAGGAGGCTCGACAATGAAAGATAAACTGCGCGCGTTTGTGTTTGCCTGCGTGGTCGCCGTCGGGGCGTTCGCGGGGATGTATATGATTTGGGATGCCGACGACATCGTAAAAAACGGGCGGGAATTCCGTTTCAAATTGGAGAAAATCGACAAGGTTGGGTATCGCAATTACAACGGGCGTTGTTATATTCCAAATATTGTTCCGCTTTATGCGCCGTATACGCGGAAAATTTCGCTTGTAGAAAAATATATAAAGAAAAACACCGCAAAAAAAGAACCTCTGGAAAATTTATTTTTTTCAATAAACCCCAATGTTTATGTTGCTTTTGCGCACGATTCAGAGGGCTTTGCCGTAGTGAAATCGTATTCCTCAAAACCGCCCAAGGACGGCGCGTATACCGCCATGAAAGCCAACTGTTATGAAACTGCCGTTTTCGAGGGGGGTAAGTGGGTTAAGCTCGAACAGCCGCGCTTGCGTTTCAATATGCCAAGTTTCAAGATGACCGTCTCGGAAAAGCAGCTCGAGAAAATCGACAAGTATCTTAAATCCATAAATAGTGAAGACCGCAAGGGGTATGTGATGGCGAAGATAAAGGACGGCAAAATTATTCCGGTGGATATCGTGGTAAACCAAAAATCCCTCTTGGGCTTGTGAAATCGGGATTGATACGGCGTTTCGCGTTTTGGGCGGCAATGACACGTATGTCTAATACGCTTACATCGCCGCCCCAAACGCAAAGCCACCGTCTGAATCCCGATTTGACAAGCCCCGCCGAAGAAAAAGAAAGGGCTTGATACGGAGATTGGCGTTTTTGCGGAGCACAAACGCAAATCGTTCCCTACGGGCGTTTCGCGTTTTGGGCGGCAATGACACGTATGTCTAATACGCTTACATCGCCGCCCCAAACGCAAAGCCACCGTCTGAATCCCGATTTGACAAGCCCCGCCGAAAGGAAAAGAATATTGGGTTTTACGGGGCGGCTTTTCGTTTTTGCGATTTTTTTGATGAAAAAAGCTTCTTGACAAAACTTCTTCGTAGGGTAAAGTTCCGCTTTTTATTAAATTTGAAAGAGGTATTTAACAATGGGACAACCAAAACGCAAACAGTCTAAGCAACGCACCCGCATTCGTCGCGCGGCAAACCATTACGAGCTTCCCCAGTTCGCGAAAGACCCGACGGACGGTTCTATCTGTATGTCGCACAGGGTCAATCCCTCGAACGGGATGTACCGCGGCAAGCAGGTTATCAGCGTAAAAATATAATATAGCCCGAGCAAGGGGTGTTTCGGTTGTCTCGTCGGCGCGGCAGGGTCGCGCGCGGGGCGGTCGGTTTTTTGCGGGGTTTCCGCGTAAAGATTCTTATGCTTCCTTCCGGTCTTTTTTAATTGTAATGCGGGATTATTTTTGTAATAACTCCCGCGTTTTTCTTTTATGCGGTAGCCGTTCGCGTTGCCGATTAACTCTATAAATCGCACGATGAGTAATTCCATTCCGACTATAGCCGTCGATGTTATGGGTTCCGATTTGGGACCCGAAGAACTCATTATCGGCATCCGTCAGGCACTCTCCGCCGACAAAAGCGACTACCGCATTATCGTTGTCGGCGACGACAAAGTAATTTCGCCCCTCCTCGTGCGGCACGGCGTGATGAAGGACAACCGCGTCAAAATCTACAACGCCTCCGAGGTCATCGTGATGGACGAAAAGCCCATTCAGGCAATGAAGACCAAACGCGACTCGTCGATGATGCGTTCGATTGACCTCGTGAAAATCGGCACTGCCGACGCCGTTCTAAGTTGCGGCAACACAGGTGCATTGATGGCGGGCGGCACTATCAGGCTTCGCACGATGGACGGCATTGAACGCCCCGCGCTGGGTACGGTCATTCCCGGAAAGCTCAAGAGCTTCATTATGATTGATGTGGGTGCCGCTCCCGACCCGAAGCCCGAAAGCCTTGTCGACAACGCCATTTTGGGCGCAAACTATGCGCACGTCGCGCTCGGCATAAAAAATCCGCGCGTTGGGCTTCTTAGCAACGGCACCGAAGACTGCAAGGGCAACAGTCTTGTCCAGACCGCACACAGACTTTTCAAGGCGCAGGAGGGTGTAATAAACTATGGCGGGCTAATCGAGGGTTTCAACCTCTTCGACGGCGAGTTCGACGTTGTTGTTTGCGACGGCTTCACGGGAAATGTCGTGCTCAAATCCCTTGAAAGCTCGGTAAGGATGTTCAAGACAATCCTCAAAGAGGAAATTATGCGTTCGTGGGTTTACAAGCTCGGCATTTTGATTGCAAGCGGCGCGTTTAGGAGTCTTAAAAAACGTCTGCCGATTGACAAATATTCGGGCGCGCCGCTCTTGGGGTTGAACGGTCTTGTCGTAAAAGCCCACGGTTCGAGCAACCGCAGGCAGATTGCCGGTGCAATCGAAATAACTTTACGCTGTCTGCGTAAACATATGCAGGAGCGGATTAAGGAAGACGTTTCGCGTCTGAAAGACATCGTCGCCCAAAACAAGGCGGCGGCGTTGGAGCGCGAAAAGAAAGCCGCGCAGGAACGCGCTTCGGCATCGTAAAATTCACGGGGCGGTTAGACTGTTTTTAAGCCCTCCCGTTTTGTCGTCTCGGGGATGCTCCCGATTCCGCATTGAAATCAGAACAAATTTTTATCTGAAAAATGGATTTTAAAAAGCCAAACTCAATCGTAATTTCGGGTACGGGCAGCTATGTTCCCGAAAAGGTTCTTACAAACAACGACCTTTCCGAATTTCTCGACACTTCCGACGAATGGATTTTCGAACGCTCGGGCATTCGCCGCCGCCACATTGCAGCCGACGGCGAGGCGGCTTCGGATATGGCGTTGCGCGCGTCCCGCAACGCGCTCGAAATGGCGGGTATCGACGCGTCGCAAATAGATTTGGTCGTAGTAACGACCGTAAATCCCGATATGGCGTTCCCGTCCACCGCCTGCCTGCTTCAGGCAAAGTTGGGCATTCGGAACAATATTCCGTGCTTCGACCTCAGCGCGGCGTGCTCGGGCTTCGTGTACGGCGTCGAAGTGGCGACTCGCATGATGCAAAGCGGAATGTATAAAAACGCGCTCGTGGTAAGCTCCGAAAAAATGAGCAGCATTGTCGATTGGCAGGACAGGTCGACGTGCGTGCTTTTCGGCGACGGCGCGGGAGCGGTTGTCCTGCGCGCATCCGACGCCGAAAATATCGGCATAGTCGGCACGGTTCTTGGCGCGGACGGTTCGGACACTGCCATGCTTTGTATGCCTGCGGGCGGTTCGCTTTTGCCCACATCCGCCGAGACCGTCGAAAAGCGGCTTCACTTTGTCCGTATGGACGGCAAGGAGGTTTTTAAGCACGCCGTAAAGATAATGCAGGAAAAGGCGCTCGAGGTACTCGACAGGTGCGGGGTATCCTCCGAGCAGGTTTCGCTTTTGATTCCGCATCAGGCGAACACGCGCATAATCCAGAGTGTTGCCAAGCGTTTGAACATTCCGTCCGAAAAAGTCTATGTGAACATCGAGAATTACGCGAACACGTCGTCTGCGTCGATTCCGATTGCATTGGACGAAGCGATGCGCGGCGGGCGGATAAAGCGGGGCGACTATGTATTGTTTGTAAGCTTCGGTGCAGGTCTAACGTGGGGGGCAACGCTTGTCCTTTTCTAAACGGCGCGTGAAAGTGCCGTTGATGCGGCGTTTCACGAATGTCTCAGACTTCGCGCGTACGCCAAGTACGCTGCGAACCCTGAGCCATTCGCAAAGCCACCGCCTGAACGTAGCCGAGCTTACAAAGCATTGTGCGATTGGGAGGGGATTGCCGACC
>CASFDK010000006.1 GCA_949293415.1 uncultured Verrucomicrobiota bacterium
AGCGGGAACCTGCGGGACTTGTTTGACGCACAACTGGGTCATACTCGAAAACTAAAAGGGAGCAGTACTTCAGTACAGCCCCCTTTTGTTTTCTCCGTGTGCCTCAGTTGTGCGCCAAACCGTACCCCGCAGAACCCCGCTGTGGTATTTGCGGATTGCCGAGAGTTTTTTTATTTTAGGGCGCGATTTCATCGCGCTTTGTGTTTTTGATTTTGCTTTTTTAGGTTGCCTTTCGGAGTGTGGGTGGTTTCGGGTAGTGATTTTGCTTTGTCTGCGGATTTTTACGGTAGGATAGTTATTGCCGCAGGCAATACGAGCTTGTCGGGGAAAGGCGCGGCTATAGCCGCGCCGCAATATCGCAAGAAGGAACGAAGTTCCGACGACTGGCGCGGCTCTCGCCCGAAGTTCCGTAGCCGTGCAGACTGCAGCCTGCCTTTTTCATTCTACAGTTCCTATCGTCGCGATAGTGACGTTCTTTCAACGCTTATGATAGACGTTGAAATTCATTGTTCTTCCTGCGTCTATGGTAAACGCCAAAATTCATTATTCATTGAAAAAAAGAATCAGAGGGCTACGATTCCCTTTTCCCCCGTTCTGATTCTGTACGACTGCTCCACGGGCATTACGAAGATTTTACCGTCTCCGATTTTGCCCGTATGTGCCGACTTCAAAATTGTCTCGACCGTTTTTTCGACCATATCGGCGGGAACGCAGATGTCGAGGGCGATTTTCGGCAGAAGTTCGACGGTATACTCGCTGCCTCTGTAGATTTCGGAATGCCCTTTTTGTCGTCCGAAGCCCTTTGCTTCGGTCACGGTCATCCCCTCGATTCCGATTTCGGCGAGAGCCTCCTTCACTTCGTCGAGTTTGAAAGGCTTAATGATGGCTTTTATCATTTTCATAGTTGCGTCTTCCTTTTGCTACGTCTAAATTTTCGCACCGATACTCCACCGAACGCGGCGAAAAGTCAAATTGAATCGGGCGGAATTGCCCGCGAAAAATAAAAAAGTGAAAAAAAGTATTGACGAACAAAACCGCTGAAGTAGGATACGCACTTTTCATTAAATTAGAAACGAGGAAGAGATGAAAGTCGTATCATCAATCAAATCTTTGAAAAGCCGTCACCCCGACTGCAAAGTGGTTCGCAGAAAGGGGCGCGTTTACATCATCAACAAAACCAATCCCCGCTTCAAGGCGAAGCAGGGCTAACGAGCTTTTTTCGGAGCATATACCAATATGAAAGATAAAATCCATCCTGATGTCCATCCCGTTTGCTTTGTAGACGTTTCCTCGGGCGCACGCTTTGTAACGCGTTCGACAATGAAGAGCAAGCAGGTTGAAACTATCGACGGCGTAGAATGCTTTATGATTTCCCGCGACGTTACGGCAGATTCGCACCCCGCCTATACCGGCGAAAAGCGTTTTGTCGACACGGCAGGTCGCGTGGAAAAGTTCCAGAAGAAATTTTCGCGCGTCAGAAAGTAGGATTTCCCCCGCGAGTTTTCAGAGTGGCGTTCGTTCCCGAAAGGGGTGAACGCCTTTTTGTCGTTTTAGAGGTTTGTAAAAAGAAAGCGGGAAACCGTCCCGAATGCACCGAAAGCATTTGCGCCCCCCTCCACAAGCATAACTTGCGCATCTTTACGCACATTCAACATAATATCCCTGCCCCGAATGGAAAAAATCATCTGGATATCCGCTCTCGTTCTCTTCGGCGTGTTCTCGCTTACACGCGTGTTTTACTGGTATCTTACGCCGCGCGACGAACTTTACTCGTACTACCGAAACGAAATAGACCGCGTCGGCAACGACTTTGCCCGCAGGCTCTGGATGAAGCGCGCATTCTGGATGACCGCAACAGTTGTTCTGCTCGGTTCGGGCGGTTTCCTTTTCTTTAGTTAGCCGTCGAGAAGGTTATCGTAACGGTGTGGGGATCGTTGTCGGGCGGCGGCGTAAGCGAAACAGAACGCATCGCCGACAGTATGGAATTGTCGAACTCGGGGTTGCCGCTGCTTTTTATTATCCGCAGACCGCTGATTGCTCCGTTTTGCGAAACCCTGAACTGAACTTCGGCGGTATAGTCTACCCCCTGTTCCATTGTGGGAATCGCCCAGTTCGAATGCGCCTTGCGGCGTATTTCGGTTATGTAGAGGTCGAGCAGACTGCGCATTGCCGCCCCAGTGCCGCCTTTTACGGAAATTTTCGCCGCCGCCAACTTGTCGAGGTTGCCCGTGCCCGCGCTGATTTTGCCGACTTTCACGGGAGCGGACGTGCGCGGGCGCGACGGCGCGGGATTGCGGTTCGCCTTGGGATTGTTTTTTACGAACTCGGAAAAGGAAACTTTCTTGGGTGGTGCGGGCTTTACAACCTTCTTCAGCTTCGGTTTTGGCGAAGGTTTGGGGGCGGGCTCGGGCTTGGATTCGGGAGGAGTCGGTTCGGGAGTAGGCTCCGGAGGAGTAGGCTCGGGCTCGGGAAGCTCCATAGGCTCTATTGCCGCAATTTCCTTTTGATGCTCTAGTTGCGGCATCGCATCGGTCGGTTGCGATTCCTGCGCGACGGGCATTTCGGGCGCGGGCTCGACCATTTCGAAGACCTGTTGGGGGTCTATCAGGTGGTCGTCGGTCTTGAAAATCGACTTCATCAAAACGGAAATTATCGCCGCGACGGTTACGGTGATATGCAATGCAAGCGAGCAATAATATCCGAATCTGGTGTGGTCTGTCATTTGACTTCGGTGTCCAGATGGAGTTTTGTGAGGTTGTGCCGCTTGATTGCCGAAATTACGTCGACTATTTTCTGGTAGGGCAGGGTCAAGTCTCCGCGGAAACTGATTGCCGGCGGTTCGGGCTGCGCGGCAAGCGAAGCCAAAAGCGTCTCGAGCTGCACGGTATCGACGGGCTGCTTGCCCCAGAAAATCTGCCCGCGCTCGTCGATTGAAATCACCTGAAAGTCCACTTCAGGACGCTGGCTTGCGGCGTTTTTATCCTGCTTGGGCAGGTGCACGGGGATTGTCTGCTCGAGCAGCGGCGTACTTATCATAAAGATGATGAGCAGCGAAAACGCCAAGTCCATAAGCGGCGTTACGTTCAGCTCGGTCATAGCCGCCTGCGTCTGTCTTCTTCGAATTTTCATTGCCGTCGGGTCGTTGGCTTATTCGTCGAATTGGCGCGGAGGAGTCGGGCTGGAGGCGTCGTCTTCGTCGTCGAGCGAGAAATTCATTATCTGTGGCGACACCTTGTTTTCGGACGCGGGCGCACTTTCGGCTGTTCGCGGAACGGAGCGGAACTGCGGAGAGGGCGAGCGGACGGGAACGGGCGCGGGCTGGACGGGCGCAACACTGCGTTCCGAAGCTTCGGCGTGCTCGCGGGCTTCTAACTCGACCCTGTCGGCGAGCAGAGTTGCAAAGTTTTCCGTTTCCGTCGTAAGTTTTCCCGAAAACGCCGTCAAAAAGTTGTAGCCGAAAACGGCCGGAATTGCCACCACAAGCCCCGCGACAGTCGTAAGCAATGCGCCCGCAACACCGGGGGCGAGCATCTGCAAGGTTACCGAAGCCTCCGAGCTCATCGATCCGAAGCAGTCCATAACGCCCCATGCCGTGCCCAGAAGCCCGAGGAACGGTGCGCCGCTGATTATCGTGCCGAGGAGCGTCATCTTGGAGTTGTAGAGCATAATCTGGCGCGAAAGCGTGCGCTCGAGCGTGTTTTCGACAAAGGCGATGCGCGAAGTTTTGTCTTCGGCGGAATTGCCCAATCCCACCGTCATCCAAGCATTTACGGCTTCCTTCAGCAACTTCGCATAGGGACCCTCGATAGCGTTTGAAGCCGCCGCTTCGACGAGGTTTTTCGACTTCACTATGCGCGCGGTTTTCGCGTTCATTGCTTCAATCGCGGACAAGTCCGCTTTTTTGCAGAACATAACGCCCCACGCAAGTATGCTGAAAACCACCAAGACAACAACAATCACCTGTCCCGCAAAATTGGACTGGATGAAGTAGTCAGTCAACGACGAGCCCAGTATCGCGGGCGAAGAGAAAGCCGAAAAAAGATCCATACGCCGATAATAATTTACCCGACGAAGAAAAATCGAGTATATTTTTCATTTTATCGTATAAATTTTGCCGTGGGCGTGTCCGCCTTCTTCAAATCGTCGAAAGTGCCCTCGAAGACTATCCGCCCGCCGTTCGCCCCGCCCGTCGGACCGAGTTCCACAAGCCAGTCGGCGAGCTTCACGAAGTCGGGATGGTGCTCGATTACCACAATGGTATTGCCCGCATCGCGCAACTCGAAAAGCAGCTTAAGGAGCTTGTCGATGTCGTCCCAGTGCAAACCCGTTGTCGGCTCGTCGAGAATGTATAGGGCGCGGCCGCGCGTACGGCGCGAAAGTTCGAGCGAAAGTTTTATGCGCTGCGCCTCGCCGCCCGAAAGCGTGTTCGACGGCTGTCCAAGCCTGATGTACCCAAGCCCGACATCGGCGAGAGTCTTGAGCTTTGCGACAATCCGCGGATAGGCGGCAAACACGCCCAATGCCTCGTCTACCGTAAGATTGAGAGCCTCGGCAATGTTCAGCCCCTTGTAGCGCACTTCGAGCGTTTCGCGGTTATACCGCTTGCCGCCGCACGACGGGCATGTTATGTAAACGTCGCCCAAGAACTGCATATCGAGACATATCGAACCGTCGCCCTTGCAGTGCTCGCAACGCCCGCCTTTTACGTTGAAACTGAAACGCCCCGCCGTGTAGCCGCGCATTTTTGCGAGCGCGGTCTGCGCGTAAAGCTCGCGGAGCAAATCGAAAAGCTTCGTGTACGTTGCGGGATTCGAGCGCGGACTCTTGCCTATCGGCGACTGGTCGACGCGCACGCAGGTGTCGAATTTGTCGAACCCGACAATTCCGCGGTGCGCCCCGCAAATTTCCTTTGCGCCGTTGAGCTTGGCTGCCGCCGCCTTCGCCAAAACGTCGTTTACGAGTGTGCTTTTGCCCGAGCCCGAAACCCCGCAAACCACGGTAAACAGCCCAACGGGGAACTTTGCGTCGATGTCCTTGAGGTTGTTTTCGCGCGCCCCCTTGACGGTCAGCCAGCCGTTTGCCGGTGAAAGGCGCGGAGAGGGTCTTTCGATTTTTGCGCGCCCAGAAAGATACATTCCCGTGCGCGATACCTTCGACTTCATACAGTCGGCAAGCGTTCCGTTGAAGACGAGTCTGCCGCCGTTTTCGCCGGCTTCGGGACCCAATTCGACAATCCATTCCGACGCCCGAAGCGCGGCTTCGTCGTGCTCGACAAGCAGTACGGAATTGCCCCTGTCGCGGAGTGTCTTCAACGCGCCGATAAGCATGGCGTCGTCGGACGGATGAAGCCCGATTGTAGGCTCGTCGAGAACGTACGTTACGCCCGTCAAATCCATTCCGAGCTGCGTCGCAAGCCTTGCGCGCTGCGCCTCGCCGCCCGAAAGCGTGGAGGCCTCGCGGTCGAGCCCGATGTACGAAAGCCCGACCGTGTCGAGAAACGACAGCCTTTCGTAAAGCCCGTTCACGGCATCGCGCACACAGTCGTACTTTGAAATATTCCGTAGTGTGCCGACGAATTTCAGACATTCCAAAACACTCATCGCGCAGAATCTGTCGTACGAAACGCCCTCTACAAACACGTTGCGCGTGCGCGCCGAAAACCTCGCCCCTTTGCATTCGGGGCAGACCGAAACCGTCTGGAAAACCGAAAGCCGCGCCCGCAGCCCGTCGCTTGAAGTCTCGGCGCAAAGCTTGTCCACTTCGGCGAGAACCCCGCAAAAATAGACATCGGCGGGCTTGCAGTTACCGCGCTTGAGCCGCAAATTGTATGTGCGCGAAGCGTCGCCGTAGAGAAGGATTTCCCGAGTGCGTTCGGGCAAATCGCGCCACGGGGTGTCGGGGTCGAAGGGAATCTGTTCGGCGAGCTGCCGCAGAATGCGGTTGTGGGCTATGATTATGTTTTTGCCGCCCACGCGCCACGCCTTGATTGCCCCGCCGCGCACGCTTTTTGTGTCGTCCGGCACGGCGAGCTGCGGGCTGGTGCGCATCACGCGCCCTATCCCGCCGCAGTACGGACACGCGCCGTCGGGATGGTTGAACGAAAAGTTGCGCACGCTAAGCGGCCGGTAGACTTCTCCGCACTTTTCGCAAGCAAACGCCGTGCTCAACACAAGCTCGCCGCCGCCGTCTTTCGACGAATAAAACACGACCGACTTGTCGCCGCCCTCGCGCAACGCAAGCTCGAGCGAGTCCGCCACCCGCCCGCGCGACGCGCCAGAAAGCGGGAAACGGTCGATGACAAGTTCCACTTTCAAAAGCTTTTCGGCGCGGAATTTCTCGAAGACATCCCTTTCGGCGGACGGATCGTCGAGGTCGAAAATCTCGCCGTTTACGCGCACGCGCTGCCATGCCCGCTGGCGCAGGCTTTTGGTTTCGGCGCGCGCCGCGGCGGGTTTGAACGAACCGCGCGGAGAGAGAACATACACGCGCGAATCCCGAGGCAGCGCGAGCACCGCGTCGACGCACTCGTCGATACTGCGGCGCGAGATTTTTCCGCCGTCTTTCGGGCAGTGCTGCTGCCCCGCAAGCGACCAGACCAGACGCGCATAGTCGGCGATTTCCGTAAGCGTGGCAAGCGTGCTGCGCGGATTCGAACCGAGCGACTTGACCTGCTCTATCGCAATCACGGGCGAAAGTCCACGTATCGACTCGACCGCGGGTTTGTCTATCTGGCTGAGCAACCGCCGCGCGTCGGCGGATAGGCTTTCCATATACTTTCTGTAGCCCTCCGCATAGATTGTGTCGAACGCAAGCGACGACTTCCCCGATCCGCTTCTCCCCGTAAACGCCACGATTTTCCCGCGCGGAATGTCGAGGTCTACGTTCTTCAAGTTGTGTTCCTTTGCCCCGCGTATCCCGATTTTGTCTAATGTTTCGGGGCTCGGAAGATTGGCGTTGTCCGATTTTGTTTGCATTGTCTCTTGTTGGACTGTTTATTTTTTACAAATGTTTACCGCTTTCCAGAAAAAAGTTTTGACCGGTGCGCTGACCTGTGTCGGGCTGATTGCGATAGGCGTGTTTGCATATTTGCTGTTCCGCCTGCTCGCCGAATTTTTGTCGGTCTTCGCCGCGGCGATTTCGCCCGTGGTTGCCGCGCTGATTCTATCGTTCATACTATCACCGTGCGTGCGGTTCATCTCGCAAAAGTGCCGCATTTCGGCGGCGGCAACGTGCATCGCCGTCTGTTCGGCGTTCGCGGCGTTGGCGGCGGTGGCGGGCGCATTCGCGATACCGAAAGCCGTTTCCGACATTGCGGGACTGTCCGCCGAACTTCCGAATATCGCCGATACCGCGGCGCACGAAATCGCCGAAAAATATCCGCAGACGCGCGAGTTTCTGCGCGAGAACGTCGCGAAATTGAGGGAGTACGCGGCGGCAAACGTCTCGCCCAAGACGGTCCTTGCGGCTGGCAGGCGCGTACTCTCGACGGCGTTCGCGGCGACGGGCGGACTGCTTTCGATATTCTCGTTCGTCGCGGCGTTGGCGGTCGTGCCGATTTACCTTTACTACATGCTCACCTCCAACTTCGACTTCTACGCGAAAGTCGAAAAAAATCTCTCGTTCCTCAAGCCGCAATTCCGCGAAGACATCCTTTTCCTGTTGCGCAGATTCGCCGAAATAATGGCGACCTTCTTTAGGGGACAACTGCTGATTGCCGTGATTATGGGCGTTCTCTACGGTGCGGGGCTTGCGATTGCAGGCGTAAAATACGGCTTTCTGCTCGGCTTTACGGCGGGGCTTTTGAACCTCGTACCCTATCTGGGCACTATGCTCGGGCTCGGAAGCATTCTGCCCGTCGCGCTTTTCCAGTCTGGCGGCGGATGGTTTCTTGCGGCGGTATCGCTTGCCGTTTTCTGCCTTGTGCAGTGTATCGAAGGCTACATCTTAACGCCGCGGATTATGGGAGACCGCACGGGGCTCCATCCGACGGTCATCATATTTTCGGTGTTCTTTTGGGGCACGGCGTTCAACGGAATACTGGGAATGGTTCTGGCAATCCCGCTGACGGCGTTCGCGGTCGCGGGATGGGACAGAATCAAAATGCGAATCCCGCAATGACCGCGACGACCTCAAAAAATTTGCAGTATTTTGACTTTTCCCGAAGCCCGAAACTTTATGTTTTGACTCCCGCGCGCGCCGCCCGAAAAATCGGGCGCAAACAACTTAAAAACTTTCGAATATGAGAATCACCGAACAACCTTCGCACTATTCCGACTTGGACAAAATGTCCACGCGCCAACTGCTCTGCGGCATCAACGCCGAAGACAAAACCGTGCCGTTTGCTGTGGAAAAATGCATTCCGCAAATCGAAAAGCTCGTCGACGGTGCGGTCGAGAGGATGAAGCGCGGCGGAAGGCTTTTCTACATCGGCGCGGGCACGAGCGGCAGGCTCGGAATCGTGGACGCGTCGGAAATTCCGCCCACATACGGAATCCCGCACGGCGTGGTAATCGGCATAATAGCGGGCGGCGACGGCGCGATACGCAAGGCGGTCGAAAACGCCGAAGACGACGCGAATCGGGGCTGGCGCGACATCCTCGCATTCAACCCGACGGCGGACGACACGCTCGTGGGGATTGCCTCGTCGGGACGCACGCCCTATGTCATAGGCGCGCTCGAAAATGCCCGCAAGCTCGGAATGCTCACGGCGGGGCTTGTCTGCAATCCCGATTCGGCGGTCGCCGCGGCGAGCGAAATTCCTATCGAAGCAGTCGTGGGGCCCGAGTTCGTAACGGGCAGTACGCGGATGAAATCGGGCACGGCGCAAAAGCTTATTCTCAATATGATTTCCACTTCCGTCATGATAAAGATGGGACGCGTGCGCGGAAACAAAATGGTCGACATGCACCTTTCGAACGCGAAGCTCGTCGACCGCGGAGCGCATATGGTAATGGACGAAACGGGAATAACCGACTACGAACAGGCGAAAGCACTGCTCCTAAAGCACGGCTCGGTGCGCGCCGCAGCCGACGCATACGCCGCCTCGAAAAGATAGAACGCCGTGGAGGAATTCGAAACCGTTCTCGATACCGCCGATTTCGCGGCTCGTTTTTGCGACGCGGAAAAGTCGGTGCGCCTTTGCGAGAAGTGCCCGAACTACGGAACCCGCTGGGCGTGCCCGCCGTTTGCCGAAAAATTCGACGTTTCCGCGTTTTCGAAAGCGCGCGTAGTCGTGCGGCGGATAAAAGTTTCGGGCGGATTTTCCGAGACATACAAACGGGCAAGAGCCGACTTCGACGCCGAAATACTGCGCCGCGAACGCGAGGCGGGCGCGGGTGCGGTCGGAATGTTCGCGGGATCGTGCGCGAACTGCCCGCTCGGAGAATGCACGCGCAAAACCGGCGGGGAATGCATACGCGCCGACACTATGCGGACATCGCTCGAGGCGGTCGGCTTCGACGTGTCGAAAATCGCGCGCGAACTTTTCGGAATCGAAATAGAATGGGACGGCGCAAGCGGACGCGCCGCCGAAACCCTTACGCTTGTTTCCGCAGTCTTTTGCCCCTAGCGGCGGACGGCTTTGCGGAAGCGCGCTTTTTTGCCGCGCTTTTTTGCCGCGGTGTTTCCGCCGAAGCTGCGGCATCGGCGCGGACGAGTTCGTAGAACTGCCAGAGGTCTTCGGCGATCCGCCTGCGCACGTAGTCGTCGCTCGGGGTCTCGGTGATGTACGTCGTGCGCCCGAGAATCGAAAGCATCGTCGCCCCCACGAAATTTGCGGGCAGGTTTTTTATTTCGCCGCGCCTTTTTGCGTTGTTTATTACCGCAACCGCCTTGGAAAATTCGGCGAGGGCGTATTGCTGGAAACGCGGCTCGCGCATTATGACGGTGGAATATAGCGTGTTGTAGCGCAGGATGTCGTAGCGCGTTTCGCCGCAGGTGGCGAGCGAAGAGTGCACGCAGATTACGTGCGCGATGAAATCCCTGAGCGAAATTTTGCCGAGATCTATCGAAGCCAAATATCCGTCGAAAAAGAAGCGTTTGCACGCCTCGAACACGAGGTCGGACTTGTTTTTGAAATAGCAGTAGAGCAATCCGCGCGATATTCCGAGCCCGTTTTGTATGTCGCCGACGGAAACGGAATCGAAGCCTTTCCGTATCAGAAGCGAAAAGGTTGTCTGCAGGATTTTCTCGCGCGTTTGGTTCATCGCGGAATGAGAGTGCATTTTTTCGCCCGCGAATCAAGCCCAATCGCCTCTGAATGAACGTTCATTCAGTTTTTTCTTGACACTGAACGTTCGTTCAGACGTAATGCGGCTTTAAACATTGAAATTGAAGATGCAGTACACAAAAAAAATCATCGCCGCCGCAATGACGTTCGCGTCGGCATACGCATTCGGGGCGGGCTTTCAGATTCTGGAACAGGGCGCGTCGAATATGGGCACGGCAATGGCGGGCGCAACCGTCAACGCCAACAACGACGCGTCGGCGGCATACCTCAACCCCGCGGCGGTTTCGTTTATCGACATGGAAGCGGGCAAGACAATGGTTTCGACGGGTCTTTCGGCGGTTCTTCCCACGCTCGGGATGTCCGCGCCCGACGGCAACAACTACGACTGCGCGCGAAATTCGTTCGTCCCCAACCTTTTTATTGTCCACAAATTCACCGAAGACCTATACGCGTCGGTTTCGGTAACCGCCCCCTACGGGCTGGAATCTAAGTACGAGCCCGACTGGCTCGGCAAAAACCACGGCGTGCACAGCTTCCTCTTCACGGTGGACATCAACCCGAGCATTGCGTACAAAGTCAACGATTGGTTTACAATCGGCGGCGGCGTAAGCGCGCAATACGCCTACTGCAAACTCACAAACGCCTACGGCCTCCTCAACGGCGACGTGTTCGACTTCAGGGCGCACGGCTGGGGCGTGGGCGGTAACATCGGCTTCACAGTTGAATATACGGAAGGCGGACGCTTCGGTTTCGAGTGGCGCAGTGCGGTTACCCAAGATGTAGACGGCACGGGCAGAACACACGGGCTTCCCGCACCCATTCCCTCCGCAGGCGACATAGACGCTTCGGTGACGCTTCCGCACACATTCACGATGGGCGTATATCAACGCCTTCCGGGGTATTTCGACAACTTCGCCGTTATGGCGGACTACTCGTACACGATGTGGTCGAGTTTCGACAGCCTCGACATCAACTGGCAGGACTGGATGACCTTCAAAACGCAGGAAAACTGGAAAGACACTTCGCGCGTGTCGTTCGGCGTTCACTACTATCCCGAGGAAATCAAGGATTTGACCCTGCGCTTCGGCGTATGCTACGACGAAAGCCCCGTAAGAAACGCGCAATACCGCACCGTGCGCATCCCCTGCTCCGACCGCATTTGGTTCTCGACGGGCTTCGGCTACAAACTCGCCGAAAACATCAAGCTCGATATGGCGTACGCCTACATAATGACCGTAGGCAACAGCGAAATCGCGCCGAACCAGTACAACCCATCGGCGTCGCAAAACGCCGAATACTACGGACACATCCACGTAATTTCGGCGCAGATGACGTTCACTTTCTAGGTCCTGAAATTCAAGAAAAAAAAAGGGAAAGACGGTTGCGCCTTTCCCTTTTTTTGCGTATCAAAAGAACGAATCAAGGTTTCTTCTCGAAGACGAGCAGATACTCCAAATTGCCGTCGCCGCCGCGCACGACCGACTCCGTTTCGCCGACAAATTCGGCGTCCGCAAAATTCTCCGATACGTATTTTGCGATTTTTTCGAGCGCGGCGCGGCGCAGCGCAACGTCGCGCAGAACGCCCTTGTTGCGCCGCATTATCGACGGATCCGTTTCGAACTGCGGCTTTACAAGGCACACTATTTTGCCCGATTTTTTCAGCACGCTCCACAAGTTCGAAAAGACCTTTTCGAGCGATATGAACGAAAGGTCGGCGCAGACGAAATCGAAAAGTTCGCCGTCGAAAAACTCGGGCGAAAGGTCGCGGACATCGGTTTTTTCGAGGTTGCGCACGCGCGGGTCGCCCCTGAGTTTTTCGTGGAGCTGACCGAAGCCGACGTCGACGCAGCACGACGACTTCGCCCCGCGCGACAATGCGCAGTCGGTAAATCCGCCCGTCGACGCGCCCGCGTCGAGAACCGAAAGCCCCGTCAAATCTATTCCGAATTTCTCGAGACACCCCTCGAGCTTCAGCCCCGCCCGCGACACGAAACGCAGCGCGGATGCGTCGGTGTCTATCGAAATCTCCGCGTCGTCGGGACATTTGCGCGACGGCTTGTCCACAACAACGCCGTTGCATCGCACCTTCCCCTCTTCGACGAGGGCGCGCGCCTTCGAACGGCTTTCGACCAGTCCGCGGGCATAAAGAAGCTCGTCGGCGCGCATCACTCGCCCCCCTGCTTGGGCTTGAATGTTATTTCGAGGTACTGCGCATTGGGCGGATTTTTCGAACTGAGGCGTTTGACCGCCGTTTCGCCCTCGGTCGCAAGGGAATAGACCAGAGCCGCAGTCCCGACGAGAAACGCCGCCACGACGGCGATTCCGATCGCAGCCAGAATTGCGTCCCGCGTTTTGTTGCCGCTCGGCTTGAACGACGGCGCGATGCCCTTGAAACCGCGCGTGTAGGTCTTCGACTTGGCAATAACCCTGTTTTCGTCAATCATCATTTCGTATAATTCTTCGGATTTTCCGCGCCGCTTTCAAGCCAAAAGAGTGTTTGACAACCCGCACGCAAACGTAGTATTCTCCGATGTTTACGGGGGATAACGGCGGCGTTGCGCGTCCGCATTTACCGACCCGAAACGGATTTAAACTGTCCAGAACTTTATGCGAACCGCAAAAAAAATATTATACACCCTTACAACCGCCGCAATATTTCTGTCGGCACAACTTTATGCCGACATCAAACTGCCGCGCATATTCTCCAACTCGATGGTTCTGCAATGCGGCGAACCCGTCAACGTGTGGGGCAAAGCCGCGCCGAACGCAAAAGTCGAAGTTGCGTTCGCAAACCAGAAGGTCTCGACAAAGGCGGGCGCGGACGGTTCGTGGAGCGTAAAACTTGCGGCGATGAAACCGTCGGCGCAGGGCGCAACGCTCACGGTCTACGAAAACGGCGCGCCGAAGCGGACAATCTCCGACGTGCTCGTGGGCGAAGTGTGGATTGCGGGCGGTCAGAGCAATATGGCGTTCGGGCTGAAGGGCGCGGACGGCTCTAAGGAGCTTATCGAAAACGCGAACAATTCGCTCATACGCTATTTCAATATGGGGGGAACGCCGCGCATGCGAAGCCTCGACGGAATCGGCAAAAACCCCGAGTGGGACTGCGTGAGGGGCGCAAGCTGGCTCGTTTGTTCGCCAAAAAACGCCGAATACAGCTTCAAAGCAGTCCCCTACATCTTCGCGCGCGACTTGGCAAAAAAGCTCAACATCCCCGTCGGCATAGTCTACACCGCAATTCCGGGGACGAATATGCGTTCGTGGATTCCCCGCGCCGACTTCGAAAACAACCCGAAATTCGCAAGGCAGAAGGAACTCTTCCAAAATAAAATCAAAAACTACGACGCAAAAAAAGCCCTCGAAAAATACGAGGAAAGCGTCCGCACCTACCCCGAACGCGTCGCAAAAGCGAAAAAGGAGGGATACCGCCCGCCCGAAGCGTGGACAATCTCGGAGGAAATGCGCCCGTGGAGGGATTCGCCCGACAGATGGGCCTCGCCGTGTATGCTCTACAACATCAGAATCGCACCGATAAGGAATTTCACGGCAAGGGGAATCGTCTGGTATCAGGGCGAAGCCGATTCGCACATCGACTATTTCGACACGCTCTTTACCGCCTTTATCGAAGTCTGGCGCAGGGAGTTCGGCAAGCCGAATATGCCGTTCGTGTTCGTACAGCTGCCGTCGTTCGAAAGCAAAAACTGGTGTAAAATCCGCCTGCAACAACAGAACGTTGCCGACAAAATCCCGAACGTGTATATGGCGACTACCGTCGATACGGGAACGAAAGACGACATCCACCCGCACGACAAACTTCCCGTGGGCGAACGTCTGGCTGCACTTGCACTCGCCAAAATCTACAAACTCGAAGACGTGCGCGCATGCGGTCCGAAGGTGAAGTCGGTCCGCTACGAAAACAACGGCGCGCTTGTTGCATTCAACACATACGACAAACTCCAAACGCGCGGCGAACTGCGCGGTTTCGAAGTTTTGGCGGACGGCAAATGGATCGCGGCAAAGGCGAATTTGCGCGGCAATTACATCTCGGTTTACACGCCCGACAAAAAGGCGAAAGTCTCGGGTGTGCGCTACCTCTATAAAAACTGGGCAAAACCCGACGTCTGCCTGTACGACGACAAAGGCTTCCCCGCCTATCCGTTCGAAGACGTAAAAAAGTAGGACGACGGAGAATTTCAAAAAAACAACAAGCAACAGAAATTATGAAAAAATACCTATATATGTTAGCGGCAATCGCCGCGACGCCGCTTTTCGGCAAAATCGAAATGCCGAAAGTTTTCTCGGACTATATGGTTCTGCAACGCAACGAAAACGTCAACATTTGGGGCACATCCGAACCGAACGCAACGGTCGAAGTGCAGTTTAAGGAGCAGAAAAAATCGACAAAAGCCGACGACAAGGGCAACTGGAACGTACGTCTCGACAAAATGCCCGCCGACAAAACCCCGCGCCAAATGGCCGTCTTCGAAAACGGCAAACAGGAAAAACAGTTCGGCAACATCCTCGTGGGCGAAGTGTGGGTTCTGGGCGGTCAGAGCAATATGGCGTGGACGGTCTCGGGCTCGATGGGCGCAAAAGAGGCGTTGGAACGCGCGGCGGCAAACAAAAACATCCGCTACTTCTGGCAGCCTTCGTCGGCGATGGCGAAGAATCCGAGAAAGGATTCCCCGAATGACGCACATTGGGAAACGGGCAAAAACGCCGGACGCTGGAGCGGCGTGGGATATTTCTTCGCCGAAAAAATCAACGAAAAGCTCGGAGTTCCCGTGGGTCTTGTGTTTGCGGCGCAGGGCGCAACGGAGATGTCCTGTTGGGTCGAAAAATCGGCGGCACTCAAAAACCCCGCGATGAAGAAAATTTGGGAAGACTTCCAAAAGGAGGCGGCGAACTACGACGAAGCCGCATACCAGAAGGCGTGCGCCGACTATAAAAAATTCGTCGCCGACCTCGCCGCCGAAAACGCGCAGCGCAAGGCGAAAGGGCTCAAGGAAAAGAAAATGCCGTGGGACAAAAAAGAGCCCAACAAAATTTCGCCGCGTCCCGACTTCCGCTCGCCCGTGTACAAATACAACGCAATGGTATCGCCCCTGCACGGCTACACCGTCCGCGGCGCAATCTGGTATCAGGGCGAATCCGACACGAAAGAGCCGAACGTGACGCATTTCGAATCGCAAATGAAGCTTGTCGTCTCCGAATGGCGCAAATACTTCGACAACCCCGAAATGCCCTTCATTATGGCGCAACTTTCGTCGTACTCGTACGGCAACGAGGGTTGGGTAAGGGCGCGCGCGGCGCAGCTAAAAACCGCAAACGATGTCGAAAACGTCTTCACAATCCCCACAATCGACAAGGGTATGAAGCTCGACATCCACCCCAAGGACAAAACCACGGTCGGCGTGCGAATGGCAAATATGGCACTCTCGCAGGTCTACGGAAAAAAGAGCGTAAAGCCGTTCGCGCCGCAATTCAAATCGGCAAAATACGAGGGCGACACCGCAACCGTGCGTCTCGAAACGTACGGAGTTCCGCTTTCGCTAAAAGGCGGGGAACGCGGATTCGAAGTGCGCGCAAACGGCAAGTGGAGCGAAGCTCAGGCGAAGCTTGCCAGCGGCAAACTCTTGGTAAAGTCGAAAGACGGCGCGAAAGTGGACGGCGTGCGCTATCTATGGAAGGCGTATCCGCAGGAGGAAATCTGCATCTACAACACCGAAGGGCTGCCGCTCTTCCCGTTCTCGAACGAAAAATAGTGGCTTCGGAAACGTATTTTCCACACATATAAACACATAGTAAATATGAAAAAATATCTTTATGCAATAGCGGTGCTTTCCGCCGCAATTCCGCTTTTCGGCAAAATCGAAATGCCGAAAGTTTTCTCCGACAATATGGTTTTGCAACGCAATGCCGACGCGAAAATCTGGGGCACATCCGAGCCGAACGCGACGGTCGAAGTGCAGTTTAAGGGACAGAAAAAATCCGCAAAAGCCGACGACAAAGGCAACTGGAGTCTGCGCCTCGACAAAATGCCCGCCGACAAAACCCCGAACAAAATGACCGTTTTCGAAAACGGGAAAGCCGACAAGACAATCGAAAACATCCTCGTGGGCGAAGTGTGGGTTCTGGGCGGTCAGAGCAATATGGAATGGTCTCTGCGCGCCACAACCGACGCAAAAGCCGCAATAAAACGCGCCGACTCAAACAAAAACATCCGCTACTTCAAACAGGACGGACAAGCGTATGCCAGAACGCCGCAGAAAGACTCGCCCGAAGGTTCGCAGTGGCAGTGCTGCAGCGGCAAAACGGTCGCGGGCTGGAGCGCGGTCGGCTACTACTTCGCCGAAAAAGTCGCCGAAAAGCTCGACGTTCCCGTGGGGCTTCTCTACACCGCGCTCGGCGCGACGCAAATGATTATGTGGGTCGAGGAAAGCGCAGTCGAAAAGAATCCCCAAATGAAAGCGCATTGGGAAAGATTCAAAAAGGAGCTCGCCGCCTACGACGAAGCAGCCTACCAAAAAGAGCTCGCAAAATGGAACGCCGAAAAGGCGGAATACGACAAACAAAACGCAATCCTCAAAAAACAGGGCAAGCCCCTCAAGTGGTTCCCGTGGGACAGACGCAGACCGCCCTCGCGCGTCTCGCCGAAAGCCGCGTTCTTTACGCCCGTGTTCAACTACAATGCAAAGGTCGCGCCGCTGCGCGGCTACACTGTCCGCGGAACGCTCTGGTATCAGGGCGAGGGCGACGCGGGCAGCGAGAGCGTCGAAAAGTTCGAGTCGCAAATGAAACTTGTCGTCTCCGAATGGCGCAAATATTTCGACAACCCCGAAATGCCGTTCATTATGGCGCAGCTCTCGTCGTTCGCCGACAAAAGCAACTGGGCGTACGCGCGCGAAGCGCAGCTTAAAACGGCAAACGATGTGCCGCACGTCTTCACAATCCCGACGCTCGACAGGGGAATGGAAAAGGACATCCACCCCAAGGACAAAACCACGGTCGGCGTGCGTATGGCAAATATGGCACTCTCACAGGTCTACGGCAAAAAATGCGTAAAGCCGTTCGCGCCGCAATTCAAGTCGGCGGAATACGACGGCGACACCGCGACCGTGTGCATTGAAACGAACGGAGTTCCCGTTTCCATCAAGGGCGAAGCGAAGGGCTTCGAGGTGCGCTCGAACGGCAAATGGGGCAAAGCTTCGGCGGAACTCAAGGGCTGCAAACTTTCGGTAAAGTCCAAAGACGGCTCGAAAATCGACGGCGTACGCTACCTCTGGAAAAGCTGCCCGCTCGGCGAAATCTGCGTCTACAACGCAAACGGGCTGCCGCTCTTCCCGTTCTCGGACGGGAAATAACATACACAAACACACACAATGGGAAAATATCAGAAAATAATACTAACCGCCGCCGCATTTTTTGCGGCGGCAACGGTATTCGGCGAGATAAAAATGTCGTCGATTTTCGCCGACAATATGGTGCTTCAGCGCGACTTCGCCGTAAAAGTCTGGGGCGATGCCGCGCCGAACTCGACTGTCGAAGTGCGATTCCGCGGGCAGAAAAAATCCGCAACATCCGACGATAAAGGCGCGTGGAGCATCCGGCTCGACAAAATGCCCGCCGACAAAACCCCGCGCGAAATGACGGTTTCGGAAAACGGGAAAGTCGGCAAACGCATCAAAAACATCCTCGTGGGCGAAGTATGGATTCTGGGCGGTCAAAGCAATATGGCGTGGACGCTCGAAAAATCCGATGGCGGCGACGAAGCTGCGGCGCGCCTAAAATATCCCGACATCCGCTACTTCAACCAGAATTGCCGCGCGATGTCGAAAACCCCGCGCAAGACGATGTACGACGCGTCTTGGCTCGAACTGTCGCCCGAAAACGCCCCGAAACTCAGCGCGGTAGGCGTTCTCTTCGCCGAAAAGCTCCGCGCCGATTTGGACGTGCCTGTGGGGCTCGTTTTCACTGCGCTCGGAGCGGCGCAAATGGTCGTCTTCATTCCGGAGGAAAAATGCGCGACGCTCGAATACACGCGCGGCGTATCCGAAAACTTCGTCAAACGCAACGCTACCTATTCGTACGAAAACGCGATGAAATCGTACAAACGCAAACGCGCCCAATGGGAGGCGGAGCGCGAAAAGGCGAAGAGCGAAAACAGACCGCACGCGGAAAAGTTTAACCATCCCGTGCCGAACAGGTACAGCTTTCTGCCGCCGTTCTGCACGCCGTTCTACGTCTACAACGCGGTTGTTGCGCCGCTTGCGGGCTTCGGCGCGCGGGGTGTGCTGTGGTATCAGGGCGAGTCCGATTCGGCGGACGGGCGGCTCGAAAATTTCGGCGAACAATTCGGTCTGCTCGTATCGAGTTGGCGCGAAAAATTCGACAATCCAGATCTTTATTTCCTGACAGTCCAGCTTGCGTCGTACGAAGTGGCAAAGCGCGACTGGGGCTTGACGCGCTGGAAGCAGTATATGGCGGCAAAGTCGCTGCCGAAATGTTTTGCTGTTAACAATGTCGATTGCGGCGAAGCCCGAGACATCCACCCGAAAGACAAGCTGACCGTTGCAACGCGCCTCGAAAAAACAGCCCTGCGCGAAGTCTACGGACGCGAAGACGTGCGCTCGCGCTTCCCGTCGCTGAAGGAAGTCCGATACGACGGCGGCTCGGCGGTCGCATCGTTTGCCGTCGACTCGGGGAAACTCGAAATGCGCGGCAAACCGCGCGGCTTCGAAGCGAAAGTCGGCGGGGAATGGACTGCCGCAAACGCCGAACTCTGCGGGAATGCGGTCAAAATCTCCGTCGGAAACAGGTCTGCGAAAATCGACGGCGTGCGCTATCTCTGGAAAAACTGGGCGCGCCCCGATGTCTGCCTTTACGACACAAATGGACTGCCCGCGTTTTCGTTCACGCACGAAAAATAGAAAACATTTTTACCGGCAGTGCGCCGAATATTGCTTAGGCGCATTTTTTGAATAATGTCGTAAATTTAAAAGATGTCCATTTCTACATTCGTTGACAGCGGACGGATTTTTTGGCATAATGTTGCCATAGGAGGAATGAATATGAAAAAGCCCATTTTGTTTTTTTGCGCCGCCCTGCTCTCGGCTGCGGCATTCGCGGACATCCCGCGCGAGCTCAACGGATACGATTTCTACCCCGCGCAGCCCGACGCAAAGCCCTATAACGGCGATTTCGGCAAACTGCCCGCGGGCGCGGAGGAATTCGAAGTGCAGCTCCCGCGCGGCAGCGGCGCAACCGTGAACGCCGCCGATTTCGGGCTGAACGAAAGCGTCGAAAACGCCGCCACAATCATCAACGCCGCACTCGCGCACTGCAAAAAAATCGGCGCGTCTAAGCTTGTCCTGCCGAAGGGGAAATACAAATGCTTCGACGCAACGTCAATCCGCCTCGAAGGCTTCGAGGATTTCACGCTCGACGGCAGCGGCTCGCTGCTCGTATATCAAAGCGACTCCGTAAAACAGATGAGGCCTCAGTGGGACAAAGGCCTAGAGTCGGGCGTTTCGAACATAAAAATCCGAAACTGCAGGCGCGTGAGGGTTACGAACCTCGACTTCGACTGGGATTGGGAGCGCGACCCCCTCGCGGGCTTCGCAAAAGTCGTCGGGCGCAACGCCGACCCGAAAAATCCGTATGTCGATTTCCAATTCTACCAGTACGAAAAATATCCCACCTACGGCAAAAAGACGCCGACCGTCGTCATCACTCCCTATCGCGCCGATTTGAGTTCGCTCGCCGAAGACGCGGCGGGAGTCTGGGGCGGAGACCCCGATCCGCTCGGCGCGGGCGAAGGCGTATCGGGATTTCCCAACGAGTGGATTTCGCCGAATACAATCCGCATATATTTCAACTACTGGACAATCGGCGCGCCGAAAGTCGCCGCCGAAAGGGTCAAGCAGTTTAGGGAAGACCTGCCCTACCGCATCACGCACTACTACTACGGCAAGAACGCTTTCGATATGTTTTCGAACCGCCACTTGACGCTCGAAAACATCCGCATTTTCTCGTGCCGCGGACACGCATTCCAAGTCGACGGCGAGCAGCAATACTGGCAATACATAAATGTGAAGATTATGCCGCCCGACGATCCGCGCCGCGCCCTGACCTGCTCCGCCGACCACCACCACATCGCGAACTCGCGCGGTTTTATGAAGATGATAGGCTGCGAATTTTCGATGGGAATGGACGATGCGGGAAACTTCCACGACCGCTCTTTCGTAATGAAAAAAGTCGGCGACAAAACGCTCGAATCGGCGAACACGCGCGGACTCGCGTTCTTCGACGCAAAAGTCGGCGACGAAATTTCCCTGCGCGACGGCGACTACACTCCCACGGGCTACGTCGGCAAAATCGCCGCAATCGACGGCGAACGCATAACATTCGACAAGCTCCTGCCCGAATCGCCGAACGGAATTTTCGTCTGCTTCAACACGCGCTTCGACACCCGCAACATCATCGTGCGCAACTGTAAATTCGTGCGCCACGGCTGCCGCGGGCTGCTCATTTTGGCGAAGGACGTAACAATAGAAAACTCGCTTTTCGAGCGCGAGCAACTGGGCGCGCTGAAGTTCGAAACGGGCTACACTTTCAACGTGTGGTGCGAGGGTACGGGCGTCGACAACGTCGTCGTGCGCAACTGTACGTTCAGACGCTCGAACCTGCGCGGAATAAAGTCGCACGGTTTCGCGCGCGATATCCAGATTTCCGGATACGTCGAAAAAGATCCCTCCGAAAAGCAGCCGAAAACGCCCGTAATTACAAACGCGCTTTTCGAGAACAACAAGTTCTACGAAACGGCGGGAACGGTCGCCGTCGCCGCCGCGTGCGAAAACGTAATTTTCAGAAATAACAGAATCGAAAACGCCGCCGACACCCCGTCGGTCGCCGAAAGAGACAAGTGGTACAGGGGCGGATTCTACGTGCGCGGCGGCAAAAACATAAAGATTGTGAACAACACCTATGTAAAGTCGCCGTACATGCCCAATGCGGGCGTTTACGCAAAGCGCGGCGCGTATGAAAACTGCGAATTTTCGGGCAACAAAATAGTCGAAAAATAGTCCGCCCAAACGGCGCAAACGGAAAGACCCGAACGCATAGGGAATCGTTCGGGTCTTTTGGTTTTCCGCTGCGGGAAAAACTATTTCGACATCTCGAGCATCCGCTCAATCGGCTTGCGCGCGCGCTCCATTACGTCGGGCGAAAGCTCGATTCTCGGCTCGAGATTTTCGAGACACGCCAGAAGTTTTTCGGGCGTGTTCATAAGCATATTTTTGCAGTGCTGGCTGAGCCTGCCCGAAGCGGTCGCGGCGATGAACGTCTTGTTCGGAATCTCGCGGCGCAGGCGGTGTATCATTTCGACGACTGTTGCGATTATGAACCTGTCGCTTTTGTGTTCGCGGCAGAACGAAATCATTTTCTCGGTGCTGCAAATGCAGTCGGCAGTGACGCGCACGGCTTTCGGGCACTCGGGATGGCAGACCAGCGGCGTGTTCGGAAATGCGCGTTTGAGCGCAAGCAATTCCTCCGCCTTGTACTGCGTGTGCGCCCAGCAATAGCCGTTCCAGAGAATCATATCGCGCCCCGTCTGCTCGACTATCCACGAGCCCAAATTTTGGTCGGGGCAGAAAATTATCTCCTGATCTGCGGGAATCTGCTTTACGATATCGAGGGCGTTGCCGCTCGTGCAAATGATGTCGCTTTGCTCCTTCACGCCCGCACTGCAGTTGATGTAGGAAACGACAATAGCATCGGGATGTTCGCGCTTGAACACCTTCAGCTCGACGGGATGGCAAAGCTCTTCGAGCGTGCAACCCGCGGCGTGGTCGGGCAACACAACCGTCTTGTCGGGGTTGAGAATCTTCGCGGTCTCCGCCATAAAATCGACACCCGCAAACGCGATTACGTCGGCGGAAGTTTTCTTTGCCTCGCGCGAAAGCCCGAGAGAATCGCCGACATAATCGGCAACCGCCTGAATTTCCTCGCAGACATAGTTGTGCGCAAGAATCACGGCATTGCGCTTCTGCTTCAGCTCGAGAATCTTTTTTTGCGTGTCCGAGAGCGGTTTTTTTTCGCAGTTTTCGTAGGGCGGGAAGACGATTGCTTGCATTGTCTGATAAAAAATTGAACGGCGTCGATTGTATCTTTTCGCGTACGCGCTTGTCAAGGCAACTCCCGCGAGCCCAAAAAACTTGACCGCAATGCAATCCGCCCCTACTTTCAACGCCATAACCGCAATCACATATATGATAGGCAAACTCAAACTGTTATTCATTATAACCGCATCGCTCGCGCTCTTCGGACTGGCGAACGCCGAAGTCAAGACCGAAGCGGGCTACACGCTGAAACTCAAAGCCTCGCGCGACGGCTCGGAATACAAGAAGGGCGAAACCGCAAACTTCGTCCTGTCGGTCGAAAAGGACGGCAAACCCGCCGACGGCGTGAAAGTCCACGCCGAAATTACGAAAGACTCGGTGGTAGTCGGCAGAAAGACATCCGACGGGTTCACGAAAGACGGCAGGTTCGAAATGTCGGGCACGCTCGACGAAGCGGGCTTTCTGAAGTGCAAGATGTTCGCGAAAGTTCCGCTCGACGGCGGCAAGTTCAAGATTGTGGAACTGCTCGCGGGCGCGGCGTTCGACCCGCTTGAAATTAAGCCCAGCCTGCCCGCCCCCGCCGACTTCGACGAATTTTGGGCACAGCAGAAAAAACTGCTCGCGGCGATTCCGATGAACCTCAAACTCACGCCCGTCAAGACAATCAAGGGCTACAAGGCGTTCGACGTGCAGGCGGACACTTTCGGCGGAAAGCTGAGCGCATATTTGGTGTATCCCGAAAACGCAACGCCAAAGAGTCTGCCCGCAGTCGTTACGGCGCACGGCGCGGGCGTAAGAAGCTCGAGCCTCGGCGCGGCACTCGCTTGGGCGGGGCGCGGCTTCATCGCCCTCGACTTCAATGCCCACGGGCTGCCCAATGCCCAACCGAACGAATACTACGACAAACTTTCGAAAGGCGAACTCAAAATGTACGCCACAAAAAACTGCCATAGCCGCGAAACAATCTTCTTCCGCACGCTCTTCCTGCGCGTCCAACGCGCCATCGACGTAATCACCGCCCAACCGCAGTGGGACGGTAAAAGCCTGCTCGTTTCGGGCGGCAGCCAAGGCGGCGGACAGGCGCTTGCAGCGGGCGGGCTCGACAGCCGCGTAAGCGTTGTCCTTGCCGCATTCCCCGCAATATGCGACCACAGCGGCGCGGCAGCCGGCAGAACTACGGGCTGGCCGCACTTCACACGCCTCGATGCAAACGGAAATTACGACAGACAGGCAACCGAAGCCGCACGCTACGTCGACGCCGTCAACTTCGCCGCGCGAATCAAAGGCAGGGTAGTCTATATGATAAACTACGCCGACAACGTATGCGAGCCGACATCGTGCTACGCCGCCTACAACAACATAAAAACGCCGAAACGGCTGATGATAAACGAACAGTCTCGCCACAACCCCGCAATCGGCACATACCAACTTTTGATGTCTTGGGCGGTGGAAGAGGTGAAGAAAACCTCTCCGAATGTCCATATGGTGCCGAATTTGAAATCGGCTTGGTAGGCAAATTCAGAAACCGCAAAAGGCGCATCGGCATGAACTGTACCACAAAAACTGTACAATAAAAGAGCGCGGTTAAGAGATTCCCGATTTAGACAAGAGACGACATCGATATTCTTTCGGTGTCGTCTTTTTTAATGTCCACTGCGGTCTATCGTTATTGTAGTATTCGATAAACTTCGACACCTGCTGTGTGCCCCCGCACAAACCATCCGCAACGGTGGCTTTCCGCAAGGCGGAAAATCAATCGATTTCCTCAAACGCTCGATTTTTTTTCATCAAACTGTCCGCGCGGATACAACATCCGCTGAAAAACAAAAAATGCAATCGTATTTAAAATACTACAGTTCTTTTTGTTTCAATTGAATAACGGCAACAAAAGGTAACCTTATGAAAAAAATAATTATGGCAATGCTGGCTCTCGCTCTGGCGGGGTCGGCTTTTGCAGCCACAAAAACGGAATCCATCCGCCTCGGAGACGCGAAGAGCATCTTCCAGAACCCGCCCCGACGAAGAGTAAATCAAAAACCGCTTAAAGCTTTTTGTTTCTGAGCATTTTCGACGCCATATAAGCCGCGCCGATTATCCCCGCTCGGTTCTGCAACTCCGCGGGAATGATATCGCAATTTACATCGATATACTTCATGAACTTGTCGCTCTTTGCCGCCGCGCCGCCGCCGATGATGATGAGATCGGGCCAGCACAATGCGTGTACATATTGAAGGTATCTATTGAAGCGTTCCGCCCAAATGCGCCAGTTGTAGTTGCACTTCTTGCGAACCGCGTCGGAATAGAGCCTTTCGGCGTCGGTATTTTTACCCGTCGCCTTGTTGCGCATCTTCAAATGCCCCAACTCGAGGTTCGGCACGAGATGCCCGCCCGAGAACATCGCAGTTCCGATACCCGTTCCGACAGTAAGCATAAGCGCAACACCTTGGCAGTCTTTGCCGGCTCCGTACTTTACCTCCGCCATTCCCGCGGCGTCGGCATCGTTGATAATCCACGCTTCGCAACCGCAGGTTTCGCCGATAAGCTCGGCGAGATTTGTGCCTATAAATTTTTTACCGCCCAAATTCGCGGCGGTCTCCACAACCTGCGAACGGATGACCCCCGGAAAGCCGCATCCGATTATGCCGTTCCACTTGAACGTATGCGCTATCTGCGCGATTGCCTCGACAACCGCCTTTGGCTCGTGCGATTTCGGGGTCGGAATGCGCACGCGTTCGCCGACAAGTTCGCCTTTTTTGATATCGACGATTCCGCCTTTGACGCCCGAACCGCCGATATCGATACCCAGAACGTAAGATTTCTGCATAGTCGCAATTTTATGCTGAAACCCCGCCGACAATTCAAGCATTTTGTGAGTCCGCCGAAACCGCCGCCCGCTATTTCATCACGAATTTAACGAGAACAAACCCGAGTACCAACAGCACGAAAAACGCGCTCGCAAGGATGTTGAAATATTTGTCGATAAAATCCTTCGCCTTCGGACCCACAAAATAAATGATGAGCGCAACCGCAAAGAAACGCCCGCCGCGCCCCAAGAGGGAGGCAGTTATGAGCGTCGCCATCGACACGTCGCAAACCCCTGCGGCGATTGTGAAAATTTTGTACGGAATTGGCGTCAACGCCGCGCCGAAAATCGCAAAAAACGCGTTGCTCTGATAGCTCTGCCGCACGAAGTCGAAATTCTCGTGAGTGAACCCCGGAACGTAGTTGAAAAAGAACGACTGCGTTGCATCCCAAGCCGCGTGCCCGACGTACCAGCCGAACACGCCGCCGGCAGTGGAGGCAAGCGTACAAATCAAGGCAATCCGCCACCATTTTTTTGGCGCGCCGAAAACGAGCGGAATCAGCAATACGTCGGGCGGAATCGGAAAAAACGACGACTCCGCAAACGAGAGAACCGCCAAAGCCCACAATCCCTGCGGCTTTTCGGCCCACGAGATTGTCCAGTTGTAAAGTCTTTTGAGAATATTGGGGTTTGATTCCTGCATTTCGTAAAGAAGGTGCTGACACAACGCAAGCTTGTCAACAATAATGAAGGAAGCCGCCGCATCCCGAAGCGATTTCGTCGACAAATGAAAAAACGCCTTGACAATGCACGCGAAAGCCTCAAGATGAGTGCTTTCAAATATTGACCGATGGTGTAATGGTAGCACAAAGGTTTCTGGCACCTTTTGTTGGGGTTCGAGTCCCTATCGGTCAACCATTTGAAAGAGTATGTAGATTTCAGGCGCGGCACAACCCGTGCTTTTTTTGTGCCCGCAAGCAAGAGCCGTTTTTCGGGTCAACACCAAAGAGAGTGGATTTTAATGAAAGACACCGCATAGAACCAAGACCCTCAATCTGTAATTTTCAAAGTTTTTATAACCGTAAGCCATTCGTTGTATCAGTTTCATTTTCCTGTGGAAGCCTTCGGTTATTGAGTTGTTTTTTGTAAATCTCCACATTCGGATTATCGGCGCAAACCAGTCGCTTATTGTCTTTGCGAGCCGCTCAAACTCTTGTGTCGCTTCGTATTTCATCTGTTTCATCATTGCTTTCAGTTCTCTTATATTTCTCTTACATTCCTTTGGCGTTTGATGTTTCCTATTCAGCAACTCGCATAACCTTTCCTTAAACTCGTATGCCAGCTTTATCGCGGGATTGTTCTCAAAAAAACTTTTTCAATCGCTCTCGCTCTTCAGCTTTCAACCTATCTCCACGTTTTCGCAATGGGTATGTCAACTTTCTATTCCATTTTACTTCTTCTTGGGCTTGTTTGCAATTCAAGCGAAGCGCGAATGAGATTTTGCCGCAGGCAAAAGACCCGAAGGGCGAGACGGTTTGCACATTTTCTAATTTTTGCAAATCAACCGATACGCTTAAAAGACTTGATGATTACCTTCCGAATGTGAAATTATCCGAAGAAGAGAAAACACGATTTGCATTTTTAGCATTGAATAGACTACTAGATAATCCCCAATGGTCTGATTTAACCTGTGGGTAGAAACTATCCCGATTAGAGGGCGTTATTGCGAATCTTGATTCTGATAGACGTGCTATTCAGCAGAACTTCAATGTTTGACGCGGATATAGTTTTTATAGACGCCCTTGAAAGAGTAATAGGCAACAATCCGAGATATACAATACAGTATGTAGAAAACGAAAATTTGGATAAATAAGAGAGATTAGATTTGATAGCAAAGTGGGAAAATCTGTTTATGCAGAACAAGGAAGATATAGTTAAAAAACGGCAATATAAAAACAAATACTATGGGAAAAGAGTTGCTAAACAATGTAAAGATATAACTTGGTTTGATTTATATTAAATAACATATTGTACCAGCTAAAATTATTGTCTATATATAATTTTATCTGCAATTTGTAGAATTACTGCAGGATTTGTGTATTAGGATTAAAATACAACCGTAGACTATCTCGAATAACAAGCAATGCGCCCGCGCACAAAGGCGGAGCGCATTGCTTTGTTTTTTTGCAAAAGTTTTATACGGTTAGATTTACTTTAAAACCCCATTGCTTTTGCAACTCCTTTGCCGTAGGCGGGGTCGGCTTTAAAGCAGTTTTCTATATGGCGTTTTTTTATAAATTCGGGAGCATCACCCATTGCCCTTGCTGTGTTTGCAAAAAGCCGCGACTGCTGTTCAGGCGTCATCGAGCGAAAACGCCTTCCGGGCTGTGAATAGTAGTCGTCGTCATCTTCGCGGAAATTCCAAGAGTCGCCATCGCCGTCTACAGGGGTACGCGGGCCGCGATATTCTGGCTGTTCTTGCCAAGCTCCATACGAATTTGGCTCGTAGCCCGTTTTGCCGCCGTAGTTGCCGTCTACACGCATTTTGCCGTCGCGCGAATAGCCGGTTACGGGGCAACGCGCCTTGTTTACGGGAATTTGATAGTGGTTTACACCAAGCCTATATCGCTGGGCGTCTCCGTATCCGAACAGCCTAGCCTGCAACATTTTATCGGGCGAAAAGCCAATGCCGGGCACTACGTTTGCGGGGTTAAACGCCGCCTGTTCAACGTCCTGAAAATAGTTTTCCGGGTTTTTGTTTAGCTCCATTATGCCGACTTCCTCTAGCGGAAATTCATCGGTATACCACTCTTTTGTTAGATCGAAAGGATTATACGGCATTTTCTTTGCCTGCTCTATTGTCATTGTTTGTATGCAAAGCTTCCACTTTGGGAAGTCTCCCTTTTCGATGTGCTCAAAAAGATCGCGCTGGTGGCTGTCTCTGTCTTTTGCTATCACGCGCTCGGCTTCTTCGTCGGTTAAGAACTTTATCGGTTGCTGACACACCCAATGAAACTTCACCCAAATAAGCTCGTTTTTAATATTGTACATACTGAATGTATGGCTGCCGAAACCGTGCATATTGCGGTACGAGGCGGGTATCCCGTCGTCGCTCATAGTTATTGTAATTTGGTGCAATGCCTCGGGCAGACTTGTCCAAAAATCCCAATTATTTTTTGCGGAACGTAAATTTGTTTTAGGGTCGCGCTTAACGGCGTGGTTTAGGTCGGGGAAATGGTGCCCGTCGCGGATAAAAAACACGGGAGTGTTGTTGCCGACCAAATCCCAGTTGCCCTCTTGGGTGTAAAACTTTACGGCAAAGCCGCGAATGTCGCGCTCCGCATCGGCTGCCCCGCGCTCGCCGGCCACCGTTGAAAAGCGAACAAAAACATCGGTTTTTTTTCCTATTTCGGAAAACAGATTTGCCCTGGTATATTTTGTTATGTCGTGCGTTACGGTAAAAGTTCCAAACGCACCCGAGCCTTTTGCGTGCATACGGCGTTCGGGAATAACCTCGCGGTTAAAGTTTGCCATTTTCTCCTGAAACCAAACATCTTCCATCAACATTGGACCGCGCGGCCCTGCTGTGCGCGAGTTTTGGTTGTCTGCAATAGGACGGCCGAAATTGTTTGTCAATTTATCCTTTTTTACTTCGCTCATAGGTATCCTCCTCGAAATTAACTCGGCTTACACCTTTATATGCTTATCGAACACGAGTCAAGCACAAAAGTTGTCGAACAAGGTTTTTCTTGTAATTGGTTTTTCATAGTTTTAGTACCCTCAATCTGTAATTTTGGAAGTTTCGATAATTACAGATTGAGGGTCTTGGTTCTATGCGGCGTCTTTCATTAAAATCCACTCTCTTTGGGGTTGACACCAAAACCGACAGAAAAGAAAAACAAGTACAGATAAGAACAAAAGCCTTTCGAATCGCATAGAAAAACAAAATCATTCTTCCGGATATTTTTCAAGCAAAAATCATACATACAACACATATCGACACATAAAATAACCCTTTATATCAACATAAAACCGCCGCCGAGACCGTCGAAAGTTGTCGATAAACAAAAAAGCCCGCAAGCGGCAAACTTGCGGGCATTTCCGAATGGCAGGGGCAGGGGGACTCGAACCCTCGACCAACGGTTTAGAAAACCGCTGCTCTATCCACTGAGCTACGCCCCCTTCGGATTCGCTCGGGATGCGCGCGCATAAAAAACACGCGAAACCGCCCGATTTTTGAAGTAGTTCATTCTGCAAATCCCCCGCCCGCTTGCAAGAAAAAATTTAATCAACATTTTTGTGGACACCCCCGCACTTTTCGAATAGGGTCGCCCCAGGATTTATTTTTACGGCACTGTGCCGTCTGCATTCAATTTATTCGATACATATGGCAAAACAAAAACTACCAACAACCATCATAAACAAAGACGACAAAGCCCTCGAGACGGCCCTCGGAATGGTCAACAAACAGTTCGGCGAAGGCTCGCTCATCAGGCTCGGCGAAGCTTTCAAAATGAACGTCGAGACCATCAGCACGGGCTCGGTTGCGATAGACTTGGCTCTCGGTGTGGGCGGGTTGCCCCGCGGCAGAATCGTCGAAATTTACGGTCCCGAATCTTCGGGCAAAACAACGCTCTGTCTTTCGCTCATCGCGGAAGCCCAGCGCAAGGGCGGCAACGCGGTCTTTATCGACGTCGAACACGCGCTCGACCCCAAGTACGCAAAGGTCGTGGGTGTAAACCTCGAAAACCTGATGGTGTCGCAGCCCGAATGCGGCGAAGACGCGCTCAACATCGCCGAGACGCTCATCCGTTCGGGCGCAATCGACGTTGTCGTAATCGACTCCGTTGCCGCGCTCGTTTCGCGTCAGGAACTCGACGGGCAGATGGGCGACACAACGGTGGGTCTCCAAGCGCGTATGATGAGTCAGGCTATGCGCCGCCTCACCGCGGCAATCAGCAAGACAAAATGCATCTGCGTTTTCACAAACCAAATCCGCGAAAAAATCGGCGTGATGTTCGGCAATCCCGAAACGACCCCCGGCGGACGCGCACTCAAGTTCTTCGCCTCGGTGCGCATAGACATCCGCAGAATCGGGCAGATTAAAGACCCCTCGGGCAAGGTTATCGGCAACCGCACGAAGATAAAGGTCGTCAAGAACAAGGTTGCACCGCCGTTTACCGAATGCGAATTCGACATTATGTACAACGAGGGCATTTCGATGACGGGCAGCCTTATCGACCTCGGCATAGAGCAGAAAATTCTCGAAAAGAAGGGCGCGTGGATTTCCTACGACGGCGAACTTATCGGGCAGGGTCGCGAAGCCGCGAAAGCGTATCTTATGCAGCACCCCGAAGTTTGCGACAAAATCCGCGCGGCAATCGAAGGCAATACCACGGTTGTCGGCGGAATGGCACTCGGCGAGGAATCGCCCGAAGCGCAGGCGTAGGGCACCGGCTCAACCCCAACAAAAAACGAAAACAAAAAAGCGTCGCGGTTTTGCATTGCCGCGACGCTTTATGTTCTTCGGAAATTCCGCGCCGGACACAACCGCCCGACGCGTTTCCGAAACTACCACTTGAACTTTTTGCCGCTGTCGTCGTAGTCCATCGTCGAAAGCGGAGCGTTCTCGGGAGTCTTGATTTCGACGCCCGCAACTTTCGGCTCTTTTACGGTTATCGCGCCGATTTTATAACGCTTGTGTCCGTCGGTCGGCAGGTCGAGCGGCAGGTTGATTTGCGGAGTGCCGTCGCGCAGCCCCACCGAAACGTAGACATCGTAAGTGCCCGCCTTTGTCGCGGGGACAACGGGCGCGCCGTAAAATTCCGCGCCGTCGCGCTTTTCCATATTGAGCGTAAACTCGTTGAAGAATTTTTTCGGATTGAGGAAACCCACGTTGAAATTCTTGACATGCGAAACGAACTTCGGCTGCCCCTTCGGCGCGACGGGAAGCGTTGCCATATCGAGACCGTCGTCCACCAGAACCGCCACAATGCCGCCCTTGCCGTCCTTGAGCGTGATTGCCGCAAAACCGCCGTTGTAGCACGGCGCAACGCCGACATTCGCCCAAGTAAACTGAACGGGGAAACATTCGCCGATCTCCGCCGAGCGCGGCATATTCAGCTCGACAAGATTAAGCCTGTAGCCGAGGCGCAGGTTGATGCGCTCTATGCTCTCCCTATTTTCGTCGAGGAACTGGCGCGGCCACCAGTGGATTGAAAGATACGAGCAGTGATACGCTTCGACCGCATTCTCAAGCCATTCACCCTTCCACGCGCCGCGTGCCTTCGAAAGCCCGTAGTGCTCGTGCTCTACGATAACGGGCATAGTCTGCCAATAGCGTCCCGCAAGTTCCGCGTGATACCACGAAGCCTTTTTGTGCCCCTTTTTCTTCGGATTCGGAGGCTCGGGAATGTCCACCAAAATGGAGTCGTCGCGCAGCGAAACGCCCTTCGAACGCGCGTAGTCGAGCACGGGGAAATTCTTCTGTTCTTTCCAACCGTCAACGTCGTCGCTGATGCAAAGCTGCGTCTTCTTGAAATACTTCGTGTATATGTCTATCTGAAGCTTTACCGCCTTAATCTGGACATCGCGGGGAAGCTTGCTGCTCGCGCCCGTGTGTCCTTCTCCCCAAAGCCCGAACGTGCCGATGTCTATGAACGCCACATTCGGATTGCCGTCGTAACGTTCGGCGAGCGCCTTTATGAGGCGTTCGAGATGTTCGAGGTAAATCGGATCGAGATAGTCTGGCTCCCAACACGCGCCGTTGGGGTCGGGTCCGCGGCGGACGGTGAACTGCACGCCCTTGCAGCCCTTGTCCTTAAGCCATTTGGGAGTCGCCCACGGAATCCAGTGCTCGCAACAGTTTATGCGGATTGCGAATTTCTTGCCTTTTTCGATGTAGCGTTGCGCGGGCGTGTCGAAAACTGACCAGTTGAATTTGCCGTCCTCTGGCTCTACGAACGCCCACGGAATGCGCATATACTGAACATTCGCCCCCGGAAACCAGTCGAGCGAGTCGGACGGCTCCAGATAGTAGCCATAGTTGCCCGTACGCCCCGAATAGTAGTGGTGAACCCACCCCATCCCCGCATTTACAAGCGGCTTTTTGTTGTCGGTAAATTTATACGAAACCCTGTTGCCGTCGGTCTTTTCGACGACTCCGTTTTCCCCCGAAACGCACGCGGCAGCCAAAATGGCAAGCGACGCGCATGCGATTGTGTTTATCAATTTGTGCATAGTGTAGTGTGTAGTTGTTTGTGGAATGCGAGGCGCCAGCAAAAAAGCGGCATAGTTGCCACAAAAAACGGCGGACATTTTCGTTTGTCCGCCGCCGTCGCGGAAAATTTTATATCGAACCTTTTGTCGACGGAATCATACCGCCCCTGCGCGGGTCGATTGCAACCGACATCGAGAGGGCTTTTGCGAAACACTTGAACGCGCCCTCTGCAATGTGGTGCGGCTCGTCGCCGTACTCCAGATTGACGTGCAGATTCGCGCCGGACTCGTTGGCGAACGCCTGAAAGAACTCGCGGCAGAGCGACACGTTGAAGTCGCGCACGCGCGCCTCGAGCGAACCAAGATTGTAGACCAAAATCGGGCGATTCGAAAGATCGATTACAACGCGAACGAGAACCTCGTCCATCGGCAGGATGAAGAAGCCGTACCTGTTCATGCCGGCCTTGTCGCCGACCGCCATTTTGACCGCCTGACCGAGCACGATTCCCACATCCTCGACAGTGTGGTGGTAGTCGATGTCGATATCGCCCCTTGCCCTTATTTTGAGGTCGAACAGACCATGGCGGGCGAAAAGCTCGAGCATATGGTTGAAGAACGGAATGCCCGTTTCGACCTCGTAGTTGCCCGAGCCGTCGAGATTTATCTCGAGCTCTATCTGGGTTTCCTTTGTATTGCGTACGATTTTTGCGGTGCGGTTGTCCATAATTATCCCTGCCTTTGCTTCAGCCATTTTTTTGCGGTTTTTCTGAATTTTTCCATCTGCGCGGGCGTGCCGATTGACAGCCTTATGCCGTCGGAGATTTTTTTCTGCGACGCAAAATAGCGCAGCAGAATTTTGTTTTCGCGCATAAATTCGAAGAGGTCGGCGGCGATTTTCGCGCACGTCTTTCCGTTCAGAACGGGCTTGAAGAACACGAAGTTCGCCGAGCTTTTAAAATATTTCCAGCCGACGGAATCGAAGAATTTTTCGGTCGCCTCGCGTTCGGCGATTACCGCGCCGCACTTCTGGGCGTAGTACGAAACGTCGGCGAGCGCGGCGATGCCCGCAGCCTGCGCGAGCCTGTCGAGATTGTAGCTGTCGCGAACCCTGTCGAGAACTTCGACAATCGCGGGGTTGGCGACCGCCCAGCCAATGCGCATTCCCGCAAGCCCCCACCCCTTCGAAGACGTTCCGCAAACGATCAGGTTGTCGTACTTCATCACGAGCGGCGCGCACGAATATTCCGCAAACGGCGCGTACGCCTCGTCCACAAGCACGATTCCGTCGAAGTTCGAAACGATTTTCTCGACCGTTTCGCAATCGAACCCTATGCCGGTCGGCGCGTTCGGATTGGTCAAAAAGAAAAGCCCCGCGCCGCACGAGAATATGCGGTCGAAAGCGATTTGCATATTTTTGCCGAACGGAATCTGCACGAGCTGGGAGCTCTGCAATTTCGCCAGAACGGGATAGAGCGAATAGCTCGGGTCGATTGTCGCCGCGCACTTTTCGGAGTCGGTAAAGGCGCGGACTGCGATGTTCAGAATGTCGTCGGAGCCGTTGCCCGCAAAGGCGTATTCGGCGGGAACACCGTAGTACCTGCCCACCGCTTCGCGCAGTTTGGAACTTTCGGGATTGGGATACAGACGCAGCAACGCGCCGTCCGCGCCAACTTCCGCCGCTATCGCCTCGACGACTTTAGGGCTGGGCGGATACGGAAATTCGTTTGTGTTGAGCTTCACCCAACCGCCGCCGTTCGGCTGCTCGCCGGGGACATAGCCGCTCATCTTCGCCACGTTCGAAGCCGTGTATTTCTTCAAATTAAATTTTTTCATATTCGGATATTTTCAAGTTTCCTCGTCTCGCGCACGATTTCCGAGACGTCGGGAACGGGCTTTAGGCGCATTCCGTTGGCGGCGCGCTGTAAATACGGATCGGGCTTGCGCTGCAAGTCGAAAGGTTCGTCGGGAATGTTGTCGCCGTCGATGTCGAGCTCGTCTATCGGGTCGATGTCGTCGAAGAGCATCGAAATTCTGCGCGCCTCTTCAATCAGCAACTCTATGGGACGGGCAACCTCGAACTTTTTGTCGACAAGCTCGACCGACATCGGATAGCACTGGCGTTCGTAGCGCGCCCTGATGTTCTCGATTTCCCTGTTGGAGACGTTCGAACGGCGCGAGAGCAAAAAGCAGTCGGCAAAGTGCGCGAGCGCATCGGCATAGGGCGCGAACTCGTTCGGGCAACGCGCAAAAGAGGCGCAGTCGAGAACGCTCCAAATGCGGGCAAGCCTGATGTCGCCGCAATCGACCGTCTTCTTGAACTGCTCCACTTCGTCGGCGATGTTCTTGGCGGAGTCGGCAATGTAGAATACGTGCGTGAAGCGCGACTTGTCGAGCTCGGCAATCTTCGTCCGCGCATCGTCGGCGTCGGAATAATAGACAAGCCCCGCGTTTTGCGCCGACGAAATACTTTCGTCGAACGCAGTCGGAGTCTCGTTCTGCGATACGAACACGCCGCAAAAATCGTCGTCGTTCAACGCCTTGTAGATTACGTCGGCGCAGATTCCGCAACGCCCCGATGTCGGCGTGCCCAAAATAAAATATGCCGGAATACTCATTTTCTACTTTCTAACCGTCCGCTGGACGAGCACCGCATCGGCGCAGACGAGAGCCGCCATCGCCTCGACAATCGGGACGGCACGGGGCAACACACAGGGGTCGTGCCTGCCCCTGCCAATGACCGTCGTCGGTTCGAGTTCGCGGGTGAGGGTTTTTTGTTCTTTTGCAATAGTCGCAGTCGGCTTGAACGCCACGCGAAAATCCACGGGGCGCGAAGTGGTCATGCCGCCGAGAACGCCGCCGGCATTGTTCGTAAGGGTGGTAACCGCGCCGTTTTCGTCGAGCGCGAATACGTCGTTGTTTTGGGAACCGAACATACGCGCCGAAGCGAAACCGCCGCCGACTTCAAAGCCCTTCGACGCGGGAATTGAAAGCATAGCCTTTGCCAAGTCCGCCTCGAATCTGTCGAAGACGGGGTCTCCAAGACCCGCGGGAAGCCCCTCGATGCGGCAGCGGATTACCCCGCCGACACTGTCGCACTCGGCGCGAGCCTTTTTAATGAATTCCTCCATACGCGCCGAAGCCTGCGGATTGGGGCAGCGCACGGGACTTGCCTCGATTTCCTCCGCAGTGGGAGTCTGGCGTTGCATGGGCATCGCGATTGCGTGCACGCTTTCGACCCAAGCGGTGATTTTCACGCCGCCGCCGAGAAATTTTTTCGCAACCGCACCCGCCGCCACGCGCCCGATTGTCTCGCGGGCGGAACTTCTGCCGCCGCCGCGCGGGTCGCGCAAACCGTATTTCATATCGTAGGTAAAGTCGGCGTGGGAGGGTCTCCAAAGCTTTGCGATTTCGGAATAGTCCTGCGAGCGCTGGTCTTTGTTGCGCACGAGAATGCAAATGGGCGTGCCCAAAGTTTTGCCCTCGTAAACGCCCGAAATTATCTCGCACGCGTCGGCTTCGTTGCGCTGCGTACCGAGCAGATTGCCCCCCGGACGCCGCCTGTCAAGCTCGCGCTGAATATCGTCCGCGGACAGGTCGAGCAGCGACGGACACCCGTCGATTACGCAACCTATCCCCGCACCGTGGCTTTCGCCGAAAGTAGAGACTCTGAAAATTTTACCGAATACGCTTCCCATTTGCCCTCCATAACATAGAATCGGCGGACAATTTCAAGCCTAAACGGGGCGGCGGAACTTTGCGGATTTCGAAAAGGCTACGCCCCCCGCTTCGCGGGTTTTAGCGAGCACACGAGCGACGAGACTATCAGCGCGATTCCCGTCAATCCCGTTACGATTTCGGGCACTTCGCGGATTGTCGAAACGAACATCAGCGCGGCGAGCGTGCCTATCGCCCAATATGCGCCGTGTGTAAGATAGCAAAGTTTGTCGAGCGTCTTTTTCTCCACGAGCGCCACCGTAAGCGACCTCACGAAAAACGCGCCCACAGCCAAGCCGAGCGCGATAATCATAACGTCTTTCGTGATTGCAAACGCCCCCAAAACGCCGTCGAGCGAGAACGACGCGTCGATGAGTTCGAGATACACAAACGCCATCAGACCCGCGTGTTTGAGCGCGAATGCGTGTTGCGCCGCCGCCATTTTCTCGAGCTTCGCGCTCGCGCCGTGTATCGCCAAGTGTATCGCTACCCCCGCAACCCCCGCGACAAGCGACATCGCGATTTCATCGCGGGGAAGCAGCGTCTGCACAACGCCGAGCATTGCCAATGTCAACAGTGTCGGAGCGGCTTTGAAACGCCCCAGTTTGTGAAGCGGTTTTTCGAGCGCGGAAATCCAATGGACGCTCTTTTCGCGGTCGAACATAAACTCGAAAAACAGCATAAAAAGGAACGCGCCGCCGAACGACGAAATGCCGACGTGCGCGTGCGAAAGCAGCCGCGCATACTCGTCGGGATTGTGCAACGCCAAGTCGAGCACCGCCCTGCACGATATGCCCGAGAACACCGCAACAATCACAATGGGGAAGACAAATCGCATACCGAAAACCGCTATCGCAATACCCCAAGTCAGAAAACGCCGCCGCCAGATTTCCGACATTTTTTCGAGCTTTGCGGCGTTGATTACGGCGTTGTCGAACGAAAGGCTGATTTCGAGCGCACTGATAATCAGAGCCGCCACCACGTCCTTGAATCCCAAGCCCGCCTGCATCGACTCCCCGCGCCAGAACGCGAAGACAATCCCGCCGATTAACACGCCGAACGACCATTTGAAATATTTCATCATAATAAGAAAATTTGCCGACTTTGTCGAAGTCGGCAGATATATATTGTTGTCTATGTTATTTGGTAAAAATCACTCGCGCTTTTTTTCCGTAATCGGCAGCATTTGCCCGCGTCGGAAAAGAGTTATCTGCCCCGTGCTCGACGAAACAACAAGCGATATGCAGTTTGCCATCAGCGAAATCGAATACGCCGCCGCGTGGCGCGCGCCGAGCCCCCCCGGGAGCTGCAACTTGAAGTCGGGCGTATGGATTAGCGACCCCGCCGACTCCAAAATTCCGCCGCCGTCGATTATGAACGCCCCGTCGATTAGCGAATACTCCTTCACGGTTTCGTCCATAAACGGATTGAGAATGTTTCTGTCTTCGGGCTTGTAGCCGTAGAACGGATTGAGAATGAGCTGCTTGATGTGCGAGCGCAGTTCGTTGACATCGCCGATTACGAAAATACAGCCCACGGGTTTGCCCTCGCGCCCCTCCACCGAAAGCTCGGTTGCGATGTCGATTACGCGCTCGATTACCTCGGGCTTTACGCCTTCGGGCAGAAAATTTTTGCGCCCGATAAACACGTCGGCGTATTCCTTTTCGATGTCGAGCGAGACAATCGTGTCTATTTTGTTGCTCTCGAGCACGCCGCCTATGCAGCAGAGTTTGTCCTTAAGGCTGAAAACGCCGCGCGTAAGCCCTATCATCATCGCGCTCCGAAGCTGCGAAAATCTCGATTTCGAGAACGCCCTGACGTTGATGACCTGCCAGGACGACGGCACGGGAAACGTGGGTTTCTCGGTTATCACCACGACGCGCATACCCTCGAGCCGCTTGGTGAGGTCGGGGAATTTTTCGAAAGTATCGCCCTGTATGAGAATAATCGAACATTTCGAAATCTTGGCGATTTTCACCGCCGAACGCATAATGAGGTCGTTTGTCTTCGCCTGTTCGGCGAGTTTGCGGCGCGTAGCGCGGTCTATTTTCTGGGCTTTTCCGCCGGCGGCGGGCTTTGCGGCGGCAGGCTTTCCCGCCGAAAAAATCTCAGCCACGGCGTTTTTAAACGCAGCCAAATCGGCGGACTGCTTGATTTTCCGCACGACATCCGAATCTCCCGAAAATATTTTCGCGAGAACCGAAAGCGTGTCCATATACGACTCGACGTGGTCGTCCGAGAGCAACAGAAAGACCGTGCAAATGTTTTTCGGCTCTTCGTTGTCCCTGATTTTTACGGGGTGCGTGCAACGCCCAACGGCAAGAACGTATTTTTCCCTCAGCCCCTCGATTCGCATATGCGGCATACAGACACCGCTTTCGAGGTATGTGGAAATCGCGTTTTCGCGCTCCACAAGCCCCTGCATAATCGCGTTTCTGTCCGCCGCGCCGAGCGCGGCATCGGGTATTGTGCCGAGCAGTTCCGCCAAAACGCCCTTGAAATCGGCACTTTCAATGTCGATTATGCGCGACTTTTTGAAGAATCTTCCCAGCTGCATTTTTCTTAGTTAGACTTCGGAATGTTCCAGTTGAGCGCGTCCTTTTTGATTTCGTACACCAGACCAACCGCCATCAGCGCGATGAAAAACAGCACGGGCAGGACGACGGGCAGCTTCTCGGAGACCAAGTCGGGATACGCCATTGCAAGGGGAATCATAAACACCACTTCGATGTCGAAGACCACGAAAAGCATTGCCGTCAGATAGAAGCGCGCGCCGAAGCGCGGGTGCGGAATGCCCTCGGGTTCGTTGCCGCATTCGTAGGCGGAGTCTTTGAGTGTGTTGGTCTTTGCCCTCTGCCCGAAAATATGGCTTGCCGCAACTATCGCCGCGCCGATTCCGACGGCTACGACAATCTGCACCAGAACTGGAATGTATGAAACGGGTTCCATATAAACGGAAGTCTCCACAATGCTTTGTTTTTGTCAATTATTTTGCTTCAAAAAAGGTTGAAGCCGCGCGGGCGGGACGCTTTATTGTTCGTCAAAAATCCGCAATGGTTGACGCAAAACTCACAGAAGCCCTCAGAAAATACTTTTCGCACGACTCCTTCAGAAGTCCGCAGGACGAAATAATCGCGTCGATTTTGTCGGGGCGCGACACCCTCGCGATTATGCCCACCGGCGGAGGCAAAAGCCTCTGCTACCAGCTGCCCGCAATGCTTTCCGACGGAATAACGCTCGTGATTTCGCCGCTCATCGCGCTGATGAAAGACCAAGTTGACGCGCTCGGGGCAAGGGGAATCCCCGCGGCGATGATAAACAGCTCGCAGACTTGGGAAGCACAGCAGGAGGTTCTCGACCGCCTTGCGCGCGGCGGGCTGAAGCTTGCATACGTCGCGCCCGAACGCTTCAGGGCGCAATCGTTTATGCGCGCGCTGCAGGGCGTGAAAATCGGGCTTTTCGCGGTCGACGAAGCGCACTGCATCAGCCAGTGGGGGCACGACTTCCGCCCCGACTATATGCGGCTCGGCGAAACGCTCAAAAGGCTCGGCAACCCCGTCTGCGCCGCATTCACCGCGACGGCGACGCCCGAAGTCAAGGCGGACATAATCTCGCAGCTTCAACTGCGCGACCCCGCCGTTTTCGTCTCGGGGTTCGCCCGCCCCAACCTGTCGTTCAACGTGCGCGAAGTTTCGAGCAAGGCGGAAAAATACTCGCGTATCTGCGAACTTGTCGACAAATACAAAACGGGCATAGTCTACTGCGCAACCCGCAAGAGCGTAGAGACGTTGTCGGAAAAACTTTGGAAAGACGGCGTGCGCCACATTGTCTACCACGGGGCAATGACACCTTCGGAGCGCGACGCTGCGCAGGAATCGTTCATAGGCAAAACCGCAAACATTGCGGTTGCCACAAACGCCTTCGGGATGGGTATCGACCGCCCCGACATCCGCTTCGTCTGCCACTACGAACTCACGGGCAGTGTGGAAGCCCTTTATCAGGAGGCGGGGCGCGCGGGGCGCGACGGCGGGGAGTCGTACTGCGAAATGCTTTTGATGTACGCCGACAAGCGCGTTCAGGAATTTTTCATAGAGGGAGCAAACCCCGACGCCGACTTCATCCGCGCCGTCTACAGGGTACTGCGCGAAAACGCCGACAACTCGTACGAATGCTTTATGCCCATAGACTCCGTGGCGGAGGAAGTCGCCGACTATATGCGCTTTTCGGGCGGACGGCGAACTCCCAAACGCGGCAAATTCGGCGGAAACGGCGCAAATTCGATGGCGGTATCAAGCTCTATTTCGATTCTGCGAAGGCTCGGATTTATCGAACGCTTCGACGTTCCCGCTTCGCGGACGCGCGGCACGCGCTTTCCGCGCCCCGACATCGACGCAAGCCAGATCGTTTTCCCCGACGGGCAGCTCGAGGAAAAGCGGCGGCGCGACGAAGCAAAGCTCAAAGACGTTCTGCGCTACGCCTATTCGAAGGAGTGCCGCCAACGCTGGATTCTCAAATACTTCGGCGAACACGCGCCCGAACCGTGCGGGAAATGCGACATCTGCCGCGAATCGCCAGCCCCGCAGATTTTCGAAGCCCTGCCGCCCGACGAACTCGCCGAGGTGCGCAAAGCCCTAAGCGGCGTTGCGCGGATGTCGGTTAGAGTCGCCCCGCGCCGATGGCAGCCGCGTTTCGGGCGCGAGAAAATCGTAAAGTGCTTGCTGGGCAGCAAAGACGAAAAGCTGCTGTCGGCGGGGGTCGACCGCCTTTCGACATACGGAATTTTGAAGGAACACGGCGCGAAGTTCGTGTCGGAACTTTTCACGTCGCTTGTAGACACGGGGCTTGTGGAAATCGAAGACGGGCAGTACCCGCTCGCGGGGCTTACCGACTTCGGCGTATCGGTTATGCTCGGCGAAGTTGCCGAACTGAAAATGAGATACCCTCGCTACGTTTCGAAAATCGGACGCGCAAAGCTCGAAGGCGAAAAGAAGCTTGCGGGCGGCAAAAAAGCGGCGAAAAAAGCGGGCGCGGACGGCATTTCCGAAGCCGACAAACCGCTTTACGACGAGCTTGTAAAAGTCCGCAACAAAGTCCGCACCGACGCGGGCGGAGTGTTCGCGTTCAAAATTTTCACAAACGCAGTCCTGCGCGGCTTGGCGGCGGAACGCCCCAAAACACGCGAAGAAGCCCTCAGAGTAAAGGGAATCGGAGAGGTAAACTCGCGGAAATATCTCGAACCTTTCCTTGAAGCCGTCAGGAATTTCTCCGATTAAAATGTTGCATATGCGCCGATTCGCAGTTGAATCGACCCGAACAATGAAAGGATACACTGTTATGAAAAAATACAAATGCCAAGTCTGTGGATACGTCTACGAACCCGAAAACGGAGACCCCGACAACAACATTCCCGCGGGAACGCCGTTCGAAAAACTGCCCGAAGACTGGGTGTGTCCGCTCTGCGGCGTGGGCAAAGACCAATTCGAGGAAGAGGAACAATGAAAGGATACACTGTTATGAAAAAATACAAATGCCAAGTCTGTGGATACGTCTACGAACCCGAAAACGGAGACCCCGACAATAACATTCCCGCGGGAACGCCGTTCGAAAAACTGCCCGAAGACTGGGTATGTCCGCTCTGCGGCGTGGGCAAAGACCAATTCGAGGAAGAGGAAGAATAAATGAAGAAAATCGCGGACGGCGTTTTTTATTGCGGAATCCACGACCGGCAGCGTAAGGTTTTCGACCAGCTCGTGCCGCTTCCGCAGGGCACAACGTACAATTCCTACTTGGTCAAGGGCGCGGACAAAACCGCGCTCGTCGACACAATGTACGAAAAATTCGGCGGTCAATATATGGATGCGATTGCCTCTTCGGGCGAAAAAATCGACTACATCATATCGAACCACGCCGAACCCGACCACAGCGGAATGATTCCCAAACTTCTCGAAACATTCCCCGAAGCGCGGGTCTGCTGCTCGTCCAAATGCGCCGAAAACCTGCAAAATATGCTCGGCGTAAATCCCGAGCGAATCGACACGGTCACCGACGGGCAGGAGCTGCCGCTCGGCGGCAAAACCCTCAAGTTTATACCGACCCCGTGGGTGCATTGGCCCGACACAATGTGCACGTTTCTCGTCGAAGACGCGTTCCTGTTCTCGTGCGACTTTTTCGGTGCGCACTACACAAAGCACGAACTTTTCGCCGACTGCTCGCCCGATTTGGCTCTGGCGGCAAAACGCTATTACGCCGAAATAATGATGCCGTTTGCAAATTTCTGCGCAAAATACCTTGCCAAAACGCGAGCCCTTGCGCCGAAAATGATTCTGCCGAGCCACGGTCCCGTCTACAGGGGCGGGGATGTGGAATTTATCCAAAACCTGTACGCGCAGTGGACATCTCCCGCCGCGTCGAAGAAAGTGATTATCGCGTACGTTTCGATGTACGAAAACACAACGCTGATGGTGGACTACCTCGAAAACGCGCTCAAAAAACGCGGAATCGAAACGGCGAAAGCCGACCTGATGGAAATAGACGAAGGCGAACTTGCAATGGAACTTGTAGACGCGTCGGGCTTGGTATTCGGCACGTCGATGCTCTTGACGGGACCGCACCCGAAATCGATATACGCGGCATACTTGGCGAACATTCTGCGTCCCAAGCTGAAAGTTTCGGCGGTAATCGGCTCGTTCGGATGGGCGGGCAATATGACTGCGCCGATAGAGGCGATGTTCACACAGACAAAGCCCGAAAAACTTCCGCCCGTACTGGCAAAAGGCAGACCCGACAAAAAAACGTTCGAAGAACTCGAAACCTTGGCGGAAACAATGGCGGCAAAGCTATAACAAAAACAAGCGGAGCGAGTTTTGGGTAGAATCAAATTCGGCTATCCGAAAACAAAAATCTAAAAAACTCCGCGCTTGGCGTAGCCAAGCTGATTGGGCTTGTCAAAACAGCTTTCAGGCGGCGGCTTTACATTTCGGCGGCGGTGCGAGCATATTCACATATGCGACCAGTGCCGCCGAAATGTGAAACGCCGCATCAAGCCTATTTTCACAAGCCCAAAGAAAACCCTCGGCAATCCGCAACCAAAAACACTTGACAAGGGGAAATCCCTTGTAGAGTATAAGGAACAAGACTCGGAGTGGGCTATGCCCGCTCTTTTTTGTCTACAAACAATTACTTAATACCGAAAATAAATCAATATGAGCAACAGCAGCGAAATCTTGGCAATTCTCGAATACATGGAGAAGGAAAAGCAAATCAGCCGGCAGGATATGATTGAATCCATATCCGCGGCCATCAAAAATGCTGCCGCAAAAAGTATGCACGCAAGCTACGACCTGAAGATTGAAATCAATCCCAAGTCGGGCGCGCTGAAATCGTGGGCGTTGCTGACGGTAACAGACAGCGTTGCCGACCCCGCAACGCAAATCCACATCGACAAGGCGAAAATCCTCAAGCCCGACGCGCAAATCGGCGACGTCATCGAAAGGGAAATCGACCTTTCCAATCTGGGCAGAATCGCGGCGAAGAACGTCTACCAGAGCATCATCCAGAAAGTCCGCCAGTTCGAAAAGGAACGTATTTTCGACGACTACAAAGACGTTGTGGGCGACATCGTATCGGGCACAGTGCGCCGCCGCGAAAAGGGCGCGTTCGTTGTCGACCTCGGCAAGGCGGAGGCGATTATGCCCAAGCGCGAATGCGTAATCGGCGAAGACTACGCCCCCGGAGAACGCATCCGTTGCCTGCTGCTCGAAATCGACAACTCGCCGCGCGGCCCCGAAATCATCCTCAGCCGCGCGAGCTACAAGTTCGTCCGCAGACTTTTCGACTTGGAAGTTTCCGAAATCGCCGACGGCTCGGTCAGAATCGACGCGATGGCGCGCGAACCCGGCTACCGCACGAAAATTGCAGTCAGCTCCGACGACCCCCGCATCGACCCCGTGGGCGCGTGCGTAGGCGCGGGCGGCTCGCGCGTTAAAAGCATAGTGCGCGAACTCAACGGCGAAAAAATCGACGTAATCAAATATTCGCCCGACCCCAAAACGCTACTCGAAGAGTGCATTAAACCCGCGGTCGCAAAGAACGTAAAAATCGACAACTACAACAAGGTCATTTCGTTCGAAGTTTCCGAGGAAGACCTGTCGGTTGTAATCGGCAAACGCGGCTCGAACGCGAAACTCACCTCGCGCCTCCTCGGTTGGAAGCTCGATATCGCCAAGGAATCGACGGGCGAAGCGGGTATGGACGAAAAACTCGCGCAGGCGGCTGAAAACCTCGCCAAAATCCTGCCGTTCCTCCCCTACGAAAAGGTCGTAATTCTGGCGAGAAGCGGTTTCTCGAGCGTCGAAGTCTTCGACGGCGCGGAACCCCACGAACTCGCGGAAATCGGTTTCGACCAAGCCGAAGCCGAAAGGATAATCAACGCGGTAAAAGAATATCAGGCGCAGTAATAGGCGGCAAAAAAACAAGGCTTTAAATGAGCATCAGAATACACGCATTGGCAAAACAACTGAACGTTCCGAGCAAGGAGCTGATTGAGTTCATCAACCAGCGCAAAGACAAATACGGCTTGGAAATTAAAACATCATCCAACGCAATCGCGCCTCTGTATGCCGAAGAAATCGCAAACGATTTCAAAGCCTCTGCAACGGTATCCAACGAAGCCCAGCCGCAGCAGGCGGTGCAGCCCGCTGCGGAAGAACCGAAAGCGGGAAAAGCTCCCGAAAAGCCCAAGTATGTAAAAACGGCGCAGGACGTTGAAGACGAAAAACGCCAAAAGCTCGAAGCCGAAGCGAAAGCCGCCGAAGCCGAAAAACCCGCCGAACCCGCGGCGGAAACGAAGCCCGCGCCCGAAGCGGCAAAACCCGCTCCGCAGCCTGCGGTATCGAGTCCGACGGCGGTTACGCCGCCGCCCGTGCCCGTGCGCAAACCCGCGCCCGTTGTGCCGCCGACAATTTCGCGCAGCCCCGCTCCCGCCGTCCCGCCGACAATTTCGCGTCCGAAAATCTCGATGCCTTCGGTTCCCCCGACCGCGCCGAAATCGGACAAAATCAAACAGCCCGAAGTCGTAGTCAGAATGGAGCCGAAACAACCTCCGCGTATGCCGATGCCGACCGTTTCGCGTCCGTCGTCGCCCGCGCCCGTTGTGCCGCCGACAATTTCGCGCAGCCCCGCTCCCGCCGTTCCCCCGATTCCCACGCGCAGTCCTGCGCCGATGGTGCCGCCCATGATGCGCAAAGCACCCGCCGCAGTTCCGCCAAGCGTTTCGAAAACGCAGGAACAACCCGCGGCAAATACCGAAGGCGGCAAGCGCAAAGTCATCACCACGAAGCCGCCGATTATTGTGCGCGACTTCGCGAAGTCGATGGACATCAAACCGTTCCGCCTTATATCCGAACTTATGGATATGGGCATTTTCGCCTCGATGAATCAGGCGATTGAAGAACCCGTTGCAATCAGAATAGCACTCAACCACGGCTTCAACCTCGACATCAAGCACAGGGGCGAACAGCAGCAGCAGCAGCTCGCGGCGCAGGCGGCAAAGCGCGAAATGGCAAAGCGCATAGAAGACGACATCAAAAACTACGTCCCGCGCCCGCCCATCGTCTGCATTCTCGGACACGTCGACCACGGCAAAACCACGCTGCTGGACACAATCAGAAATTCGAACGTCGTTGCGGGCGAAGCGGGCGGAATCACGCAGCACACGGCGGCGTACCAAGTTGAATGCAACGGCAAAAAGATAACCTTCCTCGACACTCCCGGACACGCGGCGTTCTCGAAAATGCGCGAGCGCGGCGCGAACGTAACCGACATTGCGATTTTGGTTGTCGCAGCCGACGACGGCTTTATGCCGCAGACCGACGAAGCGTTGAATTTTGCGCAAAAGGCGGGCGTACCGATTGTGGTGGCAATCAACAAGATGGACGCAAAGGGCGCGAACATCGACCGCGTAAAACAGCAAATGCAGAAACGCGGAATCACCTCGGAAGACTGGGGCGGCGAAGTGCTTTGTACGCCGATTTCGGCACTCAAAAATACGAACATCGACAAGCTGCTCGAGCTCGTGCTCCTGCAAGCCGAAATGATGGAACTCAAGGCGAACCCGAAGGCGACCGTTGAAGGCGTAGTGATAGAAAGCCAGCTCGAAGCGGGTCGCGGCGCAACCTCCACGGTCATCGTACGCGCGGGCACAATGAAGCCCGGCGACGTTCTGGTCTGCGGCGAAAACTGGTGCAAAGTCCGCGCTTTGCTCGACGACAAGGGTAAAAAGATGGACAAAGCCCTGCCCGCAACACCAGCAGTCGTTATGGGTTGGACGGGCGCACCCGAAGCGGGCGAATCTTTCAGACGCGTTGAAAACGACAGAGCCGCCCGCAAGATGACCGAAGAGGCAATCCTCGAGCGCAAGAAGCAGGAGGCGGCACAGGTCGCCCCCAAACCCTCGAGCCTCGAAGAGTTGATGGCGGCAATCGAAAACAAAGACCAAAAAGTTTTCAGATGCGTGGTAAAGAGCGACGTTTCGGGTACGGTTGAAGCGCTCGTAGCGTGTCTGGAAGACATAAAGAGCGACAAAGTAAAGCTGGAGGTAATCTCGAGCGGCGTAGGTCAGATTTCGAAGACCGACGTGGACTTTGCCTCAACCGCCGAAGCCTCGATTGTAGCGTTCAACGTAAAGCAGGAAAACGGCGTCGCGGGCTACGCAAAACACAAGGGCGTGGAATTTATCACCCACAACATCATTTACGAGCTCATCAATCAGGTGCGCGACGCAATGAAGAACCTGCTCGAACCCGAACTGCGCGAGAACAAACTCGGCGCGGCGGAGGTGCGCGCGCTCTTCAATGTCTCGAAAGGCGGAAAAGTCGCAGGATGCATGGTCACCGAAGGCATCGTCAAGCGCGACAAATTCGCGCGGGTATTCCGCAAGGGCAAGGAACTTTCGAAGGGCAAAATCTCCGACATCAAACGCTTCAAGGACGACGTTTCGGAAGTCCGCGCGGGCTACGAGTGCGGTATTTCGCTCAACAACTTCGAAGACTTCGAAGCGGGCGACATCATCGAGTGCTTCGAAATTCTCGAAATCCGCCCCGACCTCTAAACCGACATGGGACAGCGAAAAATCAGAGTCGGCGAACTTGTGCTGCACGAACTAAGCGGGCTGCTCCACAGCCGCTGGCGTTCGGAATCGGTCGCAATTACGCTTACGGAAGCGGATATTTCGCCCGATTTAAAGAATGCGCGCGTGTACTACTCGGTTCTCGGCGACCGCGAAAACGTCGCCAAAGCGGGCAGACTGCTTGCATCGATAAAAAAGGAGCTTCGTCAGATGCTCGGCAAAAAGGTGATTCTAAAATACACGCCCGAACTGCACTTCATTTTCGACTCCTCCGCCGAGCGCGCAATGCGCCTGCTCGCCACGATGGACGAACTCGAAGCCAAGGAACGCCAAGCCGACTGCGACGGCGCACAACACGCCGAAGACGAAGACTCCGACGGCAAAACCGACTAACCCTCCAAGCAAAATGAGCCAATACTTCCCCGCCCATTACGACGATTTCAACGACCTGCTGAAGGCTGTGCGCGGGAGGAAAATAGCCGTGGTGGGGCATATGCGTCCCGACGGCGACTGCATATCGTCGCAGTTTGCCGTTGCGGAATTTTTGCGGCAGTCGGGTGCGGCGGAAGTCGTGTGCGTCAACCAGAATCCCGTTCCGCAGCTCTACGAAAACTTTGTCGGAAACGAAAAAATGCTCGAGGCAGAAACCTTCGACGATTCGTCGTTTGAAATCGTCACCGTAGACTGCGCCGACTACCGCCGCTCGAACGAAAAGCTTTGCGAACGCTTCCCGCTTCCGCTTGCATGCATAGACCACCACGCATCGAACCGCCCCTACGCGAAAATCAATATCATCGACCCGAAGGCGAGCGCGACGGCGGAAATCGTCGCGGGACTGGCGTTCGACGCAAAGCTGAAAATTTCGCCCCAAAACGCCGACAGGCTCTATATGGGAATCGTGATGGATACGCGCCAATTCACGACAACTTCGACGCGCGCAAAGACTTTCGAAATCGCGACCGAACTCGTAAAGGCGGGCGCGGATGCGCCGAAAGTAGCCATTGAGCTCTACCAACGCGAAAAACTCGCCAAGCTCAAGCTGCTGGCAACCTACCTGCAATCGCTGACAATGCACTGCAACGGACGCGTGTGCATAGGCTTGCTGCCCGCAGGCGTATACGAGCGCACGGGCGCGGAAAAGGCGGACAGCGACGGACTCGTTGACTATGCAAGAAGCATAGACGGCGTGGACATCGCAGTGCTGCTCGAAGACCTCAAAAACGGGGTCAAGGGAAGCCTGCGCGCAAAGACCCCCGAATACCGTGTCAACGAAATCGCCGAGCACTTCGGCGGCGGCGGACACCTCGCGGCGGCGGGCTTTACAGCGGTCGGTGAGACTGTAAACTCTTTCTACCCGAAGCTGCTCGAACACATCGAGATGTCGCTTCGGAACACAGACAAACTCAACGCAAAAATTTAATGGACAAATCCGTTCCCGAATACGAGGGGATTCTCCTCATCGACAAAGACGCAGGCTGCACGTCGCACGACGTAGTGGACAAGGTCAGACGCATTCTGAAAATCAAGGGCGTCGGACACGCTGGGACGCTCGACCCGCTCGCGACGGGACTTTTGGTAATCCTCGTCGGCAGAGCGACGAAAGTCTCCCAATACCTGATGAGCCTCGACAAGGTTTACGAAGGAGAAATGAAGCTCGGCGTGGAGACAAACTCGCAGGACTCCGACGGCGAAACCGTCTCGGAACTGCCCGTACCCGAAGCCGTAAACGCCGACTACCTGCGCGAACAAATGAAAGTCTTCATCGGCGACCAGTACCAGACCCCGCCGATGTTCTCGGCTAAAAAAATCAACGGCATACCGCTCTACAAACTCGCCCGACAGGGGCAGGAGGTCAAACGCGAGCCGCGCTTTATCAATATCTCGAACTTCGAACTGCTCGACTGGAACAAGCCGACGGCAAAATTCAGACTGGCGTGCAGCAAAGGCACATATGTAAGAACCGTCTGCCACGACCTCGGCAAAAAAATCGGTTGCGGCGCGCATATGACAGCCCTGCGCAGAATCTCGAGCGACAAGTTCAACGTCGCCGACGCAACGACAATCGAAAAACTTTCGCAGATGAATCCGTCTGCAATCAAAAAGATTCTCATTCCCGTGGCATCGGCAGTGCCGAGCTTCGCGCTCTAAAATGTCAGGAAACATAATATCGCTCGACGAAATCGAAAACTACGCATATCCGTGCGTCCTTGCGATAGGTATGTTCGACGGTCTCCACAAGGGGCACGCGCAGGTTGTCGCAAAAGCCCGCGAAATTGCCGCCCGCCGCAACGCCCGCCCGTGCGTGCTCACGTTCTCGCCGCACCCGTCGAAAGTGGTCGATATGGGAAGACCGCCCGTGAAAATGCTATTTCCCCGTAAAATCCGCGCAAAAATGTTTGCCGAAGCGGGAGTGGACGCAGTGTTTATCAAAAAATTCGACCTGCCGTTCGCGGGGAAAACAAGCAAGTCTTTCGAGGAATTTCTGAAGGAAAAATTTCCGCATCTAGTCGGAATCGTCACGGGCGAAAACTTCGTCTACGGCAGGGGCGCGGAGGGCAACGCAAAAACGCTCGCCGAAACCGCCGCCCGCAACGGATGGGAGTATGCGGCAATTAGGGGAGTGTATCTGCCAGATGCGCGGCGGATGAGCTCTTCGCTTATGCGCAAAGCCATTTCCGCGGGAGACCTGCAACTGTTTAAAGACATCGCGGGGCGCAACTACACGGCGCGCGGAACCGTATCGGGCGGCAAAAAACTGGGGCGGACAATCGGCTTTCCCACACTCAATCTGAAATGGAATCCGGACTGCAAGCCGCCGTTCGGCGTGTACGCAGTGCGCCTTACCCGCGACGGCAGACCATACGACGGCGTTGCAAATTTCGGGACAAACCCGACGGTGGACGACTCGACGGAAACCGTGCTCGAAACGAATCTTTTCGAAGACGTGGAGTTCGGCGAGGGGGAGGAAATCGCGGTGGAATTTTTGAAGTTCATCCGCCCCGAAAAAAAGTTCGATTCCCTCGACGCGCTTAAAGCGCAAATCGCGCAGGACAAGCAGGCGGCAGGGGAATATTTCGATTCAAAATAGCACCGCAAAAAAACGGTTCGGAAACTGCATCCGAACCGTTTTTGCAAAGCCGCAAGCCGCTACTTTCCGGTTTTGGAGACCTTCTCCACAACCTCTATCAACGCCTCGGGTGTCTGCGTCTGGAAGCCCACAAGCTTCGAGACCGCACCCGTCTGCGGATTTATCAAAACAATCGTGGGAAAGCCCGTCAAGCCGTAGGTCTCGGCAAGCTTTTCGTACTGCGCGGCATTCTCGGCATCGCGCGGCTTTCCCCTGCGGTCGAAATCGGCTACGACAACCTTGAGCTTGTCCTTGGCATGCTTCAAAAACTTCTCCGTGTTGAGCACATAACTGTGAAGCATTTTGCACGGCGGGCACCACTGCGAACCCGTAAATTCGAGCATCAAGACCTTGCCCTCCTTTTTAGCGTCGGCAAGAGCCTTGTCGAAATTCTTTTCGGCGATGTCCTCCAACTTCTTCGCGTCGGACTTCGCGGAAACCGCCGGCGCATTCAGGGCGGCGGGCTTGTCGCCCTCGCCCGAATAGGCGGCAACACCCATCAAAGTTGAAATTGCGGCCAAGAGGAAATACGTTTTTTTGGATAATTTTTTCATAATTGGAATTCTTTCAAATCCTAATCGGAAGAAACGAAACGGAACTTAACAAGGTTTCCGAAAAACGGGCAAAAACCCGCCCGCAATGCCTAAAAAACTTCACGCAAAGACGGCGGTGGAAGAGCGTTAGACATACGCAAACACTGCCGTCGAAAACCGAAACGCCCTTGATTGACCGATTTCACAAGCCCGCGCAAGACCCTCGGATATCCGTATCCGCCTACTTGTCAAAGAACGACAAATCCCACGAATCGCGCCAACGTATAACAGGCAGACCGTTCTCCCACTCGACAGGAAGGAAAATATAACGTCCGTCTATGGCGTCCTCGGGCAGCCATCTGTCGCCCACATAAATGAACGCGTCCTTTTTGCCCTGAACGGGGATGACATACGTGCTCTGCGAGCGGAAAGTCGTGTCGGCTTTCGCCTCGGGATAGGTTCTGTCCGCCTTTTGCCCAGTCCCCCTGCACGGGTTGCCAAGCTCCTTCCATTCGCCCAACATCGAATCGGCAACATTCAGCCTGCCGGGGTTCGGACGCCAACCCGTGCAATACGAGGAGAACATAAAATACTTGCCGTCCTTTTTGAAGACCGCAGGAGCTTCGTTGAGCTTGCCGATTCGCGTACGGATAAACCTGCCCGTGAAGTCGAGGTAGTCGTCCGTAAGCTCGTGGATGTGGAGCGTGCCGTTTTCTTCGGAGGCGGTTATCAGATACGCTTTTTCGTCGTCGTCGACAAACACGGTCATATCGCGCGACATCTGCCCGTTGGGGAAGTCGCGCAAAAAGATATGCCCGTCCATAATTTCCGAGCCGTTCATAACGCTCAGTATCTTGTCGGGGTTGTCCCAATTCGGATGTTTTGCGTCGAGCTGGTTGCGGATTGCCTTAAGCTTACCCTCCCAACCGAGCGGATATTTGCCCGCGTTCGGACGAACCGCCTTGAGGAATTTGTAGTCTCCGGCAACGCTGTCGGAAACGGCGATTGCAACCTTTGCGCTGCGGTAGTCGGGACGCTCCCTGTAGATATCGTCGATATCCGTCGATTTTGCCGTCGCGCCCTTCCGCGATTCGAGGTGTACAAACATCACAAACTTGCCCGTCTTTTTGTTGAAGACAACCTTCGGGCGTTCGAGTATCGTGCCCACGATTATCGGCGATTCGGGGTCTTTCGACATCTTCAGCACGATTCCCTCGTCGCGCCAGTTGTAGAGATCGTCCGAGGAGTAGCAGTGGATGCCCACAACCGACTTGTTGCCGAGCGTGCCGCCCAGCTTGTGCTCGCCGAACATATAGTATCTGCCGCCGTGGAACAGGAAGCCCGCGCCGTGCGCGTTGACCACCCTGCCGTTTGTGTCGAGCAGAACTTTGCCCGACTCGAAGCTCCTGTTTTTTACATAGTCGGCGGAATTTACGCCGCCGAAATTTCCGCCCGCGCATCCGCAAAGCAGACACGCCGCAGCCCCCCAGCACACAAGATATTTTTTCATTATTTTTTACGCAGTTTTTTGAATTTGTACGAAATTATTTTCAGACCGCGCGGCAGATATTTTAGCGGCGCGTAGAAAACATAGGTCAAAAAGAGAATCGCGAAACTGTATTCGCGCAACAGTATGATGAGCACAATCGATATAATCAACGCCACGAACGAGCGGAAGCGCATACTCGCAGTCCAACTGACGTGCTTGAACGACGGATACGGAATGTTGCTTATCATAAGCCACGCGATAAGAAGCATCAGCGGTATCAGGAGAATCGGAATGATTCCCTGCAGGTCGAGGCTGAGCATCGTAAGGGCAATCGACGCGACCGTGCCCGCCGCGGCGGGTGCGGGCAATCCCGAAAAGTAGTCGCCGTTCTCGTACTTTTCGTGTCCCAAAATGTACGGATTCGTCAAAACGTTGAAACGCCCCAAGCGTATCGCCGCGCAAAGCATATAGATAAATCCGATAAGCCAACCCGTATTTTTCAGAAGGTTCGAATACGAATCCTTCATCCCCTCAATCGGCTGGAGGACGAGGAAGAACATCAGCAGGCACGGAGCCATCCCGAACGAAACGCTGTCGGCGAGCGAGTCGAACTCCTTGCCGAAAAGCGATGTCTTGCCGCTAAGACGCGCCACGCGCCCGTCGAGAGCGTCGCAAAAGCACGATGCCAGTATGCAGAGAATCGCAAGCAGATAGTAGCCCGTTGCGGTCGAGGTTATGTTGCTGTTCTGCGTTATCAGCGCGGCTACCTGATTGACCGACTCTCCCGCCGACTGCGCGTTGAACTTTCCCTGTATGCAAAGGATGATGGAAAGAAAACCGAAAAACAGATTTCCCGCCGTAAACGTGTTCGGCAGAATGTAGATTTTGCTCTCCTGATGGACGTTTTTCTTGATGTTTGGGGTGTTCATTTTTTTAACGATTCCAAATAACGCCAGAAATTGTCCTCCTGCTCGAACATCGTTTCCTCCTTGAAGGGAAGCTTGAAGCGGAAGACGAAATCGGCAAGCGTGTGCTGGTGCAAAATATAGTGGGCGTGGAGCGTCTGCGTGTCTTCGAGCAGTTCGAAGTATATGCGGTAGTCTCCCGTTCTGAGCCTGTAGTAGACCTTCGAGCCCCTGTGGATTTTGCCGATTTCGGGCAACCCGCCCTCGAGTTGCTCGGATGTCAATGCCCCGAACGATTCGATGATTTCGAGTTGCGAGAGCTTGTCGAGCTTGTTTAGCTCCGACATACTCTGGTCGCTGAACGTAACCTGATACATAATTTTTAAGTTAGACCCCGAGTTTTACGCGCGTTGCCGTTTTTTTTCAAACAAAATATATCGTCCGAAACTTTTGAAGACGGCACGCGTTTTAATTCGATGAAAGGCAAATGACAATGAAGAAATTTTTGATACTCCCAATAATCGCCCTCTTCGCGGCGAATTTTGCAATCGCGCAAGACGCCCCCAAAACGCCGAAGGGCGGCAAAGAGATCGGCGCGTTTTCAAAGCTCGACCCCGAAACGCGCATCCAGCTGATGAAGCGTTTCGACAAAAACGGCGACGGTAGGCTCGATGCCGAAGAGCGAAAGACAGCAATCGAGGCGATGAAAGACAAAGTCGCCGACTTGGAGGACCTGCGCCGCAAACACGTCGACGACGTAATGAAACGCTTCGACAAAGACGGCGACAGCAAACTCGACAAAACCGAAATGGCGGAATTTCTCGAAGAGCAGCGCAAGATGTTCAACGAACAACGCCGCCGAATTGGTCCGCGCAAAAACTTCAAACTCCCCAAGGAGGTGCTCGCAAAATTCGACAAAGACGGCGACGGAAAACTCAACGCCGAAGAGCGCAGGTCAATGTTCGAAGACGCACGCCAACGCCGCGCCAACCTCATAAAGAAATACGACAAGGACGGCGACGGAGTGCTCAACGATGCCGAACGCGAAGAGCTAATCAAAGACCCCGAAGTCAAGGATATGATGAAAAGAATGCTCTCGCGCCCCTTCCCGCCGCCGCCCCCGCAAAACAGGGATTAATCAAGTCGACAACGAAAATTTCGGGTTTGTTCCGTTTTGCGGGCAAACCCTTTTCTTTTGTCGATATACCGCCGTTTTGAAGACAAAAAAAACGCGACACTCTCTCCGTCGCGAAATAGCCCTATCTGTCGTATGAAAAATACAAGACGGCAGAGCGTAAAAATTACTCGTAGTGAGTCCACATCCTGAGGACTTTCACAACTTTTTCTTCGGCGTAAACCTGATAGACAAGGCGGTGTTGGATATTTATCCGTCGGGAATACGCGCCAGTCAAATCGCCCACCAACGCTTCGAACGGGGGCGGATTTTGGAACGGGTTAACCTCCAAAATCGCAAGCAGATTTTGCGCTTTTTCTTTCAACCCGCTCGAGGCAATCTTTTTTGCGTCCTTTCGGGCTTGCGCGGTGTAAACCAACTCGAACATTGCTACCAACTAAGCTTTTTGGAGCATTTGGAAATCGGCGTTTTCATACCCTTTTTGATGGATTCGCCCATCCCCTTTATCGAGTTAAGATACAGCGTCTCCTGTATGGCGTTCCAGTCGGATTCGGACACCATAACGGCGTTTGCGCGCTTGCCCGTAATTACGACGGGCGTGGAGGTTTCGGCAACCTCGTCGATAAGCGAGTAGAGCCTTTTCCTTGCAAAGGTAGAAGATATTGCGGTCATAGTAATCCTTTCTTTCGATTATCACCGTACGCGATTGCGTACGTTTTTGTCAAGAATATTATCGGAACAATTCCCGATTGCCGAAATGCCCCCTTAAAACAGAGACATCCCGAACCGTTCGGTTCGGGATGTCGCCTACTATCACTACTGTCGGCCTGCGCCGTGGGGAAATTTTCCGCTACAGACTTTTCATCGACCCGTTGCGGAAAAACTTAAATTTCTACCGTCTGCTGTTCAACAGAATCTGCAAAATATACCAAAACAGCATCGCTATCGAGGCAAACAACCCCAACGCCGCCGCAACATACTGGTTTTCGCCATAACGGTAGATTGTCGCACCGGTCTGGTATAGCACCGCAACCGTCGCAAAGCCCGCCATCGCAAGAGAGAACCACAATCCCAACTGCCATCCGAAAATCAGGGCGCAAACTATCACACCGAGCGACACGAAAAAGCCCATCGACAAAAACGCCCCCAAGAACGAGAAGTCTTTGCCCGTCAGGAAAACGACCGCCGTCAGACCGCCGACAAGGGAAAGCGTGAGAATCGCCGCCTGTCCGATTGTGTCGGGCGCGATTGCATTCGCCAAGAGCAGAAGCGGCAGAAACACGACAGCCTCCGCCGCCACGTAAAGATACAATCCCGCATACTGTTTGCCTATCGAAGAGGGCTGCAACGCCCAAGTGTTCGCAAGCCACGAAATCCCCATAAAGGCGAAAAGCACGACAAGCCAGTTGCGCCCCGAAACCATCGTCTGCGCAAGCTCTATCGCGGGCTGCCATTGCATCAGAAGCCCCTCGATTCCGATAAAGACGAGAATCGCCAACGCCAAATTGAAATATGTTTTTTTGAGAAAAACCGCGCGCGATGCCGACCGCTCGGCATTGCCCAAAAACGAAGCTCCGCAAGCATCCCTGTTTTCCATAAAAAGTATTCCTTTCAATAATATTCTTGTGAAATAAAAACGCCGTAATATTAACGGAAAAACAATGGAAAATGAAAGAGAAAAATTGGAATTCGAATTTTCCGCGCGCGGCGACGCCGCGCTGCTTAGGCTTGTCAAATCGGGCTTCAGAGGGTGGCTTTGGGGTTCGACGGCGATGTAAGCGTATTCGACATACGTGTCATTGCCGACGAAAACCGAAACGCCCTATCAAGCCGGATTTCACAAGCCCAAATACAAACTCGAGATATGCCTTATTTGCAACAATGGAAAATGAAAGAGAAAAATTGGAATTCGCCCGCTCCGACGGAAGAGCCTGCGATCAAACCCGCCCCATAAAATTCGAAACGTCAGTAGCCCCCAACGCCACGGGTTCGGTACTCGTTTCGTTCGGCAACACAAAAGTCATCTGCGCGGCGACGGCAGAAAAGCGTCTCCCCGCTTGGATGAACACCCTCACCCCGCCCAAAGGCTGGATTAGCGCGGAATACTCAATGCTGCCCTACTCCACACTCTCGCGCAAACAACGCGCATCGTCGGCGGGCAAGGTAGACGGACGCTCGGTCGAAATCCAGCGGCTCATTGGACGCTCAATCCGCGCAGTCGCCGACCTCGAAAAAATCGCGGGAATCACAATCTGGCTCGACTGCGACGTTCTGCAGGCAGACGGCGGCACGCGTACCGCGTCGATTAGCGGCGCATACGTTGCCGCAAAACTCGCCGTAAAAAAACTGCTCGCTTCGGGCGACATCGCCGAAGACCCGTTCCGCGACTCGGTGGCGGCAATAAGCGTAGGTGTGTGCGACGGCAAAACCGTCCTTGACCTTCCGTACGAAGAAGACAAAGACGCGGAAGTAGACGCGAACATCGTTATGACGGGGTCGGGGAAATTCGTCGAAATTCAGGCAAGCGGCGAAGAAGCCGTCTTCGACGACTCCCAACTTGCGCAATTCCTTTCTCTGGCGAGAATCGGCACGCAAAAAATCGCGAAACTTCAGGAGGAGACAATTAAAAATGGATAAAATGCGTCAGGCGTTGGAAAGGTTCCGCAATCCGTACTCTTGCGCCCAAACAATCTGGGCGGCATACGGCGGCGGGGACGACAGACTCGACGAAATGAAAGCCAACAGCGGCGGGCGAGCCCCCGACAATATGTGCGGGGCACTCTACGCCGCGCTGCAAATCCTGCCCGAAGGGAAACGGCGGGAAACCGAAGAAAAATTCGCAAAACTGGCGGGATCGACAAAATGCCTTGAAATAAAGACGAAATTCAAGACCCCCTGCCAAGACTGCGTAAAATTTGCGGCAACTTTACTCGAGAAATAACGCAACGAAACAGCATTCGGCGGCGACATTTCGTTGCCGCCTTTTTTGTGCATTGAAATAACGATAACGCAAATACACAAAAAAGCGAAACGCAAATATCGCCTGCGGCTTCTCCGCCAACCCTTTAGGCTTGCAAGGTTGGGATGAGATGGGCGGCTTTGCTTTTGAGCGATGATGTAAGCGTATTTAACATACGTGTCATCGTCGTTCAAAAAAGCGAAACGCACATATCGCCCGCGGCTTCTCCGCCAACCCTTTAGGCTTGCGAGGTTGGGATGAGATGGGCGGCTTTGCTTTTGAACGATGATGTAAGCGTATTTTACATACGTGTCATCGTCGTTCAAAAAAGCGAAACGCACATATCGCCCAACCTCGCAAGCCTAAAAAAAGAACGTCCTCTTTCGAGGACGCCTTTATTAACCTACTCTACTACTCTTTCCCGAAAAGACATTTTTCAACGCCTTTTCGAAAATTCTTCCGAGAAAAACACAAATCCCCTTCGGATTGACATCGGGGCGGTTTTTCGGATTGCGGGAACGATTGTAGCATCTTAATACGCAATTTCCAAACTTTTAAATCGGGTATGTTTGCAAATTTAGGTATCAAACGCCGCCCATACAAAACGAAACGGGATTTGTTGTCAACAATTTTATCAGCAAATAAATACAAAACTTGAAACCGCGCGGCTGAAACCGCAAAAAAGCGCAGTGCGTAAAAAAAATCGCGATAAGACGGACAAAAATTTTATAAAAATTCCGCAATCGGGGAATGAAATTTGCGCAAATACGGACTCGTCGCCGCAAAAGAAAAAAATACGAAGAATTTGCTTGCACGACGGTTAGTTATGATATTCCATGGAACGCTTTCTGACAATCGCACGGTGTGGTTGTCGATAAAATCAACCTCAAATATGATAATATCCCAGGTTTGCTAAAGCAAATACGGAGCAATAAAACTATGAATATCACACTCAAAGACCTCCTCGACGCAGGCGTACACTTTGGACACCAAACACGCCGCTGGAACCCGAAATCAAAGCCCTATGTTTACGATCACCGCTCGGGGGTTTCGATTATCGACCTCGAAAAAACCTACGCCCAAATCGAAAAGGCGATAGCTTTCCTCGAAGAAATCGTAGCTTCGAACAAGGACGTTATGTTCATCGGCACGAAACGCCAAGCGCAGGAAATCCTCCGCGAAGCCGCAACGATGTGCAATATGCCTTTCTGCGTAAACCGCTGGCTCGGCGGCACACTGACAAACTTCGAAACAATCCAGTCGAGCCTCAAGAAATACAAGAAGTTCCTCGATATGGAAGCTTCGGGCGCGCTCGACAAGCTCTACGCCAAGGAAGCCGCGGCAATCCGTCGCGAAATGGACAGAATGAACCGCAATTTCGAAGGTATCAAGGAAATCAAGAAGCTCCCCGGCGCGGCCTTCATCGTCGACATCAAGAACGAAGAAATCGCGGTTGCGGAATGCCGAAAGCTCGGAATCCCCGTCGTCGCAATCGTCGACACGAACTCCGACCCGACGCTCGTAGACTACCCGATTCCCGCTAACGACGACGCTGTAAAGAGCATCCGCCTCATCACGGAAGTCATCGTCGAAGCAATCCAGAACGGACTCAGCCGCCGCACGGTTCAGGTAAAGAACCCGCAGATCGTCTCCAAGAAGGAAGAAGCTCTCGCGACAGCCGAAGAGCCCAAAGCATAACCCAAACAAAATTTAATCGCTATGCAAATTACTGCAAAAATGGTAAGCGACCTCCGCGCGACAACGGGCGCAGGTCTGATGGACTGCAAAAAAGCCCTCGCGGAAGCCGAAGGCAACGAAGAAAAGGCAATCGAAATTCTCCGCAAGAAGGGCGTTGCAACCGCAGCAAAGAAGGCGGGAAGAACGGCTTCGCAGGGCTTGGTTGCCGCATACATCCACTCGAACAACAAGGTGGGCGTTCTCATCGAAGTTGCCTGTGAATCCGACTTCGTTGCAAAGAACGAAGACTTCAAGGCTTTCGTGCGCGACCTGTGTATGCACATCGCGGCTGCCGCCCCCATCTGCATTTCGCGCGAAGAAGTTCCCGCGGATCTGGTTGCCAAGGAACGCGAAATCGCCCTTGCACAGCTGGCAGAAGACAAGAAACCCGACGCAATCAAGCAAAAGATTGTGGACGGCAAAATCGACAAATTCATCTCGGGAATTTGCCTGCTCGAACAGCCCTTTGTCAAGGACGACAAGATGACAATCGGCGATTTGATTACCCACAAGGTTGCCACAATCGGCGAAAAAATCGAAGTAAAGCGTTTCACACGCTACCAGATCGGCTAACCGATATTTCGAAAGAAACAAAAAACGGTTTCGGGATTCCCGAGACCGTTTTTTTGTGCCCGCAAAAATCCGCGGAATGCCGAGTTTGCACAATATCAATCGTCGCCGTAGTAGAAAACCGCAATTATGTATATGGCTACGCCTATCGTTATGCCGCAGTCGGCAACATTGAACGCCGGCCAGCGGTAGTTTATAATCGGCAAATGCACGTCGATGAAATCGATAACGTGCCCGAAACGCATACGGTCAATCAGATTTCCGATGACCCCGCCCGCAAAAATGCCGAGCGCAACGCGCCCCCAAAAGTGGGCAAACCCCAAGCTGCGGCGGAAAAGCCAGACCGCAAAAAGCGCGATTATCGCAATCGACGCGAGCAGATAGGTCTGCCCCGACAAAATCCCCCACGCCGCGCCCTCGTTTGTGATGTGCACAATGTAAAGGAAGTTGTCGACAACCGCTATCGGCTTGTTTTCGCCGTTGAAATGATAGGTCGGGCTACCGTACGACCACGCGATACTTTTGATTATCGCGTACTTTGTGATTTGGTCTGCGACAATCGTAAGAAACGCCGCCACGAAAAAGGCTCGCGACGGCACTTGTGCGACATCGCCCTTGCGTACGACATTTGAGCGGGAACGAGCCATATCCGACTACGAACCAGCCTCCTCTTCGGAGTCCGACTGCGGGGCCTCGCCCATATCGTAAATCGACGCCCTGCGGCTGTCCTTTACGCGCTTTGCCTCGCGTTCCTTGATTTCCTGCCCCTCCTTCGTACAACGCGTGTAGGGAATTGACATCAGACGCGATTCGGGAATGGGCTTGCCCGTTATTTCGCAAATTCCGTAAGTGCCGTTTTTGATGCGCTTGATTGCCTCTTCGATTTCGGAAAGAACTTCCTTTTGATTCGAGATGAGATTGTAGGCCATATCTCGCTCGAAACTTTCGCTGCCCGCGTCGGCAAGGTGCTGACCGTACGACGACAGGTCGCCCGCGTCGTCCTTGGCGGAACGCCTGAGCACTTCTGCGGAACGTTCCTTTACGCCGCTCGAATGGTGCTTTCTGAGATCCACGAGCATTTTGTAGTATTTTTTCCACTTGCGCGGAACGTCCTGTTCTTCGAGCTTTTCGTGCGACTGCGCGACAACGGGGTTTAGCCCGAGAATGTCGAAGACCGTTGCGACTGCAAGCGGCTTGCGGGGCACGACCTGTTGGGAGACGGGCTTCGCCGCGGCGGGCTGAACCGTCTTCGATTTGACCGCAGATTTTTCGGTTTTCTGCTGCGCCGACATCGAATCGCGTTTTTCGAAGTACGCGTCGAGGTCTTCAATCGAAAAATAAATGTTGTGGGAGGGGCGCAGATGCCCCTTCGAACCGCCCGTAGATTCGGGAATGCGCTGCGGCTGGACAGCCTTCTTTGCTTGCGACGTTTCCGCCTCTTTGGAAACCGCCGCCGCAGATTTCTCCGCTTTTGCGGCGGGCTTTGCGGCGGATTTTTTTGCGCCCTTTTCGGGCTTCGGCGCGGTAGTTTTCTTTGCTGCCGCCTGTTTGGGCGCGGGTTGTTTTTTCTCGGGCTTTTTGAGCTTGTTGACGGGGGTTTTTACCGCCGCGGACTTTTTCGGAGCGGCGGATTTGGTTTTTGAAGTTTCGTTTTTTTTCACGTTTTTTGCCGTCGCGGTTGCGACTTTGCCTGTCGCCTTTTTGGGCGTTGCAATTTTTTTCGGCGCGGCCTTTGCATTCACCGCCGCGCGCAGTTTTTTGATGTCGGGCTTTGCCGACTTCGTTTTTTGTTGCGCCTTTGCGGGCGCGGATTTCTTCGGGGTAGCGGGCATTTTCGCCTTTTTTGCGTTTTTCGAATTTGAAACCGTCCGCGGTTTCGGCTTCGCGCCTTTCGGCCGAACCGATTTTGCCTTTTTGTCGGTAGAGCCGCGCCGCCGAACTTTCGTCGGCGCGGATTTACCCGCCTGCTTTTTCGGCGCGGAATGTTTCTTCGGCGGTTTTTTCGCGGATGTTTTGCCCGCAACCGCCTTGACGGTTTTTTTTGACACGGTTTTGACCGCTCCGCCGCCGTTGCCCTTCGGTTTCGACGCGGACTTTGAAGCCGCCGCCGTTTTCTTCGGCAACGGTTTGGAGGTTTTCTTTACTGTCTTTTGGGGAGCGGTCTTTTTTGCCATAATTTACTTACCTGTTGCGGCAATCGCCTCGTTGCACCGCGGGCACACGCCGTGTTCGTCGAGATTCCCGAGAATCCTCCAACAACGCACGCATCTTTCGCCCTCGGCCTTACGAGCCTGAACTGCCATATTTTCGAAATTGCCTTCGAGCACTTTCACCGAGGAGACGATGAAAATTTCGGGAAGTTTGTCGGCAAATTCCGCAAGGATTGCCGCATCCGCGCTCTTGCCGTCGATTGCGATTTCAACCTCCGCCTCGAGACTCTTGCCGATTGTCTTGTCTTTGCGGAGCTTTTCGAGCTCTTCGTTGACGAGGTCGCGGATTTCGAGAATGCGGTCGATTTTTTCGGCGACCGCCCTGTCGTCGTACTGCGCACCGTAGTTCGGCCAGTCCTGCAGGTGGATTGAGTTATCGGAAAATTCCGCGCCTGTTTTAAAGTCGAACGCCTCGTCCGCCGTGAACGTGAGGATGGGCGAAGCCACTTTCAGCAGGATATCGTTTACGATGTCGATTGCCGTCTGCGACGACCTGCGTTCGAACGAATCCGCCGCACAGGTGTAGAGTCTGTCCTTGAGGATGTCGTGGTAGATGCGCGAGAGCGTTACGCCGCAGAAGTTGTCGATGAGTTTGTAAACCTTGTGGAATTCGTACGCTTCGTACGCCTTGTCTGCCTCCCGCGCGAATGCGATTGCCTTCGAAACCGCCCACTTGTCGATTGCGTCGAGCTTTTCGGGCGCAACGGCGTTCTTTGCGCGGTCGAAGTCGTAGAGGTTGCCGAGCTGGTACATAACCGTGTTTCTGAAGCCGCGGTATGCGTTTGCGACGTGCGCGAGAATGTCGTCGGAAATCGGGATGTCGTTCTGGTAGTCTACCGAGCTAATCCACATTCTGATGATGTCCGCGCCCCATTTTCCGACATACATATCGGCGGTGTGGGGTTTGCCGTCGCTCTTTGAAATTTTCTTCCTGTTCTGGTCGACAATGAAGCCGTGCGTGATGACCTTTTTGTACGGGGCTTTCCCGCGCGTTGCAACCGCCGTCCAGAGCGAGCTTTGGAACCAGCCTCTGTGCTGGTCGGAGCCTTCGAAATAGAGGTCGGCGGGCCAAGCCAAATCGGGATTGCGCGCAAGAACCGCCGCGTGGCTCGAGCCGGAGTCAATCCAGACATCGAGCGTATCCATACCCTTGCGGAGCTTGGAGACATCCCAGCCCGCGGGCAGTGAAATTCCGTCGAGAATTTCCGTCTCGCTTGCGTTGTACCAGAAATTCGTGCCGAGCTTTTCGACCTTGTCGGCGATTGCGCGGATTACGCCCGCGTCGATGTACGCCGCGCCGCGTTCGTCGTAGAACGCGGGAATCGGCACGCCCCACGAGCGTTGGCGCGAAATGCACCAGTCGGGACGAGATTCCACCGCGCCGCGGATTCTGTTTTCGCCGCGCTCGGGAACCCATTTTACGTTCGAAATTTCGTCGAGAACGCGCCGGCGCAAACCGTCCTTGTCGAGCGCGACAAACCACTGGTCCATTGCGCGGAATATGACGGGAGTCTTCGAACGCCAGCAGTGCGGATATTGGTGCGAAATCTTCGCGATTTTCAGCAACGCGCCGCAACGGTCGAGAATTTCGAGAACCTTGCCGTTCGCCGCGCTTCTGCCGCTTTCGTTTTCGAGAACGCTCAAGCCCACGAGTTCGGCGGGAATCTGCCCGTCGTCTACGTAGCAACCGTTGTCGTCGAGCGGCGAGTAGATGTCGAGCTTGTAGTCAAGCCCCACCTGATAGTCTTCGAGACCGTGTCCGGGAGCGATGTGGACAATGCCCGTGCCCGAGTCCGTAGTTACATAGCGCGCACAGACGATGGGGCTTTTGCGGTTCATAAACGGATGGCAGCCCTTTGCCCCCTCGAGTTCCGAACCCTTGCAAAGCTTTTTGATTTCGGCGTTTTCCAGCCCCAGCGACGAGACGAAATTTTCGGCGAGAGCCTCGCACACGATGAACGTTCTGCCGTTTGCCGAAACGGTGACATATTCGATGTCGGGGTTTACCGCCATTGCTAGGTTCGATGGAATAGTCCACGGAGTCGTCGTCCAGATGACAGCTTCGGCGTTTTCCAGACCGAGCTTTTTGTTCGATTCGCAGTCGAGCTTGAAGGCTACCCAAATCGAGGAGCTTGTGTGGTCTTTGTATTCGATTTCAGCCTCGGCCAGAGCCGTTGCGCAGGGAATCGACCAATACACGGGCTTCTTGCTGCGGTAGACCATTCCCTTTTCGACGAACGCCGAGAACGTACGAAGGATGTCGGCTTCGTACGCGGGATTTTTCGTTTTGTACTCGTGCTCCCAGTCGGCAAGGATGCCGAGGCGCAGGAACTGTCTGCGCTGTTTTTCGATGAATTCGGACGAGAATTTGGCGCACTCTTCGCGCAGCTGCGCGGTGTCGACCGTACGCTTCTGCTCGCGGATCATTTTCACAACCTTGTGCTCAATCGGCAGTCCGTGGCAGTCCCACCCCGGGACGTACGGCGTTTCGAAACCCTTGAGCGACTTGTAGCGCAAAATTACGTCTTTGAGGATTTTGTTAAGAGCCGTACCGATGTGCACGTCGCCGTTCGTGAAGGGCGGTCCGTCGTGCAGAATGAACTTGGGATGCCCCGCATTCTTTTTCTGGATGCGTCCGTAGAGGTCGGTCTTTTTCCAGTGCTCGATGCGCGCGGGTTCGCGCTTTACGAGGTCGCCGCGCATCGGGAATTTGGTGTTGGGAAGATTGAGAGTGTCTTTGAAGTCTTTTTCCGACATTTTGTAGTTTGCTTAAATTTATCCTAGAACGGGAACATGTGGTCCCAAACGCTCGACGACGCGGGGCGTTCGGCTTCGGCTGCGTCGATTTTTTCGACCTTTGAACGCGAAGACGCGTTGACCGCATTCCCGTACGATTCCGCCGAAGTTGCGCGTTTCTGCGTCTTGCGCGCTTCGGTTTTTTCCGTAACCGGTTTCGGATCGGCTGCGACCGATGAGGCTATCTGTTGGCGTTTGAGTCGGCGTATCTGTTTTTTCAACGCCCTGTTCTCGGCGCGTAGCGCGGAAATAACCTCGGCATCCACTTTCAGCTGCGATTCGAGCTTTGCGATTTTCGCCTTCGAATCCGCGGCGGATTCGCCGTCTGCGTATGCGCCCTGAAACGGCAGCGCGAATGCGAGCAGACAAATAATTGACGCAATTTTTTTCATATCCGTCGATTTAAGCAAAACGGCGCAAGCATTGCAAATTATTTCTGTGTGCAAACGGATAAAAAAAGCCCCGATTTTCGGACGGGAAATCGGGGCGCGGAGGGAATCCGAAAATCCCCGCTATTTCAGGACGAGTCTTACGACGACGGGGAAATGGTCGGACGGATATTCGGGAATCTTTTTCTGCGGATTCGCCCTCTTCTTTGCGTCGAAATCCGTAGCCTTGTCGGAAACGACTTCGTACGACAGCACGTCGATGCCCTTCGTCACGAAAACGTAGTCGATTCTGTCGTTGTGGTAGGGTATGCCCGTCATATTGTGCCACGTTCCACGCGGACCGTAGGGCGGAGTTTTGGAAAGTTTTTTGGAGTCGAGCAGCACGCCGTCGGCGAAAAGAATTTGCATCGGCTCTTCGTCGGGCGTTGCGTTGAAGTCGCCCACACAAACGGCGGGGGAAGAACCCGCAATTTCGCGGATTTTCTTCGCCAGAAGCTTCGACGACTCCGCGCGCGCAACCTTGCCCATGTGGTCGTAGTGCAGACTGAAGAAACGGAATTTTTTACCGGAAATTTTGTCGAAAAATTCGCCCCACGAGCATACGCGATTGAACATCGCATCCCAGCCCTTGACGGGCTTGTCGGGCGTTTCGGAAAACCAGAAATCGCCCGATTTCAGAAGCTCGAAACGCGCGGGATTGTAGAAAATAGCCGAATGCTCCCCGCCGCGTTTTCCGTCTTCGCGCCCCGCACCGACGAACTTATAGCCCGTCGCCTTTGCGATGTCGTCGAGCTGATGGGCGAAACCCTCCTGCGTGCCGAAAATGTCGAAGTTGCGGGCGAGCACGAGCGCGGCAACCGCGTCTTTGCGCTCGTTCCAGAAATTCTTTTCGGGCGCAGGAGCCATAAAGATGTTAAACGTTGCCGCAGTGATTGCGGGGACGGGTTTTTTATCCGCAAACGGGCAGTGGCCGCACGCAGAAAGCAATACGGCGGCAAACAGGGAGAGCGAAACAAACAAGTTCTTCACATTAGAAATTAAGTTTCGCGCCTACGATACTGTCAACAAAAAACCGCCGCACTCCCGAAGAAGTGCGGCGGCGAGACCGAACTAAACAAACTACTACAAACCAAAGGTTCTGTCTAAGATTCGCCGGTGTCGGACATTCGCCTTATGTCCTCGGCGGCGGCTTTCAAATTGTGGCGCACTATTATGCTGTGCTTCATGTAGATTACGTCTTCGGCAATGTTTGTGCACAGGTCGGCTATCCTCTCGAACGACTTCGAAACGAGCAGATAATTGACCTCCGCCATCGCGGTGTCGGGTGCGTTCTTTATCTCCGATTCCACCCTGCAAAAACACTTGCGGTTTTCGCCGTCGACAATTTCGTCGTCCTCGCAAACGCCTATCGCGAGAAGCTCGTCGCCGCGCAAAAACGCGTCTATGCCGCTGCGGAGCATATAAAGCGTGCGCGAAGTAACGGTATCCAAATCGAACGGAATTTCGATCTTGGGTTGCCCGCGGATAAACGAGACGCGGCGGGCGATATTTGCCGCTATGTCGCCTATGTGTTCAAGCTCGTTGTTGATTTTCAGAACCGTGACGACAAAGCGCAGGTCGCCCGCGACGGGCTGGTGGAGCGCGAGTATTTTCAGGCACTCCTCCTCCGTATCCACCTCCATTTTGTCGATTTCTAGGTCTTTTGAAACTACCTCTTTTGCGAGCGGCTCGGAGAGGTCACAAAGGGCGCGGACACTCCTGCGGACGTTCTCCTCGACGGCGATGGCTACTTTCAATACGCGTTCCTTGAGCTTTTCCAAGTCGCGCCTGAGATGACTGTTCATATCAACCGAATCTCCCTGTGATGTAATCGTTTGTCGCCTTGTTTTGCGGATTGGTGAAAATTTTGTCGGTCGCGCCGAACTCTACGAGATTGCCTTCGTAAAAGAACGCGGTGTAGTCGGAAACGCGCGCCGCCTGCTGCATATTGTGCGTTACGATTGCGATTGTATAGTCGCCCGCAAGTTCGCCGATTAAGTCCTCTATCCGCGCGGTCGATTTGGGGTCGAGCGCGCTGCAGGGCTCGTCCATCAGAAGAACCTCGGGGCTAATCGCCAACGCGCGGGCTATGCAAAGCCTCTGCTGCTGACCGCCCGACATCCCGAGCGCGTTCGAATCGAGCCTGTCCTTGACCTCGCTCCACAACGCCGCGCGTTTGAGCGAAGTTTCCACGATTGCGTCGAGTTCGCCCTTCGACACGCCGCCCTTCAGGCGCACGCCGTAGGCTACGTTGTCGTAGATGCTTTTCGGAAACGGATTCGGACGCTGGAATACCATCCCGACGCGCCTGCGAAGCTCGACGACATCGAGACGCTTGTGGTAGATGTCGATTCCGTCGAGCGCGAGAAGCCCCTCGGTTCGGCATCCGTCGACAAGGTCGTTCATTCGGTTGACGCAGCGCAGAAACGTGCTCTTTCCGCATCCGCTCGGACCGATTATTGCGGTGACCTTGCCGCGCTTGAATTCGACATCGACGTTCTTTACGGCGTGGAAATTTCCGTAGAACACCGAAAAATTCCTCGCCGCAACAACGGATTCGGATTGTGTTTTTACATCGCCTGTCATCTGTTTTTCGCTTTTTGTATTAGTTTGTACTTTTTCGATTCCGGATAGTGCGCAGACCATTTTCGTTATGATTTAAGTTTGTTTTGCAGGCGCGCCCGCAGCCATATCGCAACGGCGTTGAGCGCAAGCACGATTCCGACAAGAGTCAGAACCATTCCGTACTGGACGTGCGAAACGCGCTCCGCCATTTCGTGTTCGGAACAGATGTTGTAGATGTTCCACGGCAGCGCGGGGGTCGCCTGCGTAAAGATTTCGTTCAAAGCCAACGCCGCGCCCGTGCTTGTTGCGGCGGTGAAGATAATCGGCGCGGTCTCGCCCGCCGCGCGCCCCATCGAGATGATTATGCCAGTGAGCATCGACGGCAGGGCGGCGGGAAGAATCACGGTGCAAATGGCGGTCCACTTGCCCGCGCCGAGCCCGAGAGCCGCCTCGCGGTACGACTGCGGCACCGCCTTCAACGCCTCTTGACAGCTTCTGATAATCGTGGGCAGAATGAGAAGCGCAAGGGTCATCGCGCCCGCAAGAACGCTTTTGCTGTCGGAAATTTTCACCGTGTTGATGAGGAACGCCAAGCCGAACAAGCCGAAGACAATCGACGGCACGCCCGCGAGCGTCCCCACGCACATATCGAGTATGCCCGTGATTTTGCCGCCGCGGGCGTATTCGGCAAAATATATCGCCGCGATTATCCCGAGCGGTGCGGCGATGAGCATCGCGCCGAACGTGAGGTAGAACGTGCCCAAAATCATCGGAAATATTCCGCCGAATATGTTTGCGTCGTAGGGATTGTCTGTAAAAAAACCGAGGTAGACGGTCATATGTGCGCCGAGCATTTTTTCGAAATTTTCGGAAATGTACGAAACCATCTTTTCGACGGGCGTTCCGCGGAAATATTCCGCCGAATCCACCCTGCGCTGGAACTCCGCCCCGTTCGAATCGCGTCCGTAGACCACAATGCGCATAACGGAATTTTCAAGAACCCGCTCCGCGCCGTCCATTCGGGTCTGACCGTATTTTTGGCGCATAAGCTTGAGGTTGTCGCGCTCCGCTGTGTTGCGCGCGCCGAGCAGTTCGGCAACGCCCGCGCGGAATGTTTCGTAGGCGCGGTTTTGCGTTTCGAGGCGTTCGATTGAAGCGGCTATTTTTTCGGAAACAATCTCGCCGATATTGCGGCGAAGCGCGCTCTTCTGCGAGAAGCCGAGTTTTTTGATTTTCGAAAGCTCCGCGATTTCGGCGCGCGAAACACCGCCGAGACGTTCGCCCTGACGCCTTAAAATTTCGACAAGCGCAATCGAAGTGCCGTCGGAGGCGGACTTGTCTACAGCCGCGCCGAGCGCGTCGAGATACGGCTTCCAGAAATCGAGCGACACCCTGCGCAAAGCCTCGGCGCGCGCCGCGCCGCCGAGTTCGAGCGCGGCGAAAATCTTGTCCGAATAGCCGCCCATCGACTTTACCGACGAATCGAAAACCGCGTCGAGCCTTTCCGCGAGAGCCGCCGCGCCCGCGGATTTTTCGTATTCCGCCATCATTGCGTAGAGCGGTTTGCGAGCGTTGTCCGCGGAGGCTATCCGCGCCGCCTGCGAGTCGGAAAGCTCCGCGTCGAGATTTTCGCGCAGAAATTTTTCGTGCTCGACCGTCGCGTTGAAGACGACCGCGCCGATTCCGTTGTAGACTATCGGCGCAAGAAAAAGTATTACCGCAGCCGCCATCGCCGCGAGCGAAGCGTACGCAAGCGCGGTAAACGACCTGTCCAGAATGTTTCTCGTTGAAGTGTTCATTTTCCCCTTGATTTAAATCCCGAGCCGACCCATTGCCCTATGCCGTTGAGGAACAGTCCGCCGAGCAGCAGGCACAAACTCATCGCGAACAAAACGTGGTACCTCGCCGAGCCCGTGCTCTGGTCGGCTTCGCCCATTTCGCCCGCGATTGTTGCGGTGAGCGTGCGTACGGGTTCGAGAAAATTGTAGAACGGTTCGGGAATTTTGAGCGAATTGCCGCTCGCCATCCACACGACCATTGTTTCGCCGACAACGCGCATAAGTCCGAGTATCACGGCAACGGCAATGCCGCTTTTCGCGCACGGCAGAAGAACCTTGAAGACCGTCTCGAAGCGCGTCGCGCCGAGCGCAAGCGAACCCTCGCGCATATCGCGCCCGACCGACGAGAGCGCGTCCTGCGAAATGCTCACGATTGTCGGCAACGCCATCACGGCGAGGATTATCGAGGCGTTGAGCGCGTTCGTGCCGCTCGAAATTTCGAGCGAAAGAAGCGGATATGCAACCGCGCCCACCCCCAGAACCGCCACCGCCGACATCGAAATTTCGACAGCCCTGCGCAGTCTGCCGTTTTTGATAAAACGCCCGAAGAGCACGTCGACAAGCGGAAGCGCGACAATGGCGGCTACGGGCGCGCCCGCAAAAAATACGGCGGAGGCAATCAACGCGCCGCCGTGGTTTTGGAGAATCGGCGCGAACACGACAATCGCGAAAAATCCGTACGCCACCGACGGTACGGCGGCGAGAAGCTCCACAATGGGCTTGAAAAACTGCGCCGTCTTGCGCCCGACTATTTCGGTAAGGCAGACCGCCGCGAGAACGCCGAGCGGGACGGCGACAGCGCACGAGCCGACAGTCACCATCAATGTGCCGTAGAAAATGGAAAGCGCGCCGAAATGCGGGTCGGTATCGCGCGACGGCGCCCAGTTTGCGCTCGTGAAAAATTCCCTCACATTTGCTAGGTTCTCGAAAAACGGAAGCGCCTCTTTTGCTATGAAAAATATAATGAACACAACAGCCGCCGTCGGGATGACGGTCACCGCCAGAAGCGCGGCGCGCCCGAGATGCGCAATCACCGCCTGCGCGGCGCAGTTGCGAACGTCCATTATCAGATTTTTTCCGGTTTTCATTTCGGTTGTTGTCGTTGTTTCGATTTCGATTGTTGTTTGTAAATGCCGAACGTTTCGGCTTGCCGAATCGGGCGGAGAAAGGCAAAGCGCCCCTCTCCGCCCGACTTTCGCAACTCCGTTTGCGAACTATTCGCAGACGGGGATGTACCCGAGGTCGGAGACAATTTCCCTGCCTTCTTTCGAAAGGTGGATTGTCACGAAGTTGTACACATCGGAACCCATTTTCGGGTAGCCGTCGGTGAACATAAACAGCGGGCGGGCGATGGGATATTTGCCGCTCGAAACGCTCTTCGCATTCGGAAGGATTCCGTTTACCGAAAGCGTCTTAACGGAGTCGTCGGCAAAGCCGAGCCCGACATAGGCAATCGCGTTCTTGGTGGTGTTGACGCGGGTGCGAGCCTGACCGTTCGAGCCTACATATTCCGCGTCCTTTGCGACGGGAGCCTTTTTGAGGACAAGCTCGTTGAAGGTTTCGTACGTGCCGCTGTTTGTGTCGCGCGATACGATTACGATTTTCGCGTCCTCGCCGCCGAGTTCCTTCCAGTTGGAGATTTTGCCTGTGTAGATGTCGGAAATCTGCTTCATCGAGAGCGCCTGTACGGTGTTCTTCGGATTGACGATTACCGCCAGACCGTCGAAAGCCACGACGTGCGCCACGGGGCGGATGCCCTTGTCGACGCAGCTTTTAAATTCCGCGTCCTTCATAAAGCGCGACATATTCGCGATGTCGCAGGCCTTGTTCATAAGGCTCTTCACGCCGTTGCCGCTGCCCGATTCGCTGATGGTGATATTGACATTCGGATGCCCCTCCTTGTAGAAGTCGGCGAACGCCTTCGATATGGGGCCTACCGTCGTCGAACCGTCGATTACGATTTTCGTTTCAGCCCAAGCGGCAGCCCCGCAAAGGGCGAGAGCCGCAACGGCGCTTGTCTTCAAAATATTCGATATTGTGTTTTTCATATTATGTTTTCCTTTCGAATTGAAATTTTTTGTCTAGAAAAGAACCTGCATTTGCGCACGTACCGCATTTGCTTCGGAGTGCTGCGCAACCGCCGTTCTGCCGGACTGCGTGCCGTCGAGCTGCGCCCATTCGTAGCCGAGCTGGAACTTGAGCGCGTCGCCGTTGATGTACCAGTTCACGCCCGCGTAGACGCTCTGCCCCGAGGCGAAGGTTGTGTTTGCGTTGGCGTTTCTTATGCCGTCGGACATCTTCACGCCGCGTCCGTCGGTGTCGAGCCAGCTGTAGCGGACGACGGGGGCGAGTTTGCCGAAATCGCCGATATCGAACTTGTATTCGGCGGCGACGTTAACGCCCATCGGAGTTGCGTCTTCGGAGTACGAATTTCTGCCGTCCTGAATCTGCGCGAGCATGAAGTCGGCGTATGTCGTCAAGCCGAGGTAGGAGGCCGTCAAATAGGGGTTTACGCCCAAAACTTCGCGGTGCGCGGCGTTGTTGTTTACGTTCATACCGTTCGTGTAGGCGAAGTTCGTGCCGACCTTAAGCGATACGTCTTCGATGTTTGTCTTGTACGAAACGCTCGCGCCGTAGAGCAGATTGTTGTCGGCACTGCCCGCGAGTTGCGTGGGGCTGTTGTTGTACGAGTTCGTAACCGACACGCCGTATTCCAGACCCTTGAGCTGCGGAATTTTTCCCGCCCAGAAAACGCCTGTGTGTCTGCCGCCCAGCCCGAGCCTTCTGCCGTTTGCGCCCTCGGTGAAGTAGCGCGTCGCGAGCGAACGTTCAATAGTCAGAAGTTTCGACGACGAAGTGTTTTCCTCCAAGCCGAAGTTTATCTTCTGGTAGCCGAGAATCAGCTTGCCCTGAAGAGAATCCCAGTCGACTTTTTTCGAGATGAACGCCTTGTCGATGTAGCCCGCGTCGGCGCGCCCGAAGTCGGCGATGAGTTCCGCTTCCCAACCCGAGCCGAGGTCGGCCGCCGCGCCGAGGAACATACGCCTCATTATGAAGTCGTTTTTGGCGACGAGCGAACTTTCAACGCCGTTCACGGTTTCGTCGGTGTTGATGTTTTCATACTGCATCTGTAGCCTGCCGATGAGTTTTATCGACTTTGTCGTCTTTTCCTTGGGAACTATGACAACCGATTTCTTGGCGACCGACGCAGCCTCCTCTTTCGTTATAATCCCCTTGCTCACGAGCAAGTCGAGGGTTTGTTTGTCCTGTGCATTGAGAACCGAAGCCGCCGCCAGAAGCAGCGTTCCGATTACCGTAGATGTGATTTTGTAGTTCATTTTGTTTTTGTATTCCGCCGAAGACCTTTTCCGATCTTCGACGCCAAACATCTTCGCACAGTCCTGTTTCGATTTTATTCGCGTCCGATTAGGTTTGCATTTTTTATGCGTTAAAGTATTGCAAAGACACGTTAGCGTTTTATGCGCCCATTGTTAGAAGTTTGTTAGATCCGAAAACATCGTTGACCCGAAGCCGCCGCCACGTGTAGAAACGGCGCATCAAACGTAGAAACACGATATGAAAAAAAGACAAAAAAGCGTATTTTTTATGATTTTCGCATCGTCGGCGGTTGTCGGCACGGCGATAATCGCGCTGCTCGCGTTCGCGGCGCACGGTATCATCGAACGCACCTACCGCGCAAACGTCGAACGCCTGCTGGCGAACTCCGCCGACTTCGTGGCGGCGGCGATAGAACAGAATATGCCGCCCGAAAAACTCGCCGAAATATGCCTGCGCAACGACAGAAACGCGGGAATCCGCACGACTATAATCGCCAGGGACGGAGAAATAGCCGCCGACTCACGCGCCGACAAGCACACGATGTCAAACCACCTCAACCGCACCGAAATCAAAAAGGCGCTCGACGGCGAAAAAAATTTCTCGGCGCACTACTCGGGAACGCTCGACGCGCGGATGCTCTACATCGCCGTGCCCGCGGGTAAAAAGACCGACGGCGGCTACGAATACTGCGTACGCCAATCGGTATCGATGAAGAACCTCGGCGAAACCAAAAGGCTTTTCACGTTCGAGATTATCGCCCTCGCGGCGGCGGCAATCCTGCTTTCGGCGCACTTCTCCTACAGGCTCGCAAGACGCATATCCGAACCGCTCAAGAAGCTCGCCGAAGCGTCGGCGGAATGCGCGGGCGGCAATTTCGACTCGCCCATACCCGAAAGTAAAATCAGGGAAATCGGAGAACTCGGCTCGACGCTCTCGGCTATGTCCAAGACGCTCAAAAAGCGCGTAAACTCGCTCCGCAAACGCAACTGCGAGCTCGACGAAATCTTCGAATACATGACCGACTGCGTGTTCATCTGCTCGCGCAAGGGCACGCTCAAAAACTACAACAAGGCGTGCGCAAAACTTTTCGGGCTACCCGAAGAAGCCGAAAAAATCGGCATTGCCGAAGCGTTCCGCAATTCCGAAGTGCTCGCGGCAATCGACGAAACCTTCAACGCCGACGGCGAAGTTCTGCGCGAAATCGAAATATCACCCGAAAGGACGTACGCGCTCGTCGGCGTTCAGCTGCCCTACGAATCGGCAACTCCGCGCGCGCTGTTCGTAATGCGCGACGTTTCCTACGCCAAGAAAAACGAATCCCTGCGCCGCGAGTTCGTAGCGGGCGTTTCGCACGAACTCAAAACGCCGATTACAGCAATAAAGATGGCGGCGGAAACGCTCGAATTTACGCCCGACGACCCCGAAGCCGCAAAACGTTTCATCGCGATAATAGAGCGCGAAGCCGAACGCATGGACACGCTCGTAAACGATATGCTGCTGCTTTCGAAAATCGAATTCGCGAAAAAGTTCGACTCCGAAAACTTCGAATATTTCCCGCTGCGCTCGGCGATTGAAGACGCCGTTTCCGCCCACGAAGAACAGGCGCGCGACAACGCCGATTCGGTGGCGGTGGAATGCCCCGAAGACCTCGAGGTAAAGGGCGATTTCAGGCTAATCCAAATCGCCATAAGCAACCTTGTCGGCAACGCAGTAAAGTACGGCGGGCACGGCGCAAAAATAAAAATCGAGGCGCACAAGGGCGAACGCGGCGGCGCAAAAATCACGGTGTCGGACAACGGCGCGGGAATACCGTCCGACGACCTTCCGCACGTCTTCGAACGCTTCTACCGCGTCGACAAGGGACGCTCGCGCGCGCAGGGCGGCACGGGGCTGGGGCTTGCAATCGTAAAGCACGTTGCGCTGCTGCACAACGGCAGCGTGGGCGCAAGGAGCGAACTGGGAAAAGGCTCCGAATTTTCAATCACAATCGGATAGCAACCATGACAGGCAAACACATTCTGATAATCGAAGACGAGGAGAGCATCGGCGAGCTCATAGAGTTCAATCTCGCAAAGAACGGCTACAAGTGCACGCGCACCGACGCCGCTGAAAAGGCGTTGAAAATGTTCGACGACGGCTCGCGTTTCGACCTGATTCTGCTCGACCTGATGCTCACGGGAATGGACGGGACGGAATTTTGCAAAATCTACCGCGCAAACAAAAGCTATCCGCAAGTCCCGATAATAATGCTGACCGCGCGAAGCGAGGAGGCGGACATCGTGAGCGGGCTCGACTATGGCGCGAACGACTACATCACAAAGCCGTTCAGCCCGCGCGTGCTGTTGGCGAGAATCAGGGCGCAGTTGCGCGACGCCTCCGCCGCAACCGAAGATTCCGGAACAGTTCTTTCGCACGACGGAATTGAGCTGAACCCCGAATTCCACGAAGTGAAAATAGGCGGAAAGCCCGTCGATTTGACCGCCAACGAATTCACGATTCTCGAAATGTTCCTGAAGGCTCAGGGCAGGGTTTTCACGCGCGAAGCCATCATAAAAAACCTGCACGGCGACGGCTATCCCGTGACCGACAGGGCGATAGACGTGTCGATTGTGAACCTGCGCAAAAAACTCGGCAAAAAGTCCGCGCTGATAGAAACGGTGCGCGGCGTGGGCTACAAAATGCCTCGCTGACCGCCCGCCAAATTCCCGCCGCTCCAACTCCGTAAACTTGTGGTGTTTCGTTCCGTCACCTTCCTTTTGACAACAAAATAGGAGATCGCCTGCTTGGCAATCTCCTATTGGCGCTTTTTTTATTGTCCTTATGGTTCACGCCCCGATACGGGGCTTTTTTGCGCCGATTGCGGCGGGTTATTCCACTCCCATTTCGTGTATCGACCAGTAGAACGGCTTGGCCTTTTCCGCCACAAACCTGACGTAGCGCGCCGCCGTGCCGTCGGGCATTTTTACGAAAACCTTTCCGTTTTCGTTTTTGATTTCAGCCGCGACTTTCATCAGAGCCGACTCCGACGCGCCCGCGTAAACCGAGAACTCGTCGGGGAAGTCGCGCTTCGACGAACCGAGGTCGAAAACGAACCGCGAAAGCTTTTTTGGATAGCCGAAGTCCACGGCAATCCAGTCGCCTGCGCCGATTGTCGAACCCGTGGTAAAGCGCGTCCTGATGTCTCCGTCGAGAGCCAAGCCGAACTGTCCCGCATTGCGGCAGGCAAAATACTTCGTCTTCGCGTTTTTTATCGCCGTTGCGATTTTATCCGCAGCCGCCGAATTGCCCTCCTTTTCGAAGATTCCGACAAAATCGGGCGACGGGAATTTCACCGCAATTTCGGCGGCGGCGGTCTTGTCGTTGTCGCGGCCGTTCGAGAGCACGAACGAAAGCGTCTGCGCGTCGAAGCCGCAGGTTGAAGCCACTTTTATCAGCGCGTCCAACGCCGCGTCCCTTGCGTCGTCGGACTTCGCCGCCTTTGCGACCGCCGCAAGCGGCTGCAATGCCGACCGGTTCTTCCACTGACCGAAAACCTTCACCGCCTCGGCGCGGAAGCCGTCCGAGAACGCGCGTTTTGCGAAGTCTACCGCCGCGGGCGAACAGTCGAACGCGGCGAAACGCACGAGGTTTTTCCTAAGCGGCTTCGGACACTCGCCGTAGGCTTCCACCGCGGCGGCGAACATTTCGGGATTGAAGCCTTTGCCCGCGCAAATAAGCAGCGTTTTCACGCCTTCGCGCGCGAGCTTTGCGTCGAGCGTCGGCAGAAGTTTTGCGACGGTCTTGAACGCCTCTTCGTTGCCTATCGAGGCGGCGGCGCGGAGCGAAGTAAGCTTCATTTCGGGCGACATCGATTCGAAGCCCGCAAAGATTTTCGGGACTAGCGCGCCGAGCTCGAACTTTGCAAGCGTGTCAACAACCAACGCCGAACGCGCGGGTGTCGAGGCTTTCGGCATAAGCGCAAGCAGGTCTTCGGGAAGCGTCTTCGACTTGACCGCAGCCAAGTTCGCTACGACAACGGGGCGCATCTGCGCCGAAACGAAATCGGCGGCTTCGAGAAGTTTTCCGATGTCGGCGGGCTTGCCCTCTTTCGCGAGAACCGCCGAGTATGCAACCGCAAACGCCTCCGACTTCGGCGCGAACGAAAGCGCAGCCGCCGCGCTTTCGCCGCGTTCGAGCAGCGCGTAGGCGAGCATTGCCCTGCCCGTTTCGTCGAGATTTTCGAACGTCAGATATTGCGGAATATTCGCGTCGGGATTTTTCGCGAGGAACTTTATAAGCTTCGTGCGCACCGCCGAGTTTTCGGGAAGCGTTTCGGGCACAACAAAACGCCTTTCAGGCTTCGCCGCGCGCGGCTTGTACGAAGCCGCCGCATACTCGAGTTTGCCCGCAACTTCCGCTTCGAAGGTCTTTTGCGAAAGCAGTTTTTGCGCCCTTGCAAAATTCGCGTCGGAGGAAATTCCCGCAGCCCACAAAAGCTCGCAGAGGAACGCGCGGTATTCGGGAGTACCCGTCTTCGATTCGAGCTCGTCCAAGACGAATTTCTCGATTTCCGCGCAATATTTTTTGTCGAAGTTGTTGGCGTATACGGCGAACATCGTGCCGTTGATTTCCTCGTCGCGAGGCTGTCCGAACTTGAGGTCGGAGAGCTTTGCAATCTGCGCCGTCGACGGCTTTTCCGACATCGGCGCGAGAACCGACTTGCCCGTAAACGGCAGCGAAGCCGTATCCGCCTTCAAGTCGCCGCACGCGAATTGCGCCATCCGCAGGAAAAATTCCTGTACCTGCGGGTTGTAGTAGTTTGTGTCGGCGTGCCCTATTGTCGTGTATGCCACGCGCCCCTTTCCGAACGACTTAATGTACGCCGTTGCGAAGTCGTTGTCCTTTCGGAACGCGATTTTGCGCTCGCGCGCCGCCGTAGTAAGCGGGCTGCGCGACTTGTCCAAGCGAATCAGCACACGGCACTTTTGGCGGTCGTACGACTTGCCGAGCATATAGATTTCCTCGCGCAGCTTGAACGCCTCGCCGTCCCAAACGCCATTTACCAACGGCGACTTTGTATCGTCGATTACCATCGTCACGGGCGCGTTCGATAGATACCACGGATGCGCAACAAACTCGCCGCCGAGCATATCGGTGTATTCGCGGTTGCGGAACGTATCGTAGTTGTAGCTGTCGACCGCCGCGTGGATTGCAAAAATGCCGCCGCCGTTGCGGACGTATTCGACGAGAGCCTTGCAGATTTCGTCGGAACGCTTTTGAACCGCCGCGCGTTCGGAGGGCGGAAGTTTGCGCATTTTGGGTTGAGGCTCGCCGAAGCACATACCGGTGGTGTTGTTGAGCACAATGCAGTCGTACTGCGAAAGTTTGTCGGGCGAGATGTCGGCGAGATCCTCGGAGATTTTCGCGTTCCACACGCCGAGCTTTTCGCCCATCAGCGATAACGCAAGCTTCGCCGCGGGAATGCCCTGCTCATGCCTGAAACCGCAAGTGCGCGAGAACACGAGAATGTTGCGCTGTTTCTGCGGTTTCGCAGCGGCAGCCTTCGGTGTCGCCGCCTCGAGCCGCTCCAGATTTTTGCCCTTGATCTGCATATCGGCGGCAAGCAGAACCGACTGCGCGGAAAGCGCGAGAACCGAAAGAATAGGGATGATTTTTTTCATCGTAAAATGTCCCATTTGAATGTTAAATGATATTAGCCCATTCGCCGCGGTATTCGCGCCCGAGGTACTTGTTCGCTTCGGAATCGCCGACGAATGTGCGGGTTTTCCAGTCCCACTCGAGCCTGCGACCGAGCTTGTAGGCGATATTGCCGATTATGCACATATTGCAGCTCGACGCGCCCACTTCGGGCGGGCAAATCGTCGGACGCCCCGTGCGGATTGCGTTGAAGAAATTGTCCTTGTGGCCCTCGCTGACGTAGGTCGGCTCTTTCATCGAAGCGACTTTGCCCGAGCGGAGTGCGGGGCTGTCCGCCCAGAAAATTCCGCCGCGCGAAGCCGTCGCCATTCCCTCCGTCCCTACGAACGTTACCATCGCGTTTCCGTTCGGATAGCCCTTTTCGCGCAACGCATGCGGCTGCCCGTAGTAGACCATGACGCCATTTTCGTACTCGTAGCAGATGTTGCGGGTGTCGCTCTTGATGTTCTTGTTCTGGTCTTCGAAAACGTGGACGAACTTCGGGCCCTTGCCGTCCATCCCGAGTCCCCATTGGGCGATGTCGAAATGGTGCGCACCCCAGTCGGCCTGCATACCGTTGCCGTAGTCGTAGTGCCAACGCCACTCGCCCCACTGGTGGTTGTATTTGTAGCCCGTTTTTGCGAGGAACGGGAGCAGATGGCTCGAGAACGGGCGCATCGGAGTGGGGCCAACCCACATTTCCCAATCGACGCCCTTCGGCAGCGGTTCGGCTTCCCAGTTGTATACCACGGGGAATTTTCTGCCTATGTTGCACCAAACCTGTCTGATTTCGCCGAGCATACCGCTTTGCGCAAGGCGCACCGCCTCGCGGAAGGATTTTTCGCTGCGCTGCTGCGAACCCGTCTGGAAGACAACCCCGTTTGCGTTGACCGCGTCGACAATCTTCTGCCCCTCTTCGACGGTGAAAGTAAGCGGTTTTTCGCAATAAATATGTTTGCCCGCGCGGGCGGCGAGCACCGAAATAATTGCGTGCCAGTGGTCGGGTGTTACGATGAAAACCGCGTCGACCGACTTGTCGGCGAGGAGGTTTCTGAAGTCTTTGTGGGTCTTCACCGAAACCGATTCTCCCCTGTTTTTATAGTAGCTTTCGATTCTGTTTTTGTTGTATGCAATACGTTCGTCCTCGACATCGCAGATTGCGGTGATGCGTACGGACTTGTCGGCGAGAAGTCCGCCGATGTGCCCGCTCATCATCTTGCCGAGACCGATAAGCCCCACGTTGATTTTGTCGTTCGGCGACCCCGCCGCAAAGAGTCCGTTCGAAAAGAAGAACGGCGCGGCGGCGGAAATGCCGACATTTTTCAGAAAACTGCGTCTTTCCATATGGTAGTGAATTTTGTTTGTTGTCGGGAACGGGGAAGAACCTAAGTTTCTCCGCGTCGGAGAGAACACTTAAGAAGCGAACCGCAAAAGGTCAAGAATTTGTAAAAAATAAAGTCGGATTTGCCGATATGCACAATTTTGTAGCCCTTGACATCTCCTCATTCGATTGAGAAAATGCGCCTTTTTCGTATTTTCACAACATATATTTTTGATAAACACAAAGAAACGCACACCGCATTGCTTTCGTCGCTTTTAGCGCGAATTATGTTGACGAAACCGAATTTCGGGAGCTAAATTATTGGGAAAATTTCGGCAGTGGGCGGATTGTGTCCGCGTATTGCCGTTTTCGCGTTTATAAATAACACCATAAACTATGAAGAAGAATAATAGCGTAATTACGGACGGGAACGAAGCGGTGGCATCCGTGGCGTTTCGCGTGAGTGAAACAATCGCGATTTATCCCATCACCCCGTCGTCGCCGATGGCGGAGTCTTGCGAAGAATGGGCGGTTAAAGGCAAGAAGAACATCTGGGGCGTAACGCCCTCAATCAGCCAGCTCCAGAGCGAAGGCGGCGTTGCGGGCGCGGTCCACGGCGCACTCCAGACGGGTACGCTGATGACGACTTTCACGGCATCGCAGGGTCTGCTGCTGATGATTCCGAATATGTACAAAATCGCGGGCGAACTGACGAGCTTTGTAATGCACGTTTCCGCGCGCGCCCTCGCCCACCACGGGCTTTCGATTTTCGGCGACCAGACAGACGTTATGGCATGCCGCCAGACGGGCTTTGCAATGCTTTGCTCGAACAGTGTTCAGGAGGCGCACGATATGGCTCTCATCGCCCACGCATCGACGCTCGACTCGCGCGTTCCGTTCCTGCACTTCTTCGACGGTTTCCGCACATCGCACGAAATCAACACCTACGAACCCATTTCCGACGACATCATCAGGCAGATGATTTCAGACGAAAAGATTCTCGAATTCCGCAAGCGTTCGCTCCGCAACGAAGACCCGTTCATCCGCGGCACGGCGCAGAACCCCGACGTCTACTTCCAAGGCTGGGAAGCGCGCAATCCGTTCTACACAAAGTGCGCGGAAATCGTCGCGGCTAATATGGAAAAGTTCGGCAAGCTCACGGGCAGATACTACAAGCCCTACCAGTACGTGGGCGCGCCCGATGCCGAAAAGGTCGTCGTAATGATGGGCAGCGGCGCGGAAACAACCGAAGAAGTTGCCGAATACCTCAATAGGGGCGGCGAAAAGGTCGGCGTACTGGCAATCAGAATGTTCCGCCCGTTCAGCGTGAAAATGTTCGCGCAGGCGATTCCGCAGACGGCGAAAATCATCACCGTTCTCGACAGAACGAAGGAACTCGGCGCAATGGGCGAACCCCTCTACGAAGAAGTTTCCGCCTCCATCGCCGAAGCGCGCAACAGCGGCTTCCTGCCCCGCTCGTTCGACCCCGTCGTCATCGGCGGCAGATACGCGCTCGGCTCGAAAGACTACACCCCCGCGATGGCGAAGGGCGTGTTCGACAATATGTCGGCGGCGACACCCAAGAACCACTTCTCGGTAGGCATCATCGACGACGTTACCAACAATTCCATTTCCTACGACGAATCGTTCAAGCTTGACGACCCCACCGTTCTCAGCGCGGTATTCTACGGTCTCGGCTCGGACGGTACAGTCGGCGCGAACAAGAACACCATCAAAATCATCGGGCACGAAACACCGAACTTCGCGCAGGCGTATTTCGTATACGACTCTAAGAAGAGCGGCGGTATCACCGTTTCGCACCTGCGTTTCGGTCCCAACCCCATCCGCGCGCCGTACCTCGTGCGCCACGCGCAGTTCGTGGGCTGCCACCAGTTCTCGTTTATGCAGAAATACAGAGTGCTCGACTGCGCAGCGGAAGGCGCGGTATTCCTGCTCAACTCCATCTACGACGCAAAGACGGTTTGGAACCACCTCAACCGCGAAGTCCAGCAGACAATCATCGACAAAAAGCTCAAGTTCTACGTCATCGATGCATACCGCGTCGCCAAGGCGATGGGAATGAGCGGCAGAATCAACACGATTATGCAGACCTGCTACTTCGCAATCTCGGGCGTTCTCCCGAAGGACGAAGCAATCGCAAAGATTAAGGCGGCAATCGAAAAGACCTACGGCAAGAAGGGGCCTCAAATTGTCGAAAAGAACTTTGCGGCTGTCGACGCTTCGGTCGAAAACCTCGAACAGGTCGAAGTTCCCGCAGCCCCGACAGCGGAATACGGCTTCCCCCCCGTTGTCTCCGACAAAGCTCCCAACTTCGTAAAGCGCGTAACGGCGATTATGATGAGCGACGAAGGCGACAAGCTCCCCGTCTCGGCTATGCCCGTCGACGGCACTTGGCCCGCGGCTACAACGCAGTGGGAAAAGCGCAACATCGCAATCGATATTCCCCAATGGAATCCAGAACTTTGTATCCAGTGCACAAAGTGTGCAACAATCTGCCCCCACGCGGCGATTCGCGCAAAGTTCTATCCGAACTCGGTTCTCGAAAACGCGCCCGCCGACTTCAAGCACGTCGCGTTCCGCGTACTGCCGAAGGACAAGGACAAGTTCGGCGACTGCTCGTTCACAATCCAAGTAGCCCCCGAAGACTGCACGGGTTGCGGTCTGTGCGCAACGGTTTGCCCCTCGAAGAGCAAGACCGAAGAAGGCGTAAAGGCTCTGATGATGACTGCCCAGGAACCCATCCGCGAGAGGGAAGAAAAGAACTTCGAGTTCTTCCTCTCCATCCCCAATCCCGACAGGCTCAAGCTCGGCGACACCGTCAAGGACGTGCAGTTCCGCCAGCCCCTGTTCGAGTTCTCGGGCTCGTGCGCCGGTTGCGGCGAAACGCCCTATGTCAAGACGCTCACGCAGCTCTTCGGCGACAGGCTCTTCATCGCCAACGCAACGGGCTGTTCGTCGATTTACGGCGGCAACCTCCCGACGACCCCCTACTGCGTAAATCAGGAAGGCAGAGGTCCGGCTTGGGCGAACTCGCTGTTTGAAGACAACGCCGAATTCGGCTACGGTTTCCGCATCTCGCTTGACAAGAAGGAAGAAATGGCAAAGGAACTTGTCAAAAAGTTCGCGCCCACGCTCGGCGACGACCTTGTAAAGGGCATTGTAGAAGCCGACCAAACAACCGAAGCGGGCATCGCCGCACAGCGCGAAAGGGTCGAAGCCCTCAAGCAAAAGCTGGCGGGCGACAATTCCGCGGAGGCGAAATCGCTCGAAGTCCTCTCCGACAGCCTCGTCAAGAAGTCCGTCTGGATTCTCGGCGGCGACGGTTGGGCGTACGACATCGGCTACGGTGGCCTCGACCACGTTTTGGCGAGCGGCAAGAATGTCAACATTATGGTGATGGACACCGAAGTTTACTCGAACACGGGCGGTCAGATGAGCAAATCCACGCCTATCGGCGCGGTTGCAAAGTTCGCTTCGCAGGGTAAGTCCACGCCCAAGAAGGATCTCGGCATGCTCGCGGTCGACTACGGCAATGTCTATGTGGCGCAGATTGCAATCGGCGCGAACGACGCTCAGGCAATCAAGGCGTTCAACGAGGCAAACAGCTACGAAGGCACTTCGCTTATCATCGCCTACTGCCACTGTATCTCGCACGGCTACAATCTCGTCAACGGTCCCGCCCAGCAGAAGGCGGCGGTCGATTCGGGCTACTGGCCGCTTTACAGATACGATCCGCGCGAAATCGCGTTGGGCAAGAATCCCTTCAAGCTCGATTCGAAGGATCCGAAGATTCCCGTTGCGGACTATATGAAGATGGAAAACCGCTTCAAGATGTTGCAGCGTCAGAATCCCGAGCGGGCGGCTATATTGGATGCCGAGGCTCAGGAATTTGTAAACTTCCGCTGGCAGAAGTACAAATATCTCGCCAATAGGTAGCGGGAGCCTGCGGGACTTGTTTGTTCCGTAGCAGAGTCATACTCGAAAACGAAAGGGGGCAGTACTTAAGTACAGCCCCCTTCCTTTTTCTCCGTGTGCCTCAGTTGTGCGCCAAACCGTACCCCGCAGAACCCCGCTGTGAACTTTGCGGATTGCCGAGAGTTTTTTTATTTTAGGGCGCGATTTCATCGCGCTTAGTGTTTTTGATTTTTTGTTTTTAGGTAGCCTTTCGGAGTGTGGGTGGTTTCGGGTAGTGATTTTGCTTTGTCTGCGGATTTTTACGGTGAGATAGTTATTGCCGCAGGCAATACGAGCTTGTCGGGGAAAGGCTCGGCTATGATTGTGTCAGCGCCGAGTTCTTTCACCCATTCGAAGAGTTTGCGCATCGCCTTTTCGGTCGTCGGCTATCTTACGGCGACGCCGCCGAAAATCGCGCCCACGTTTCCCGTCGCAAACTTGAAGTGCAGCACGGGCGAGTTTTTGATTTTTTCGGGAAGGTTGAATACGTGATAAAACTGTTTTTCCCTGCCTGCGGGTTTTAGCGCAAACCAATCCTTGCCGTCGGCCGATACGTTAAATTGGGTTTCCCCGCGTTTGCCGTCGAGATTGACGGCCATTAAAATTGCCTGCGAATATTTGCCGATTTTCGAGAGGTCGAGCCTGAATTCTATCTCTTTCAGATAAAAATAAAAATATATGCACTTTGCCGAATTGAACCAGCCTTTGACCGAAATTTCGCTGTATTCGGGCGAAAGGGGGTTGAACGAGGCCTTGACCCCAAGCCCTTCAAAAGGCGTTTCCCATTTCTTTGCGGGCAAATCGAAATCGAACGTTTCAAATTTTCCGTCTTTGTTGCGGAACACGGCCTTGGCGATTTTTCCGTCTTCGACGCAGAACAGCCAATATACCGGAGCCTTGTTGTGGCGCGGGGCTTCGAGCGCGAATTGCGCCACTTTTTTGCCGTTCGGCGTTTCAAGCAGCTCCTGACGGTTGACGTGTATGTGTCCGCAAATGATTTTCACGTCGCCTTTGCAGGAGTCGAGAAGCCCGCGCAGTTCTCTGCTTGCGTCCGATTCTGTGGCTATCGAGCCCATCGGCTGGTGTATGAAAATTGCGATGTTTCTTTCGCCTGCCTGCCTGATTTCCCCTTTCAGCCACTCGAACTGTTTTTTGCCGAGTATGGCGCAGTGGTGTCCGTTGAGAACGATGCAGCGAAGTTTGCCGAGGTCGAATGCGTAATATGTTTTTTGTTTCGGCATTTTCTTTTTAAAAACCTCGTTTTCAAAATCGTCGGGCGATACGGTGTCGTGGTTGCCGAAGACGAGTTTGGCGGGAATCGGTTTTAAATATTCGGCGCATTCGTTGAAAATGTCGATTTCCTTCAATGCCTGTTTGTGGTTTTTGGAGATGTCGGCAAAGCATTTTGTGCCGTTTGAAATTATGTCGCCGAGCACCGCCAGAAACGCGGGCGCGGTTTTCATCGATTTCAATTCGTCGGAAATTTTCTTGAAGAGAACGGTGTTTTCGTCCTTTTCGCAATTAAGGTGGGGGTCTCCGACCGCGGCAAAATAGGCGTTGCCCGAAACGTCGGGATTGAAGCCGAGCGACTTCAACGCCGCATCGAGCGTATCGAATTCGCCGAGTTTTTTGGCGAACGCATTTTGCGCGAAAAGGGACAAAAAGCCCAGTGCGCCGAAGGATTTTATAAAATTTCTTCTTTTCATAGTGCTAATAATTTTGTGGATGTTGGGAGTGCGGATTATCTTTGATTTCGCAATTCTTTGTTTTGCCGAGCGTCTTTACGGGGGCTTCTGTGTAGCCGTGGTGCATTGTGTTGGCGATTGCCGCGCAGTTCTCGGAGTCGGCGAAAAGTATGCCGAAACGCGGCGTATAGTAGTCTTTCTTTCCGTCCGTGTGCCCCGCCATAAATGTGTTGCCCGACACGGAGACGCCCTTCGATTTTACAAGCAGGTTCGCCGAGTTTTCGCCCTCGAAAAGTTTCGCCGAGTTTCTGCCGTTGCGCCTGAACGCGTTGCCGTTTATCGCAACCGACCACACGCCGTCGATAAATACGCCCGCGCCGTGGTTATGGTCGAACTGGTTGCCGACGATGTTCCAGTAGTTGCCGCCCTTACCCAAGTATAAACCGTACGACTCGTTCCATTCAACTCGGTTGTGCGTGAACATTCCAGACGAGACGCGCCCGCCGAAGCCGTATTTGCCGTTCGCGCCGAATACGTTGTCGATTACGTAGAAGTCGCACCCGCTGCACTCGACGCCGCTGCCGAGATTTTTGTTTATCATACAGCGGCGCATAATCAGCACGAACGCGCCGCGCAGATAAACGCCGTGTCCCGAAAATCCGCGGATTTTGCAGTCTTCGATTGTTACCGTGTCGGTGTCGGAATTGCGCGGTTTGTCTTTCTTGTCGAACATAATTCCGTGCGTCTTCGAGTTCGGATTGCGATTCGCATTGAGGTTTAGCCCCGAAATGTGGATATTCTGCGCGTCGGTGATGTCGATGAGACATTCAGCGGAGTAGTCGTCGAGAATCAAATTCGCGCCATGCGAAACGGAATACCCCCACTTCGGCTCGCCCTTTAATTTGATGTTAGGATAAGCTTTCAGCCCCGAACAACGATAACGACCGTCGGGAAAAAACACAGTGCCGTTGACCTTGGCGGCGGCGTCAATGGTCTTTTGAATCGCGACAGTGTCGGAAACGACTCCATCCCCGACCGCTCCGAAATTACGCACATTGAAAACGTCAAAAGAAGCAAATGCAATCCCGACACCGAAAATATAAAGTAATACAACGCGAAACATAGATGAAAGATAAAAACCGAAGAAAACGAAATCAACAAAATAGAAGCAGGTTGCACTTTAATGAAAATGAATAATGAATTTTGGCGTTTACAATAAACGCTGAAAGAACAATGAATTTCAACGTCTATCATAAGCGTTGAAAGAACGACACTATCGCGACGATAGGAACTGTATAATGAAAAATGAATAATTGGAGTTGCCTGCGGCAATAACTACCCTATCGAAAATCCGCAAACAAAGTAATACCGAATGGCATCTAAAGAAGAAATCCAAAATCACTACCCGAAATCACCCACACTCCGAAAGGCTACCTAAAAAGCAAAATCAAAAACACAAAGCGCGATGAAATCGCGCCCTAAAATAAAAAAAACTCTCGGCAATCCGCAAAGTTTACAGCGGGGTTCTGCGGGGAACGGTTTGGCGTACAACTGAGGCACACGGAGAAAACAAAAGGGGGCTGTACTGAAGTACTGCTCCCTTTTAGTTTTCGAGTATGACCCAGTTGTGCGTCAAACAAGTCCCGCAGGTTCCCGCTCCCCCCTACGCAACGCGTTCCACTACGATAGGGGGGGGCGTGGGACGACGCGGCGCAAGCCTGTACGCACTTCTGAAATAGTCCATAGCCGCATCCAAATTCGTCTCGTCGTTGTACTGAATCATCAAAAGCGGCTCGCCCTGCTTTACCTGCGTGCCGACCTTCTTGATTTCGGTAACCCCCACATACGGGTCGAACTTGCCGTTCTTGAGGGTCGAAAGAATCTGCACACCGCGGGCAATCTGCCCCGCGTTGATGTTGTGCACATAACCGCGCTTGGGCGCGGGAAGCTTGCGCGTGTGCTTGGGCATAGGATACTTCGCGGGATCTTCGAGCCACGGAGCCGAACCACCCTGCGCCTTAATCATCTCGAGAAGCTTCTTGTACGCCGAGCCGTCCTCGATGACGCGCTCTACCGACTGCTTTGCCGAAAGAGTCGAACCCGCGACGCCCGCCAAGCGGAGAATTTCCATACCGAGCTTGAGGACAAGCTCTTTCATATCCTCCGTGCCGCCGCCGCGCAGGAAGTCGAGAGCCTCCATAACTTCGAGACCCATACCCACACAGTTGCCGAGCGGCTGGTTCATATCGGTAACGAGAGCCACACAGCGGTGCTTCATCACGCGGGCGACGCGCGTAATCGTGCGGGCAAGCTGCTTTGCCTGCTCGATGTCGCGCAGGAACGAACCGTTGCCCCATTTTACGTCGACTACCAAACCGTCGGAGCCGACGGCGAACTTTTTGCTCAAGACGCTTGCGGTGATCAGAGGCAGACTGGGAATCGTAGCCGTGGCGTGGCGCATTTTGTAGATTTTGGCATCCACAGGCGCGATGGAATCGTCGTGCTCGCAGATTGCGCAGCCGATGGACGAAAGCTGCTTGTGGAAATCGGAAAGCGAGAGCTTTGTTTTGAAACCGGGGACGGACGAAAGCTTGTTGTGGACAGTCAAAACAAAGTCTTCGTCGGGACTGGACATTCCGGGGACGACAACGCCGCACGCCGCGCCGATTGCCGAGAGTATGATTGAAGTTTTGTCGCCCACGCCGCCTGTGGAATACTTGGCGACCTTCGGGCGCGAGATGTCGGAAAGCTCGATAGTTTCGCCCGTGAGAATCATTTCGTCGGCGAAGACTGCGGTTTCCTGCGCAGCCATATCCTTGAAGAAGATAGCCATAACGAGGGCTGCCATCTGGAAATCGGGCATTTCGTCGTCGAGAATTGAGTCGACGATATTACGCACTTCGTCCTCCGTAAATTCGTGACCGTCGCGCTTCTTTTCGATGAGATACGCATAAGACGGTTTAAGAGGTACTTTTCCCGAGGTTCTCTTTATTGCCATGTTATTGATTCTCCTTAAAATACAATTTTCCGCGCCAATCCGAAAATCGGGCGGGCGCGATATGCATAATGCCTGTACATTCTCACAGTGTATATTTTATGGAAAATGTCGAGCTTTTTTTGCAAAATATTAAGAATTGATTTTCCCGAACTTCGGGCGGGCAATTTGAACAAAACAACGGTGGAAGACGGATGGGTGAAAATCGGGCGCAAAGAACAAAGCGCGTACGTCGGGCGGCAATCCCGCCGTAAAACGATTTTTTTTGACAATGCGAGATTAACGTGCGAAAGTGTGGACAATGGCAGCAAAGTTAAATTCAAAATCGGATGTCCCATTTGAGTCCTCGCTGAAAGAGCTTGAAGACATTCTCGACCAACTGGAGAATCCGCAATTACCGTTGTCCGACCTCGTCGAAAAGTACAGCCGCGCACAGGCGTGCCTTACAAACTGCCGCAAAAAGCTCGACGAAGCCGAACTTGCCATAAAGAAGCTCTCGGGCGATTCCGCCGAAGACTTTAAACTGGAAAGCGAATAACGCAGCCTGTCGAAAGTGTAATTTAAAATTCGAAGAAATGTCATTGCTAAGCGAAATTTCATCACCCGCCGATTTGAAAAAACTTCCGCCCGAATCGCTGCCCGAGTTGGCAAACGAAATCAGACGCGAAATCATCGACGTAACCTCGCAAAAAGGCGGACACGTCAGCCCGAACCTCGGAATAGTCGAACTTTCAATCGCCCTGCACAGGGTCTTCGACACGCCCAAAGACAAAATCCTCTTCGACGTATCGCACCAGTGCTACACACACAAGCTTCTCACGGGCAGAAACAACGACAAATTCAAGTCACTCCGCCAAACGGACGGAATCAGCGGATTCTGCAACCGTTTCGAATCCGAACACGACGCGTTCGGAGCGGGGCACGCGGGTACGGCGGCATCGGCGGCACTCGGCTTGGCGGCGGCGCGCGACAGGCTCGGCGGCGACGAAAACGTGGTGGCAGTCCTCGGAGACGCGGCTCTTACGAACGGCGTAACTTTCGAAGCTTTCAACAACATCGCTTCGACCACAAAAAAAATGATTGTCGTGCTCAACGACAACGAAATGTCGATTGCCAAAAATGTGGGCGCAATCGCCCAATACCTGAACGAAGTAATCACAAACCCCGCGTGCAACAGATTGTACTCGGATATGAATTCGTTCCTGAAGAAGCTTCCGTTCGGCGAAACGGTCATAAAAATGACCGAAAACACCGCCCGCGACGCAAAGGGATGGTTTGTACCCTCGCCGTTCTTCGAATACTTCGGGCTGATGTACCTCGGGCCAATCGACGGCCACGATATTCCGCTGCTCGAACGCTATCTCAACTATTGCAAACGCGCGACGCGCCCGATTCTCCTGCACGTAATCACGAAAAAGGGCAAGGGGCTTGACGCGGCGGTTCGCAACCCCGAAAAATTCCACGGCGCGTCGCCCTACAACATCGTAACGGGCGAATCGCTCAACACCGACAAATCGGTGCCCAACTACCAAGACGCGATGGGGCGGGCACTGCTGAGATTTGCAAAAGACGACGGGAAAATCGTCGGAATCACGGCGGCTATGGCGTCGGGCACGGGGCTTTCGTTCATCAAAAACGAGCTTCCGCGGCAGTTCTTCGACGTGGGCATTGCGGAGGAACACGCGGTAGTCTTCGCAGCGGGGATGGCATGCAAAGAATTTACGCCCGTCGTTGCGATTTATTCAACGTTTATGCAGCGCGCCTACGACTGCGCAATGCACGACGTTTGTCTGCAAAAGCTGCCCGTGACATTCTGCCTTGACCGCGCGGGGCTAAGCCCCAACGACGGCGCAACGCACCACGGGCTTTTCGACATATCGTATCTGCGCCCGCTCCCGAACGCGGTTGTTATGCAGCCCAAAGACGAGGACGAGCTGACCGATATGCTCTGGACTTCCATAAAGTCGAAACTGCCGTCGTTCATACGCTATCCGCGCGGCAGGGGAGTAGGCGTTAAAATAAAGGAACAACCCGCAGTTTTGGAAATCGGCAAAGCGGAAGTGCTGAAGGAATCCGACGGCGATATTTGTATTTGGGCACTCGGCAATATGGTTGCCGAAGCAATGGCGGCGGCAAAGGCAATCGAAGCCGAATGCGGCGTAAAGGTGGGCGTTGTCAACGCGCGCTACGTAAAGCCGCTCGATACCAAGCTTCTGCTCAAACACGCCGCCGAAAACAAGACTATCATCACGATTGAAGACCACGTTGTGGCGGGCGGGTTCGGTTCGGCAGTCGCCGAATGCCTGTACGCAAACGGCGCGAAGTGCAAGCTCGACATCATCGGATGGCCCGACAAGTTCATACCGCACGGCACCGATGTGAAGACAATCCGCAGCCAGTTCAATCTGAACACGGAGCAAATCGCCGCGCGAGTCAAGGCGCACCTGTCGAAATAAATTTTCCGAAAAAAGTCGGACGCAAAAAAAAGCAAAGAGCCGCAAAGCCCTTTGCTTTTTTGTCGATATGCAACCGCCCTACTTCGCGATTCTCACAACCGCCGAGCGGAGAAAGTCGGGCAGAAGAATTCCGCTGCCCGAAGACTTCACCGACATCACCGCGTCGGCGTACGGCAGATAGACGGAAGCCCTGTCCGCGGAAACGCCGAGCTTGTCGAAAGGCAGAAGTTCGTGCGCGAGCACTTTGGGGGCGATGCCCGCCTTCAGTTCGGTAAGCCACGAATTGTTTTTGTCGCGACAATAGGCTACGAGCGTCTTTTTGCCGTCGAGAACGTAGACTCTCATATTCGGGGTTTCGAAATACCTGGGCTTGAAATCTTCGGCAATCGGGTCCAACCCCGCAATCGCCTTCGAGAAACGCCCGAAAATTTTCCAGAGATTGTTTTTCTCGACGTAATATTCCCAGTGCCACGACATCCCGTTGCCCGCCGAACCGAGAAAGAACGGCGTGAAGGTCTGGTCGGTAAGAAGAATGCCGTCTTTGTCGCGCCCGTAGTAGCGCGAGGGTCCGCCTGCGTGGTTCGGCTCGGTTGCGCCCACTTCGGCAAAGAGCACGGGGCGGTCGGGCGTGAGCGCGAGCATCAAGTTCACCGCGTCGGCGCACATAATATCGGTCGGCGACTGCGCCACGGGCAAGGCGTGCCCCTCGTTGAGGTAATTGTGAACCTGCGCTACATCGTTGTCGGGGTCGGGAGTGAGCGCGGGATAGGCGTTGTTGCGCACGTCGTTGTTGTCGTAGCTTGGCATACTGATTACGACCATATGGTTGGGGAACATCTTGTGAAGCCGCTTGAGCATATACGAGTGCCAGTCTTTGAGCACCCCGAGCTTGTTTTTCCCGATGTTCACGCACGACGATTCGTTCCAAAGTTCCCACGCGAACACGCATTTGCGGTCCTTGTAGCGGTCGGCGAAAACCTTCACGCGGGCAAGATACACATCCCTGCCGTGCTGCGTGCCGAAAAATTCGTCCATCGTCTCGAAGTCGCCGCCGAATTTTTTGTGGTAAATGCGCTTGTCGAACGGCGGCGCGGAACTGAACGTGAAAAACGACTTCTCCATATAGAGCGAAGTGAAGTTTTCGAAACACAGCTTGAGCCTTATTCCGTACTTGTCGGCAAGGTCGAAAAGCCTGTCGACGCGCGCGATTTTCTCGGGATTGAACTCGCCCTGCTTTGTGTCTTCTATTTCAAACAGCGGATGGGAGAGCCAGATGCGCGCATAGTTGCCGCCGTTTTCCGACAATGTCCTGAACTTCTTTTCGTAGTCGGCGAGGGCTTCGTCGGGGTCTTTTATGAAACGCGGGAAGCAGATGTTCATCCCCACGGGAATGTACGTTTCGCCCGTGGTGGTCGAAAAGTAGCGGCAGTTGTCGGGACTTTTCCGGACGTACCCGCCGCGTTTTTTGTCGTCGTTACCCCGCCCCGCGCAACCGCACAGGGCGATTGCGAAAGCGAACACAGCCAGTTTTAACATGCGTTTTTTCATCGTCATACAGAAAATTTAACAACACTCTCGCGCGGAACGATACTGCACGGCAGCTCTTCGTGCGCAACCTGTGCCGACGGATTTTTTATGCGCCGCAAAAGCAGCTCCGCGCCCGTTTCGCCCAATTTCGCGCAATCGACATCAACGGAAGAGAGCGTCGGCGAACAGTGCGACGAAAACGACACGTTGCCGTAGCCGAAAACGCCGATTTCGTCGGGAACGTAAAAGCCCAGCTCCGCCGCCCTGCGCATAAGCGGATAGGCGAGAAAATCGTTGCAGGCGAAAACCGCCAGCGGCTTTTTCGCTCCGCCCGCGATTTTGTCGAATTCGGCAAAAACCGACTTTTCGTCGGGGTATATTTTCGCAGACACGTCCGCGCCGCGCAACTTCGCCGCCTCCACAAAGCCCGCCATTCTGGTTTCCGAATTTGCGCCGTCGCGCGCAAGCCCGAAGAATGCGAAAGTGCGGTAACCCGCGCGCCCGAGGTACGAAAAGATTTCCTCGCCAGCCGAACGCCCGTTGCTCGAAACACTGTCGAAAAGCCCGCTCGGCGCGTCGAGTACGACGGCGGGAGTTTCGTAGCCGCGGAGGGCGCGGACGGTCTTCGCGTCGACGGGAACGTTGAGGAACGCAACCGCGTCCGCCTTGCCGTTGAGCACAAAGCGCGGCACGCCCGAATCGGGAGCGGTTTCGGAAAGCATCAAGTCGAAGCCCTCCCGCGAAATGCGCTTGTGGAATCCCCTTATCACGTTCAGGTAAAATTCGCTTTGAAACAGGTCGATTGCGGGGCTGAAAACGATGCCTATCGTGTTGCTCGTGCGCGTGCGCAGCGACCGGGCGGAACGGTTTACCTTGTACTTGTATTTTTTGATGTTCTCGAGAATGCGTTTGCGCGTTTCCTCGCCCACCGAGCCTTTGCCGTTGATGACGTTCGAAACGCTCGCGGTGGAACAGTTCGAAACTTCCGCGATAAATCTTATGGATGTCTGGGGTTTTCTTCTCACTTTGCGTAACGTACGGTTTCTTGACGGATTTATCGAAAATCACCCGCAATTTGTCAACAAAAAACGGAGATGCGCAGCATTCGCGCAACAATATGTATGTCAAGATATTAAACAAAGCGAGTGCAATTTGTTAACGATTTACTCAACAAAATTTGAATATTTACAACTATTTGCAATTAAACTTGACAACATAGTTAAACGTTAATAATATTGTATTCCACACAGACAAATTATATATGAAAGGAATACAAATGAAGAAAAATCCCCTGCTAAAGCTCGCCGCCGCGGCTCTGTTTTCGGGCGTTTCGGGCGTTTTTGCCGACATAACATACGACATCACGTCGGACTACGTCCTCGACGCAGACTACTCTATTTCGCAAATCCAGACCGTCTCGAACGGCGCGACATACACAATCGCAAAATCCCTGACAAACTCGGCTTCGGGATACGTGCTAACGCTTTCGAACGGGAAAACGGAAATCCTCGAAGGCGGCTCGCTTCTGATAACCTCGGCAAATTCGGGAATAAAACTCGACCAAAAATCGACGCTGACAGTCGACGGCGGGAAAATCAGGGCGGACAAAATCACCGCGTTCAACGGCAGCACGCCGAACTTCAAGACCGCAAACGCAACCGACTCTTCCGCAATAACGCGCCTTGTCGTGGCGGGGAAACCATATTCAATATGGGCGCGTCCCAGACTCTCGGGCTTGACGTACGCACAAAGCTCAACTACAACGCGGCGGTGGGCTCACTTCTTACCGTAGACTATGCGCGCGTCGATACGAACGGCACGAATGCCAATATCTTTGTGGAAAACCCCGACAATCTCGCGATTTTCTTCAAGACGGGCAACGATTTCGCGAACGTCTATTCGTTCGACTCCGGCACGGGCAGGCTTTTCATAACATCCACGGAATACGGCTACGACGTAAAATCCATGACGTTCTCGTTCCGAAACGGCGGCAGTGCCCTGTCGGGGCTTTCGTTTACGGCGGTCGAAGGCGGCTATATGCTGCAGAGCGTTCCCGAACCCGCCGAATGGGCGGCGGTTTTCGGAGCGGCAGCCCTCGCGCTTGCCCTGCGCCGCAAAACTAAAAACTTGCGTCGATAGATTTTTTCCGCAACAATCCGACTGTTGGGAACGGAGTTTTTGATGTTCTTACAATGCTCCGTTTCTTTTTATCCGCATACGATGAAAAAATTCCTTTCCGCACTTTCAATATCCGCATTTGCCTGCGCCGCCTCGGCGACGGTGGCAATATATCCGCACAAAATGTCGCCGAGGGAATCGGCGGACGACTCGCGGCGGCTCGTGAAGCCGCCCGCTTCGGCAGAAGCCGGTGGCGCAACCGCCTTCTCGTCGATACGCCATATTCCGCGAACCGCCGATATTTCCAAGGAGTTCGACAAATACGAACAGCTCGGTAATTACGCGTGGCTCAACTATCAGACACTCTTCGACGACAGAGTAGACACAATAATCGACGAAATCAAAAAGCGCGGCTTCAGACTCTTCGATATCTGGGGATTCGTCCCCGGCTCGGGTGCAGGCAAAGAGCCGTGGATTCAATTTACACCGCCCGAACGCGTCCTCGAAAACGCCGAAAAATCGCTCGGGGAAAACTGGCTCGGGATGGACAACGGCGAGCAGGACTACCGCTATATGCGCTGCTTCTCGTTCTCGACCTACCAGCCCGACGACGACTTCTCCCGCTACGTCGACTTCCACCGACATTTCGAACGGCTCGGGAACTGCCTCGACAACAAAATGGCGGCTCTCTTGGGCTTGAACTTCGGACACTATTTCCTGAAAGAGGGACTTTACACATACATCGGCGCGGAAACGGGACAGAGCCTGCCGAACACCCAAATCTACTACTCGTTCATACGCGGGGCGGGCAAACAATACGGCGTTCCGTGGTTCGGCAACGTATCGGTTTTCAACCGTTGGGGCTACAAAAACTACTCGGGAACGGGCGGGGGCAGCCCCGAGCACGGAACTTCGCTGAGTTTGATGAAGCGGCTGATGTACTCGCACCTGATGTACAACTGTTCGATTGCGGGCTTCGAGATGTCGTTTTTTATGCCCGATGGCTCGCTTTCGCCGATAGGGAAAATCCAGAGAGAGGCGAAAATTTGGGCGGAGAAAAACCGCGATTTGGGCGTAATGCAAACGCCCGTCGCGCTGCTTTTCGACTTCCGCTCGGGATGGATGTTCCCGCGCGCGGGCAAAGCCCCCTATATGAAATGGGGCAACAGCCCGTTCGGGCGCGGCGAATATATGGCGGACGCAATTCTCGATACGATATATCCCGACTACCGCGACTGCTCGTATTTCCGCAACGAACTCGGCTACATCTGCCCCACCCCGTTCGGCGACATCGCCGACTGCGTGCTTTCGGACATCTCCGCCGCGCAACTCAAAAAATATCCGTTTGTAATAGTTGCAACCAACCTCAAATATTCCGACGAGCTCGCAGAAACGCTGCGCCAGTATGTGCGCTCGGGCGGCTCGCTGACGATTTCCGCCGCCCCGCTCTCGAAAGTAAACGGGGGAATAGGAGGGATAAAAGCGGCGGGCGAAGTCTTCGAATCGTCCGCGAAAATGCGAATCGGCGCGGAAGAGGTCGCCGAAGACGAAATCTACGAACTGCAAAAACTCGAGCTTCCGCCAAACGCCGAAGTTTTGAAAAACGCCGACGGGCAGACGGTGTTCGCAAGTGTCGAATACGGACGCGGGCGCGTCAACGCGTTCGCATCGCCTTTCCTGATTTCCGCGAAACAAACGGGAGTTGCGACATACGAAAAATTCCGCGAACAAAACGCGCCGCTTCCCGTGCCGTTTAAAATGCTTAGGCACGCAAAAATTCTGCTCTCGAAAGAGCTGTCGAAAGCGAACGTTTTCGAAACAAACCCCGAGCTTTCGCTAATCGTCTGCGCAAAGTCGGAAAAGGACTTCACTGTGGCTGTGCTTAACAATTCGTTCGGCGAGAAAAAATTCTTTCTGAAATCGAAATGCGGCGAAATCGCGAGCCTGCGCGAAATTCCGATTGACCGCAGCGAACGCTCCGCCGCGGGTTTTCTGCCGCTCGGAGTAAAAGCGGAACTCGGCAAAAACTCGGAAAATACAATCGCGGGCGGCGACATCAGAATTTTCGAAGTATCCCTGAAAAACCCCGACATAAAAATTCTGCCCAAGAACATAGACCCTCCGAATCCCGAAGGCGAAACGCTCGAGCTCGGCGAAATAATCGACCTGCGCCGCGAAATTCTGAAACGCCCGACCTTCTTCAGGCACTACGACACCGTTGCCGTAGATTGGAAATATCTCGAAGTGCGCACGAAGTCCGCCCTGCGCGAAGAGGGACAGTGGGCGAAACGCATCGGGCTGAAAACCGCCGTAAACTTCGCCTCGGGAATAAACCTGTTCCCCGACCTGCGCATAACCGACAACGACCCCGCCGAATACAAAAAGAGCCTCAAGCGCATAAAGGCGGTTGTCGAAAAGGCGGCGGTCTGGGGCGCGGGGAAGATTTACATAACACTCCAACGTATGCCCGAAAACAACTATTCGCCCGACCGCTACGACTCGGACGCGGTGAAAACATTCGAGCGAATCGCCGACTTCGCCGAAAAATTCGGAATCGACGTAGTTCTTATCCCGCATTTCGGACGCGACAAAAACTTCCCCGTCTGGGGCGGCTTCCCCGACATCAAATACAACAAAAACGTGCGCGACATAGCCCTGCGGGTTGCGCGGAAAAATTTCAAGTACGCAGTGAACCCAGCCCTGCTCGAGCACTGCGGCGAGCTTGAAGCCTTCGGACGCGGGGAGTTCGAATCCGCCGCCGAAACGGTAAACGCCCCAAAGAAAACCGACATCCACGGGCTGCCGTATATGTTCGAGACAAAATCGTTCTCGACGCGGAAATAGCGGACAATATCGGCGCAAAAAAGACACTGCAATTTTTTACAGTGTCTTGCCTTTTTCGGATGTGCGCTGGGAGGAACGCCACTTTTCGCGGTGGTTCATAATCCAGTCGAGCAACGCCCTGTCGTAGCCGATGTCGTGCCCCGCCTTTTCGGACTCGAGCCACTTGTGCCTGAGAATCTCCTCGCGCTCGGCAAGGAACTCCCTGTACAGGCTCGAACGGCGAAGCGACGAATCGTCTGGGGCGGCGGATTTCAACCTTGTTCTTTTTACCATATTGAAGAATTTGAAATAACTTTTCCTATGGAGAAAAGTCTGCCCATCAAACGCGCAACTGCAAGCAAATTTTCACGGGGTTCGAAGCCGCTTCGGACGGCTACCGAACGTCGCCCACAAGGATTTTCGCAAGCTCGGGCGAAAGAATTTTTCGGGTGTCGTCGTCGACAAGGCTGAATCGGTTGCCGTCGTTCGGCGTACTCAGATAATTCCAGACGCAATACGGAATGCCGTTTTCCTTCAGCACCGAAATTACGTCGCGCATCCAGTTTTCGCGCGACTGTTTCGGAGCGTGGCGGATTGTGCCGAATTCGCCGCACCAAAGAATTTTGTCGGGATGTTTTTTCGTGAATTCGACGGCGGGAGCGAGCATTTTTTCGATGAACGCCCTGTCCATCCGCCGCGCGTTTCCGTAGGGATTTTTCTCGCCGCAAAATTCGGCGAACTCCCTGTAGGGCTTGATGTCGGACGGATAATGCATAACCCTGTTGTATGCAAGCGGTTTTGCCTGCAATACGCCGCGCTGGTGGGTGAAGACGTACGGCTCGTAGAAATGGAACGTGTAGATTACGTTGGGGTCGTCGAAAAGTTGCAAATCCTTCAGCCGCCACGCGGAATTCCACGACGTAGAACCGACGATGATTTTTCGCGCCGGATTTTTCGCGCGTATCGCGGCTATCGTTTCGGCGGCAAGACTGTTCCACTTTTCGGGTGCGACGCGCAGAACCTCGTTGAGAAGCTCGAAAACAACCTGCGGTTCGTCGGCAAACCTGCGCTCCATCTCGACCCACAACGCCACGAAACGCCTGCGCAACTCGGGCGAATCAAGAAGCACCGCGCTGTCCGGAACGTCGCAATAGTTGCCTACCGCCTTGTGCAGATTCAGAACTACATTCAGGTTGTGCTTCTTCGCCCAGCCGACGAAATCGCGCATTTGGCGCATTGCCGATTCGCGGTAGACATAGGGCTTTTCCTCGACGACGATTTGGTCGAAGCCGAGGCGCACGTGGTCGAAACCGAGCGAGGCAATGTTGGCTACATCCGCTTCGGTTATGTACGATTCGAAATGCTCGAGGTCTCCGATTGTAACCGCGAATTTTTGGTCGTCGGGCAGGACGTTCGGACGCTTGTAGTTCGTAAGCCAACCGCCCACGCCCATTCCGCGCTCGAAGCCCGAAAACCTGGGCATGGCATGGCTTTGTAAAACCGCCGCAAATACGGCGAAGAACACTGCAAATAATTTTCCGAATTCCATCATAAAACCTTTCGTCGGAAAGAATCGCCGCGCCGCCCGCGTTAGTCAACTTTTTCGAGCCGCGCATATATGCAACGGTTGCATATGCCAAATGACCGTTTTTAGGCGTTCGGATGATTTTTATTGAATTTTATATATTCAAAATTTTAATAATCCCAATGCGGGAAAAGAAAGCAAAATCGCTCGCCGCCGTTGCGGAACTCGCGGGATGTTCGCCCTGCACCGCCTCGCGTGCAATCTCGGGAAACGGATATGTTTCGGCGGAAATGCGCCGCAAGATTGCGGCGGCGGCAAAGAAAACGGGATACGTGCGCAGCGAGTTTGTCTCGCGCGCGATGTCGTCGATAAGGGAATCGCGCGCGGACATCGAAACCGTGGCGTTCGTGAACGCAAAAACCGTGCGGGATGTTTCCAAATCGTATTCGGCGATAGCCCGATACGTCGCCGCGGCAAGGCGGCAGGCGGAACGGGCGGGTCTTAAAGTGTGCGACATCTGGCTCGGCGAAAATTCGTTCACGCCCGAAAAGCTCGAAAGGATTCTGACCGCCCGCAACATCAGGGGCGGCATACTTTTCGGGCACTACTACAAAGACAGCATTTCGGACGGTTTCAAAAAAGTGCTCGGGAAACTCGAATTCGTTTCGATGGGAGTTCGGGCGAACGCTCCCGTTTCGAAGTCGGTTTTTATGGACAGGTTTTTAATCGCGCGCGGGTTTACCGAGCGGATTTTCCGCGCGGGATACAAGCGCGTCGGCTTTGTCGTTGAACGCTTTGCCGACTCGTACGAAGAGGGAAAGTTTTCGGGCGGTTTTCTGCGTGCGCAACTTGCGCGCAAAAATGCCGAATTGATCCCGCCGCTGTTCTTCGGACGCGACGAAAAGGCGAATTTGAAATCGCTTGAAAAATATATTGAAAAATATTCGCCCGACGCCGTTTTCAGCTACTCGACGGACATCTCCGACGCAATCGAAAGCGCGCAGCTGAAGTTTGCAAAGAAACCGAAATTTTTCCACTACGACGAACGCTATTACTCGCCCGAAACGGGGGTTATAAAAAACCAAAACCAAGTCGGCAAAGTCGCAGTGCATATACTCGCCGAGCTGCTGCGCGGACACTCGTTGCCCGTCTCGGAAATAACAATCGCGCCCAAGTGGGAATAAAAAAACCGCCGAGCTTCCGAGCTTCGGCGGTTTCGGTGATTGCGGCGTTTTTAGAAGAATATCGAGAATGTTTTGGGGTCGCCGCTTTCGAAGTCGCCCGCGCTCGATAGGTCGCAAACCTTGGTCTTCACCGTGCCTTTGGGCGATTTAATTTCCGCCTCCCACGCGCACATTGTAGTGTCCGACTTTATCGGTTTCAACGTGCACGTTGCGCCGCTTTTGTTGACGGTTTCGAAGTCGAAAATCTCGGCTTCGGTGTCGCCCAAAAGTTTGCTTTTTGCGAGAATCAAAGGCCCTACCATAATCGTTGCGGCGGGTTCGGAGCGCATAAGATTGTCGATTCCGCGCAGGCTATTGTCGTACCAGCGGTAGTAGGAATTCGAATTTTTTGCAATCGGCTTTGCGGGAAGATTCGAGTCTACTACGCGCGCGGAGTGGTCGAATTGAAATTCGATTTCGCGCGAGCCGTCTACGGAAATTTCGGCAAAGCCGCCATTTACCTGCGCGCCGTCGAGCAGCGTTTTTTTGCTCCAGCGCGGGATTCTGAACGCCACGGTTTGCGGCGTCTTCGAATTTATTTTCACGCGGACGACACCCGTCTGCAAATAGCCGTCGGAGATTTCGATTTTCGCGCCGTCGAGTTCAACCTTGCACGGGAAATAGAGATTTACGCGGATTGTTCCGTCGCGCGATTTTTGCGCAATCGCCTGCGCCATATCGAGGAATCCGCGCGGGATGTTGTCTACGCAACAGTGGTTCTTAGTGAAGCCCGACTGGAGTTCGGCGTACATCGTGCGGCAGTGCGAGCGCACGCCCCTTGCGCCCCATTTGCCGTCGCGGAACACGCCCGCGAGAAAGGCGTTGCAGAACGTCTCCTCGAGAACGTCGACATACTTCGGATTGCCCGTAAGCGTGTAGAGGTCGAGATTCAGACGCATCCAGTGGATTGCGTCGCACGGCTCGGTTATGCCGTTGATTTCCGCGGCGGCGTGCGCGAACTGGTCGTTGTATCCAACGCTCGCGAGCGGGTTGCGCTCGAACTTCCAGATTTTTTCGGCGAAGCGTTCGACCGCCTCGAGACAGCGTTTGTCGCCCGTGATTCGATAGTACTCGAGAACGCCCTCCATACACGACATCATCTCGTACGCTTTCGCCCATTTTTCGGGCAGCGGATACCACTCGTGCACGGGCTTGTCGGAGAACGAATTGCGGATTAGATTCGGCGGCGTGCCGTCGTCGCGGTCGAGATACCCCACGATTTCGCGCGAGAACTCGAGAAATTTTTTGTCGCCCGTGTTGCGGTAGAGAATGAGCATCGGCTTTAGAATCGACATACTCGGCATACCCTCGAACGTGCCCGTATCGCAGATTCGCACGTTGTTTGCGCGGAGCATATCTATCAGCTGAACGGCGGAACGCCTCGCCGCCTCGAGATACTTCGGATTGCCGCCAAGCTCGTAGATTTCCAAGAGCCCCCAGAGCGTGTACTTTCTGCACCAGATATTCCAGCACCAGTTGCAACGCCACTTCATAACCTTTTTCGCCGCTTCGAGGTCGTTTACGCGTAGAAACATTTTGTCTCTGTACGTGCCCAAGTAGCCGTCGGGCTGTTGGTGCGTTATGAGCCTGTCGGCCGACGACTCGAGGAATTTCGCCAAGTCCGCAGACTTCGAATATTGCGCAACTCGCGAACCGCTGATTGCAAGCTTGCCCCAAAATTCGCCCTGCCAGAGGCCGACAACCTTTTTGGCGTCGTCCTGCGGATTTTCGAACGCACTTTCCGCCTCGCCGAAAATCTCCCTTTTGGCATAGTCCGAAAACACGCGTTCGCGGAAAAACGTGTCCATCTTTTTGCCGATTGCGCCTTCGATTTTTACGTCCGAAAGCTTGGGCGTTTCGAGGACGTCGTTTTGCGCATACGGAACTTTTGCGTCTTTGCAGGATGTCGTAAAGATGGCCGCCGCAAAAGCCAACAATAACGGTAAAATTTGCAATTTGTTCATATATAGAGTCTGTGCGTGAGGAATATACGTACAGACGGACTCGAAACAAGTCAACAAAAATGCAAAAAGCGGCGCAGGCAAAACGCCCGCAACCGCTTTGCGAATCGAAAAATTCCCGAGCCTGCTATTTGTCGGATACCTCCGCGGATATAATTTTCTGCTCCTGAACGGGTCTGTCCATAAAGCCCGTCTCGCAGTTTTCAATCTTCTTCACCACTTCGTAGCCCTCCACGACTTCGCCGAAAATCGTGTGGTGCATATGCAGCCACGGCGTGGGAACCGTGGTGATGAAAAACTGGCTACCGTTTGTGGACGGACCCGCGTTTGCCATCGCCAAAAGCCCCTGTCTGTCGAAGCCGACATTGGCGTCGAATTCGTCCTCGAAAGGATGTCCCCAAATCGAGTTGCCGCCGCAGCCGCTGCCCGTGGGGTCGCCGCCCTGAATCATGAAATCCTTTATGACGCGGTGGAAAATGATTCCGTTGTAGTAGCCCTTTTCGACGAGCTTTACGAAGTTTTCACACGCCTTGGGCGCGATTTTTGGGAAAAGCTTGAGCTTGATATCGCCCTGCGTTGTCTTGAGCGTTACGAATGTGTTTTCGTCCATTTTGATTCCTTGTTTTGAAGTTTATTATTTGTGTTTTGCGATGTCGCAGCCTTTGAATTTGGGGCACGACGGACATTCCACAATGATGTCCTGAGCCGACTTGCCCGGGGGGATGAAAGGCAGAACGTGTTCGTCGTGTTCAACCACGACTTCCAACAGATAGGGGATTTTGGAGTCGAGCATTTCGCGCATTGCGCCCTCGAGTTCTTCGCGCTTTGAAACGCGCTTCGAAGCCCAGCCGTAGCCCTCGGCGATTTTCTCGTAGTTCGGATAAATCGCGCCGAGATTTTCGGGCCCGCCGGGGTTCTTGGGGTCGAGCGAAAGGTCGGTATTGCCGCGCGTGCCGCCGTACATCATATCCTCCCACTGCATAACCATTCCGAGGAACTGGTTGTTGAGCAGAAGCACCTTGACGGGCAGTTTCTCGGCGACCGCCGTCGCCATTTCCTGAATGTTCATCTGGAACGAGCCGTCGCCGTCGATGTCCACAACGTTCGCCTCGGGACGCGCCGCCTTTACGCCTATCGCCGACGGCAGACCAAAGCCCATCGTGCCCGCGCCGAGCGAGCTTATGAACTGGCGCGGCTTGGTGAAGACAAAATTCTGCGGAGTCCACATCTGGTGCTGACCGACACCCGTGGTAACGACAACATTGTCTCCGCTGACTTTGTAGAGAGCGGAAATCGCCTCCTGCGAAGTTAGGTTTTTGCGCTGCCTGTACGAGAATGGGAACGGATAGCGCGTTTTCCAGCACTTGACTTGGTCGAGCCATTTCGAAAGGTCGGGCTTGGGCGTTTTGTTTTTCTTGGCGAGCTCGAGCATACGCCTGAGCGCGTACTTTATTTCGCTGTGAACACCGAGGAAAACCTTCACGTTTTTGTTCTGTTCGGCGAAGTCGATATCGAGGTGCACGACTTTTGCGTGCGGGGCGAATTTGGACACCGCGCCCGTTATGCGGTCGCTAAAGCGCGTTCCGAACGCCAGAAGCAGATCGGAATTGAGAACCGCACTATTGCCCGCGTATGTGCCGTGCATACCGAACCAATAGAGGTTTTTGTCTTCGAGCGGATTTACCGTGCCTATGCCCATCAGCGTGTTCGCCACAGGTATGTCGAAATACTTCGAGAATGCGTCGAGCTCTTTCGCCGCGCCCGCCGAAACAATGCCGCCGCCCGCGTAGATTACGGGCTGCTTCGACTGCGAAACAAGCTCCAAGAGCTTTTCCAATGCGGTATCGTCGGCGTGCGGAATTTTCTGCAAACCGGGGAGGTCGGGCTTTGCGTCGAAGTTCGGAGCAATCATCTGCTGCTGCACGTCTTTGGGAATGTCGATGAGCACGGGACCGGGGCGACCCGATTTTGCAATCAGGAATGCCTCTTTGATTGTCTGCGGAAGGTCGTTTGCGTCGAGCACCAAGTAGCTGTGCTTGACCACGGGGAGCGTCATACCGAAAACGTCGGTTTCCTGAAACGCGCTCTTGCCAATGAGCGACTGGAACACCTGCCCCGTGATTGCAACGAGCGGAACGCTGTCCATATATGCGTCGGAAATAGCCGTAAGCAGGTTCATCGCGCCTGGGCCGCTTGTTGCCATACATACGCCGACTTTGCCCGTTGCGCGGGCGTAGCCCTGTGCCATAAAACCGCCGCCCTGTTCGTGGCGGGGAAGAACAACCCTGATTTTCTTTGTGCGCGTAAGGGCGTTGTGCATGTCGATAATCGAACCGCCGGGGTATGCGAAAATCGTGTCCACGCCCTCGTTTTCGAGACATTTTACGACTACGTCCGTACCCTTCATTAGTTTGGGCGCGGGTGCGGATTTTTTTGCAGTCGTTTTAGTTGTCGTTTTTTTCATATCGCTGTCTTGATTATGTTAAACTTTCCACGATAGCCAATGTCGGACGGGCTTCAACAAAAAAGTTCGCGTCGGACGTGCGCCGTACGCGAACTTGTCTGCCGAAAAAATCTCCGCCGCGCGGCTATTTTTTCTCGCGGACCAGAAGCACGTACGCTTCCGTCCAGTCGCCCCTGCGGAGCTTGACGACCTCCTTGCCTAGACTTGCGGGAACGGTCAGCTTGCCGCCCGAAATCTTCACCCTGTCGCTTACGTCGATTGCCTCCTTTTCGAGCAGATCCTGCGCGAGCACTTCAACCTGCCTGCCTGCAGCCAGTTTGAAGCTTACGTCGCCGTTGACTCCGAACAGGCAGATTTTCCTGTTCAGGCAGTCGAGATTCACATCGACATCCGCGCGCGGGTTGTGGATTCTGTCGGAACCGGCGGTCATTCGCGGGGTCATCGAAAGCGCGAACGAGCCGTTGGGATGGAGTGTAGCCTGAACGTACGGCTGCATATTGCCCGCATTGCGGGGCGTAACTTTCGGGTTTTCGATGCCGCGCGAGACAATTGCGGGCGCGCTCTGCTTTACGGTTTTGCCCCAAGCGGGCGCATACCAAATTGTATTTGGCTTGAATGTCCACTCGTCCTCTAGACGCTCTTTCGAAACGAAAATTTCGAGCTCGTTCATCGGCACTGCGGGCGCGATTCTCTGCCAAAGCACAGCACGGATTACGGCCCAACGCGCGCCGTTGTCGCGGGCGATGCTGTCCCAACGCATAATGCCGACCGCCGCGCCCAGACCCACCGAAAGCGACATATTGTCTTCGACCGAAATAATCGCCCGCGAGCCCGACTTCCAGCCGCTTGCAAGCTCGTACGCCGCGCGGTCTATTGTGGTCGTCGATTTAATCGGGTTGAGCGTGTCGTAGGTTCTGAAGACGTTCGAGAACTTCACGGTGTCGTCCACAATCGACAAAATCTCGGGCTTTGTCTTCGAAAATTCGCCGCTGCCCTGCATCGTCTTGATGTCGAAATCGTTGAGCGGCGACGACGGAACCGCGTGCTCCACATAAAGCTTCGGATAGTACTTTTCGGCAAGCTCCGAAAGCATTTTTCTGAATTCGGGTTCGTGCCCGTGAACGCCCCAGTCCACCTTCCAGTAGGATACGCCCGCCTTTTTGCTCCATAACACACGCTGTTTCCAGTATTCGCGCAGCTCCTCGAGCGAAAGCTTGTTGCGCCAAGATTCGCCCTTTGCCTGTGCGGCAATCCAGACCGCCGCGCCGCGCCAGCCGCGCTTTTTCAGCATTTTGTTTAGCGTCTTGAGCCTCTGCGCGGGATCTCCCTTGCACGAGGGAAATTTCTTTTCGTCAAGCTCGAACGAGCCGAACGCCTCCGACTTCTTGGCGGGCGTGTTGTACGGAACGTCCCAGCCGTCGTCGAGAAGCATATAAACGTCTTTGCGGATTTCGGGCCAGAAATTCACCCAGCCGTTTTCGCCGAAAATCAAATCTTCGTTGATGCACGAACGGGCGAAGTCCGCGCCGCCGCCTTGGTCGCCCTCGAACGCGATTTCGCGCCTTACGGTTTCGCGCACTTTCTTCGCCTGCTCGCCGCCGACTCCGTTCTGTACGCCCCAAGTGCACCAGATGTTCGGACCTTTCGAAGGCTTGTCGGGCACGAGATTTTCGGCAAACGCCGCCGCCGAAGCTATCGACAATGCGGCAAACGCCGCCGTTATGATTTTGTTTTTATTTCCCATAATATACAGTTTTGTTGTCGAGATGATAATTTGAACACTATTTGGCAAAACATCGCCTTCTTGTCAAAAAAAAAGTCCGCCCCCAACGGGACGGACTTTCGGGAAAATTCCGGAAAATACTACAAATCGAAATACGACTTCGCGTTGTAGTACGAAACATCGGCGACAAGCTTGCCGACCAGAGCCATATCGCGCGGCAGAAAACCGCGTTCCATTTCCCTGCCGAGCATATTGCAGAGTATGCGGCGGAAATATTCGTGCCGTGCGTACGAAAGGAACGAGCGCGAATCGGTAAGCATACCCACAAACCGTCCGAGCAGCGACATACTCGAGACCGCCTCGAGCTGCCGGAGCATACCCTCGTAGCTGTCCATAAACCACCAAGCCGCGCCGAGCTGCAGCTTGCCCGCGCAGAGCGAATCCTGAAAATTGCCGAGCATTGAGGCAATCATCGCGTTGTCCTTGGGATTGATGTTGTAGATGATTGTCTTGCCCAGCGCGCCCGCCTCGGCAATGCGGTTCAAGTGGCGCGAGAGCGGCAGCGCGTAGTTCGATTCGCCTATCGAGTCGAAGCCCGCGTCCGCGCCGAGCTTTGCGAACATCGCCTTGTTGTTGTTGCGGATTGGCCCAATGTGCAGCTGGCGCACCCAACCCTTTTCGTAGTCCATCGCCGCGCATTCGAGCAGAATCGCCGACTTGAACGCCACAACTTCGTCCGGCGCGAGATGCTCGCTCGACGAAATCGCCTTCTTGAAAGTGTCCTCGACCTCATAGTAGAACGCGTTTTTGAACCAGACCGTTTCGATCCCGTAGTCCGAAACGCGGCAGCCGTGCTCGTGGAAATAGTCGTGGCGGATTTTTATCGCCTTGAGAAGGTCGTAGTACGATTTGATTTCCACACCCGAAGCCTTTTCGAGCTTTTCGAGGTACTTGATGTAGTTCTCATGCCCATCGATTGCGAACGCCTTGTCGGGGCGGAACGTGGGGCGCACCTTTACGGGGAAATCCGACTTTGCGATTTCGGCGTGCCACGACAAATCGGAAACGGGGTCGTCGGTCGTGCAGACGGCTTCGACGTTGCTCTTTTGCATGCATTCGCGCGCGCCCAAGCCCGACTTAAGAACTTCGTTCGCCCTGTTCCAGACCTCTTCGGCGGTGTCGCCCGAAAGAAGAACGTCGTCGATGCCGAAGAAGCGGGCAAGCTCGAGATGGCACCAGTGGTACATAGGATTGCGGAGCATATAGGGCATCGCCTCGGCGAATTTCTGGAATTTTTCGCGGTCGGACGCGTCGCCCGTACAGTACTTTTCCTCCACGCCGTTGCTGCGCATAAGACGCCACTTGTAGTGGTCGCCGCCAAGCCACACTTGTGCGATGTTTTCCCAATGCTTGTTTTCGGAAATCTCCTGCGGATCGAGGTGGCAGTGGAAGTCAATGAGGGGGAGCTTTTCGGCGAATTCGTGGTAAAGCTCGCGCGAAAATTTGTTGTCCAAAAGAAAATCGTCAGAAATGAATTTTTCCATTGACTAAACTATCTCAAACGTTTGAGTTTAGGTCAAGTAAATTTCGGCGCAAGCGCAACATTTGCGCCGTTTTTTTCAATACAAACCGCGCGCAAATTTTGCGCACATCGGCGGGAATTTTTCTCAACACCATGAAAGTAACGCAAAGGGACATCGCAAAAAAGATCGGCGTTTCCACATCGCTGGTATCGAGGGTGCTTTCGGGGCAGGCGCACAAAATCGGCGTTCACCCGAAGAAAATCGAAGACATTATCAGGGTTGCAAAGGAGATGAACTACGTGCCCTCGCCCGCCGCACTCATACTCAAGGGCAAAAAGAGCCACACGGTCGGCATTGTCGCATACGACTTCTACGACCCGTACTTTTCGTTCGTCATCAGCGAACTTCAGGAGCTCTCGCACGGCAACAACTATTCGCTTCTGCTCGTCGGCTTTCTGAACCGCAAACCGTGCGAATCCGACCTCCTGCCGCTCTACAAGCATTCGGTGGACGGCATAATCGTGCTCGGCTCGTACGGCGACCTCTCTTGGACCGAAGCGTTCAAGGACGTGCCGATTGCCCGCATAGGACACGGCTCGCACCCCAACCTCACCCTTTCGGTAAGCATCGACGAAAACGACGCAATGCGCAAAATCTTCACACACCTCGTGCAGGACTTGGGGTTGCACAGCATAGCATTCGCCTCGCGCGAAATCCCCGCGCACCATCTGCGCTGCGCAGCCGCCGAGGAAGTGGCGAAAGACTTCGACTGCCGCTTCGACTCGCTCGCGCCGTCCGCCGACCACAACGACTTCAAAGTCGGGCAGGAAATCGCGCGCGACCTGCTCAAAAACGGGAAGGACAACCTGCCCGAGGCAATCATCTGCGCAACCGACACAATCGCGATGGGCGTAATCAAGAAATTCTATGAGGCGGGCGTGCGCGTCCCCGAAGACGTGGCGATAACGGGCTTCGACGACATCCCAGCGGCGGCGAACTACATCCCGTCGGTCACCTCGTTCCGCCAGCCCGTAAAGCTCTTCGCGAAAATGTGCTTCTCGGCGGTGATGGAAAACGCCGAACCGAACATCTCGCACGTCGAAGGCGAACTCATCATACGCAAGAGTACAATGAAAATTTAACCAAAAACAAATTAAAGCAATCCGTTTACATCAAATGAAAACAAAATCGAAAGAATCGGTAAAATACGACATCGTATCGCTCGGCGAAGTTATGCTCCGCCTCGATCCCCAGAACGACCGCATCAGAACGGCGCGCTCGTTCCGCGCTTGGGAGGGCGGCGGCGAATACAACGTGGCGCGCGGGCTGAAAAAATGCTTCGGACTCCGCGCGGGTCTGGTCAGTGCGTTCGCCAAGAACGAAGTCGGCTACCTGCTCGAAGACTTCATTATGCAGGGCGGCGTGAATATGGACTTCGTAAAGTGGGTCAAAGCGGACGGCGCGGGACGCAACGTGCGCAACGGGCTCAACTTCACCGAACGCGGCTTCGGCATCCGCGGGGCGTTGGGATGCTCCGACCGCGGGCACTCGGCGGCTTCGCAGCTGAAAGCGGGCGACATCGACTGGGAGGAACTTTTCGGCAAACAGGGCGTAAGATGGTTCCACACGGGCGGCATATTCGCCGCGCTCTCGGAAACGACGGGCGAAGTGGTTCTCGAAGCGGCGAAAGTCGCAAAAAAATACGGCACAATCGTATCGTACGACCTCAACTACCGCCCATCGCTGTGGGCGGATATCGGCGGACAGAAACGCGCGGTTGAAATCAACTCTGAAATCGCAAAGTACGTCGACGTGATGATAGGCAACGAAGAGGACTTCACCGCGTGCCTCGGGCTTGAAGTTGAAGGTCTCGACGAAAACATCTCCGACATCAACGTAGAGGCGTTCAAGAAGATGATCAACAACGCCGTCGCGAAATACCCGAACTTCAAGGCGACCGCGACAACCCTGCGCAAAGTGCGCTCGGCAAGCGTCAACGACTGGAGCGCAATCTGCTGGTGCGACGGTCAATTCTACGAATCGAAAAAGCGCGACGGTCTGGAAATCTTCGACCGCGTGGGCGGCGGCGACTCTTTCGCCTCGGGCTTCATCTACGGAATGATGGAACTCGACTCGCCGAAGCTTGCCGTGGAATACGGCGCGGCACACGGCGCGCTTGCAATGACAACCCCCGGCGACACGAGCACCGCAAGACTCGAGGAAGTCCGCAAGCTCGCCGAAACGAACGCGGGCGCGAGAGTCGTAAGATAAGACACAATTCGATAAAAAGGAAAGGGGCAGTACCGCAAAGTACTGCCCCCTTTTTTTTGAGTACAAACACGAAGACTCAATAGAACGAACATAAATCCCGAAGCCGAAACCGCGCGGCAAATCGCGCCCGCGGCGGCGGAACGGGACGGATAATATTTTCCCAAAAATATCCCGAACCCCCGTTTTTTTTGGGGGTCGGGATACGTTTACTAACTACAAACTACGTTTAGAACTTAAGCTGTACGCCCGCGTTCAGGTTGTGGTAGACATCGCCCGAAACTTCGGCAGCGTAGTCGAGATATACGCGCCAGTCGGCATTGATGTCGCATTACATATGAAACATATGTTTCACGTTTACAACCCCGTCGTCGAATGCTCTGCACCCGACGACAGGCGTTTATTGTATTAGATTAGAACCTGAATTGCGCGCCGAGGTTCAAGCCATGGGCGGAATATGCACTGCGCAAAGTCGCGCTGTAGTCAACAAATGCCGAAGTAGCATCGTTGAACTTGTATTGCAGACCCAATCCGAGAACCGCCGCGTCTCTGCCAACTTCTTCGCCTTCAAACTTTGCAGATGGCATGTAGCTTGCAGCTTGTGCAATTCTGTAGTCGACATCGTAGGAGTTGTCGGCGAATTCGTGCGTCCAGAAGGCGCGTACGAGAGCCGAGAAGTCGCTTGTGATGTCGTATTTGACTTCCACGCCGAGCATTGTTCTGAAGTTGAGGTAGTCGTTGCCTTCCATGCTTGCATTGTAGAAGCCCGCACCTTCTTCATCCGCCGAGTCGGCGTTGGAGTATGCCAAGTTGTACATGAGCATGGGCTTGACAGACAGCCCCTTTGTTGCAACGTCGGAGAACGTGTAGGCAACACCGCCCAAGGTGTAGAACGAGTTGGAATCATAGTCGGCAGTCGCCGTTCCAAGTGCAGTCTGGCGCGATGTTTCGTTCCAACCGTGCGAGTAACCGAGGTTCATGAATATATCAAGCGGAATCTGGTCGAGCGAATATTCGCCATACACGTTTGCTATGAAGTTCGTGGAGTTTGCGTTGGCGTTGGCATCGCCGTCAACCTTGTTATACGTACCGCCGAGCGAGAGACCTGCGAAGGTGTTTTCGGAGAAGTCTCTTTCGATGGCAGCAACGCCGCCTGCCGACCAGAAGTCGAAGCCCGCAGCATTTGCGCCGCCGTCTTGCGAACCAAGCATATTTATGCTTTGGAATTCGGCAACGTTCGCGCCTACTCCCTCAATTCTGTCTCTCTTAATCGGATGCTTTTTGCTGTCTCTCTTAGCGTCGGCTCTAGAAGCAAGTCTGAACATCTGTACGGTGTTCATGTTGACGAGCGCTTCGTTATTCAACTGCGCGATGAACGACTGGGCAGTGGGCATGAAACCGTCGAGATTGATGCTGGTGTTCGAGCCCGAAGCCGCCATACCGAGAGTTTCTACATCGCTCTTGAAGTCGCGACGGGCTTGGATTGCCGCTGCGCGATCGAGGGCATCTTCCATCGTCTCGTTTTCGGGGGCTTCGATCGTCGTTATACCGTCGAGAGCCGCACCCAAACGGGCGGAATTTGCATTGGCAGCCTTGTTCTGGAAGTACGAGAGCTTGTTAACCTTCATCGTCACATTCTGGTCGGCGGTATTGTCAACCGAATAGCTGAAGTTGATGCTGTCGCCGTTGAGAGAACCGAGGGCGTTGACGTCGTCCTTGTTCATGCCAGCCGCCGTATTGGTTTCGTCAAACTTCTGGAAGGCTTGGTCTGCGGTCAGGTCGGCAAGCTTGCCGAGGTCTGTTTTGTCGTTTACCAACATTGTTGCATTACCCGCAAATTTGTTGGCTCTAACCGATGCCAAATAGGAGTTTTTCATTTCGGCTTTCTTTGCGGCCTTCTGGGCTGCGGACAAGTCGGTCATAGCATCTACGGCAGTTTCAATTTCATCAAGCTTTGCGTAGTTTACGGGAACATTAATTTTTCCCATATTGCCAGCTGCGTCGGCAGTCATCGCAAGATTTGCATTGCTTGCCAAGTTGATTGCGCTTACACCAGTGAGGTCGCCAGCTACAACCAAGTTGCCGCCGCTTACGTTCATTGCGCCACCAGCTTCTACATTGCCCTTGATGTCGGCTCTGCCGTCAACCTTGACATTGAGTTCGCCGCCTGTTTTAATGGCGTTGCCGTTGAAAGCCGTTTTAATGACTTTCTTGGAGGCGTCGTCCCACTCCATTTTTACGTGTTCGAACTCTCCGGTTTCGGCATTGTAGACGTTCTGCTTGGCGCTTACTATCGCACCGTTGCCGAAGTTTACTTTGCCGTCTGTGGAGTCCAAACCCACTGCGTTTGAGGGGGTGTTCATGTACGAATCCGCAACCGCGCTAAGAGTGCCGTTGATAACGAGGTTTTCCGTGTTGGGGTCTACCGCAACTGCAGTGCCGAACTTGGAATTTTCCTCGTCTATGACAAGCTTGTCCGTAGCAGTATCGACTTTGTATACCAAAACCGCTTTAGATTCTGCGGATACTGTGCCGTTGATTGCGCCGTTCATGTCGTGATTTTTATCTACAGAAACGCCGATTACATTGCCGCCTTCGGATTTTGCCGAGACAGTGCCGTTGATATCGCCTTTCATGTCGCCGTATACAACAACGCCGTTGACGTCGCTTGTTATTACGCTTGCAACATACTCTTGTTTTTCGTGCAGTTTTACGGATTTAAGCGCGGTATTTTCAGCCGAAATATTGCCGTTGATGTCGCCGTCAAACGAACCTGCGAACATACCCGTAGCCATGCCGCCTTCGGATTTCGCCGAGAGGTTTCCGTTGATGTTGCCCTTAACATCGGCAGTGCCGTATATCGCGGAAGCGTGGCCAAAGGAGGTTTTGGCTATGTCGATTTCCTTTGTATCTTTGCCTTCGGCGTCCTTTACAAAAACAACATTGGCTTTGGATTCAGCGGAAATATTACCGTTGATGTTGGCGCCGAGTCTGTCGTTAACCCAGATACCCTTTGCGTCGCCACCCAAGGATGCCGCCGAGACGTCTGCGTTGAAATCGCCGACAACTTCTCTTGTAAACTCTTTAGTAGCGGTGTCCATTGCATACTTGCCGTCTTTGTCGGCTTTCAGCTCGACAGTGGCAATTTTGTCCGTCTCTTCAAACGTTTCGTTGCCGTTGGCGTCGATGTATACGGGCTTCCACTGCTTTGTAGCGTCCTTTTCGTTTTCGTTCTTAGCGTACTTTTGTTTCAATGTACCGTCGTCATTGAAAGCGGATTCTACATTGCCAGACTCAGCTTCCTTCGTCGTATAATCGTACTGTTTGAGCGTTACGCGGTTGCCGATTTCAATACTTTTTGCGTCAATGGCGATTGCGTCACCGCCGACTGCCTGAGCACTGAAGCTGCCGTTGAGGGAAACTTTGCCAAGCCTGTCTGCAGCAACCAAGCTGTCGATTTGAATCGGAGCAAGCGTTTCCTTTACGGTCATTTTCTTCGCGTCTTCATTGGGAACAATGTAGGCATTGTCTACAGTCAATTCGCTGCCGACATTGATGTCGCCGTAGAATGCGGTTGCATTGCCTTTCGTGGCAATTTTACCGTCAACAGCCGTACCAGCCGATGCGGAGGCGTTGATTGTTGCCGAAACGTTCTTTGTGAGCTTTTCGGGCAACGTTTTGACTACGTCGATTGACTTTGTTTCCTCGTTTCCGACTACTACGCCAGCCATGTATTTAGGATCGTCAGCCTTGCCAACCTTTATGGCAGTTGCTTCAACTGTCGTGTCCGTATCAAGACCTTCGGCGACCGCGCTTGCCTTGATGTTAACATTTACGTCGTTGATAGCCTCATCGCTGGAGCCTTGGTCGTTTTTCCAGCCGCCAGCCGCTATTTTATAACCTTCAATCGCCGTAGCGTTACCTGCGGCAAACGTCTTTTCCTTACCGTCTGCAGATTCGGAAATCTGGGCTTTCTTTGCTTCGGCTACGGCTTCGATAGTCAAATCTTTTTCGCCGTATACACTGCCCTTAACCGCTATCGCGTTACCGCCTTCGGAAAGAGCTGATGCTTTTACCGTTGAGGCATATATTGTTCCACTGTCAATAGCCGTAGCATCGCCTTGTTTAGCAAGCTTTGATTTGTCCGGCTGGTCGAGCAATTGTGCTTTTGATACGGCGGAAGCCTCCACCGAGTTTACATCAATTTCGCTCGCTTTAATAGCAACGGCTTTGCCGTTTGTGGCTTCGGCGCTTGCTTTTATGGAAGATTTTCCGCCCTTGGAGCTGATTCCATCTACCAAGATGGCGTTTGCGTCGCCTGCGGTGGCAGTTGCAACGGCTTCAAGTGCAACATTCCCGCCGTAGATTTCGGTGGCTTCTATTGCGTTTGCCAGAGTTTTGCCTTTGGCTACAGCCTTGATTTCGATATCTCCGCGGTTTTCGGATTTCACGTTGAGAATTTCATCGTGTTTACCTTCGCTATCGTCATAAGCGGAAACTCTCGATCTCGCTCCATCGATTGCCCCAACTTTTACCGCGCGCGCTTCGCCCTTTTCGGCAATGGCTTCGGCCTCAAGTTTGAAGTTCGCGACTTCTAATGCTGAAATTTCAGCCTTACTTGCATCTATTTTTCCGACTTCGGAAACGCGGAAAGATTCTTCTTTCGAAAGATTGATGTCGCCCGATTCAAATACCGTTGCATTGCCTTCTTCCGAAACAGCTTTCATCTTGAGGTCAACCGACGACGGGTCTACTTTTATAGCACCCTTGATTGCCCCATTATCGTATTTTACATCGGATTTCACAAAATCCAAGGGTTCAGACAAATCGGTTATATTCAAACCATCTTTATCCTGAGAAAGGGTGATATCACCCTTAACGTTCTTACTGTAAGAACCAACCCAAATGTTTTTGGGTTCGGAACCTCCAGTTGTTTCCAAGCTTCCCGCTCCGCTATCGTCGGCAACGGCATATACACCTGCTGCCGCGTAGAAAAGCGAGAGTAGCACCACGCGCCCCGTAGTATATA
>CASFDK010000007.1 GCA_949293415.1 uncultured Verrucomicrobiota bacterium
GAATCGTAATGTATCAAACGATGCGACCCGCATAAGCAGTCGGGTATACCCGACTGCTTATGCTCAACTTCCGCAAACGAAAAGTCTTGACCAACTCTTACCGTCCTGAGTATCTTATAACCCTTGATTAACACATTGGGCATTGTAGAACATTTTTTATTCTCTTTGCCCTCTTTTTTTCCCACCATTCCACAATCTTTGACGTAGAGCGAATAAGTTGCGCTGCGCGGCGTTTTTTGTATCCGCCTCTTTTTTCGAAAAGTGTTGCAGAAGTGCTGCAACACTTTTCCGTCAAAGCCGCGGTTTTTACCTTACTTGGCTGTCGTCCCAACGGAACGCGCTCATCAGTATTATCCAGAAACTTGCAAGCACAGCTATGCTTTGGAAAGGATAATCGAATACGCCCAGTCCCAGAACTCCAGCCAATGTCATAAACATCAACGCTCCCGATTTGCTGAAATCGCGTTTCCGAAGCCACCTTAAAAAGAATACCACGGGGGTTAATGCGCAGAGCACAAGTCCGACTATTCCGTTTTCTATCAGCTTTTGGAGCAGGTCGGAATACGGCGACGGATAGGGTGCGCACCTCAAGTCCGCGCCCTGTTTGAATGCGAAAAGGCTCGGAAACGAGCCGGTGCCCCAACCCGTCGGCGGTTCGTCCTGCAAAAGTGTCAACGCATCGGTGTAGACCGCCCTGCGTTCGGCGAGCGTGCAGAACGGTGCGTCTTCGTCGACAATCAGGCGTTCGTTCGGATTGTTCCACGACGACAGTCCAACCCAGACCGACGAGGCAAGTGTCAAAATCGAGACTGCCGCGTATGTCGCCGAGGGAATTGCCAGACGCAGTTTGCGGTGTTTCGACTGCACGTATTTCGATGTCCAGTGGCGTTCGAGATTTGTTTTTGTCGGAACGGTGTCTATGAAGATTATTGCGTAGCCCGCGCTTGTAAGAAACAGCGAGAGCGTTCTTTCGAGCGGAGTTCCGCAGAACAATACGCTAAGAAGCAGCACGAACGCCGAAAGCATTGCGAAAAATTTCAGCGAGTACAGGAACGTCGCCAGTCTGAAGCGTTGCGACGTGTACGCGCCTATCACGAGAGCCGCACCCATCCAGAGAATCGCGAATGCCGACCATTGCGAGGCGTCGTTGAATGTCGCAAAGGAGTTTTCGCCAAGCGACGGCAGAATGAATCGGGGCAACACCTCCAAGCCCTTGTAGGCAAAGCCGAGCAGTGCCAGAGTCGCCGCGCCGAACGACGCAAAGAAGAATATTCTGCGGATTATGTAGCGCGAGTCGGTTATGAAAAATATCGAAAGCCCGCACGCCACTGCGGCGATTGTCGCAAGTTCCGAGGTAATAGCCGACATTGTCGAGGTATTTGCCGAGGCGAAGAACGCCGAGCCGAGCCCTCCGAATTTCCAGATTTCGCCCGAGGCGAATTCGTCGGAAACGAGAAGGGGCGTGCCCGTCGCCGCTATCGCAAGCGATACGATATACGGGGAGAGCGCAAGGAAGTACATCGGCAGCGTCGATTCGTCCGCGTCAATCCACGTGCGCTTGTAGATTATCACGTTGAGCGGGGCGAGAATGCCCATCGCTATGAAAACTCCGCGGGCGATTTCCGTATTACCGCCGAGCATAAGCGCGGGTACTGCCAACATCAACAGGACGTTTACTATGAGCAGGCGTTCGCTTCCGTTTTTCGCGCCCTTTACAATTACTTCTTCGTCGAGCATTATCTTTTAAAGCGGATTGACGTTGCGATGTCGTCGGCGGTTTTTCCGCCGGCAAGCGATGCAAGGATTTCGAGCGCGAAGTCTATTGCCGTACCCGCGCCCTGCGATGTTATGACGTTGCCGTCGCGGACGACTTTTGCGTCGGCATAGGCGTTTTCGAGCTTGCCGATTACAGAATCGTGCGCCGTGCACTTTCTGCCCGCGAGCAGTTTCATTTCCGACAGTAGGAGCGGGGCGGCGCAGATTGCCGCGCAGATTTTGCCGTTTTCGATGTGCCGCGCGAGGATGTTCTTAAGCGGAGCCGCGTCTTCGGGGTGCATTTCCAGAATGTCGTACACCCCCGGTCCCCCGGGCAGAACTACCGCGTCGAAGCTGTCGTTTGCGATGTCGTCGAAAAGTTCGTCGGCGTCGATTGCGATTCCGCTTCTGCCGATTATTTCGAGAGAGTCTCCGAGCGCGGCGGTCGTTACGTCTATCCGCGCGCGCCTGAGGATGTCGACGGGGGCGAGGGCTTCGAGTTCCTCCACTTTGTCGAAAAGTATCACGAGTGCTTTTTTCATATTACTGCTGTCCTTTTATAAATTGCATTACGGCGTTTCGGTATTCGGACGAAGCCGATATGTCGTTGTGTCCGTAGCCGTCGAGCCACACGAGCTTTTTTGCGCACTTTGCCGCCGCAAAATTCCTGCGGGCGTTTCGCGGCGGAACGATGAAGTCGCGCGTGCCGTGTATTATTAGCAACGGACATTCAAAATGCGAAATTTTCGAGGTATTGTCGAGAATTTTCCACGGCACTGCGTCGAACGGCAGAACCGTTTCCACACCCCTTGCGATACCGCCCGCAAGGATTATTCCGCGCCAGTGTTTCCGCGTTTCGGCGACGGAACAGACCGCCGCGCTGCCGAGCGAAAAACCGAACAGAACCGTATTTTGCGGAGTGAAACCGAGATTTTTTTCGGCGAATTCCCAAGCCGAACGCGCCGATTTGTACAGGTTTTCCTCCGAGGGTTTGCCTTCGGAAAGTCCGTAGCCGTCGTAGTCGAACGAGAACACATTGCAGCCGAGTTCCCGTAGCCGGTTCAGCCCCGAGTATATCATTCCCAAGTCTTCGCCGTTTCCGTGGCAGTAGAATATGTTGACCGATGTCGGCGCGGACGATTTCAGAAAAAGCCCCGCAAGCCTTGCGCCAGAATCGGATTCGAATTCGACAATTTCGCCCGTTTTAACGTATGTGCGCGCGGGGGGATGGAACATCAGCGCGTCGGCGAAAAAGAACGCCGCAAGCAACACGAGCGCATAGACGACCGCCGCGCAGATTATGACTGCAAGCAGGATTTTCATTTGCGGACTACGGCATCGAGCAGTTTCCAGTACCTGTTTTCGATTGCCTCGGGACGGCGGTCGCGCGGCAGTTCGGGGGTTGCGTCGAGCCATTCGAGAAGCGTCGGGGCGAAGTCTCCCGCGCTCTTTGCGATTGACGCTATCTGTTTGCGCCGCTTGGAAAATACCGCGCGCATAATCTCGCGCGTGCGCGGCGCAAAGACGTAGGCATCGGGCTTTTTCGAGAGTGCAAGGAGCATGGAATCTACCGCGGGACGGGGATGGAAACAGCTTGCCGAAACCTTGTGCGGCGCGGGGATGTCGTAGGCTTCGGAGAGGAACACCGAAATGGGCGAGAACTCTCCCGTGCCGTTGCGGGCGGCAAAGCGCAACGCCGCCTCTTTTTGCAACATAAGCGACATTTTCTGCGGAAGTTTCCCCGCCAGCACTTTTTCGAGCCACGGCGTGCTTATTGCATAGGGCAGATTCGCGACTATCTTGAAATTCTCGACTTCTTCGGGCAGGGCTGCGAGCGGAAATTCGACCGCGTCGGCGTTGATTAGATTAAGATTCCCGTTGCCGTCGAAGCGTTGTTTTAGAAATCCGAAAAGCCTCCTGTCGAGTTCCACGGCGAAGACTTTTGCACCGCGCTCGAGCAGTGCGCCCGTGAGCGTGCCAAGCCCCGGACCAATCTCCACCACAACGTCGCCGTCCGACACGTCCGCAAGCTCGAGCGATTTGCGCACGATGTTTGCGTCCACGAGGAAATTCTGACCGAACTTCCTCACGGGGTTGTGTCCCAGTTGTTCGAGTATTTCCGTCGTTTGAGACGGCGAGAGCTGTCCGTTGTATTCCATAAAAATCGGGGGCATATTATTTCCCGATTTTCGCGGTGCGCGCAACAATTTTATTTAACCGCGCCGTTTGTTTGTACCGTTTTTGCGGAATTTTTAGGGAGCGTCTTTTTCGGAAAAAATCCCAGTCCGAAAATCAACGCCGCGCCCGCGAGCACAAACATTGCGGTTGCGAATGTGCTTTTTTTGCAGATTGCGTTTTTTACAAACTTTGCGTTCAGCATGACGTGGACGAGCGCGGAAACAGCCATTAAAAAGCCCGCATAGAGGTGTAGCGTTTCCCAGTCGTGCTTGCCCATCCCGAGTACAAGCTACATTCCCGCGCCCTTTACGAACGTATACTTGAGCATTATTCCCGTTCCGAATAGAAAGCAAAACAGGACGTACATTACTATGTCGTTTATTTTCCTCATCATATTGGGTATAACGCCGATTTTGCGCGGAAGTTTCTCCGCCCTAATTGGGCGTTGGGTTCCCGTTCAAATACGCTCCCGTATTTTCGGGGGCGGGTTTGCCGCCCGAGATGTCGGCTTGCATTCTTTCGACTGTTTTCAGTGTCTGTTTTACTATCATTGCCTGAATGCCGTCGGGAGACTTTTCCTCTATTGCGGCGAGCGATTTCTTCGATTGCGCCCCGATTTCGCCGCACAGTTTCAGCGCGGTTTGCGTCTCGCCGATTCTCCAGTAGCGGAACACCGCGAACAGGCGCGTTGTGATGTCGGATTTCTCCGCGCCTTTTGCGAACCAGTCGGCGGATTTTTTTCCGTCTTTCGGAAAGCCGTCTTTTCCCTCGCCGTAGAGAGACGCTATTTTGAAGCAGTAAGCGGGGTCGCCGGCGGCGAGTTTCTCCAAATATTCCTGCGCCTTTTCGGGATTCTTCGGCAGAAAACGACCCCTTGCGTACATTTTTGCGACTTTCTCCATCGCCTCTTTGTTGCCAGCGTCTGCGGCTTTTTTGTACCAGAAAACCGCCTGCGCGGGGCGGCGCGGCAGTCCCTTTTTCCCCGACATAAATTTTTGCGCCACGGCGAGCATTGCAAGCGTGTTTCCCGTCTGAGCCGCTTCGAGCTGCATTTTAGAAAGAGCCGCGTTCCACTTTTCAAGCTCCTGTACGTTGCCGAGGTTTTCGTGTATTTCAATTAGCTTTTCGACCGCATCGGCGTTGCCGCCTTCGGCTGCTCGTGTAATCCAGAAGAGTGCCTTTTGTTGGTCTTTGGGAAGTCTGAAGCCGTAGAGAAAGGCGTTGCCGAGCGACCATTTTTCGGCGGCGTCGCCTATTTCGGCGGCGGCTTCGCGCCAGAAAACCGCCTTTTGAAAATCGCGCTCAAGCAATTTGCCTTCGCCGTAGATGTATCCCAGATAAACCATCGCGGCCTTGTCTTTTTGCGCCGCCGACTTTTCGAGCCAGTAGACCGCCTTTTGCGCGTCTTTTGGGAGCCCGCGTTCGCCGAGCGCGTAATACGAACCGACGGCAAGCTGCGCTCTCGCGTCTCCAGCCCGCGCCTTTGCCTCGATGTCTTCGACGGCTTCGGGCGCGCCTTTTGCCGCCGATTCCGACAGTGAACCCGCTATTTCGCCCAAACTTTGCGCGTTTACCGCCGCCGCGCAAAGGGTTGCGGCTATGACTGAAATAAATTTTTTCATTGCGGTTTCTTTTTGAAGATCATCCTCGATCTGAACATTGCGTAGACTTTTCCTGACTCCGCGGATGCTATCGAGACTTCGCAGAGTGCCGTGCGTTCGTCGGAATAGGGAATCGTAGCGACCGCCTCGACGACCGCGTCTTTCGGACACGGCGAAAGGTAGTCTATCGACGCGCCCGAGCTTATTGCGGTGCGTCCGTCGGCGTTCGCCGCCAGTGCGGAGGCGTAGTCGGCGAGCGAAAATAAAAAGCCGCCGTGGGCGATGTCCACGCCGTTCAAAAACGCGTCGCGTGCGGTTGCGCGCGCGACTGCGCGTCCGAATGTCGATTGTACGCATTCGAAGCCGAGGGTTTTGGCGAGTCTGTCGTTATCCGTATTTCTAATGGGGGGCATATTCCAATGTCTTTTGTGGGTTTGTGAAATCAGGCAAATAAGGGCGTTTCAGATTTCGGCGGCAGTGGTCGCATATGTAAATATGCCCTCACCGCCGCCTAAGTGTAAAGCCGCCCTTCTTTACCTGATTTGACATGCCAAACAGCTCGTCTGTGCCGAGCGTGAAGTTTCTTTGTTGTTTTCGTATGTAACAAAAAAGGCGCGTTTCGGGCAAAGAACTCCGCCGAAAACGCGCCGGTAAAAGTTGTTTCTTGGTTAGATTTTCGTACCTTCCACGGGGGCGATTTCGTTGAAGCCCTGCAGGAGCTTTTTCGTTACGGGACCGGGTTTGCCGTCGCCGATGCTTCTGCCGTCGAGTTCGACGAGCGGAATGAGCTTTGCCGCCGTGCCCGTAAGGAAGCATTCGTCCGCCGTCCAAACGTCGAAGCGCGCGAGCGGCTTTTCTTCGACTTCAACGCCGAGTTTCCTCGCAACGTCGAGAACCGCGCGGCGCGTTATGCCGCCGAGCGAGCCGCAGCTTACGGGCGGGGTAATGAGCTTGCCTTCGAAGACGATGAAAACGTTGTCGCCGCTGCATTCGGCAACATAGCCCTCGTTGTTGAGCAGCAGGCATTCCTGATAGCCGAGCTTGTAGGCTTCGATTTTCGCGAGGATGTTGTTGAGATAGTTGAGGCTCTTGACCATCGGTGGCAGCGCCGCGTGCGAGTTTCTGCGCGTGGGAACGGTGATTGCCTTCAAGCCCTTTTCGTACGTTTCGTTCGGATAGAGCTGTATTTGGTCGGCGATGATAATCAGCTGCGGGTCGGAGCAGGTGAAGGGCGAGAGCCCGAGCTTGCCCTTGCCGCGCGAGATAATCAGACGGATGTAGCCGTCGGTAAGGTTGTTCGTGCGGCACGCGTCGCAGACTGCGTCGGCTATTTCCCGTTTCGTCCACGGCAGGTCGAGCATAATCGCCTTTGCGCTGCGGAAGAGTCTGTCCATATGCATGGGCAGGCGGAATACGTTTTTGTTGTAGAGGCGGATACCTTCGAAGATACCGTCGCCGTACATAAAGCCGTGATCGAAAACCGACACTTTTGCGTCGTTTTCGTCGTAATACTTTCCGTTGATGTAAACTTTCATCTTGATTGGTGTTTTGTTTTAAATGTTCGCGTTCTTTGCGCGGCGGCGCGAATGCGCTGCGGCTGCCGTAAAAATTTAACGGATATTTTCGGCGGTTTTTGCGGTTCGTCAAACGAATTATTTGTCCGAAATAAAGAATTTGCCGTCTTTGAATACGAGGTCGCGGAATACCGGCGTTTCGGTTTTTGAATTGGGAGCGTGGTACGACAGTTTCATTTTCCCGTCGAATGTTCGGAATGTCATGGCGTGTCCGCCGTCGTCGGAGTTCAATATTTCGGGCGAGTGCTTCCATTCGCCGAAAAGCTTTCCGTTTTCCGAATAGGATATTCCGATTGCGTATGCGCGCTTTCCGCCTTTTTTCGTGAACGACGACCAAGTCATATACAGCTTTCCGTCGGGCGCGCGGTTGACGACGGGAGCGTCGGTTATATAGCATTTTTTCCCTGCGGCAATCGACCGCGTCCACGGCGCTTGGGACGCGCTGAACAGGACGACGGGTTTGCCCGTTGCCGTTTTCAAATCGCGGGAAATTTCCTGAGCGACTATTTGCCCGTCGCCGACTTGCAGCCACTCGCGGCAATAGACCATGTAGAGTTTGCCGTCCTCCTCGAAAAGCGTTGCGTCGAGAGCCGACATGTCGTCGGGCGTAATCGGTTTGTCGGTCAGCGGCGCGTACGGACCTTCGGGTTTGTCCGATACGAGCACGGAGCAACCTCTGAACGGCAGGTTTTCGTCGGGCTTGTCGAAACGTTTTCCGATGATTTTGTCGTTCGAGAATGTGGCGATGATGTAGTATTTGCCGCCGAACTTGAACATGTCGGGCGCCCAGAAGTCGCGCTTGCCCCAGAAGTCTTTCGGGGCTTGGAACGATTTCCCGACAAGCTTCCAGTCTTCGAGGTTTTCGCTTTCGTAGCAGAACAGGGCGCGCTGCATTTTATAGTCGCCCGATTGGGACGGCAGAGAGTTCGCCTGTATATAGTATTTGCCCGTCGATTTGTCGGCAAAAACGTACGGGTCGCGAATCCGCAAATCGGCGCGTTTAAGCGGATAGTGCTGTTGCGCCGCCGCGTATGCGCAGACGGTAAACGGTATGAGCGTAATCAACGGTAGAATTTTCTTCATTGATTCTTCCGATTTACTTGCCGTAGGAGTCTTTGAGCGCGACGGTACGGTTAAACACGGGGTTGCCGTCCTCCGAAAGCTTCGAGTCTGCCATAAAGTAGGCGTTGCGCTCGAACTGCAGGGGTGTGCCGGCCTTTGCCTCCGCCAGTGCGGGTTCGCCGAGGAATGCAACTTCCCTCCGCGAGTTCGGGTTGAGGAAGTCCTTGAAGTCGCTGCCTTCGGGCAGGTCCGCCATATCGGCGCGGGTGAAGAGTGTTTCGAACAGAACCGCCTTGCCCTTGATTGCCGTGTCGGCGTCTACCCAATGAATTGTCGCCTTGACCTTTCTGCCGTCGGGCGAGTTTCCGCCGCGGCTTTCGGGGTCTATCGTGCAGATTAACCTGAGGATGTTGCCGCTTTCGTCTTTGACCACTTCCTTGCATCTAAGGAAGTAGGCGTAGCGCAGGCGCACTTCCGTGTCGGGCGAGAGTCTGAAGAACTTCTTGGGCGGATTTTCCATGAAGTCGGCGCGTTCTATGTAGATGTGTTTGCCGAACGGAATTTTGCGCGTGCCCGCCGATTCGTCTTCGGGGTTGTTTACGGCATCGAGCATATCGACCTTTCCGTCTTCCCAGTTTTCGATTTCCACTTCGAGAGGGTCGAAAACCGCCATTCTGCGCAACGCCACTTTGTTGAGGTCTTGGCGCACGCAGTGTTCGAGCAGCGAAAGTTCCGTCAGGCTGTTGAACTTTGTGCAGCCGATTTCCTCGCAGAAATTTCTGATTGCCGCGGGCGTGTAGCCGCGCCGTCTCATCCCCGCGAGCGTGGGCATGCGCGGGTCGTCCCAGCCTTCGACGACCTTTTCCGCAACGAGCTGCTGGAGCTTTCTCTTGCTCATCATCGTGTACGACAAGTTGAGGCGCGCAAATTCGTACTGGCGCGGGTGCACCCTGAGCGTCTTGAGAATGCTCGTATTGTCGATGAACCAGTCGTAGAGCGGGCGGTGCACTTCGAATTCTAGCGTACAGATTGAGTGCGTGATTCCCTCGATTGCGTCCGAAAGGCAGTGGGCGAAGTCGTACATCGGGTAGATGCACCACTTGTCGCCCGTGCGGTGGTGTCCCGCCTTTTTGATTCTGTATATGGCGGGGTCGCGCATATGCAGGTTGGGCGAATCCATATCGATTTTCGCACGGATTACGTACTGCCCCTCCTCGAATTCGCCCGCGCGCATACGGCGGAAGATGTCGAGGCTTTCCTCGGGCAGACGGTTGCGCCACGGGCTTGGTTTACCGGGTTTCCCCGGAACGCCGCGGTATTCCTTGAATTCTTCCGCGCTGAGTGTGCAGGCGTACGCCTTGCCCGCCATAATCAGTTCTTCGGCGAGAGAGTAGAGCTTTTCGAAATAGTCCGACGCGTAGAATTCGCGGTCGCCCCAGTCGAAGCCGAGCCAGTGCACGTCTTCCTTGATTGCGTCAACGAAGCGTGTTTCCTCTTTGTCGGGGTTTGTGTCGTCGAAACGCAAATTGCACTGGCCTCCGTTTTCCAGAGCCATCCCGAAGTCGAGGCAGAACGCCTTGGCGTGTCCGATGTGCAGGCAACCGTTCGGTTCGGGCGGAAAGCGCGTATGGACAGCCGACGGCGGCAAACCGTTCTTAATGTCCTCGGCGATTATTTGCCTTATGAAGTGCATTGGTTTTGTTTCTTCGCTCATAGTTAAAAGTAATAATTTGGCTTGAAATTATTAGAGCGTATTTTCAGCCGTCAACTAAATATGACGGCGCGTGAAAGCATGACGGCGCGTGAAAGTACCGTTGATGCGGCGTTTCACGAATGTCTCAGACTTCGCGCGTACGCCAAGTACGCTGCGAACCCTGAGCCATTCGCAAAGCCACCGCCTGAACGTAGCCGAGCTTACAAAGCATTGTGCGATTGGGAGGGGATTGCCGACC
>CASFDK010000008.1 GCA_949293415.1 uncultured Verrucomicrobiota bacterium
AAACGCCCAATCGCTTGGTTATGTTCTCTTCCGTACCGTCAAGGTTGTAGCCTTGAGCTTCAATACAAAAGCAATCGCAATCGCCCCAAAAAATGGCGGCGTATTCCGCCGATTTCGGAACTACGTTTAGGAAGCCTTCCGATGTAATCGTCCAGTATTGTCCCGCTTCCAACGCCGCATCCCTAATCAGCGCGATATCCGTGTGCGACGTTCCGTTTTCAACTCGTAAAGTCGCTCCGTCCACAATCGACAGGTTCGACGAATCCTTGATTTGGAAAATGTCGTTTGGGAAATCTTCCAATGTAAGGCTTTCCGCAGTTGTGTCGGCGTTCAGCTTCTCCAGACTTACAACCCTCTCTCCGAGAATGAACCCGAAAACCGAGCTTTTCTGAAGCGTCAGTGTGCCTAAATTCACGGCATCCGCCGTCGAGAGGTCGATTCTTCTGTCCTGCGAATCCGAGCCTACGGTTATATCTACGTTGTCGCCGCTTGCCGTTTTTTGGAATACGGCGTAGCCCTCGATTTTAAGCACTGCGCCGCTTTTGATTGTGAACTTTTCGCCCGAGAGGGTTTCGTCGTTTGTTATTGTTTCGTCCGCAGTCAGCGGGGATGTCAGGGCACTTGCCGACAGTGCCGAGCAGAGCAGATACGCGCCCGCGAACAGTGTGTTTGTTAACTTTGTCATAATGGTATTTTTTTTGTATTATATGGTCAAAAGCGGAAGACGTAATTGGCAATCTCCACGATTTTGTTGGGGCGGAGTATGTAGTATTTCAAATACCGCAGCAATTCCATTACGCATTGATTCTCAGTTTGTTAAAAATCCAAAAAAATCGCCCAATTTTCCGACTTCCGTTTATCGGTACGCAAAAAAAAGCCGTCGCGGATAGCGGCGGCTCTCGGGATGGTTGTTTAATTTTTTAGTTTTTGCGCAGGTATTCGGCGCATTCCTTTATTTCGGGGATGTTGTCCAGCCACTTGTCTTCGTATTCGATTACATAGTAGCCGTCGAAGCCCTGTCTGTCGAGTTCGGCGAGCATTCCCTTTACGTCCAGAACGCCCTTGCCGAACGGCGCGGGTTGGTTTTTGATGTTGCCGAATTCCCTCTGGTCTTTAAAGTGTATCCCCGCAATGTAGCCGTCCACTTCCCTGAGCGATTTCACGGGGTCGATGCCCGAGCGCGACCAGTGACCGGGGTCGGGATTATACCTGATGTGCTTGAAGCCCTTTGCGTGGCGTTTGAAGTAGTCTGTATCCCAGTACGGCGCGCCGTTTGTGGCGTGGTGGTGGATACAGACCGTAATGCCGTATTTTTCGGCGGCTTGGTCGAGAGCCTTCCAGAAGTACACGGGCGATTCCGTCAGAATGCGTTTTGCGCCCATTTCCTTTGCGAATTTAAAGAGCGGTTCGATGTCGGAAAAGTCGAGCGCGCGCACGTTGACGACCCCGAAGCTCGGCATTGTCATTCCCGCGTCGGCGATGATTTTTTTCATATAGGCTCGTTCCTCGGCGTTGAGAGTGGGTCCGACTTTTGCGTTCGGATATTTTGCCGAAAGGCGTTGTCCGGGGTAGCATTCAATCGCCGTGATTCCGAGTGGTTTGAGCTTTTGCAGCGATTCCTCGAGCGTGAACTTGTTGAGCGAGTAAGCCTGAACCGCGATTTTACGCGGTTTTTGAGCCGTTTTATCGGCGTTTCCAGCGCACCCCGCAGCCGCGAAAACCGCCGCCGTCAATATAGATATAATGAGTTTTTTCATACGGAGTTCGACGCTAATTTCGGGCGAATGGTAGTCAAGCGCAATCGTTAGACAGAATATCAATTCGCCGCGCCGTTCGGCGCAGAATCCATCGGCGGAAATTTTCGTCCTTCTCCGTTTCGTTCGCCGTCCGAGGGAAAAAGGACGGGCTTCGGAGATTGCTCCCCGAAGCCCGCTTTACCATATCACTTACTATATACTATTAGGAACTACTCATACCTAATAACAAGATAACCGTAGGGGGCGAGCTTTACATTCAGCTTGCCGTCCTTTTGTTTGTACGCCGCGCCGTATTCGAGAGCCGTCGATATCGTATCCGCCCTGAAATCTACCGTTGCGTCGACCGCCTCGTTGCGCGTGTTCACAACAACGAGCATATTCTGCCACTTTGCGTTGCGCGTGAACGATACAACCTTGTCCGCCGCCGAATTGTCGAGCCACTTTGTGCAGCCGTCCCAGAGTGCCGTATTGCCCTTGTGGAGCTTGGAAAGTTTGCGGATGAGCTGCATTCTCGCCCAGCCCTCTTTTGTTGCGATATTTTCCCAAGCGACGAAAGTTCTGCCGTGTTTGTTGTCGGCGAACATCGAGAAATACGCGTCGTCGGCGAGTTCGTTGCCGTTGTAGATAAAGGGAATGCCGTCGATTGTAAAGTTCAACACTTGGATTGCGTCCATACCGCGGTTGCCGAACTGCTTTTCGAAACGCGCTCCGCCCATTTTGGGTTGGCACGCGTCGCTTGCGGTGTCGTGGTTGTCGAGGGCGCGGAGCAGGCGCGAACCTTTTGCGAACTGCTTGTGTTGGGTTTCCCAAATGTTGCGGAGTTCGCAGGCGGGCTTTTTGCCCTGAAATACGTTGATGAGACCGTACTCCCACTTGAAAGAATAATTGGCGTCGTACACATCCACCTGCGCGTCTTTGCGCTCGCCTTCGGCAATCATAATTACATCGGGCTTGATTTTCGAAATGCGGTTGTAGGCTTCCGCCCAGAAGTCGGCGGGAACGGCGGGTTCGACATCGGTGCGGTAGCCGTCGACATCGAACTTTTCGACGAAGTACTCCATATTCTTGATGAGGTATTCGCGCAGTCCCCTGCTTTTGAAATTGAGTTCGGGGAAGTTCCACTTGCCGTTCTTAACCTTGCCGTCGGCATCGCGGACGACGAAATCGGGATTGGTTTCGATGAAAACCGCTTTTGGCCCGCAGTGGTAGTAAACGAGGTCGAGGATAACCTTCATACCGAGCGCGTGCGCCTGTTCGACGAAATCCTTGAGGTCTTTGTCGTTGCCGAAGCGCGGATCAATCCTGAAGTAGTCCTTCATTCGGTACGGATTGCAGGGGTTGTTCAGCCCCGAAGCCTTTTGGCGTTTGCTCCAAAAGCGTGTGTCCATATCGTTGTCTGATTCGACAATCGGGCAGAAATAAACGATGTCAACGCCCAACGACCTTATGTGCGGCAGGAACTCCGCCGCCTTTTTGATTGTGCCTTCCTGAGTAAAGTGTTGGGGAAGAATCTGGTATATAACCGATTTTTTGAAGAAGTCCGTCGTGAGGCGCGCCGTTTTGTCGGCGGCGGTTGCGGGTGCGCCGAATGCGCTTGCGCACAGTGCCACGGTTGCCGCAAATGCGCCCAGTAATGTTTTGAATTTCAAATCGGTCATATGTAGATAGCTGGTTTACTTGTTTTCGCGGTAGATTTTTCCGAAATACGAAAATTTTTTCAACGGATATTTTCGGTTTTTTTGGTAAACAGTTAACCTTTAGATTGCGACTGCCCGAATCGGATGGATTTAGGAAAAAAACGCGGCGTTATTTCAAAGCCGCGCGGATCGCCAAACACCCTTTTACGACAGTCTCGAGCCTGTCGAGCGGCAGCTGGGTTGCAGCGTCGGAAAGAGCCTTTTCGGGGTCGGGATGGGTTTCGATGAACATTCCGTCCGCGCCCGCCGCGACAGCCGCCCTTGCGAGAATTTCGGCATACTTGCGTTCGCCGCCGCTTACACCGTTGCCCGCGCCAGGGAGTTGGGTAGAGTGCGTTGCGTCGATGATTACGGGCGTTTTGTTTTCCGCCATAATCGAAAACGAGCGCATATCCACAACGAGATTTCCGTAGCCGAAAGTCGTTCCGCGTTCGGTCTGCCAGATTTCCGAAGCCCCCGCGCCGCGCAGCTTTGCCACTGCGTATTTCATATCATAGGGCGATAGGAATTGTCCTTTTTTGACATTCACGCATTTGCCCGTTTTAGCCGCAGCCACGAGCAAATCGGTCTGGCGGCACAAAAATGCGGGAATCTGGAGCGCGTCGCAAACTCCGCCGATTTTCGCGCACTGGTCGGGTTCGTGAACGTCGGTGATTACGGGCAGCCCGAAGCGTTCTCGGACATCGCCGAGAATCTTCAGACCTTCGTCGATTCCGGGACCGCGCGGGCTGGAAAGGCTTGTGCGGTTAGCCTTGTCGAAGCTGCCCTTGAAGACAACCTTCAGGCAGTCGGCGTATTTACGCGCAATATCCGCAACTTTTTCGGCGACTTCAAAGCTGAGCCTTTCGCATTCGAGCGAACAGGGCCCCGCGATGAGCAGCAATTTTCCGTCTTCGAAAATCATCTACTTTTTCGACTTTGCGCGTTCCAAAGCCTTGCCCACAAACGCGCAGAAAAGCGGATGCGGCTTCGACGGCTTCGACTGGAATTCGGGGTGGAACTGCACGCCTACCATCCACGGGTGGTCGACAACCTCGACGATTTCGACCAAGTCGCGCTTCGGGTTCACTCCCGCTATGCGTAGCCCAGCCTCTTCGAGACGCTTGCGGTAGGCGTTGTTGAATTCGTAGCGGTGGCGGTGGCGTTCGTGGATTACGGGTTCGCCGTATGCAGCGATAGCCTTTGTACCGTCGATCAGTTTGCATTCGTACGAGCCCAAGCGCATTGTCGCGCCCTTGTCCACGATGTCCTTTTGCTCGTCCATAATCGTGATTACGGGATAGAGCGTGTTGTCGTTAAATTCGGTGCTGTTTGCGCCGTCGAGCCCGAGAACGTCGCGGGCGTATTCGATTACCGCAATCTGCATGCCCAGACAAATTCCGAAGTAGGGAATCCTGTTTTCGCGGGCGTATTTTGCCGCCAAAATCTTGCCTTCAATACCCCTGTCGCCGAATCCCCCGGGGATGAGGATGCCGTCGACATCCTCGAGATGCGACGCCGCACCGTCCTTTTCGATGCTTTCGGAATCGACGCGCAGAACCCTCACCTTGCAGTCGTTGCCCACACCCGCGTGCGCGAGAGATTCGTAAATCGACTTATACGCGTCCTGAAGGTCGATGTACTTGCCGACGACCGCAATTTTGCATTCGCCACCCTTGGGGGAAATGAGTCTGCGGACAATCGAATTCCACGCCGACATATCGCTTTCGGACGCGTCGATGCCGAGCTTTTCGACAACGAGCTTGTCCATCCCCTCCTGCGCGAGCATAAGGGGCAATTCGTAAATGGAGTGCCGAACGTCCATCTCTTCGATGACCGCCTTCTGCTCGACATTGCAGAACATCGAGAGCTTCTGGCGCATATCGTCGGTCATAGGCTGTTCCGTACGGCAGACGAGGATGTCGGGCTGAATGCCGATTTCGCGCAACTTTGCAACGCTCTGCTGCGACGGCTTTGTCTTCAATTCGCCCGCGGCACGCAGATACGGAAGAAGCGTTACGTGAATGAAAATCACATTGTTCTTGCCGACTTCTAGCGAGAACTGGCGCAGGGCTTCGAGGAACGGAAGACCTTCGATGTCGCCGACAGTTCCGCCGATTTCGGTTATGAGAACGTCAACACCCTCGCCCGCCGCATACATGCGCGCCTTGATTTCGTTGGTAACGTGCGGAATGACCTGAACAGTCTTGCCCAGATAGTCGCCGCGGCGTTCCTTCTGGAGGACGTGCTCGTAAATCTGCCCCGAAGTGAGGTTGTTGAAGCGGCTGAGCTTGCCGTGCGTGAAGCGTTCGTAGTGCCCGAGGTCGAGGTCGGTTTCCGCGCCGTCGTCGAGAACGTAGACTTCGCCGTGCTGAAACGGACTCATCGTTCCGGGATCTACATTGAGGTAAGGGTCGAATTTCTGGATTCTGACCTTCAAGTTTCTTGTTTCCAAAAGAGCCCCGAGCGCGCCCGAAGTAAGCCCTTTTCCCAAAGATGAAACAACACCGCCTGTAATAAAAATATACTTCATTTTCGGGGATTATTTAAAAACCCGAAGCGGGCGGGGATGGCAACACTATTCGTAAAAAATTTTTCCGAAAAAGTTGCAATATACTGAAATGTCGAACATTGCAAAGCAAGAATCGAACAGCCCCGAAACGGCGCGTGCGGTTTGAGGAAAAATGAAATGAATTGCAGCGTCTACGATAGACGCTGCAATTCATTCTTGTGCCGCCATAAATGCACGGCGCATTTTCATTGCAAACCGACCGCCCCGCCTATATCGACATTACGAACGTAGAGGCGGCGAGCACCAATATCCCGAGCCAGAGGACGGCTTTCGTCAACTTCGACGAGCCCTTCCACTCGCCGATTACAAGCCCGATTACGCCCGCAAAGACGATTACAAACGCCATCAGAATCGCCCAGCTTGCAAATGCGTACTTTTCGTCGAGCTTTGTCTGCCCCATCCCGTAGAGGAAAAACTGGCAATACCAAAGAAGACCGCCGACGGCACACAACAACATATAGCAGAAATTCCTTACCGCGCCGTTCGCCTTGAGGTCGGCGGCACTCTTGTTCTTGAGAACCAAGAACAGGCACCAGAAGAAATTCGTCATAAAACCGCCCAAGAGCGTTACTATGAGAATTGCGCTGTTCTTGAAAAGCTCCGCCTGCGCCCCGTCGATTGTCGCAAGAGACTTCGCCTTTTCGGCAATCGGCTTGCCCGCGTCCATCGAAAGCGACATGCACGCGCTCAGAAAGCCAGCCACAATCGCGACGGCAAAGCCCTTCGCAAGGCTGAATTCGGAGGATGAATCCGCCGACGCGCCCGAAAGTTTTGCGTCGCGCTCTTTCATCATGCCCGCAACTCCGTTGATGGCAATGCCGAGCGCGCAAATGAACACGCCAACGAGTACCAAAAGCCCCGCGCGGTCGGAGGCGATTTCGAGAATCCTGCCCGACTTAATCGGCGGAATGAGAGTGCCGACAAGCGCGCAAAAACCGAGCGCAACCGCCGTACCCAAGCCGATACCCAAGTAGCGCATAGAAAGCCCGAACGTCAAGCCGCCAACCCCCCAAAGCGCGCCGTAAATAAAGGTTTTGGCGATTACGTCGAACTCAACCGTGTCGATTGCGCTCCAGCAACTGGGAATTGCCAGCGACGCGATGACCGCCGGGCACACCACGAGAGCCGCGAACGACCAAAATATCCACATCAGCTCCCACTTCCATTTGACGTATTTGAGCGGAGTGTAGAACGCGGCGGAAACGAAGCCCGCGAGGGCGAAAAGCATAATTCCGTAAAAAGATTCCATTGTATATCCGAAGGTTTAGGGGGTTTTGGTTTAGACAAAAAACCGCCCGTTGGTTCGGGCGGTTTCGCGCTTCAAAAATTAACGCTTCGAAAGAACTTTCTGTTCGTACTTTTTGATGCCTTCGAACATCTTCAGCCCGCAGGGCTTGTTCGTGCGGCGGCAGTATTCCGCCCAGACATCGGCAAACGGCAACGTGCGCGCCTCTTCCATCAGCGCAAGCCTCAAGCCGAAATCCACGTCGTTTTCCGCCTTGCGCATCAGCGCGAGCGGCTCGAGCAGAGCGTAGAGGAACGCCTTTCTCGCAGCCCTCATACCGAGTGCCCAAGCGAAAATGCGGTTAATCGACGCGTCGAAGAAGTCCATACCCACGTGAACCCTGTCGGTTGCGCCCGCGCGGACGATTTCCTGCATAATCGCCGTCGTGTTGTCGTCGAAGAGAACCACGTGGTCGCTGTCCCATCTTACGCCGCGCGAGACATGCAGCAGCACTTCGGGAACGAACATCAGAGCCGACGGAATCTTGTCGGAAATCGTTTCGGTGGGATGGAAGTGCCCCGAGTCGAGCGTCATCAGCATACCGTTCTTGACTGTGTAGCCCATTACGAATTCGTGCGAGCCAACGACATAGCTTTCGCTGCCGATACCGAAAAGTTTGCATTCGAGCGAGTCCTTGTTGAACTTCTTTGCGACCTTTACCTTGAAGATTTTGTCGAGCGAGTCCGCCATGCGTTCGCGCGGCGCGAGCCTGTCGGCGGGCATATCCTTCATTCCGTCGGGCATCCAGAAGTTCGTGATGACCGTTTCGCCGAGTTCCCTGCCGATTTTTTCGGCGATTTTGCGGCAGGCGATACCGTGTTCAATCCAGTACTGGCGCACGCCCTTGTCGGGGCTTGAGAGCGTCTGGCCGTCCTTGACGAGCGGGTGCGAGAAATAGGTTGGGTTGAAGTCGATACCCATATTTCTCGACTTGCACCAGTCTACCCAGCCCTTGAAATTTTCGTAGCCGATTTTGTTGCGCTCGACCTTTTTGCCGCCGAACTCGCCGTAGATTGCGTGCAGGTTCAAACGGGTCTTGCCGGGGATGTATTTGAGGGCCTCGTCGATGTCGGCGCGGAGTTCTTCGGGGGTGCGCGCCTTGCCGGGGTAGTTGCCCGTTGTCTGGATGCCGTCGCCCGCCAAACCCGCGTCGGGGGTTTCGAAACCGCAAACGTCGTCGCCCTGCCAGCAGTGCATCGACAGCGGAATCGCGTCGAGAATCTTGATTGCCTTTTCGGTGTCTACGCCGAACTTGGCGTACATCTCTTTTGCATCTTTGTAAGTGTTTGCCATATGAAACAAACCATTAAGTTCGGCGGAACGGTTTGCAAGCATATTTTTAAAAATACTAAACAAAAACGGAAGAAATCCCAAATCGATGTCCGATAAAAGAAAGGGAAGAGGAGTTTCTTCGGAATCGAAAAAGGCAATCCGTGCCCGTACCGCAAAAAAGTTGTTGCCTTTTGGTGATTTTTTTGAAATCATAACGATAATGGCGGTTACTTGTAGTTTCTTGAAATTACAATAAACAAAGATAAATCAACTATGAGCAAAACACTTAAATTTCTGGTCGCCCCCGACAAATTCCGCGGCTCGCTGTCGGCGAGCCAAGCTGCCCACGCAATCAAAATGGGCATCCTCGCCGAGACTAAAGATGTCCAGATAATGGAATACACGCTCACCGACGGCGGCGACGGCTTTGTCGATACAATTTCAAAATCAATCAAGGGCGCAAAGGTCATCCGCCTGAAAACAATCGACCCCACTGGGCAGGTGCTGACCGCCAAATGCGCCCTGCTCGACGAATCCACCGCTCTCGTGGGTCTTACCGAAGCTTCGGGAATAAACCTCGTCTCCGAACCGGAACGCAACCCCGCAAAACTCACGAATATAGGCTCGGGGCAGATTCTGGCAAAGCTCGTCGAACGCGGCTACAAGACCATCATCGTGGGCGTTGGCGGAAGCGCGACAAACGACGGCGGAATCGGGCTGCTCGTGCCGCTCGGCTTCAGATTTTTGGACAAAGACGGCAACGACATCGAACCTACGGGCGAAGGGCTTGCAAAACTCGATAAAATCGTCGCACCCGAAAAGAAATTCAACACAAAGTTCGTCGTGGCAACCGACGTTGCAAACCCGCTTCTGGGCAAGACGGGCGCGGCTCTGGCGTATGCGCAGCAAAAGGGCGCAACGGCGGAGGAAGCCGAAAAGCTCGAACAGAATATGAAAAGGCTCGTGGAAGTCGCGAAAAAATGTTTCGGCAAAAGCGAGCACGAATCGGCGGGCGCGGGCTCGGCGGGCGGCTGCGGCTACGGGCTGATGACCTTCCTCGACGCAAAACGCGTGAGCGGCTTCGAACTTTTCGCGAAATATGCAAACCTCGAAGCGGCGATTAAAAGCTGCAGCGTTGTAATCACGGGCGAGGGAATCTTCGACCAAACCGATATGCAGGGCAAAGGCCCGTACGCTCTGGCAAAACTTGCGGAAAAATACAAAAAACCCGTGTGGATTTTCTGCGGATCGTCGCCGTTGACGGCGGCGGAAATCGGAAAAATGGGCATTCCGAACGCGAAAATCGGACAGATTCTGCCGCTCGCCCCGAACCTTGTCGAGGCGCAAAACAGGGCACCGAAATTTATCTCGCACCTTACGCGCGAGTTCGTGCAAAAGCTCTAACGGAATTTTCAATCAACCGTATATTCTATGAAAAAATTCGGATTTATCGGCGCAGGCAAAATGGCAGGCGCAATAATTCACGGTATGCTCGCGGGCGGGTCGGTAAAACCAGCCGAAATAATGTGTTCGTGCGGCAACGACGACACGGGTAAAAAACTCTCGCAAGCCACGGGAATCGCGCTTGCGGACTCGCTCGAATCGCTCTTCGCGCAGTCCGAAACGGTCGTCGCGGCGTGCAAGCCCCAACAGCTGAAGGACGTCGCATTGGCGGGCAAGTCGGCAAAATGCGCGGTGCTCGTTTCAATCCTCGCGGGAACGTCGATAGCGCGACTGCGCGAATGTTTCCCGAACGTCGGGAAAATCGTCAGGGTTATGCCCAATATGCCCGCGCAAATTTCGATGGGTATTTCGTGTTACGCCCCCGAATCTCCCCTGAGCGAAGCGGAGAGAAAAATCGTCGACACCGTGCTTTCGTCAATCGGCGAATATATGGAAATCGAAGAGGCCCGCCTCGACGCGGTAACCGCGCTTTCGGGCAGCGGACCGGGGTATATTTTCGAATTTGCGGCGGCAATGATTGAGGGCGCAAAGCAAATAGGCTTTACCGAAGCCGAAGCGAAAAAACTCGTGGAACGCACGCTGACCGGCTCGGCGATGTTGCTCGAAAAATCGCCCCTTTCGGCGGACGAGTTGAGAATCGCGGTTTCAAGCCCCGGGGGCACGACGCTCGCCGCGCTCGACGTTTTTGCAAAAAGCAACTTCCGCAAAACCGTCGCCGACGCGCTCGTTGCGGCAAGAGACCGCTCGCAGGAACTTTCAAAACTCTAAACGCAGACAAATTCGCGGCGTTTTCCGCACCTGCGGAGGGCGCTGCTAAAAAAATTTCGTAATATGCTTGACTGAGACAAAAATAGTTGGCACATTGTCGAATAAACAAAGGTAAATACTACACAGTTTCTCTTTATTATGAAAAAAATACTCCTTCTTTCGATAGCGGCTGCTCTCCTTTCGGCGTGCTCCAGCGTAAAATTCAGCGAAGACGTTACGGTCGACTCGATGCCGAGTGGCGCGGACGTTTTCGTAAACGGCGAAGTGGTCGGCAAGACCCCGATGGTAGTTTCGCTCGACAGTAGCAGCGTATACGAAATCAAGCTTGTAAAGGAAGGCTATAAAGACCAGACGGTAAGCTTGGCTTCCATCCGTACAAACCCGTTCGTGAAGTTCGGTCCCCTTTCGGATATGGGCTATTACAAGGAACTCGCACCCGCTCCCGTCAACGAATCGCTCAAGCCCTCGTTCCTTCCCGCAACAAAGGGTCTGAACGCTTTCGGCGATATGGCGGCAAGCATCGTCAAGGTAGACCAGATGAAAAAGGACGGCAAAATTTCGTCCGAAGAACACAGTTATCTGATCAACCAAATCACGGATTTCTACTCGAAATAAATCGAGAACATTCGGGTTTTAGCTTTTTTGAAAGACGCGGCAATCCCTCCGCGTCTTTTTTTGTGCCTCTACCGCCCACGCACCCCCAGACGCCCGCAAACAACCAAACAACTTGCTAAATATAAACATATATCAAACTCGCAACACTATTCATATCTTAGCGCACGGCGGCTCGACGACGACCGTCAACAAAGTCGTTTTCACCAACAGTGGGAAAAGCGGCGCAGTGCTTAAAATCGAGGGCTACGCCGTATTCCAAAAAACGGCAAGCGGCGACAACGTAGATATAACCGTAGGCTCGGATTCGCAGGACAGAAGAATCGACCTCTCGACGGCGGATG
>CASFDK010000009.1 GCA_949293415.1 uncultured Verrucomicrobiota bacterium
CAAAAGCGGCTGTTCGGAAACGCGATTTTTTCTCTCAAAAAAATCCGCCGAAAAAATGCGGATGTATTTGATGCAAACGTAAATTCAAAAAAACTGCTTGACCACAGTATTTCGAATACTGTAATAAGTTGGCATCAAAATGGGCGGGGTGTACTCGTTTTACCTCACCGAATCACAACTATATCTCTAACAAAGGACATCACATGAGAAAATTCTCGAATTCATTGTTCGCGGGGGCTGTTTTACTCGGTTCAGCTCTGTCGGCAGGCGCGTTGACTTCCCCCCTGACTGAGAACCAAACCTTCACGGGCGAAGAAACTGTTTCTGGCGTGAAGTTTACTATCAACGACGGCGTCACTTTGACTGTCGGCGACGGCGTTTCCGCCTCGACGTTGACCATCGAAAATTCGGGTCTTAATTCCGCGGGGAGTATTACCGAGGCGGGCGAGCCTCTTGCAAACAACGGCAAGATCATCGTTTCCAAGGGCAGTACGCTCAATGTAATCCGCAACGACTACGTCCAGTGGGCGTCGGCTTCGGTTGCGGGCAACATCGACATCTACGGCACACTCAACACAAAGTACGCCGAAAAGAGCGGCAGCGGAAGCTACGACGGCTACAACCTTTCGGTTCGCGTCGACAAAACGATGAATGTTTACGGCGCGCTCAACTATGAGAACGGCGCGATGTCGATTTCCTCTGGGTACGGTTCCGAAAATGGCGGCATTGTAAACTTGTACGACGGTTCGACGACGACCGTTTACAAGGTCGTTTTCAACGGTTCCAGTGCGAATGGCGCAACGCTGAAAATCGAAGGCAATGCGGTGTTTAAGAAAGCCAATGGCGGCAATGTAGACATAGTAGTGGGTACCTCTACTCGGGGAAGTAAAATCGACCTTTCCACGGCGGATGCCGTTGCGTTCGGCACAATGTCATTGCAGAACGGATCGAATTTCACTTTCGTCTTGGGTAATAATGTGGTCTCCATCGACAAGTTGCCCGTATCAGGGAATCCGGAACGCCTAATTTTCGAAGACTTTAAAAATAACATCTTCCAGATTAAGGACGCTTCGAACCTTTCGATTATCGACGGTGAAACCCTGCGCGTTACAAACGGCTCTACCTTTGTAGACATTGCTCTTGCCAAGGACACTGCGTTGGCTGAAGGCGAAAACTGGACGATTACGTCGGAAGGTTTCCTGAACGTAGTCCCCGAGCCAGCGGAATATGCAATGATTTTGGGGGCGATTGCGATTGCTTTTGCATTGAAGCGCAAGGCTGCAGCCTTGACGGCAAAGAGGGGGCGGTAGCCCCCAAAAGGCGGTTTTTTCTCCGAAAAAATCTCCGCCTTCCCCCCACTTTCGAACTCTCTAAGACATCGCGAACTCGCGGTGTCTTTTTTTTGTATAATCCCGAGACAAGCGATTGGGCGTTTGAAAAACGCCCAATGCGGAAGAAGCGGGAAAGGCGCGGTTATAGCCGCGCCGTGTAAACACAGATATAAAAAACCCCAAAAGGGACGAGTCCGAGAGGTGGTTCGAACCTTTAGAGTTTGAAAGCGGCGATTGCGATTGCTTTTGCCGCCTATCGTCGTAGAAAATAACGCGATACTTAAGTGCTTCAAAAAGTTCCGCATTTGCGGAGCTTTTTTTGTTTCAATAAATCGGAAATTTTAAAACAAGCGATTGGGCGTTTGAAAAACGCCCAATGCGGAAGAACGGGAAAGGCGCGGCTATAGCCGCGCCGCATAACCACAGATATAAAAAACCCACATTCGAACTCTCTAAGACACCGCGAACTCGCGGTGTCTTTTTTTTTGCACAGTCCTAGAGCAAGCGATTGGGCGTTTGAAAAACGCCCAATGCGGGTGAAACAGGAAAGGCGCGGCTATAGCCGCGCCGAGTACACACAGATATAAAAAATTTGCGGAGCAAAATGCCCACTTGGGGGCAAAGCCCCCACAATGGCGTGCAGGCTCCAGCCTGCCCAATGCGGAAGAAACGGGAAAGCGGCAACTATAGTTGCCGCGCATAACCACAGATATAAAAAACACAGATATAAAAAAATAAAAAAACTATTTGTAGAGGTAGAATCGGGCGGATTGTTTTTGGAATTGTTTTGCTTGGGCTGTCCATTTTGTGATGAAGCGGGGGACATCAGCCGCCGCGCCTTTTTTCGAGATTTCGAGCCACCACTCCCGCGAGCCCACGTGCTTGTTGAAAAGCAGTGCTTTCGCTTTCGGGGCGGTCGCAAAGACGTTGCCGCCGTTGAGTCTGCATGCCGACTTCATCATATAAAAACTCAGTTCCGTCGGGCGCATCGTGTTCCAGTCGGCGAAGACGTACAGACCGTCCACCTTTTTGCCCTTCGAATTTTTCGCGACGGTCGGCAGAAACGAGACTCCACGCACGCCGTACCGCCCGAGTTCGGCGGCGAGCTGTTTGGGGGTCTTCGACGGGAATGTCAAAAATCTGAACGGATACGTCGTGCCATAGCCGTGTTGAAAACCGCCGATTTGGCAGCCCAACCCCGTCATCGCATAGCCGATTACCGCCGCGAAACTCGGAATTGCGGGGCTTGTGGGTATCCACCGCAGCCCCGTGTCGGGCCAGAGCATAGAACGCGTCCAACCGCGCATGGGAATCACCGTAAGGCGACCCGCGCGCTGCTGCTTCGAGGTGATTTCCATCATTCCCGCCGTGCTTTTCGCCATCCGCGCAAGTTCGCCCATCGTCAAGCCGTGGACGTACGGAGTTTGGAAAAGTCCGACATAGCTTTTGAATTGCGCGTCGAGCGGGGGACCGTCCACTTTCAGTCCGCCGAGCGGGTTGGGACGGTCGAGCACCACTATCTCTTTGCCCCGCTCGAAACACGCCTCCATCGCCCGCAACATACAGCTTTTGAACGTGTACGAACGCACGCCGATTCCCTGCAAATCGACCACGAGAACGTCGATTTTTTTCAGCATTTCGGGCGTGGGCTTGCGGTATTTTCCGTAGAGCGAATAGACGGGAAGTTTCGTGCGTCTGTCGATTCGGTCGAGTACGGGAACGTCCGCCTTTTCGTCGCCGTAGATGCCGTGTTCGGGTCCGAAGAGCGCCACGAGCCTTACTCCTCTGGCGCGGCGCAGAATGTCGATTGTGCTTGCGCCGTAGCGGTTGACTCCCGCGGGGTGTGTCAGCAGTCCCACGCGTTTGCCCTTGAGGGGCGCGAAATTCATCGAAGCCAGAACGTCTATGCCCAGCATTACGCGCGGGGATGCGGCAAGCGCGGGCGCGGACGGCAAAAGCATGCCGACCGCTCCGAACGACAGATAAAAAAGCATGTCCCGACGCGTCATTTTTTTCTGAAACGGAAGACGGTATTGCGCAGACGAAAGTTTTTCAATTCTTTTATGTTTTTTTGTGCGCGGCTGCGGGCGCGTTTTTGCCTTGCAAACTCTTTGCGGAAATGCGGTAATGGCGGATAAATTCGCCGTGAGGCGCGGAAAGGTTCTTAAAAAATGCGGATACAAAAATACATTTCGCAGTGCGGCGTATGCTCGCGCCGCGAAGCGGAGCGGAAAATTATAGAGGGCGACGTTTATGTAAACGGCAACCTTGCGGAAATCGGTCAGGACGTAAATCCCGAGACCGACAAGGTTTCGGTCGACGGCGTGGTGCTTCGCGGAATCGTCGAAGACAGGGTTGTCTTGGCGATGAACAAGCCCAAGGGCTGTATTTGTTCGAACGGCGACCCATTCGAGGCTCAGACCGTCTTCGACCTGCTGCCCGAGCCGTTTTCGGAAATGAAGCTTTTCTGCTGCGGCAGGCTCGACAAAAATTCGCAGGGGCTATTGATTCTCACCAACGACGGCGACTTGGCTAACAAAATAACCCATCCGTCGAGCGGCGTAGTCAAAAAATACCACGTTTTATTGAACCGCGATTTCGACGCAAAGCTCATTCCCGTGCTGTTGCGCGGCGTGAGCGTGGACGGCGAAAAGCTCCGCGCCTCGAAGATAATTCCCGATTCCTCGAACATATCCGACTCTCCGCGCCGCGTGGAGGTCTGGCTGTCGCAGGGGCGCAAGCGTGAAATCCGCCGAATGTTCGAGGCTGTCGGCTACTTTGTAAAGGAGCTGAAGCGTTTCCAGATAGGCGGGCTTGTGTTAAAGCGCATACCCGAAGGCGCGGTGAAAGTTTTGGGCAAAGCGGACATCGAAAAGATATTTTCGGTCCCGCGCGGCAATTCCAAACGCGACTGATTTTTTTTTGGAGGAGACAAAATGGACAAGAACGAAATTTTCGACAGTGTCGAAGACTGTATTGCCGAGTTCAAGCGCGGCGGAATCGTAATCGTTTCCGACGACGAAAACCGCGAGAACGAGGGCGACATGATTTGCGCGGGCGAGAAAATCACCGTGGAGGCGGTCAACACAATGCTGCGCTTTGCGCGCGGGCTGATTTGCGTGCCGACCACAAGCCAGAGGCTTACCCAGCTCGGCATTGACGATATGGTGCGGCTCAACCGCGACGCAAAGGGCACGGCTTTCACCGTAACCGTTGACGCGGCGAAGGATATTACCACGGGCATAAGCGCGGCTGACAGGGCGCGCACAATCCGCACGATGGCGGACGCAAACGCGACCGCCGAAGACATAGTAACCCCCGGTCATTTGAATCCGTTGCGGGCGAGGAAGGGCGGCGTTCTCGAGCGGGCGGGGCACACCGAGGCAGCCGTGGATTTGGCGCGTCTTGCGGGACTTTTCCCGTGCGCCGCAATCTGCGAAATTCTCAACGACGACGGCACGATGGCGCGCATTCCCGACCTCGTAAAATTCAAGAAGGCGCACAATATGAAAATGATGAGCGTTGCCTCCCTCATCGAGTACAGGCTGCGCCACGAAAAGCTCATAAAGCCGCTCTTCGAACGCGACATTCTCACGACCGCCGGTAAGTTCAGGCTTTCGGCGTTCAGGGCGACCGACGGCAGGGTGCACTTTGCGCTCGTGCGCGGTTCGATAAGCTCCGCGCCCACACTCGCGCGCGTCCATTCCGAAAACGCTTTCGCCGACATCTTCTTCGACGTGGGCTGCAGGAACGGCTCGAGCGCGTTCCAAAAGGCCCTCGAGATGATTGCCGAAGACGGCAACGGAGCGGCGGTCTATATCACGCAGCCCGACGCGGGCGTGAACATCGCCGCGGGCGAGCCGCTTTCGCCCAACGTGCGCGACTACGGAATCGGGGCGCAGATTTTGCGCGCGCTCGGCTTCGAGAAAATCAGACTTTTGACGACAACGCCGTCGAAACATTCGATACCCGAGGGCTTCGGGCTTGAAATCGTCGAGGAAATCAAAATCAAGGAATAGGATTTTATGAGCAACGACAAAGGTAAAATGCCGTCGATAGACGCTTCGCAATACCGTTTTGCGATTGTGGCGTCGCGCTTCAACAAGAAGTACGTAGACGCGCTTCTGCGCGACGCGGTGAAGGCGTTGAACGCGCACGGCGTGGACGCGGAAAACATCCGCTTGGTTCGCGTCCCGGGGGCGGGCGAGATTCCGCACGTGTGCAATATGCTCGCCGAAACCGACGAGTACGACGCGGTAATCGCGCTGGGCGTGGTCATCGCGGGCGACACTCCGCACCACGAGATAATCGCCCACAGCACGGCGATAGCCCTCCAGCATATCGCGGTAGCCACGACCGTGCCGATGATAAACGGCATTGTCGTAACCAACAACGAGGAGCAGGCGAAGGAGCGCACAACGGGCAAAATGGCGCGCGGCACGGAGTTCGCCGAATGCGCGATGGAAATGGCTTGGCACGCGGCGATACTGCTCGACGAAGTGCTCGATGCGGACGAAAAACGCGACGGGGAAAAATAATATGCCGGAAGAAAAAAAATCGAAAAATGCGGGGCGCAGGGAAAACCGCGCCGCCGCAATGCAGTTTATCTATATGCGCGAAATCAACGGCGACACGCCCGTTGCCGACGCGCTCGAGGCGTTCTTTTCGTCGAAGGAAAACGGCAGGCAGTTTTACCCGTTCGCCGAGGAGCTTATCGCGGGCGTTGAGGCGCACCGCGCGGAAATCGACAAGGTTATTTCCGAAAGCGCCACGAACTGGTCGACCGACAGAATCGCAAAGGTTGACTTGGCTATTTTGCGCCTTGCGGTTTTCGAACTGCTCTTCCGCGACGACATTCCGCCCGTCGTTTCGATAAACGAAGCCGTCGATTTGGCGAAGGAATATTCCTCGGCGGAGGCGCGCAGGTTTGTAAACGGAGTGCTCGACAGAGTGCGCGGCACGCTTAAGCGTCCGTCGAGAACGGCGAATAAAAAATAATGTTTTCGGCATTCAAAAAGTTCAGGGAGGGTTTGAAGCGCACGGCGTCGGTTGCGCTAAACGCCTTCTCGTCGATGTTCGGCAGGAAAATCGACGAAGCCGACATCGCGCTTATCGAGGAGACTCTCTTCGGCGCGGACTTCGGCTACGAGACAACACAAAGGGTCGTTGCCGAAATCAGGAAAGAGTACCGCCGCAACGGCGAGCTTCACGGCAGGGAGGCTGCGGAAATCGGCGCGAGCGTGCTCCGCAAAATTCTCGAAGGTTCGGAAGCAGACTTGATAAAAACCGACGGCGGCAATCCGTCGGTAGTGTGCCTTGTGGGCGTTAACGGCGCGGGCAAGACGACGACAGCCGCAAAGCTTGCGCATCTTCTGAAGAAAAACGGCGAAAGCGTGCTGCTCGGCGCGTGCGATACCTTCCGCGCCGCCGCAAACGAACAGATACGCGAGTGGGCGCAGAGGCTCGACGTGCGTCTTGTGGAAAGCAGCCACGGCGCGGACGCGGCGGCGACGGCTTTCGACGCGTGGCAGTCGGCGAAGGCGAAGGGAGTTCGATGGCTCGTGCTCGACACCGCGGGGCGTTTGCACACGAAGGAAAATCTGATGGGCGAGCTTGCGAAAATCCGCAGGGTTGTCCAAAAAAACGATCCCGCCGCGCCGCAAAATTCGGTGATTGTCGTCGACGGAAGTTTGGGTTCGAACAGCATCGAACAGGCGGAGGCGTTCAACAGAATTTTCCCGCTTACGGGTATGATTATAACAAAGCTCGACGGAACGGGCAAGGGCGGCGCGCTCGCGGGCGTTTACGAAAAATTGAAGCTGCCAATCCTCTACGTGGGCTTGGGCGAAAAACCCGAAGATTTGCAGAAGTTCGACGCGCGCGCATATGCCCGCGGGGTCTTCGGCTTGGAGTGATTTTTATGAAGATTTTAAAAGTAAAATTGGCAGGGCGTTCGTATCCCGTGTATGTCGGGAGCGGGGCGTTCGACAGGGCGTTGTCCGATTTCGCAAAGTTGCGCGCATCGAACAGGCGCGTGTTTTGCATTGCCGATTCCGCCGTGTTGAAGGCGCATCCCGGGGCGGCGAAAGCCCTGCGCGGTGTCGCCGAAGTTCTCGAGATTTCGGGCGGCGAAAAGTCGAAAACCCTTAGGACGTTCGGAACGCTCTGTTCCGAGCTTGCCGAAAGGCGTGCCGACAGAAAGAGCGCGATCGTGGCGTTCGGCGGCGGGGTCGTGGGCGACATCGCTGGCTTTGTGGCGGCTTCGTATATGCGCGGGGTCGATTTCTACCAGATTCCCACGACGCTTCTTGCGATGGTCGATTCGTCGGTAGGCGGCAAGACGGGCGTGAACATTCCCGAGGGGAAAAACCTTGTCGGCGCGTTCCACCAGCCGAAGGCGGTCTATACCGAGACGGCGTTTCTTTCGACGCTGCCCAAGCGGCAGTTCGCCGCGGGGATGGCGGAGGTCATAAAATGCGCAATACTCGGCGACGCTCCGCTTTTCGCAAAGCTTGCAAAGCTCAAGAAACCGCTCGATTTCTCGTCGCGCGAACTTCCAGCGGCGATAATCGGGGCGTGTTCGCTCAAGGCGGGGATAGTCGCCGACGACGAGTGCGAAACGAGCGCGAACGGCGGCAGGGCGTTGCTCAATTTGGGGCACACTTTCGGGCACGCAATAGAGCGCAACGCGGGCTACGGAAAATATCTGCACGGCGAGGCGGTCGCAATCGGCACTGTTATGGCGGCTGTTCTTTCGCGCAGGCTCGGGCTTATCGGTGCGGATTGCGTGGAGAAAATAAGGTCGCTGCTCGAGGCAAACGGGCTTCCCGTTTCGCTCCGCAAGCCGATTTCCGCAAAAGACTTTATCGACGCAATGCACGGCGACAAAAAATCGACGGGCGGAAAGTTGCGTTTCGTAACCATCCTCTCCATCGGCGGTTCGCGCACCGAGTTCGTTGACGACAAAACCGCCCGCGCCGCCATCGCCGACTTCTACAAACTCTGATGTACCTGCATTCCACAGACGCGCACTGCCATGCCGACTTCAGCGAGTTCGCCGATTTTACGGGGCTTGCGTTCGGGGTCGATTTGTGCGTAGATGCGTGCTTTCCGGGGGACTGGCAGGGGCTGAAAAATTTCGACGCGTTCCCCGTGAAAAAAGCGTACGGGATACATCCGGATTTGCGCGTTTCCGAGCTTGACGACATTTCGTTTGTGGAGTCGGAGCTGTTTTCGGCGTTTCTGCCCGCGCTCGGCCAGTATCTGATTGACGCCGATGCAATCGGCGAGACGGGACTTGACGAGCGCATTGAAAAGCGCATCCCGCACGAGCTTCAGAAGAGGCTTTTCGCGGCGCAGTTGGGTTTGGCGAAGAAGTATTCGCTGCCCGTAATTGTCCACTGCGTCGGCAGGTACGGAGCGGTCTACGAAATGCTAAGGGAGTGGGCGGCGGAGACCGTGCCGACTCTCGGCGACAGGCTCGAGGGCAAAAAGGGCGGCAGGTTTCTGATGCACGCGGCAAACTGCTCGCCCGAGATGGTCAGGGACTTCGAGAAAATCGGCGGACGCTTTTCGTTCGGTCTGCGCGAGCTTTCGACGGAACGCGGAGTCAAATGCGCAAAGGCGGTTTCGCCCGACAGGATTTTGATTGAGTCGGACTCCGCCACGTCGCGCAAAATTTCGGACGAAACGCTGCTAAAACTTTCGGAAATACTCGAAGTGTCCGATATGGACTTGTCCGAAACAATTTATTCGAATTTCAACGACTTCTATTCGAAATGATTCAGCCCGAATTTTCGCGCAGCACCATTTTATACGGCGAGCAAGCCCAACGGAAACTGGAGTCGGCGACCGTGATGGTTTGCGGCGTTGGCGCGGTCGGCTCGTTCGCGCTCGAGGCGTTGGCGCGTCTGGGAGTGGGCAGTTTCGTTTTAATCGATTCCGACACCGTGGATTTGTCGAACATCAACAGGCAGCTTTGCGCCCTGCATTCCACCGTCGGCAAAAGCAAAACCGCCGTTATGCGCGCGCGCGTGCTCGACATAAACCCCCGCGCGCGCGTGGAGATTTCCGACAGGTTTGTCGACGACTCGAACTGTGGCGAGTTCGTCTCGCTACGCCCCGACGTGATTGTCGACGCGATAGATTCGCTTGCGCCGAAAGCCTCTCTTGCCGCCGCCGCGCTCTCGGCGGGCGTGCCGATTGTCTCGAGTATGGGGGCGGCGCGGCGGAGGAACCCCGCCCTTGTGGGGACCGCGGAACTTTTTTCCACGCACGGGTGTCCAATGGCTTCGAGAATGCGCAAGGAAATGCGCTCGCGCGGATTCCGAAAGGGGCAGATGTGCGTGTTTTCGGCGGAGTGTACGGAGGTGTCTTCGCATGTCCAAAGCGGTTCGGGCGCGTCGAAAAAAATAATGGGAAGTTCGCCGATTATAACGGGAATTTTCGGTTTGACGCTCGCAAACCTCGCGCTCGACGTGATTCTTTCAAAAAAAATTTAGAAGGCTTTTCTTTCGATGTCCATTTATGATAGGGATTATATGAACCGCCGCCCGCGCCGCGGCTTCGGCGGCTCGGGCTTGCGGATAACTTCGCCCGTGTCGGCTCTGATTTTGTTCAACGTGGCGGTGTTTTTTGCCGAGGCTGTGTTCGACAGGATAAACGGTTCGGGCGCGTTTTTCGGAATCTTCGGGCTGTCGCTTTCGGCGCTCGAACACGGACGCGTTTGGACGCTTATCACCTACTCGTTTTTGCACGCCGACATCCTGCACATTCTCTGCAATATGGTCGGGCTTTACTATATCGGCAAGTATGTCGAGCGGGTCGCGGGGGCGCGCAAGTTTTTGGCGTTGTACTTCGGCGGCGCACTTGCGGGGGCGGCGTTGTGGCTCGGAATGTCGGCGTTGGGTCAGACGCGCGAGGTTCTCGTGGGGGCGAGCGCGTCGGTGATGGCGGTTTTTTCGGCGTTCTGTCTGCTCTATCCGCCGATGCCGATAACCTTTCTTTTGTTTTTCGTCCTGCCGATTTCGATGAAGCCGCTTACGATGCTCAAGGTTGCGGCGGGCTTCGAAATTCTGGGGCTGTTGTACTCGCTTGCGGGCGGCGGCGCGGTCGTTGCGTATTCGGCGCACTTGGGCGGAATCTTGGCGGGGCTCGGCTTTGTGGCATTGCTAAGGCGCGGCGGACTGTCGTTCTTGGACAAGCCGTTTTTCGAAAAACGTTCAGCGCATTCGTCGCGCGGCGGAAGGGCTTCGGACTACGTTTTCAAAGTCGACATTTCCGAGCCGAAAGATTTGTCGAAAGAGGTCGATAGAATACTGGATAAAATCAACACCGACGGCTTCGCCTCGCTGACGCAGGACGAGCGCGAAACTCTCCGCAGGGCGAAGGACGCGCTGAAGTAGCGGCGGCGGAACATTTGTCTTTGCGCGTCTGTCGAGAATAAACAATTTGCATTTTTTTACACCAAGTGAAATATTCCATCTAAAGCGGATATGAAAAATATTTTCAAATTACTGACGGTTTTTGCGTTCTCATTTGCGACGGTTTTCGCCGCCGCCCCCAACGCGGTCAAGACTGCAGAGCGAAGCAGGCGCGCGCCCATCTCGCTGCAGACCACGACGAAAATGCGCAACGAAACGCGCTACATCGTGTTTCTGCTCGAGCGCGGGCACTATCTGAAAACGCCCGTCAGCGAGCTGGACGTTCGCGAATTCATCCGCGAATACATGCAGAACGTGGATTTCTTCAAGCTATTCTTCACATCCGAGGACGTGCAGTATTGTCAGGATTTCTTCGCTCCGTCGATTGAAATAATGCTTTCGCAGGGCACGCTTCTGCCCGCGTTCTCGATATACGACAGGTTTCTCGAACGCGCCGATTCGCGTCTTAAGTGGATTGGCGAGCGTATGAAAAAGCCGTTCGACTTCGAAACGAACGCAACGTTCCGCCCCGACCGAAGCAAGGAGGATTGGCCCTCCGACATGAAGGCTGCGGACGCGCTTTGGGAAAAGCGTTTGCAGTACGACATCGTAAACCAGATTCTCGGCTATTCCGACGCTCTCGACGAAGTTGCGGGCGAAGACGAGACGCCCGAGCAGATGGAGCAGACGGACAAAAAAGCCGAGTCGGAAAAATCGTCCGAGCCGAAAGCCGGGCAGACCGCGCAGTCCGCCGTCGCAAAGGAGAAAATCGAAAAGCTTCAGAAAGCCCCAAAGACTTTCGAGGAGAAGCTCGCAAAGGCAAAGGACGAAGTGCTCAAGCGTTATACGCGCCTTATCGAAAACTACGCCAAAGCGGACGCGATGGAAATTCAGGAAATCTACCTCAACACGCTCGCGCGGCTCTACGACCCGCACACGGCGTTCCTTTCCGAATACTACCTTGAGGAGTTCGACATTTCGGTGCGCAACGCCCTTGTGGGTATCGGCGCGATGCTTCAGGACAAGGACGGCTACTGCACGCTCGCCGAGCTTATGCCGGGGGGGCCCGCCGAGGAATGCAAGCAGCTCAAGACGGGCGACAAGATTCTCGCCGTCGGACAGGAGCGCGGCGAAATGGTAGACGTAATCGGTATGAAACTGCGCAAGACCGTCCGCCTAATCAGGGGCAAGGAGAACACAAAGGTCCGCCTGCTAATCGAACCCGCTTCGAACCCGTCGGCGCGCAAGACGGTAACGCTTGTCCGCCGCGAAATAAAGCTCACAACGAAGCTCGCAAAGGCCGCCGTCTACACGATTCCCGCGGGCGACAAAACCGTGCCCGTGGGCGTTATAGACCTGCCCGCGTTCTACGGCGAGGGCGGCGCGAACGACGAGGCAAAGGGCTTCAGCACGTCGAAAAACGTCGAGGAACTTTTGGTAAAGCTCAAGAAAATGGGCGTAAAGGGCGTAATCTTGGATTTGCGCCGAAACGGCGGCGGCTTCCTCAACGAGGCCGTCGATTTGGCGGGGCTTTTCATCAAGACGGGGCCCGTCGTGCAGGTGCGCGATGCAATGGGCAGAACAAACCAGCTGCACGACGAAAATCCGAAACTCGTCTGGGACGGCCCGCTCATCATAATGGTAAGCCGCCTTTCGGCTTCCGCCACGGAAATCGTTGCGGGGGCGTTGCAAAACCACAGGCGCGCGATAATCGTAGGCGACAAATCGACGCACGGCAAGGGCACGGTGCAGGCGGTCTACCATCTGGAAAATTTCGACCCGCAGCAGAAGAGCGCGGCAAAAATCACCGTTCAGAAGTGGTACGCACCCAACGGCGATTCAATCCAGATTAAGGGCGTACATTCCGACATTATTCTGCCGTCGGTCTACGACTATATGGAAATCGGAGAGGAGTACAAAGACTATGCGATGAAGTGGGACGCAATCGCCCCCGACCGCATCGAGGAAGTCTGGGGCTACGGCTTCAAAGAGCCGTTCGCCGACGCGCTGATGGCAAAGCTCACGAAGCAGTCGATTGAACGCAGGGAAAAGCTCGACGAATTCAAGCTCTGGAACGAGCGCATAAACTGGGTCAAGGAACGCCAGCAGAAAAAGGACTGGAGCTTGAACTACAATGTGCGCGAGGGCGAGCTTAAGGCGGACGAAGACTTCAACAAATCGTTCAAGGAACGCCAGAAAAAGTTTACCGACGCCGACTATCCCAAGACCGAAGTGCTTCTCGATTCCGCGAAGGAAAATGCGAAGCCCGAGAAGAAAAAGCAGAAAAGCGCAAACAAGACCGACGCGCTCGACGCTTCCGAGGACGACGAAGACGCGCCCGATTTCGACGTTCAGCTCCACGAAGCACTCCGCATTATGGGCGACTGGATTGACACCGCCGCCCATCCCGAAACGCTCGCGCCTTTCGTGAAAAAGTCGGGCGAAGAGGGCGGTGCGGCGGATACTTCGGCGCAGCCGGAAACCGCGCAGAAACCGGCTTCGGACGGCGCGGACAAGTCCGCCGAAAAAGGGGCGGCGGACTAATAATCCGTTTCCCTGTCGGCCGGATTTCATTTTTTCAACGCGCGTGTTTTGCGAAATGCGCGTGCTTTTTTTGTGTTCGATTTTAAAAAAACGAGTCCGTTTTTAACGGTTTACACGCGGTAGGTCTTTCGGGTAGAATCGGAAGGTAAAATAGGACGACGCTATGAAGTTTTCGACGAAAAAAATCCCCATTCTGATTGCCGCGTGCGCATCGGCGTTGACGTGTTTTGCGGCGAAAAATCCGCCCCTGCTCATAACGCATTTTCTTGCGTACTATAATACGCAAATCGAACGCATACCGAATCCCGAGTTTATCAACCAGATAATCTTCGGACCCGCGCGCATAAACAAAGACTTTTCGCTTGAAATTATGTCGGAGAAAAAACTTGCCGACATCGTTTCGCTCAGGGAGAGTTTTCCCGAGCTTAAAATTACGCTGCTTGTCGGCGGCGTGCGCAGCGCAAATTTTAGCGAGGCGGCGGCAACGGAACAGTCGCGGGCGAAGTTTCTGGACGCGCTGGGGGCGGCGATGGAAAAGTACAACCTCGACGGCGTCGATTTCGACTGGGAGTTTCCTTCGAAAGTCGACGCGGCAACGGGGCAGAACGGCACTCCGCAGGATGTCGAAAACTACACGCTTTTGATGCGCGATTTCAGGGCGCGTTTCCCCGAAAAAATCCTCACCGTTGATGTCGGCAACGAGGTGGAGCACATCGATTTGGCTGCGTGCCATAAGTATGTGGACAGGTTCAACCTTATGAGCTACGACTATTCTTCGCTAAGCCACAATGCGCCGCTCTATCCGACGATAATAAAACGCAACAACTACGTTTCGAAGTCGGTGGACAAAATGCTCGCGCTTGTCCCGTCCGAAAAAATTTCGATGGGCATTCCGTTTTACGGCAGGCGCATTGTAAGCCGAAACGGCGACAATCCGCAGATGTTCTACCGCGACATAATCGAATATGCAAAGCGGCACGAGCTTGTCCTTTGCCGCGACGAAATCGCGCGGTCGCCGTTCTATCTCGACGCGAAAATGCAGCCCGCTATTATGTTCGACGACGAAACTTCAATTCGCGAAAAGTGCCGCTATGCCCGCGAAAAAAAACTCGGCGGCGTGTCGGTTTGGCAGTCGCTCGGCGACGACGACAGCTTTACGCTTTCGCGCGCGACCGCCGAAGAATGTTGGGCGAAAAAGAAGAAAAAACGCGCAAAATAATCCAAAAAAATTCCAATAAATCATCCAAATTACCATTTTTTATGCGTGTTTCGGGTGTGTGTTTTTTCTTGACTCGATTTTATAACATCCGCTATGTTAGGTGCGTTATGAAACCATCCTACTTGATCTCTACTCTCTTTGCCCTGTGTGCGTCGGCGCAGTTTGCGTTGGCGGGCTATTCGACAATCAACGGTTCGACGGATCCGACAAATCCCGCGCAGTTCTCGAACCCTTCCGACTGGCGGAGCACACCGACATTCGACAACCAGTTGAACGCAAAGCTCGGCGCGGTTGCGGGCGAAACGGCCTACTACAACGTTGACGGTAATTTCACCGTTAAGCAGTTGATTACCGAATCGGGTGTTGAAGGCAACTTCTACATCACGACCGACGCGGACAAAACCCTTACAATCGACATCAATACCGCGAACGATGTAAAGTACGACGCGGTTTCGTTCGAAGACGGTTCTCTCGGCACTTTCACGCTCGGCGCGGGCAATTACGACATCATTTCGTCGGCGGGCAACCAGTCTTGGGCGCGCCTTTCCATAAAGAATGTCAACGGCGAACCAGCAGGCAAGAATTTCGACATCGCCTCGGGCGCGACAATCAACGCGTACACGGTTCTCAGCCTTTCGGGCACTGTGGGCGACTACTCAAACCACAACATCTACGGTAAAATCTATACGCACAATAAAGACACCGGCGGCAAGGGTAAGCTCGTTCTCGACTGGGATGCAAATCCCTACGGCACGGGCGGCGGCACGCGCACGCGGGTTCATGTCAAGGACGGCGGTTTGGTTTCCACGGGCGAACTGAATTTCCGCGTGCGCTCGGAGATGACCGTCGAAAAGGGCGGCACGCTCGAAGCCGACAACGTTTCGTGGACGTATTCGGATATGAACCTCGCCGGCAATCTGACCGTTGAAGGCAAGGCAACTTTCGGTACTGTCGATTTCCAAAAGGGTGCAGACACAGAAACCGGCGTTGCGGTCGTCACTGCGGCGGGCGGCACGGTTGACATCGTGAAAGCCATTCAGAACTACGCTTATTCGCGTATGTACGTTTCGGACGGCGGTACGCTCAACGTAACCGATTCGTACACGCTCGCGGCAGGTTCGCTCGGCGTTTCGGGCGGTACGGCGAACATCAACAACCTTTCGCAAAGCGGCAATGCGAGGGTAGTGGCGGACGGTTCTTCGGCTGTCTTGAACCTTACGGGCAACGGCGCGCTGACTTCCTCGGTGGTTGCAAACAACGGCGGTACAATCAATTTTAAGTCGGGTTCGTCCTACACGGTTTCGACGCTCGGGGGTACGGGCGGCGGCTTTTACAATGTCGAAAAGGGCGCAACGCTCACGGCCTCCCAGTTGCTCTATTTCAACGGCGCGGCGGAATACAACGTAAACGGCGCAACCGAATCGACCATGACGGGCTCGTCGGTGTTCTATGCGATGCAGATTGCATCTACAGCCACGGTGAAGTACGGTGCGGATTCCTCCTTCAAGAGCAACGCGAATGCGCGTGTAAATTTGCAGGGCAAGTTGATTGTAGAGGGCGCGGAAAATTCGTTCCAGACAATGCAGTTTGTGTGTTGGGGGCAGAACGGCGTGCTCGATGTCAGAAGCAGAAACCCGTTTGTGGGCGGGAACGGCGTAAGCCACAATGTGGGTTTGAATTTGACTGAACACTCGCAGTTTAGGCTCATCGTAAGGGACACGGTAGAATTCGGCGAAGTGAATCTTCAGGGTAACTATACGCCCACTGATAATGGCGGTGTTTCTGCGGCAAAGCTGACTATCGAGCTTGCGTTTACCGATGCCGATAGCTATGTTTTGTTCAACAATATCTTCCTCGGCGACGAATATGCGCGCATCTACGTTGAAAACTTTGCCGATAACAGAATTAAAGTCAAAAATGCGACGGAAAAAACTGTCTACCTTATCGACGAACTCGGCAACAATATCAACTATGAGTGGGTGGCAGACACGGTAAACGGCGGCTTCTGGCTCAATGCGGTAGTTCCCGAACCGTCCACTTATGCTATGATTTTCGGCGCGATTGCGTTGGGCTTTGCCGCCTATCGCCGTAGAAAATAACGCGATACTTTAGTTATTCAAAAAGCTTCGCAGATGCGAAGCTTTTTTGTTTCAATAAATCGGAAATTTTAAAACAAGCGATTGGGCGTTTTTTTAACGCCTAATGCGGAAGAAACGGAAAAGCGGCAACTATAGTTGCCGCGCATAACCACAGATATAAAAAACCCACTATTCGAACTCTCTAAGACACCGCGAATTTGCGGTGTCTTTTTTGTGTGTAATCCCGAGGCAAGCGATTGGGCGTTTGAAAAACGCCCAATGCGGATGATACAGAAAAGGCGCGGTTATAGCCGCGCCGCTTAAACACAGATATAAAAAACACAGATGTAAAAATTCTACGAATAGTTGCAGATGAGGGTAGTTATTTTTTCTTTCGGCAGGTTGTAGAGTTTTGACACGGCTTCGCGGTAGAGTTCGAGCTGGCGCGTTTGCGCGTCGTTGTTTAGCATTGCCGATTTGTAGTCTATTATTGTAGCGGATTCCGTTGCGCCGTCCGGCGATTTGTTCAGCATCAGTCTGTCTATGATTCCGCGCACGATTTTTCCGCCCACGAGCGCGTCGAACGGATATTCCGTGAAAACTTCCGTGTCGTCTTGCGGCGCGAAGTAGGGCGCGTAGGCGGGATTTCCCAAAACGTTTGCAACTTTTTCGATAGCCTTTTCGCGGATGTCGGCTGGGATGTCGGCTGCCTGCGCGGCGCGGCTTGCGCATTCTTCGGGTGCGCCGTTTGCGAATTTTATCCGCTCGAAAATTGCGTGAACCGCGCTGCCGAATTTTTGAGCCTCGGCGGATTGTGCAGTGTATGTGCCCGACGTTTTCGAGGGTGCGATGGTCTGCGCGGTATCGCGACCGAGATTCGGATTTGCGATTTTTTCGAGCGGCTTAATCGGGTTTGCTGCGGCATTTTTTTTGATTTTCCCGAACCACAGTTCGTCGCCGTGCGAGATTTTTCCAAGCTCGAGCGCATCGGCATAGAGTGCTTTTTTCGTTTTTTCGTCGGAGTCGGCGCGCAGTTCGGGGATGAACGAATTTAGAACCAGATTCTTTACCGAAAATTTTTCGTCTTTCGATTCGTACTTGAATTCGGGCAGAATTACATAGAGGGCGCGTTCTGCGCGCGTGAGCGCAACGTAGAGTTTGCAGATGCTTTCGAACGCCGCGTTTTCTGCGTCGATTTCGAGGCTCTTCGAGAGCACGGGCGAGAGCGCGCAGACCGCTTTCGGAGGGAAATAGGTTATGGTCAGCTGCCGTTGTGCGTGTGTGCCAGCGACGTTTTCGGTGAGATATTTCAAGCCGCGGTCTCCGCGCTTTGCGATTTTGTGCAGGTCGGGCAGAATAACCGTTCCGAAGCCCAAGCCTTTCGACTTGTGGATTGTCATTACCTGTACGGAATTTTCGGCGGTCGATACGCGGTATTTTTTCCCGTCCGCGAAAAGCGCGAAGTTGTCGATTCCCGAAAGCTCCGATTCGTCGAATTCGCGGCAGGTTTCGAGCAGGCGCGAAATGTTTTCGTCCGCCGTTTCTGGAAGCTTTATGTTGTCCGAAATGTATTGTGCGAATTTTTCCGCGAGGGTAGAAATTTGCCGCGAAGCCGCCGCGTTGAGCGCGTCCGCCGCAAACTCGGGCGTATCGGCGAAGCCGCGCAGGGGCGTCATCGCAAGGTATTGCGCCGCCGCCGTGTCCGCTGGGTGGGCGGCGAGTTTCAACGCCTGAATGAACGCGGGGGCAACCATATTGTCGCGCATTGCCGATTTTTCGAGCTCGCCCGCAACCTCTATGTCAAGCCCGCTTTCGGCTATGCGCGAGCGCAGCGCGTCGACGATGGCGGCGACCGTCGCGTTGTCGTTTACGAGCACGGCGCAGGTCTTGCCCGTGTCTGCGGGGTTTGTCTTTTTTACGATTTCAAAAATTTCGCCGCAGAGGTTTTCGAATTCGTCGGAGTCTTCCTCGTCGGATTTTTTGACTAGCCGCAGCTGCGCGAGCGACGGCTGCGCCTTTTTCGCGCCGACCGCTTCCGCCGAAATATGGCGGCGGAAAATAGAGCAAAATTCGCGCGCGGCTTCGGGCATAAAAGCCGAGCCGAGGTCTCGCTCGGACTCGAAAAACGCGTTCACTGCGTCGATTACGTATTTGCCCGACCGCCACGAAGTGGTCAGCGGCTCGCCGTCGAATACGTTTTCGGTTTCGGCATTGTAGCCGTTTTTCACCTCGTCGAAAAGCCGCCTGTCGCCGCCGCGCCACGAGTAGAGCGACTGCTTTACGTCGCCGACGTAGTAGAAGGTTTTTTTGCCGCCGCCGTCGTAGACAACGTTGTCGATTATGTTTTTGAAGAACTCCCACTGGTCTTTGGAAGTGTCCTGAAATTCGTCGAAGAGCCAGTGGTTGAATTTTGCGTCGAGCCTGTATTCCACAAGCCCGCCGACGGGGCACGCGCCCGAATTGAGCATTGCGGGGATGTCTGAAAACGTAAGCATTCCGCGTTTGCGCACGGTTTGCCCGTAGCGGCTTTCGTAGGTTTGCGCGATTGTCCCCGCCGCGGTTGCCGCGTCGCACGCGCGTTTGACGTGCGCCGAAAGCAGTCGGCGGAACAGCGATTTCACGACGGCTGCAGCCTCAGCCGAAACGTCCACGAGCTCCCTTCTGTATTTGATTTGGCATGGCGCGTCGAGCGAGCCGTTCGCGAAGAGTTCGGCGAATCGTTCGACGGCCGCCGAGCTTTTGCCGACGGTATTGTTGTCGGAATTTTCGAAGAACGAAACTAGCGGCGCAAAATATTTTGTCTGTCCGTCGGTTTCGAAAATCCGCTTGAGGGCTTCGAGTTCGGAGGCGTAGTCGGCGGCGTTCCACTCGAGAATTTCGTCGGGCGCGAGGATTTTCGAGACGTCTCCCCAGAGGGCGACATTCGGCGTTTGCGCGAATTTTGCGCGGCTTTCGGCGAGGTTGTTGTCGAGGGCGGTTCGCAGCGATTTTTCGTCCGCGCCGAACGACGCGCGCTTGACCGTTTCGGCGAAGACCGCAAAGGTTTTGGCGTCGACGGTATTGTCGCGCAGGATTTCGTCTGCGACTTTCGACTCCTCCGCTTTCTGTGCGAACGCGTCGAGGATTTTTATTTCGGAAAAAATCGCCAGTTCGTTCGAAAATATTTTCAGCACCGACGAGAAGAACGAGTCTATCGTGCCGAGCCTGAGCTTGTCGAGGTTGCGCACGCACTGGCGCAGCAGGCGCATTGCGTCTTCGCGCGTTATGTAGCCGCCGCCCGATTTCCCGCCCGCAGAAAGCCTTTCGATTTCGTCGGAGAGCGCGGCTGCGGCGCGGTCGTCCTGCGCGGCTTCGGCAAGGCGCGTTAGAATTTTGCCCAGAAATTCGCCCGCCGATTTGCGCGTAAAGGTCAGTGCCGCTATTTTCGCGGGGTCGGGCAGATTCGTTTCGGGGTCGGTCTCGCGGAGGGCGAGGGCTATGAAGCGGCTTGTCAGTGCGTAGGTTTTGCCCGAGCCCGCCGATGCGGAGACGCGTTCGTTCTTGAAAATTTCGGGAAGGTCTTTCATCGGTCGAACTCCACGGTTTGTTTTAGGATCTCGAAGTCGGTTTTGAATACGTCGTCGAAGTTGTCGAAGCGCGGTTTTTCGAGCGGTTCGAAGCGCATATTCTCGATATTGCCGATTATTTCCGCAGCCTTTTCGAGCGCGGACTGTTCGTAGTTTTCGATGCCGTCCCAGATGTCGATTGCGGTCGATTCGGTGTCTTTGGGTGCGACGAAAAAGCCGCACGAGATTTTTTTGCCCGCGAACATTTTTTTCGCGATGGCAAAGTAGAGCGGCATTTGCAGGTTGTCCCACTCGATCGAGCCGTCGCGCCGTTCCCTGACGTGTTTTGCCTTGGTTATCGATTTCGCGGTTTTGTCGTAGGTTTTGTAGTCGAGCACGAGCACCGAGCCGTCGTTTTCGTTTACGTCTATGCGGTCGAAAATTCCCGTGAACGGTTTGCCGCAGATTTCGGTTTCGAAGCGTTTTTCGGCGGCGGAAATTTTCCATCCGAGGGCGCGGTGTTGCGCCTGCACGCCCGCTACCGCCGCAATGCGGTTGCGCAGGTTTTCGAGCTGCAGCCGAACTTGTGCCCGGGGGCGTTTGCCGAAATCGTTGCGCGCGGTGAGTTCGAAGATGTCGAGCATTGCGGCGCGGACACGCTCGGGGGCGGACGAGTCGGCTTCGGGCGACTGCGCGAACCCGAAAAGCGTTTTGTGGAAGAGCGAGCCGAACGCGGCGGCGTCGAGTTCATCCGCCTGCGGATCGAAGTCTTCCATTCCCAGAACGTATTGCAGGTAGAACTGCCACGGCGAGCCGAGGTATGTGTTAAGGCACGATGCCGAATATTTTCTTTCAAAGCGTCTGAGCGGCGCGCGCAGCTTCCACTCGGGCGTTTGTTTTGTCGGCGGCTTCGGGTTTTTCGGCGCGGAGAAAAGCAGCTTTACGCGCTTGGGCAGGTCTTGCGTCTGGAAAAGTATGCGCGACGGGCGGAGCGGTTCACCCGATGTGTCGGTGCGCGGAATGCAGACCGAAATTGCAGTCCCCGCGCCGCTTCTCGACTTCGCGAGAACCGCAAGCATATACGCGTCGCGGGCGCGGCGGACGGCTTGGGTGCGCATTCCGAGGGCGCGGCGGATTGAGTCGTTCAGAAAAATTCCGTCGGAGTTGGCGAGCGGAACGGTGCCGTCGTTCATATCGCAGAGCACGATGTGAGGGTTGTCGGACCAGAAAATTTCCATCCAGTCCTGCAGGGGCAGGTAGCCGCCGTCGAAGGCGGTTTTCGGCGATACGGCGTTGAGCTGGCGGGCGGCGAGCGTCAGAATTTCGGCGCGCGAAAATTGCGTTTTTGCGAAATGTTCGGCGGCGGCGATTTCGGAGAAGGCCTCTTTCAGTACGTCGGCGGCGAAAACTTGGCGCGCGTCGGACTCGTCGGGCGGGAAATTTGCGAGCGCGTTTTCAATGCCCGAAACAGCCGACTGCCCGCGCGGTGCGGGCGCGGAGATTTCGTCGATAAAATCGAAAACGTCGCGCATGTATTTTGCTGCGGCAAAGCGCGGCTTGCGGGGGTCGGGCGAATCGGAATAGATGCGGGCAAGCAGGGCGTCGCGCGCCTGCACGGTGTCGGCGCAGACGCTTTCGGAGAAAATGAAATCGAGGTCGGAAAGGATTTGCGTGCGGCTTTTGCCGAATTTTTTTTCGACCGCCGACAGTACGAGCGGGTTTTGCGCGAGCTTGCGGAAGTTCGCAAAAGTGCCGTCTTCAAGGTAGTCGGCGAAGCTTTGCAGAAGCCCGCCGACGGCGCATTTTGCCGCGCTTTCGCCGTCGAGCGACACCGCGTTTACGCCGACCTTTGCCAGCGCGTCTTTGAACACTTCCACCGAGTTTTTCTGCTCGCAGGCGATTGAAAGAATGTTGTAGACGTTTGACGCGCCGTAGCTTTCCGCCAGTTGCGCGACTGCGGCGGCTTCGGCGGGAATGTCGGGGTAGATGCGTATTTGCGCATCGGAAATCAGGGTGTCGGCTTCGGCGAAAGGTTCGGGCAGGGGCGTGCCGAATTTGTCGAACATATCGGCATTGCCGCATTCGAAGACTGCCGAAATTACGCGTTTGCCCCGCGCTTCGAACGCGGTTTCGAGCTTCTTCAGAATGGTGGATACGTCGGGGTTGCCGAGGCTTACAAGAGTGTCGTACGCGCCGCTTGCGGCGGCTTCAAGCGCGTTTGAAAGCGACTGCGCGGGATGGATTTTGCCGAGCTCGGCAAGGCGTCCGGAAAAGATTTCCTCAAGTTCGGCGAGGTCGCGCCAGCGGAGCGCGTCGGGAGTGTCGGCGAGCTTTTCGGCTGCCTGCGAAATCGTCATCAGATTTTCGGCGAGCGTTTGTTGCAGCGACGCTATTTGACCGACTACATTCAGCAAATCGGCGCGCTGCGGGGGGTCTGCGGGGAAAAGGGCGGTGTATTGGGCGGTGTTTTCTCGCCGCAGGATGTCGAGCCAAAGGGCTGCGGATTCGGCGGATGTGGGGGTTGCGGTGCGGTCTTGGCTTTTTGCAAGCTCGTCTTCGAGCGTCGAAATTGTCAGGTTCGCGATTGCGTTCACGCCGCGCGCCGAACATTCGCCGAGTATTGCAGCCCGCAGTTTTTTCGCGGCGGCGCGGGTTGGAACGAGCACGAGTATGGACTCGAAACTTGCGGGGCGGCGGTCGAGACGGTCGGCGAAGAAGCGGCAGAACCACTTTGCGCCGCAGCGCGGCAGTGGTTCTGTGGGGGGTATGAACAGTCTTTCAATCACGCGAGTTATAATACGGGGCACAAAAAAATCGGGCAAGGAATTTCTATGTTTACCAAAATTTCAATGCTCTTTCTTGGCACGTGAAATCGGGCTTGATAGGGCGATTGGCGTTTTTTGCGAAGCAAAATCGCAAATCTTATCCGTCAGGGCGTTTCGTTTTTTTGTGGCAATGACACGTATGTCTAATACGCTTACATCGCCACAAAAAAACAAAGCCACCCTCTGAAGCCGCAGCCCAAATCCCAACACAAAGTGCGATTGGGAGGGGATTGCCGACCTTCGCTTGTGAAGGCGGCAAAGGGGGCGACGGTTAAGCCCCCTTTCGGAGCGACGCGCCTAAACAGCGCGGCAAAGCCGCGCGTTGAGTTTTTAAATACGGGGCACAAAAAAATCGGGCAAGGAATTTTGCCCGATTTTTTAGGAATTAAGCTTTCTTCGGATTAGAAGATAACCTGAACCTGAGCGCGTACGCAGTTGCTGTACAGGCGGTCAACCGAGTCTGCAGCGACTCTCTGGTCATAGTAGCCGAACTCGTAGCCGAGCGAGGTCTTAACCGAAGCCATTGCGTACCAGTTTACGCCGATGTAGCCTGTCATAGCCTGATTGAGGTAGTTCTTGAAGAATTCCGTTTCGACGGGTGCGCCGTTAGCATAGATGTACGACCAACGTGCGACGGGTTCGATTGCGCCCCATTCGCCGATGTCCATCTTGTAGGCAACCGTTACGTTTGCGCCGAGCGGTGTGCGGCCGATACCGTCGCGTCCGGGGGTTACGTAGTCTTCGAACTGCTGGAGGAAGAATTCGCTGATGAGCGTCAAGCCCTTCCACGAAGCGGTTGCATAGGGGTTGATACCCCAGACGCTGCCCTTTTGCGTTACTAGCCTACCAGTCATGCCTTGGGGAGCATAGCCGAAGTTTACGCCGAAGTCGTACGCGAGCGATTCGCCGTTGATTTCGGCAACGTTCTTGTAGCCCATAGCCGCATAGAAGCTCAATGCGCTGCTGTCTTGCGAGGTCGAGATGAATTCGGGCGTGGATTCGGTCAAGCCCGAAGTTACAGCCGCGCTGTAGTAGAGACCTTCAACTTGCGTGATGTTGCCGTCCCAGAAAACGCCGATTGTGCGACCGCCGAAGTTCTTTACAACTGCGTCGTCGTTGTAGGAGCCGTTCGTGAAGAACTGTGTTGCAACGGAGCGTTCGATTGCGAGCTGCCCGAAGTCGCACATATTCTGTTCGTAGCCCATATTCGCCTTGCGGAGACCGAGCTGAAGTGTGCCGTTGAGGTAGTCGAGGTCGACTTTCTTGGAAGCTACAACCTTGTCGAGGTAGTTGCGCGAAGCACCGTCCGAACCGAAGTCGGTAACAACCGTTGCGCTCCAGCCGCCGCCTACGTCGGCTTCAACGCCGAGCTTTACATAGCGGAGAGTGAAGCCGCTTGTCTGCTTGGATTCCGAAGTGGGAGCCTTTTGGGAGTCCTGACCCCAAGTGTACCAGCCCTGTGCGCCGCCGAAAATCTTAATCGATTTTGTGCTCTTTGTCGCGGGGGTAACAGTTACCGATTCCTTGGCGATCTGTGCGGCTTCCTGCTGTGTGAGCATACCCTTTTTTACGAGGGTTTCGAGAAGCGCCTTGTCCTGCGCGTTTGCGGCGATTGCCGCGCCCGCAACGAGTAAGCTTATGATGACTTTTTTCATATCTTATTTATGTAGTTTGTTTGGTTCTTGTAAATCGGGCTGTTGTTCCTGTCTGGCGATAAAAACAACAATTCGATTTTTAACAGTATTCTCGCCAAAATCTAAAAATAATCAAGTATAAAGTTTGGGGATTAACATTTTCGTTTTATCTGCGAAAATTATTTTTCGCGGCGCAAAAAAATCGGGCAAGGAATTTTGCCCGATTTTTTAAGAATTTAAGCTTTCTCCGAATTAGAAGAGAACCTGAGCGCGTACGCAGTTGCTGTACAGGCGTTCGTCGGAGGGTGTGCCGTAGTCTACGACTTGGTCGAAGTAGCCGAATTCGTAGCCGAGCGATGTCTTGACCGAAGCCATTGCGTACCAGTTTACGCCGATGTAGCCTGTCATAGCCTGATCGCTGTAGCTCTCGAGGTAGTCGGATGCAATACCCGCGCCGTTGCCGTTGACCTACAACCTTGTCGAGGTAGTTACGCGAAGCAGCGTCCGAACCGAAGTCGGCTGCTGCGTTAGCATACCCTTTTTACGAGGGTTTCGAGAAGCGCCTTGTCTTGCGCGTTTGCGGAGATTGCCGCGCCTGCGACGAACAGGCTTATGATTACATTTTTCATAGCCCGTTTGTATAGTTTGTTTGTGTTTGAGTCGAAATTAACCAAGCAGCGGCTTTTCGCAGATGTTGAACGCTTCGAAAAGGTATGGCGCGTCCGCCGAGAAGCCGAAGTCGTCGGTGGCGACTACTTTCTTTGCGTATTTGTACCACGGCAGGGAAACGCCCGCTTCGATTGCGATTCTGTTTTGGCACGACGACGGCAGAACCTCTTCCTTGTATTCCGCGCTTTGGCGTTCGAAAATCTCCATCGACGGCATCGAGACCACGCGCGTTGTCGCTTCGATTTCGCCCGCCTTCATCGCCCACTGCACTTCCGAGCCCGTAGCGATGACAATCTTTTCGAGTCTGCCGATTTCCTTCTTCGCTACGTACGCGCCCTTGAGCGTGCCGAGGCGTTTTGTCTGCGCGGGAACTTTTGCCAGTAGCGGCAGGTTTTGGCGCGAGAGAATCAACGCCGTGGGACCGTCCGTGCGCGCGAGTGCCGCCGCCCAAGCCGCCGCGCATTCTTCGGAGTCGGCGGGGCGGATTACGTCGAGGCGCGGTATGCAGCGCAGTATCGAGACCATCTCGACGGGCTGGTGAGTGGGTCCGTCCATACCCACGCCTATTGAATCGTGCGTGAAGATGTACTGCATTTGCAGTCTCGAGAGGGCGGAAACGCGTATAGAGCCGAGCATATAACCCGCGAAGGTAAGGAATGTAGCGCAGGACGGTTCGAAGATTCCGCAGTAGGCTATGCCGTTCGAAATCGCGCCCATGGCGTGTTCGCGGATGCCGAACCAAATGTTGCGCCCGCCCCTGTCGGACGGCGAGAAGTCGCCCGCGCCGTCGAGCTTGTTTTTCGTCGAGCCGAAGAGGTCCGCCGCGCCCGTTACCATGTAGGGCAGGGCTTTTGCGAGCGCGTTCATAATCTTGCCGCCCGAAGCGCGTGTTGCGCTCTTGTCGTCGTCGGGAAATTCGGGAACGAGCTTGAGCAGCTCTTCGGCGGAGGGAGCGTCTTTCTTTTTATTTACGCACTTGTCGAGCTTTGCGGCAAGCTCGGGGTTCGCCTTTTGCCACTTTGCAAAAAGTTCGTCCCACTCTTTGCGCACCTGTGCGCGGCGTTCGAGGGCTTTGCCGAAGTATTCGTACGTCGCCTTTGAGACGAAGAATTTTTCTTCGGGCAGTCCCAGCCCCCTGCGCGCGGCGTCGGCGAATTTCGCGCCGCCTTCGCCGTGACCCTTGGCGGAATTTTCCACTTCGGGAATGCCCTTTGCGATTGTCGTTTTGAAGATGACGAGCTTGGGCTTGTCTGAAGCCGAGTCGCGCGCGGCGGTGAGGGCTTTGCGGATTGCGTCGATGTCGTGCCCGTTGCACTTCGACACTTCCCAGCCGTAGGCTTCGAAACGCTTTGCGGTGTCTTCGGTCATTGTCTTGTCCGCCATTGCGTCGAGCGTTACGTCGTTCGAGTCGTACATCAGGACGAGGTTGCCGAGCTTCTGCACGCCCGCGAACGCGGCGGCTTCTGCGGCGATACCCTCCTGCATACAGCCGTCGCCCGCCAAACACCAGATTTTATGGTCGAAAATTTTGAATTCGGGCGTGTTGAACGCCGCCTCCGACATCTTTTCGGAAACCGCCATGCCGACCGCGTTGCCGATACCCTGTCCGAGCGGGCCGCTTGTGGCTTCCACGCCGACCGTTTCGCCGAATTCGGGGTGCCCCGGTGTTTTCGAGCCTTTTTGTCGGAAGTTTTTGATGTCTTCAATGCTCAAATCGTAGCCCGAAATATGGAGCCACGAATAGAGGAACATACTGCCGTGCCCCGCGCTGAGTACGAATTTGTCGCGGTTTTGCCACGACGGCGTTTTTGGGTCTATCTTCAGTATTTCGCCGAATAGAACCGCGCCGATTTCGGCGCATCCGAGCGGAAGCCCGAGATGTCCCGAAGAACACGCGCTGATTGCGTCGATTGCCAGACCTCTGGCTTCGTTTGCGGCGTTTTGGAGGATTTCGTTTCCCATTGTAGATGTTCCGGTTGACTTTTTGGATTTAAAATTTCGTCGAAGGCTTAGCTTTTTTTGCAAAAAATTTCAACTATTTTCGCACGCCGTCCGAAATGCGTTTTTGTTTTTTTGTTTACGCTCTTGTTTCAATACGCCGTCTTCGAACAATCTCATTTTTTGCCAAAAATAGTGTTGAAATACCGTCGGAATTTATGCTAGAAACGGAGTGTATGATTAAATTTACAAAATTGGTTTCACTGGCGGCTGTGTTTTTTGCCGCGCTTTCGGCATCGGCCGCCGAGACGGGCGTTTCTTCGTCTGTCCAAAATTCCCTTTACAAACTGCGTCCGCTCGACGTTCTCACAATCAAAGTGTTTCAAGAGCCCGATTTGGATACGGTTTACAAGATCGGTCAGAACGGCATGATTGTCCTGCCGCTTATCAACGCGGTAAAGGTTGCGGGGCTCACGCTTCAGGAAGCCCAGAAGCTTATCAAGCAACTTTATGAAAAAGACTATCTTGTAAATGCGGATGTGTCGATTTTTATTTCCGAATACTCGCCGCAGCGCGTCTATGTAATCGGACAGGTCAACCGCCCCGGAGAAGTCGTCTTCCCGCCCGAAGAAACGATGACCCTTTCGAAGGCGATTGCGGGGGCGATGGGTACGACGCGTCTTGCCAACGACCGTTCAATCAACGTCAAAAGGCTTCTGCCCAACGGCGAAATCAAGGTCTTTGAGGTAGACTTGAAGGCGATTCTCAGCAAGGCAAACGCCAAGGACTTCCCGATTTACGAGGGAGACACAATCGAAGTCCCCGAGTCGATGTTCTAAACGCCGTCGCGCCGTTGCCGACTTTACCGAATCGGCGGCTTTTTAATTTTCAAAACTTTAAGCAAGGAATTTTTCCGTTATGGACAACAACGAAAACAATCGGCAAAACCCGCAGGCGGGCGCGGACGCATCTGCGCAGCCCAACAAAAACAAGTCCGTCAAGAAGACGAAAGTAATCGTCGGCGGCGGCTACGGAGGCTACGGCTACGGCGGAGGCTACGGCTACGGAGGCTACGGCGGTTACGGCTACGGCGCGGGCGGATACGGCAGCTACGGCGGCGGCGGCTATGGCGGTTATTACGGCGGCTACGGCGCGAAAGCCCCCGATATGGGAATGGGCAACGGCGTGTCCAACCGTACTTTGCGCGACTATATGATGATTTTACGCGAAAGAATTTGGTATATTATCATAACGTTCTTCGTGATTTTTTCGGGTATTTTGCTCTATACGTTCCGAATGACCCCCATCTATACTTCGGTTGCGACCGTCCAGATTCTCCGCGACTCCGACATTCCGATTGACGGTCCCGGCGGCGTTCAGCGAAGCCGAAATGAGCTTATCGCTTCGACCGAAGACTTCAACACGCAGGTCAAGCTGATGGAAAGTTTCGAGGTTATAAACGCGGTGAAGTCGAGGCTCAAGGAGGAGGACATCAAGCGTTTGATGAACCCCTACAACGATATGATCACTTTCGGTCCGAAGCTCACCGAGGTGGAAATTCTGCAGGAAAACAGAAAAATCATTCCCGAAAGACTTTCGCTCATCGTCCGCGTAATGTACAGCCACCCCGACGCGAGCGTCGCCGCAAAAATCGCAAACCTTTTTGCAAGCGAATACATCGCCTACACCCATCAAGTCAGGGTTCAGAAATTGATGAATTCAATCGACGAGCTGCGTACAAAGGTTTCGCAACAGGAGGCGAAGGTTAAGGAGCTCGACAAAAAGCTCGTAGAATACAGAAAAATCAACGGCGCGGTTTCGCTCGACCAAATCGACGACGTAGACCGCAACGAGCTGCGCGACATCAACGCGATTCTGACAAACGACAAACGCCTGTTCGACTCGATGTCGACCCAGTGGGACTTGGTGCGCGAATACAAGCGCGACGCCAAGGATCTTTGCACGCTTCCGTTCATCGCCGAAATTCCGTCGGTCGCAAAGCTCGTCACCGACAAATCGACACAGCAGGTTGTTGTTGCGACTCTCGAAAAACGCTACAAGGAAAAACACCCCAAGATGATTGAAGCCCGCAAGACCCTCGACCAAATCGAAAAGGAGCTTGAAGCGGCGGTCGAATCGGCGTGCGCGAAAGTTCAGGCGGCGTACGAAAACGCCAAGCAGAACTACGAGCAGTCGCAAAAGCGTCTCGCCGTCAAGAAAGACGAGATTTTGCAGCTCGGGCAAAAGGCTATTGTATATAAGTCAATCGAGCGCGAAAGACAGGTTGCCGAAGGTATGCACCAGTCGCTGATTTCATCGCTAAATGTCCGAACTGCGCAGGTTAGCCTCATCAACGAAGGTGCGAATATCGTCGACAGGGCGGGCATTTCGCCGCGTCCGTCGAGTCCGAATTATGTGCTCAACATCGTGCTCGGTCTGTTCGCGGGTCTCGTCGGCGGCGTATGTATGGCGTTTCTAGTGGCGTTCTTCGACGACCGCGCAAAGAGCGCGTACGACGTGGAATCGATAATCGGTCTGCCGCTCTTGGGCGCAATTCCCAGAATCAAGCGTCTGACCTCCTCGGAAAAGGCGCAGGTTGCAGCGTCGAACGCAGACCGCGCTACGACCGAAGCGTTCCGTTCGCTCCACTCCACCCTCAAGGTAAACGCGCTCGGCAAGAACGCAAAGGCGGTTCTCTTCACGAGTACGACGCCTTCGGAAGGCAAATCTTTCGTGGTGACAAACCTCGCATTTACCTGCGCCCTCCACGGCGAAAAGGTGATTATCATCGACGCAGACCTCCGTCTGCCCGCGCTTGCAAAGCTTCTCGGCATAAACGTCAAGGACGGGCTTGTCGGGCACATTGAAGAGGGCAAGCCGCTCGAAGACGCGATTATCCACGACTACTTCCCGAATCTCGACGTTCTCGTCTGCGAAAAACGCGCCTCCAACCCGACGCAAATGCTCAATTCGGAAGAGTTCATTTCGCTGATTGCAACACTTCGCGAAAAGTACGACAGAATCTTCGTGGACTCGCCGCCTATCGGCGCGGTAAGCGACGCAATTTCGCTGTTGCCGAATATGGACGGCATCATTTACGTCATCAAGTTCAACGTGGCAAAGCGCAAGGTTGTAAGAAGCTACGTCCGCAGAATGATGGAGTCGAACGTTCCCGTTCTCGGCGCGATTATGAATATGGTAACTTCGGGTGTGTCCTCCTCGTACAGTCTGAACTACTACGACAAGAGCTACCAGAATTACTACGCGACCCCGCCGGAAGTCGGCGGCGAGAACAAGGCGAAAGAGCCCGAAAACAAGGGGCTCGACGAAGACGCGCCCAAGCATTCGTAGCCGAAAACGCAAAAAGTTTTTTTCGGAATCCGCCGCGAGTACGGCGGATTTTTTTTTCGCCCGATTCGCGTTTTTCCCCAAATGGCGAACTCGATAGGGCGGCGGTCGAAATTTTCAAAGCTCAAAACTTGTCCGTTTTTTTGTTCCGAACCCGAAAAATCGGACTAATATCATTTGATAAATCAAGATGCGTTCTGTTTGAAAATATTACGCGCAAAAACACAAAGCCGCAATCGATTCGGTTTTTCTTGATAAATCATTTTAGGGCGTTTTGTGTGTTTATATAATGTAAAACGATTTCTAATGATGCTTTATGAATCCGTCGCGCGTTTGCGGGAATCCGTTTTTTTTCTTGCCGAAAGACTCACGTTCGGATTCAATTTTTGTATGAAGGAATATCTGTTATATGTTGTTGCGGCGGTTTGCTGCGCGGGTGGAAATTCCCTTTTTGCGGCCGATTCAAAAAAGACGGATGTGGAAAATCCGTACGGAGTTTGCGCGCACCTGTCGCGCTCCGAATTCGACATCGCGCCCGACGAAATCCGCCTGATGCGCGAAGCGGGAATCGGCGGTTTCCGCACCGACTTCGACTGGTCGGCGGTCGAGAATAAAAACGGCGAGCTCGACTTCTCGCGCTGGGACAAGCTTGTCGAATACTCGAAAGAGGGCGGAGTGGAAGTTCTGCCGATTATTTCAGGCTCGGTTCCCGCGCGTATGCGTCCGTTTCCGCACCATCCCGACGAATTCGCCGAAGCGTACGGCAAGGCTGTGGCTCGCTACAAGGGCAAAATCAAGTTTTGGGAAATCGTAAACGAGCCCGACCACATCAGTTTCTGGGGCGGTCTCGAACCGAATCCGGCAGAGTACTCCGTGCTTCTGAAAAAAACATCCGAAGCCGTCAGAAAAAACAATCCCGACGCGGTCGTTCTCTACGGCGGCGTTTCGGGCATTCCGTTCGAGTTCATCGAGGAAACTCTCAAGCGGGGTTGCGGAAAATATTTCGACATTATGAACGTCCATCCCTACAATTGGGGAGGGATACAGGAGGGCGTTCTGATTCCGCGCATCGAAAGGCTCCGCGCGCTGATGAAAAAATACGGCATCGGCGACAAGCCCATTTGGATTACCGAATTCGGCTACTTTTCGTCCGACATCAATCCGTGTCTGAAGGCGTATATCAAAAGGGCGGTTGAAAAGCTCGGCGTGGATACATCTAAAACAACGGTATGCTATCTCGGCGACGACAAATACAACTTCTTTTCCGACGCGTTTACGGGAAGTGTAAAACGGATATTCCCGAATGCAAAAAAATACAAACGGATAACTTTTGACAAGCTCGGAAAGCTGTCTCCGGAAAAATATCCCGTGCTTTATCTGGGCGGAAACGAGTCGTATCCGTACGAGTTCATCGAGCCGCTTTACAACTATGTCAGGGACGGCGGAATAGCCGTGCACTCGGGCGGACTGCCGTTCTACTTCAACACGAAGCTCGACAAAGACGGCAACACAATGCGCTGCGGCGGCGACAGAAGCACGATGAAAATTTTCCGCCTTTCGTCGAAAACGTGGAACGATGCGGATATGAAATTCGTAAAGCCCGCGCTCGGCAATACGCGCCCGTATCGTCAGGCGATTCTGAAAAAGGAGTCGGGCAAAGGTTTCGAGGACATCAAGCCCGACGGTTTCTACCACGGCAGACTATACGTTTCGGGCGATGCGGCTGGCCCCGAAGACAAATTTGAACCGTTCCTTTACGCGGTCTTCGGCGACAAAAAAATTCCGATAGGCGCAACGCTAAAATACGGCGGAGATATGAAGGGCGCGTTCGTTGCAATCTTCACAAGCGGCGGAGAAAACGCGACGGAGGAAGTGCAGGGCAAAATGATTCCGCGCGAATACATCCTCGCGCGCGCCGCGGGAGTGGAACGCGTCTACAAGTACAATTTCAGAAGCTTCGAGGCAAACCATATGCGCGAATCGCACTTCGGTATCGTCCATAAAAATCTCGAGCCGAAACCCGCGTACATCGCCTATAAAACATTGACGAAAATGCTCGGCACCGCCGTTCCGAAATACGAAAAAGTGGGAGTTTTCCACACGGCTTCGTGGACGCGCGCCGACGGAACGCCCGTGTTTGCCGTCTGGACGGGGATGTACAAACGCGGCGTCTCGATTTCGTTTGAAGGCGAAGTGAAATCGGTAAGCGACTACCTCGGCAAAGAGGTTTCGTACCGCGCGTCCGGCGGTAAAGTAAGGCTTACGGCCGACGGCGGAGTTGTCTATATCGAAGGCATCCGCAACGCAAAAGTGGGAAAATAGTCCGACCTTTGAACCCATAACCGCCGTGGTTTTACAAAATCTCGGCGGTTTTTTGTAAAATTTTTTTTGGTTTAACTTGCTGAATTTCAATCCAGTCTAACAAAAAGCTAAAATGATTAGTGACAGAAGGTTTGAATAATGGACGATGGGGGAAGATTATGGACGATTATGGGATTTTATGCGGGGTTGCGGGCAGTTTGTGCCGTTGCGGAAGGTTTGACCGAATTCTGCGGCGAAATGCCCGATTTTACGGCGCAGTGCCAAACGTTTGACCACTTTTTCGGATTCTGTCGCGCGGTGGTTGGCGGCGGATTTTTTTTGTCGAGGGATGTTGCGCATCACGCGGCGTCGGATTGTAAAATCGCAAAAAAAAGAGGCGTTGCAACTCGATTGCAAGCCCCTTGAAACGGCTTTGCGGAATCTATTTTCTTTCGGTCAAAAATCCGCTGTTTATCAGGTCGGCAAGCGTGTCTTCGTTTGATGTCGTCCGAATTGTCGAGCCGTCGTATATTTTGCACCGTTCGGCGAGTTCGCGGACAAATGCGCCTAAATCGGCTTCGGGATTGTAGGACGAATTCCTTATAGCGTCGAGGACTTCGCGGGCGTTGTCGCCCGACACTGTGCCTCCTCCGCGCATTTCGTATGTTTTCATTTGGTTATCTCCTTCCGAATTTTTCTTTGCGTTGTTTGTAGAAATTTGCGAGTTCGTTGTCGAGCAGTTTTGCAAGGGCGCGTTCGCCGCCACTGTCGAGCCGTTCGCGCTTCGAGAAATCGACGAGCCTTGCGCAGAAAAGCAGCCAATTTCTGATTTTCCCGAATTCGACCGTGCCGCTGTGTTGGCGAAATTCGACCGTGCCGTGCCGCCAGTAGCTTTGAACGTTCAGCTTGAAATACCTGCTTCCGCCCGTAATCGAGCGGGCGAGCTGTTCGAGGTTGTGCGCGGAATCCACCTTTTCGCGCCAATTTGAAACCTTCATCGACGCGCAGTAGCGGTTGTTTCGGCGGCTCGGCGGCATAAAGGCGTCGATGTCGGATTCGAGCGTCGCGTAGTTGGCGAAAAGGTTGCGCCAGACGGAAATGTCTTTCTTGAAGTCCTGTGTGCCGAAATGGGCGTGGAAACCGCAGGATTTGTTGACGGTGGCATTGACTTCTTCGAGGGCTTGGCAGACGGCCTTGACTTCGGCGAGTCCGCGGTCGCCTTTCAACACGGGGCTTACGAGCTCGTAGCCGCCGATTACGGACGCGTCGGAAACAATCTTCCAGTTTGTGCGCGTGGCGTGGTTGTAGCCCTCTATTTCGCAGGCTACGCCTCTGCGCCTGATTGCGTCGCGAAGTTGCCGCTTGTTGCCGTGGACGATTTCGAGTTCTACGCCGAATGTCCTGTTGAAAACAAAATCGCCCTCCTGCGAGAGAGGGCGATTGTTGAAGTATTTTGCGTAGACGTTTTGGACGAATCCGTAACCGACTCCCAACAGGAGGGCGACTTCCTTTCGGGTTTTGCCCTCGTCGAAGAGCCTGCGCATCTTGTCCGATTTGGTCAGGTTTGAGTTGAGTATTTCGTCGATTTCCATTGCCGTTTTTGAATTGGTGCGTACACACGCTCTACGGCGGAACGAAGTCAACTCTCTTCGGACATTTTTTTATTTTTTTCTTGCGGCGTGTTCGGTGTCGTCGGTGGCGTTGAACGGGTAGTCGGGGTGGGTGGCGAACTCTATCATTGCCAGATTTGCGATGTCTACGAGGTGCTCGCGGTTGTGGTCTCTATTATAGAGAGAGAGGCGTTTGGCGATAGAGCCGACGTTGTCGTATTGCACTTTGCCGATTTGCGATTGAAGAGAACCGTAGCGGAAGTAGCCCATAATCATCCGATTTTTGCGGTACTGCTCGAAGCTCGGGCAGGACTGGATTTTGGCGATTTCGTCGAGGATCGGCGCGGGCGGAAGCGGGTCGAAGATGCCCGCTTGGGCGAGCAGTCGGTCGCGCAAGAAGTCGTGGGTGGTCTTAGGCATAGCGGGCGAGCCTTTCGAGCACCCATTGGGCGACGTTGACGGTTACGGCGTTTCCACAGGCTTTGTAGCGCGGCCCGTCGGGGCAATATTCGGCGGGTTTGCCACGGTATGGCACGAGCGTCCAGTCGTCGGGGAAGCCCTGCAAACGCTCGCACTCCCGCGGCGTGAGGCGGCGGACTCCGAAGCCGTCGGCGACTCCGTGGACGCCCACGGTGTTGAGCGTGTAGGACACGCCCTGTTGCGCTCCAACGCCGTTGCCGCCGTTGTGGTCTTGCCTGCCGATAATGTTTTCGGCAATACAAACCGCGTCGGGATTGAGCACAAGCGGCAGGTTGCCTCCGCCCGTGCCGCAGTGCGAGGTGAGCGTGGGCGAGTGCGGCTTTTGTTCGACGCGTCCGTCATGGGCGTGATTTTCGAACAGCAGCGGCGTCTGTTTGTTGTAGCTATGCGAAAGCGCGGCGGTGAGCGTCGGAACGTCGGCTCTGGCGGTCGGGGAACTTTCGCTTATCACGAGAGTGCTTCCGCCGCCCTTTGATTCGCCACCGACGCGCAGTGTTGCGGCGTCGCGCGAGCGATTGTAGACGCCAATGCCCGTGTTAGCAAAGGCGGCAACGTCTTGCCCCTGCGCTGCGCCCGCCGTAGAATGCCCGCGCAGGCTGCCGCGCTCAAAAAGTATTTCGGGGCGGCAGAGACCTCCAAGACGCGCGACAAGGTAGATTCGACGACGGCGTTGGGGGACTCCGAAAAACCGCGAATCGAGTATCCTATAAAAAACGCCGAAGTCTTGCTCGCCTCTCGCGCGGACACAGCCGACACCACCGAACTTTTGCGGCTCGATTGTCCAGCCGCTAAATTCGGACAGGATTCGGGCGAAGTCGCGCCCGCCGTTTGACGAGAGGACTCCGGGCACGTTTTCCCAGACGATGTATTCCGCGCCGAGTTCGCGGGCGACGCGCATTTGTTCGAGGAAGAGAGAACTTCTGCTTCCGTCGAAGCCGCGCTGTCTGCCTGCGACCGAGAAGTCTTGGCACGGAGAGCCGCCGACAACGATGTCGATTTTTTCGAGCTTTGTTTTTGCATGGAATGTCCTTTTGTTGATGTCTTTGATGTCGTCGAAAATCGGGGTATTAAAAAAGCGGTGTGTGAGCACCGCCTTGGGGAATTGGTCGATTTCGCAGTGGGCTACGACCGAAAAGCCCGCGCGTCGGGCGGCGAGCGAAAAGCCGCCGATGCCCGAAAACAAGTCAAGAACGGTTTTCATCAGAACGGGCAGTTGTCGTCGCTTGCGGCGGCGGGGGTTGGGGTGTGGAGGTTTCGTCCTTTTTTTGCCGCCTTGCGGACGCGGTTTTTAATCGTAATGAGGAGCATTCGGAGCTTGTCGAGGTCGAGAGCCCGCCAGTTGCGGACTCCGAACTTGTCTGCGGCGACGGCTGCGATGTACTCTTCGGGTGCGCCGTAGAACGCGATGTCGGGGATGTCGTAGCCCGCGTTTTCGATATTCCAGATGTAGCGGTTGCGCAGACCGAGGTCGATTGCGGTTTTTGCGGTGGCTTTATTCCACGCGCAAAGGCCGTTGTCGAGGAGGAAGTCCTGCGCGAGGTAGATGCAGTCCCACTGCGGCTCGGTGGCGGCGGAGACGTCGAAGTTGTAGTCGCCGAAAAGGTCTTCGAGCACGGAATGGCGCAGGTCTTTTTTTTCGGCGGACGGGCGGTTTGCCCATCCGTGTTTGCGGAAAATCGCCGCCCATTGAAGCTGGTATTTCTGGACGTGCGGAGAAGTCCAGCTCTTGCCTGCGCCCGTCTTGCGTGCGCGTTGCGCGGGTTTTACGTGTGTTGCGGTCATCGCGTTTCGCCCTCAACTTTGTCTTTGATTTTGTCGGCGAAAAACTGCTCGGACTGGGTGAGCTGAAAGAGCTTGCCGAGCCATTTTACGCCGCGGGCGAGTCCGTCGGAAATCTTGGACTTGTCGAGCTTGTAGGTCGCCGACAGATACGGCGTGCCGCGGTTTTCGGGCAGAGCCAAGAGTTGGCTTACCATATCTTCGTCCTTGATTTTCAGCAGAGGAATCACCTTTGCGGGGTTGAATTTGAAGCCCCAAGAAGCGACGTTTGTCTTCGCCGACTGCGCGTTGCCGAGCAGTCTCTCGCGATGTTCGAGCGCGTAGGCTTTTGCTCGTTTAAATTCGGCATCGTGCGGCTTTTTGACCTCGGCGATTTTCGCGCCCCATTCGGCGAGCAGCGCAACCCGCGCCTCTTCGCGCTGCGCTTCGAGCGTGTCGATTTTTGCGCCGCTCATCGCCAAGGAGTCTACGGTTGCGAAAAATTCTTCGTCGTTTTTTATCTTTGCCATAATTTTTATTTACCTTTCGGGTTAATTGTTTTTCGGATTTGTGAAGTTGAATTGTGTTTGTCTGCCGCCTTTCGGGCGGGGTTTGCGGGGCGGTTTAAGCCCGCGCGTGAGTTGGATTTTTGCGGCGATTAGCAGGGCGATTTCGGTTGAACTCATCGCGAGCAGGAACTCGTTCCGCCCGACGTGCCCGAGCTTGTCGCGGCAAACACACATCGCCTTTGCGATTGCCTGTTGCGTGGTCATCAGTTCCGTCTCCACGGTTCGGATTCGAGCTGTTTGTTGAGTTTTTCGACGAGTGCCCGCGCTTCCGATTCCGTGTTGAAGAGAATCGGGAAGAGCGGCTCGGCGGAGTCGGCGGCGGCGACGAAGTACTTGCCGTCGCGGTTGCGGACGATTTTAAGGTCGATGTATTCTGCGGCCGGCATCGTGTTTAGTCCTCAATTTCATCGGGGTTTTTGTAGGCGTCGAGCGCGACGGTAAGCGAAATGAGCGTTGCCGTTGCCGTTTCCGAGACCGCTCCCGCGATGTACAGAACCGCCGCGACGGGTGCGAGGACGATTCGGAGGAGGAGTTGGATTGTGAAGAGAATTATGCGTTGCATGTGAGAGCCTTTCTTGTGTTGTCGATTGTTTTCAAAATGGTTGCGTCGGAGGTCGGCAGAGCATCGAAAAAGTCGTCGGTCGTGATTTCGCGCTTGGCGGCTATGGCAAGCCGCGCGGCGTTTTGGAGCGCGTTGAGCACGACTCGCAACCGCCCTTTCTGCGCGGCGAGTTTGCGCATAATCGGCAGCATTGCCCTGCGCTGTGCGGCGTCGCGGAAGCCCGTCGCCTTGGCAAATGCGTTTAAGTCGGAATCGCTCGGGCGGTCGGGCAGGAACAGAATCGAATCCTCGCCGCCCGCGCGGCCGACGAGCTGTTCGAAGTAGCCCGCGTCTTTGCCGAACACAACGCGGCGCAGCGAGTTTTCGCCCGTGGCTTCGTCCACGAAAATCAGGACGATGGAGCACTTGGTTGCGTCCTGCAAGGCCTGCAAAAAGCCGAAGAGCGGCTGGTTGAGCTTTTTCTTGGGGTCGTACATCCGCTGCGCGTTGTCGAAGATAAAGCAGTTGCGCGGCTTTACGTTTTTGACGATTTCGCGGCGGAGTCTCGCGCCCGAAAAGTCGGCGCGGCAGCTCGGCACGACTTCGCCGATAATCATCGAAAGTTCGCAGACGCTCGGCACTGTCGGGCTTTCGAGGTAGTAGACGTCGGGGTGCGTCAGGGCGTAGAACCGCGCGGCGTAGGTTTTCTGCGCGCCCGTTGTGCCGCAGACCATCAGCCATTTGCAGACGTTGGTTTCGGGGCGGATTGCGTCGATTGCGTCGCGCATTTCGCGGACGGTCTCGGTCTCGACGTGCGGGATTGCGCCGCCGATCGTGCCGCCCTCGGCGATGCGCTTTGCGTCGCCCGCGATTTCGGCGAGCTTGTCCATATCGACCTGAAACTTGCCGAGCTTTTTGTTGTACCGCCGCCCCGAAAAGAGCTGGTAGAACCAGTCTTTGGAGTAGCGAAACTTGCCGTCGAACTGGGCGGCGATGCGCTGTTCGCTGCCGTCGCAGTGTGTGTTGCAGAACTCCGCGAGAGTGAGTACATGCGCCTGCGCCTCGGCGGGATAGTCTTTGATTGCGTTTTTGATTTCGTCTATGTTTTTCATACTGCTGTTTGTTTTGGATTAAAATTCGTCGGAGTCTTCCAGTGCCCTTGCGGCGGCGGCGATGGCCGCGCGGCGTGTCGTACCCGCCTTTTTGGCGGCGGTTTTCTGCGCGGCGGTCTGTCGGCGGTGTGTCTCGACGCTTTCGTGCATCGCCGTGCCGATGTTTGCGGCGTCGTCGAGAACCGCGCGGTTGTGCACGTCGATTTCGGCAAAGGCGTTTTTGCGTTCGGAAAGGAAATTGTCGTGAAGCTCGCGCATCTTTTCGCGCTCGCGGGCGACGTAGCCGCTCTGGCGGACGATTGCGGTTTGGTCGATTATCGCGGTTCTGCCGACGCGCGGCACGGCGCATACAAAGCCCTCGTTGCGGTCGAAGAGCCACAACGCCTCGCGGTCGGGCGTGACGGCGGTGAATTCGCGCCCCTCGAATTGCAGAAGCTCGGGCGAGCGGTAGATGAACTTGTCGGCGGAGATGTTCGCCCACTCGGTTTTGATTTCGCCGTTGCGGACGCTCACCACGCGTTTGTCGTTCTGCAAAAGCGGGTAAATCATCGGGACTTCGATTTTCGAGAACGCAACGCCCGCGCAGTGTTTTTGCCAGCGTTCCTCGGGACTTTCCATTCGGCGGACGAATTTTGCCGCTTCGAGTTCGTCGGTCGTGAGCAGTCGGACGGCGGTGTCGCGGTTGTAGAAGTCGCTTCCGACAAGCGTTTCGTATTCGTAGTCGAAGCCCTGCAATTTGTGGTTTGTGCGGGCGTTCCAGCGTTCGACGATGAGGTCGAAAATTGGCAGAAATTCGTCGAATGTGAGCAGCTTGAATTTCAGCAGGCTTTCGGAAATACCCTTTGCCCGCGCCTCGTCGAGCACCTTTTCGGTCTGCTTGGCGATTGCCGCGCTTGCGGGGTTGCGGAATTCGTAGCGCGGCGCGAGCGCGCCGTCGAGACCTGCAATTCGCGTGTGGAGGCCTTGGAACGAGCTTTCGATGAAGCCCTTTTGATACGGCAGACCGTGTGCGCGGCACTCCACGCCGAGGTAGGATTCGTCGAACATGCGCGTGTTTTCGAAGAGTATCCGCGCGGGCAGGAGCGTTTCAATCATGCGCCTGTCGGCGGCGTTGAGCGTGCCGCTTGCGTTTTCCAAAAGAAGCTTCATCGGGTAGTTTTGCGGCAGTCCGTATTTGAGTAGAATCTGCATCAAAACGAAGTTAACCTGTTTGCGCGTGAGCACGCGCCCCGCGTCGGACGGAAAGTATTTCATGTCCTCCTCTTTGAGCATCGGGCGGATTCGCCAAGCGACGAACTTTGCCGTGGCGATGTCGAGTGCCATTACCGCCTGCAAGGGGCGGACCTCCATTGTGTTGCCTATTTTGCAGAGCACCTGAATGTCGAGCTCGACGTCGTCGAAAGTCACGTATTGGAGGGGCTTCAAGCCCGCGCGGTCGCGGTAGAGCTGCATTTGGCAGTCGTGGCTGCGGAGGTCGCCGTGCGCGGCAAGCAGGCGGACTTCCTTCGGGAGCGTCTCTTTGACAAGGCGCAGAAGCGTGCGGTAGCTCCACGCGGGCGTGTGCGGCGGGCGGTCGGTGATGACTTTCGGGAACGGCTTCTCGCCCTGCGTGCGCCGCCAGAATTCGGCGAACGTGCCGTATCCGGGAACGGACTTGCCCGCCCGCCAGTAGTTGTAGAAAAGGTCGTCGCGGGCGGCGCGGACAACGTCGGTGCGGCCTTGGCACTTGGAGACGAGGAACGCGAAGAAGTTTTTGAAGTCGGCGGGTTTTGCGGGCTTCGGGCCCTTGTAGTCGCGCCGCAGAACGCGCCACTGGTAGCCGCTTTTCTTGTATTCGCGGAAGAGCCTGCGCAGCGTCTCGACCGAAAACCCCTTGCGCCCGCGGTTGACCGCCGCAACCGCAAGAAACGCGTCGCCCTTGCGCTTTGCGCCGTCGATTGTGCGGAAGGCGTCGAGCAGGTCGCGGATTCGCAGACGCTCGGACTTGCTCTCCTTGCAGAAGTCGATTTGGTCGCGCGTGGTCGTGGGGATTTCAAACGGACGCGGGAGGTTGTCTGTCGTAGCAAGCTCGTTCATTTCCGCCTCCCGATTAGTCCTTCTTGCCCTTGGCGATTTCGACGATTTCGCGCCCCTGCGCAATCAGATAGTTGCCGAGCTGCTCCATTTCGGCGCGGGGCATTTCGGAGAAACGCCTGTCGGAGCGCGGGGCTTCGATTGTGGCGCGGAAATCGTTGTAGAGCTCCGAAAAGAAATCGAGCTGCTGCCCGCCGCCGTTGCCAGAAAGGCCTTTGAGGTCGCGCTTGGTGAGAGTTTTGGCGGCGGTGTCTTCGGTTTCGCGCTCGGAGTCTATTGCCTGCGCGTTGCTCTGGCGGAGCATATCGTTGAGCGTGGGCTCGGGCAGCGAGCTGAGCACGTAGCCGAGCATATCGAACGTCTGTTTTTCGTCGCCCAAAATCTCTTCGACGGGCTTTGACGAAAGCTCCACATACTGGGCGAGAGAGCCGCCGAGCGGTTCGTCTGCGCGGGAAGTCTGTATTTTGTGCAGCACGCCCGCGGCAAGGTAGATGTAGTTGTAGCCCGTGCGCAGCGACACGTTCGCCGAATGGCAGACGGCTTTGAGCCATTCGGTGAATTCGCCTTTGTTTTTTGCGCGCTGCTTGGCGTTGGCGGCTATCGTGCCGAACATCACGGCGTTTGCCAGCCACTGCCCTTTGCCGCGGACGGTCGCCTTCAAATATTTGTCGGCCGCGCCGATTGCGGGGGTTTTGCACAGGCTTTGCACGGCGTGCGCAACGGGGGTGAGTTGTGTTTTTTCTGAATCTTTTTTCATAGCGTTTTAGAATTTGAAAGTTGTCTGCTCGTCGCCTTTGTTTCGGGAGATGAGGCGGTCGATGTCGCCCGCGCGTTTTTCGATTTCGAGCACGTCGCCCGCGCGGATTGCCCGCGTTGTGTCGGTCGCGGCGAAGATTGCAAGGAACGTTTCGCGAAAATGCGGGCGTGTGTAGCTTATGCCGACGTAGCCGCCGCGGTCTTCGACCGTTGCGACTTTCGCGCCGCGTATGATTCTGGTTTCGGGTTTCATTTGCGTTTGAGTGATTTTTTGAGTTCTTCGATGAGTTCAAGCCGCGTCGTCACAGGCAGTTCCCGCAAAAATTGCAGGCGTTCCTCGGAGTCCAAACGGCGGACAATAAAGTTGCGGTAGCTTTCGACGGGGACGCGGCGGCAGGGGCGCGTTGTGGGGTCGGTCGCAACGTTGATGAAGCCAAGCTCGCCGCAGTCCATCAGGTTAACTACCTGCTGACGCGAAATGCCCAATTTCTGCGCAATCTCGCCGACATAGAGCACCGTGCGCCCCGGAAAATCGAGGCTGTGGAAGAATGTCAACTGGTTGCTTTCGGGCATTGGGGAATTAAGAATGAATTGTGGCGGTCGCTACGTGCTGATTTTGGTTGAAAAAGTGTTGTTCTTGCGGCGGCTATCATAAACGCCGCAATTCATTCTTCGTTCTTCGTTTCTGTCGGCGGGCGGGCTTGGGCGGAAGCGGTATCACTCCGTTGCACAATTGAAGAATGCGCAACGACAGGCTCTTTGATTTGCGAACCCCGTTGACGACGTAGCAGACGTGTTGGAAGTGCCGACCGAGTGCGCGTGCGGCATCGCGCTGCGATATTCCCGCTTGTTCCATTTTTCGCTTTAAAATTGTTTCTTTTGGCATTTTTTGTTTGCGGTTTTTGTTACAATTTTTGATTATGATAAACACGTTTATGATACAAAAGTAGCACTATGCAAGAAAAAAATGGCACATTTGTAAATTTTCCTGAACGTTTCACGGAACTTTTGGAAAAAAGCGGATTAAAACAGACTGAAATTTCGGCTAAAACAGGGCTTTCGCGTGCCTGTTTTATCCATTACAAAAGCGGGAGGAGTATTCCGGGGGGAATTGAGTTGTATAAACTCGCGAAATTCTTCGGGTGTTCAATGGAATGGCTTTTGACAGGTGAAGACGAAGAAGGCAGTCCAAATGACGCCATAGCGGCACTTCGGGCGCGAGCAGAACTCGCTGAACAACGGCTTGAAGGGTTGAAAGAATCGCTCATCGGTGTCATAAAAAAATTTTAGCTAAAATATAAACGTGTTTATGCTAAAAAAGTCCGCGAACCCGCATAAACACTGGCTTTGCGGGCTTTTGAGGCGAAAAACAGCTCAAAAAGGGTTTATATTTATCTACACAACTAATTGACAATCAACGTCGCAATTTTTGCAGCGTTGCAAAATTTGAAAGGACGAAATGAACGAAAACATACATCTTGGGCGGGTGGTCGGAGAGACCGAAGCCTTTGTAGACATCGAACTTTGCGGGCACGACGTGCGCAACCTCTTGGCTGTCCACGCAAGCCAATGTTTTGAAATGCTCGCGCCCGAAATCCGCGAGAAAATCGGCGACGTGCTCACCGCCTACATGCGCGGCGATGTCGCGGGCGCAAGTCTTACCGTGAGAGTGGGCAAAAACCTTTACGCCGCCGCCAACGCCCGCCCGCCCGAGGACGGGAAATAGCCGAGTTTTTCCGCGCACCCGCAAAAATTTTTAAGAACTGCCCGCTGTTTGCTACGCAAACAGGGGCTTTTTTGTGCCTACATTCGGCGATTTTTTCAAAAAAAAACGTCCCGAAAAAACTTTTTATGTAATGGACGTTAACGCTGTAAGCCCGCGTTTTGACTGGTTTTGCGGTTTATGATATTGTGGCTGCGTTATGCAAAAAGCAGCGCAGTCAAGTCAACTCAAAAGCGGCAATCTCGGCGGCGGTCGCGTGTATGCGTTCCGCGTGAATCGCGTCAACGCCGACTTTGTGTGCCTCAAACTCTGGCTCTTGGGCGGCGTTATCCGCGCCCGCAACATTGCGGTTGCCGCGCTCCCCGACCTTATCGCGCAGATTGACGCCGCCCTTGCCGACGGGTGCGAAGTCATCACCCTCGACGGCGCGGAATTTTCCGCGCAAGAAAAGGTGCTTTCGGGCATCCGCAAAGAATTTTCATCATACTGCTGTATTGGGGGCGTTAGCGACGCGAATAACGTCCACGGTGCGGACAAGGCGGCTCAGCCGCAGTCCGAGTCTCTACGGAGCACCAAACCCAAAGCGTCCGCGCCCGCAACCGAGCAGGCGCGTTATATTTCTCCGTTGTGTGCTAAGGGCGGGTCTGATTGTACCACCCCGTCCGCGTCGCAAGTCCGCTCAGCTTGCGGCGCGGGCGTTGCCGCCGACGTAGCCGCAATCCGCGCCGACCTTGCCGAAATACGCGAGTCGCAAGCGGACTTTTTCGAAAACCTCGCCGCGCTGCTCGTGCGAATTGCGGAGGTGCTAAATGACGGCGGCGAAGACGCCCCGAAGCAGCCGAAAGGTTGGCGCAAATGCGCCGTGGAAAATCCGCTCGGCGGCGTTATCCGCACAAAGCGCGGGAGAACGTCGGTAATTGTCGGCGTGAGGAAAATTTCAACACCCAAAAAAACAAAAATAAAGGACAAGTGAATATGGAACTATTCGAGAGAAAAATGTTTTGGCTCAAAGCCGCTTTGTATGCCGTGTGCGGGGCTTTTGCGCTCGCGCTCTGCGGGTGCAGCTCGACAACAATCACGGAGACAACCTACGCCGCCGACGGCTCTGTTGCGGCTGTCAAGGTGACGGAATCGAGCGAAAGCCCGCTTGTAATCGGAATTGCCAACACAAAGGACAAGCACGTTGTAGCGCACATCGGCGGCTGGTATGGCAACATCGGCGTTCAGCCGAGTTCGAACAGCTACGGAATCGGCATCGGCACGCTCGACAACACCTACGCTTCGGTCGTTGCCTCCGACGGCACAAAAGACGGCGCGGACGTTGCGGCGATATTCCCCGCGATTGTGGACGCGAGCAAATACAGCCTTTCAATCACCAAAGACGGCGCGGTCGCCGAGGGCGGCTTGAAAGCGAAAACGGAGGCGGCAAATGCAAATGCGGCTACAAATGGCGCGGCTTCGGCGCAAACGGAGGGCAAATAAAATGGCAGGCGAAAACACGACGGAAACGGGCAAGCAGGCGGTCGGCAAATGGCTCAAAGCAAAGGGAACGGCAATCGGCGTGGCGGTGGGCGTTGCGCTGACGAGCTTGGGAGACTACCTCATCGGCGATTCGGGTTTGATTCCCTTTGTAATCGGGCTGGTAAAGCAGGCAATAGGCTTCTTCTAATGCGCCGAATTTTGAAAAAGCTCTCGCGCGTTTCCGTCGCTCTCTGGCGCGGCGCGCGCGGGCTAATCGGACTGAAATTTAACATCAAATTTTGAGATGCGAAGTTATCTTTTAAATATGGGCATGCTCGGGGTTGTCGGCGGCATCAGCGACAGCGGCATTGCGTGGATTATCGGTGCTCTTGCGGCGATTCCCACGCTGCTGTTTTGCGCCAATCAGGCTAAGCTGCTTTTTATGCGCAAGCCCTCTCTTGCCGAGCAATTCCGCGAAGTCAAGGACTGCGACGAACGCTGCCAGACCGCCAACGCCCGACACGCCGAACTCTGCGCCAACACCGACGCCCGCCTGCGCGGAATTGTGGAAAAATCAGCCGCCAGCCGCGAAAAAATCTACGTTCGGCTCTCGTCGCTCGAAGCCGAGCTTTCGGCAATAAAAAAAGAAAACGAGCTGCAAACTCAACGACTGTTCGAGCTTGCCGCGAAATTCGACCGTTTTATCGAAAGGCATTCCTAAATGAACTTACTTCCAGAGCAAAAAGAAATCTTGCGCCGAAACCTGCTTGAACAGCTTGAAGCGGCAAGACCGATGGGAATGAACGCGGCCTCGCTCGCCTACGGCGCGAAGCTGGGTGGTTTTAGACTCAGCGCGGAGGAAATCGCTGCGGAGCTTGACTATCTCGAATCGAAGGGACTTGTCAAAATGGGCTCTGCCGCGCTTTCGGCGGGCGTCAAGCTTTACAAAATTACGGCGGCTGGCACTGATTTTTTGGAGGGCGGCATCTAAAATGGCGCGAATCGGAACAGTCGAAAAAAGCCTTTCAGCGGACGAATTGCACGAGTTTTGCAGGCATCTTGCAAGCCTGCCGAATTTGACGCTCGAAACGATGCGCGAAGAGGCGGCGAAGCTCGGCATAGAGCTTTCGCACGGGGCGGCGAGCCGCTTTAAAAACGGCACGTTTGCCGCGCATCTCGACCACCTGCGCCGCGCGAAGGAGCTTGTGATGCAGATTGAGCAGTTCGGCGGGGCGGACGCGGGCGCGAGCATTGCCGATGCGGGCGCAACCGTTCTGATGCAGCAGGTCTACGACACCCTCACGAGCGGCGAGCCGATAGACTTCGACACATTTTCAAAAATCATTTCGCGCCTGCGCAGCGGCGACCACCGCCTGCGCGAACTCAACGCAAAACTCGCCGAATACCGCCGCCGCGAAGAGGAATGGCAGCGCAGGGAAGCCGAGCGCGAAGAGGCGAAAAAGCGGTCGCTTGCGGCGTTGCAGTCGGGCGGCGGGCTTTCGGACGAAGCCCTCGCGAAAATCGAATCAATTTTGGGAAGTCTGTAAATTTGAAAGACGCAAAAACAGTCAAAGCGCGCAACCGCCCCGAATTGAAAATGGGAATCTTTCTGCCGTACCAGTGGCGTTGGATTACCGACCGTTCGGCGATTAAGATAATGGAAAAGAGCCGCCAGATAGGTATTTCTTGGGCGACTTCCTACGACGTTGTGCGCCAACAGTCGCTCGCTTCGACGAAGCTCGACTCTTGGATTTCCTCGCGCGACGAAATTCAGGCGCGGCTGTTCCTCCAAGACTGCAAAAAGTTTTCGGGGCTGCTCGACGTTGTGGCTTCCGAAATTTCCGAAAAAATCTACAAGCTCTCCGAGAGCGAATCAATCACGGCGTTTGAGATGAGCTTTGCAAACAAGACCGTGATTCACTCGATGTCGTCGAATCCCGACGCGCAGGCGGGAAAACGAGGAACGCGCGTGCTCGACGAGTTCGCCCTGCATAAAAACCCGAAGCTTTTGTATTCGATTGCGCTTCCGGGTATCACTTGGGGCGGGCAGATGGCGATTGTCTCCACGCACAGAGGCAAGCACAATTTCTTCAACAAGCTTATCGAAGAAGCCCGCGACGGCGGCAATAAAAAGCGGGCTTCGCTGCACCGCGTGAGTTTGCAGGACGCGCTCGACCAAGGCTTTCTCTGGGTGCTTCAACAAAAGCTTCCCGCCGCCGACGCGCGGCAGGAGATGGGCGAGGCGGAATATTTCGACTACGTGCGCAGCCAGTGCGCCGACGAAGAAAGTTTTGCGCAGGAATATATGTGCGTGCCCGCCGACGAATCGAGCGTGTTTATCACGTCCGACTTGTTCGACGCCGTGACCTACGGGCTCGGCGAAACTTGGCGCAAGCCGCTCGAAGACTGCGGCGAGCTCTACGCGGGAATCGACATCGGGCACAAGCACGACCGCACGACGTGCTGGGTGTGGGAAAAGGTAGGCAACGTCTATTTTCAGCGCGAGTTGCGGGTTTTGCAGAACGCGAAATTTTCGACGCAGGAGGCGGAGCTTTACCCGATTCTCGCACTCCCGAATATGCGCCGCTGCTGCATTGACGCGACGGGTATCGGGGCGCAGTTTGCGGAGCGTGCGCAGGAGCGTTTCGGCAAGTATCGCGTGGAGGCGGTGCATTTTACGAACGCCGTCAAGGCTGATATGGCATACAAGCTCCGCGCGGCGTTCGAGGACAGAAACGTGCGCATTGCCGACGACCGAGAAATCCGCGCCGACTTCCGCAGCATTAAAAAGGAGGTCACGAGCGCGGGGGCAATCCGTTTCGACGCCGAGCGCACCGACGCGCTCGGACACGGCGACCGCTTCTGGGGCGCGGCTCTGGGCTTCTACGCGGGTGCGAAACCGAAGGAATCTTTTATTCAGACCGTTCAACTTAACCGCAGCAGAAGGACTTTCTAATGGACATCACCGAGACAAAACACATCGGCATTGCGAGGATACGCGAAGAGGCGCGGCTGCGCTACAATCCGCTGCGCAACCTCACTCCGCAACGCATCACGCAGGCGATGGACAATTTCCACTGCGGGTATTTGAGCGACGCCGCCAAAATCTACGACGCAATCAGGCGGCGCGACGCAATCGTGCAGGCGTGTGTGCAGAAGCGCAAACGCGCCACTTCGCGCCTTGCGTGGACGATTGTGGAAATGGGCGACGACGAAGCCGCCAGTGCGCAGCAGTCGGCATTCTTGGAGGACTTTTTCAACAACATTGTCGTTTCCAGTGCCGCCGACGCAAACAAGCGTGGCTCGATGTCGATGCTAATTGAAAACATTTTGTCGGCGTTGGAAAACAAATACGCCGTCTCCGAAATTATCTGGAATCCGTCGGACGCGCCGAACCTTTCGGCGGAAGTGCGCAGCGTGCCGCTGTGGTTTTTCGAGAACACCGAGGGCTACCTGCGCTTTAAGAAATCGTCCACCGACACGGAGGGAGTAGACCTTGAGAAGAACGGATGGATGGTGAGCGTTGCGGACTCCGCGCTGATGGAGGCAACCGCCGTCTGCTACATCGTAAAACGCTACGCGCAAAACGACTGGGCTGTGTGCTCGCAACGGTTTGGAATGCCCACGCCCGTCTACACGTCGAGCGCGTCGCGCGGCACGCCAGAATTCGAGCAGGCAATAGACGCATTGGCGAACTTGGTAAACGGTGCAGGCATTGTCTGCGCAAGCGGCGAGACGTTCGATTTGAAGCTGCCCAACGGCACGAGCGAGCCTTTCAAGACGCTTTCCGAGGCGATGGACAGATACATCGCGCTAATATGGCGCGGCTCGGATTTATCCACGCTTTCGGCGGAAAACAACACGGGCGCGAGCCTGCAAGCCGAGGAAAGCGAAATTTTGGAGGACGCCGACTGCGCCCTCGTCGAGGAAACCATAGCGCACTATTTGAGCGTGCCCGCACTTGAATGGCGTTTCGGGCGGGGCGTCAAGCCCGCGGCGTATTTGCAGCTCACCCGCAAAAACCGCAAGGACAAGCTCAACCAACTTGCCGTCTACAAGGGCGCGGCGGAGCTCGGCTGCGCCGTGGCAAAGCGCGACGTCTACGAAACGCTCGAACTGCGCGAGCCCGAGGCGGGCGAAGACACCGTAGAGCTTTCGGCGGCCGCGATGGGAAGTGCGCCGATGCCGTTTGCGAATTCGCAATCGGGCGAAGGCGAAATCGGCGCTATGCTCGACGAACTCGCGGCGGCGAAAACAAAGGACATCGAGCCGCTTTTAAAACGCTTCGAGGAACTCGGCAAAATCACCGACACCGAAAAATACGCCGACGCCCTGCAATCGCTCTACGACGATGTTTTGAAACTTTCAAACGGCGGCGAAAATGAGGCCAAAGCGATGGAGAAAATTTTAAGGGAAAGTGTGGAAAATGGGAAAAAATAAAAATTCGGCGATTTTGGGCGTTTTAAACGCCGAGGCGGGCAATCCCTCCAAAAAACAAACAAACGGATTTTGCAACGGTGTTTTGACGTTTTGCAACGCGGTTGCGTTCGAGCGTTCGGACGGCCGCCGCGGAAAATATCTGATTGCCCCCTTCGGCGACTGGCAAAACGGCGATGTCGTCCAGCGCGTCGACGCAACCGCCGCCGAAATTTTAAAGCGCAACCTCGGCTCGATTTGGGCGCGGGTGAAAAACGCGCTGGGCAACGCGTGCCCCGTCTACTACGAGCACCCCGACCACGAGGACGCCGAAGACAATCCGCCCAACGCCGACAAAACGCCGTACGGGCGCGTCCGCAGTTTGGAGACGCTCGCCGACGGCATCTACGCCAACATCGAATGGCTCGACGGCTTCGAGGCTCTGCCAAAGCGTCTGCAAATTTCGCCGCGCTGGAACGCCGTCGGGATTGCCGAAAATATCGTGCGCCCAAGCAGGCTAATTTCAATAGGGCTTACGTCGCACCCGAACATCAAGGCGACATCTTACGTGAACCATGCTGGAGCATGGACGCCATTGAAGGGGCAAGCCCCTTACGGCGATTGTAAAAACAATGCGCCTATCCCCAATTCTGAACTAAAACAAAAGGAAATAAATATGGACAAGGAAATCCTCAAACTTTTGGGCTACTCCGACGACGAAGCGCAAAAGATAATCGACAAGGCGGCCGACGCGCCCACCGACGTGCTCGAACGCCTCCGCACTGCGCTGGCCGAAAAGGCCGCGCTTTCAAACGACCTCGAAGCCGCCAAAAAGGACTGCGAAGAAAAGGACAAACAGCTTGAAGCGGCAAAGACGGAGCTTGCCAATTCGCGCGATGCGCTGAAAAAGTCGCAGACCGCGCGGGCGGAACTTGTGGTGGCAAACGCAATCCGCAGCGGAAAAATCATCGAAGCCCAGCGCAAGAGCGCGGTGAAGATTCTGGCGAACTCCGACGATTTCGAGACCGACGAAGCCGAACTTGCGAAAGCCCCCGACGCCGTGAAGACGAAACCCGAAACCGACGGCATCGAAAAGAGCGAAAAGGAACGCCTCTTCGGACAGCAAAAAGCGCAAGCCGAATTTGCCAAGCTCGTCTCCGAAAAACAGGCGCAGGGAATGGAATACGGCGAGGCGTGGAATGCCGCAAAAACGGAAAAGCCCGAAATATTCAAGGCGGCGTATCCGAACGAGTAATTTCAACTCAAAAACAAGGAAACAAAAATGGACAATACCCATAAAAACAACATCACAAAAACGGCTTCGGCGGATATGTCGAAGGGAACTGTGGTCAAGCTCGATTCTTCGGATTCCTCGAAGATTTCCGCTTGCGCCGCAACCGACGCGAATGCAATCGGCGTCGTTTTGGACAGCGTAAAAGGCGGCGACAACGTAGCCGTTGCGCTTTTCGGCGTGGCAAACCACACCGTTGAGGCGCTTGCTGGCGGAGCGATTTCGGCGGGAGAAAAAGTCTGTCTTGCCGCAAACGGCAAAGTATCGGCGTTCCCCGCAAAATCGGGGTCGGTGCAAAACGTGCTTTGCGTGGGCGTAGCCCTCACCGCGGCATACGCCGACGGAAATATTGTGGAGCTTGCGCACCGCGCGCCTGCGGCCGAAACAATAGCGGCTTCGTAATCAAGAAAGGAAAGTAAACTATGAAATTGATATTGGCAAATTCCGACTCCTACAACGCCTCCGCCTTTTCGGCGGAACTTACCGGCTACGCTGCGGGTTACAAAGTTCCGAATGTCTCGGACACCCTCGACTTCATCGCGCCGCCCGTTCCCGTACCCTCGCGCAGATTTGAATACGCGAAGTTCGGCAGCGGAGACCTGCTTGTCGACGCCGACGACGAACGCGCGGTATTCGGCGGCTTCAAGACAATCAAGAGCGACGGCACGATTGAAAACGCAAAACTCGTCCACCGCGGTCTTACGCTCGAACTCGACGAAGACGAAATGAGCTCGGGCTACGAGCAGCGCGCGGTTGAACGTCTGAAAAAACGCCTGCTGCGCAACGAACTCGCCCGCGCGGTTTCGATGCTCGCAACGGCGGCGACTAACTCCTCGAAAAAATGGATGGCCAGCGGTACGGGAAAAACCACGCCCGATGCCGATTTAATCGACCTTGTAAAATCGGTCGCCGACGCCTGCGGAATCCACGCAAACCGCATACTTTGCGGCGAGTCCGCGTGGGCATACCGCTACGCGGCAATGGTTGCCTCTTCCGCCCCCGGCGAAGGCGCATCGGCAAAGCTCACGCCCGAACAGCTCGCCCAATTCCTCGGCATAGACGAATTCCGCGTTTCGAAGGAACGCTACGAATACACCGACATTTCGGACGGCTCGAAGAAAAAGGGCAATATTTTGAGTTCGGCAAAAGTGTTCGCGTTCAACGGCTCAAAGGGCGTCGATATTGACGACCCGAGCACATTCAAACGCTTCCACCTCGGCGACGGCTTCAAAACATTCATCGAGGACAAGGGTTATATGAAGTCGATTACGGTTGCTCACTATTCGCTACTCGCACAGACGGGTGTTGGCGCAGTCCGTAGCCTGACAATCTCGAACTCGTAATTTCCGACATCGGCGGGCGCGGGCAATCCCGCTCCGCGTCCGCCTTTTCTTAAAATTCAACAGCAGTAAAATTTTCAAAAAAATGAATCCGGTTTTTCCATATTCGGGCGGCAAGCGCAGGTTGCTAAAATACATCTTGCCCGTGATACCCGAGCACTCCACATACATTGAGCCGTTTGCGGGCGGGCTTGCCGTGTTTCTCGCCAAGCCGCGTGTGAAGGTCGAAGTCGTCAACGATTTGAACGCCGAAGTTTCGGGCTTTTATCTTTATGTTCGCGAGCACTTGGAGAGCCTACTTGCGGAGATGGAGTGGTATTTGCATTCGGTGGACATTTTCAACCGCTTGCGCGATTCGCGCGGGCTTACCGAGCTTCAAAAAGTGGCGCGGTGGTATCTCCTGAAAGTTTCGTCGTTTTCGGGCTTCGGCGACTACTACGCGCGGGATTCGCGCGGCTATCGCGGCTTTTCGCGCGACAGGCACGTGCCCGCAATTCGCGCCCTGCACGAGCGGCTCAAAGGCGTCTACATCGAGCAAAGAGACTGGCAACAGGTGGTCGATTTCTACGACAACGAAAACGCGTTTGTGTATTTCGATCCGCCGTATTGCACGGGCGACGCGGGCACTTACGAGGCATTCTCGCCCGAGGATATGGAGATTCTGCGCAACAGGCTTTACACGCTCAAAGGCAAATGGCTGCTCTCGTGCGACGGCTCTGACATCTGCCGCGAAATCTTCGGCGACTTTGCGAAAGTGGAAATCCCCTTTAAATATTCGGCGGGCACGGGCGACCGTGTGCGCCCCGAAAAATCGGAAATGATTGTCGCTTGCGACGCGCTTGCAGAGCCTTTGCAAAACGCGTGCAACGCCGCCAAATGCCCGATTTTAGGGGGCGGCACGATACCCCCCCCCCCCCCCGAAAAAAACGCCTCCTGCCGTGCCTCTGCGCGGCGTAGGGCTGCTTGAAATTGCCGCTTAAATGGAGAGTAAAAATATGTCTTGGATAAGTCTTACAGAACGAAATGTCGCAAAATATCAGGCGGGCGGAATGGTCGAAGCGTACAAGTCGGCGGCGTTGTCGGACGACACGCTCGAGCCGCTCGCCGAGGTAATCGCGGGCACGGTGAATCTCGTGCGCGGATACATCAAAACGGGCGGCTATTCCGTCGACCGCAACGCCTCCAAAATTCCGTCGGAGTTGGAGACGGCCGCTCTTGCAATAATCGTCGCCACTATCAAGCCGCGAATTATGCAGGAACTCTCATCGACGGAATCGGCGAACCTCTCCGACGCTCGGCAGCTGTTGCGCGATATTGCCGCAAAAAAGTTTGACGTATCCACGCCCGACGAGCCCGAAGCCGCCTCCGAAACAACCCAATCAAGCGGCGGCTGCGCTCTTGTGCGCCCCGCGAGTGGAACGCCGCAACGCTCCGACTATGACGGACTCTAATTTTAACGAACGCGAAATTTAACAATGCCTTCCCTCAACATCAGTCTTGCGCCCGACCGCGCCGCCGTCGAAAAATTCGGGGCGCGGAAAGCTACGCCGTCGAAGATGACGAGCGCGGAGTGGGCACGCGTTGCGCCCGCAATCCGCGAAAAGTGCTTTTTCTCTGCGAGGGTGAACGACGCGGAAACGCTCGGTAAAATGCGCGAGCTCATCGGCAAGGCTGTTGACACGGCGAAGCGCACCCCGAATGAGGCGTTGATTACGCAGGAGAAGTTCATCAGCGAGATGAAGTCGTACTTGCGCGGGCGCGGGTATGCGGTTGACGGAACGGCATTGACCGACATTGCAAGCCGCCGCAGGCTTTCGCTCATTTACAAGATGAATTACGAGGAAGCCCGCGAATATGCCAAATACACGCGGGGGCAGGATTCGGACGCCTTGTTTATGTATCCTGCACAGGAATTTTTACGCGTAGAGCCGCGCCGCGTGCCGCGCACCGATTGGCAGACGCGTTGGCGTGCTGCGGGTGGCAAGCTCTACGGCGGGCGAATGATTGCGCTAAAATCTTCCGACGTGTGGCACAATCTTTCGCGCTTCGACAGGCCGTATCCGCCGTTTGACTTCGGCAGCGGAATGGGCGTTGAAGACATCGACCGCGACGAAGCTATCGCGCTTGGCTTGCTTCCGAAAGACGAGCCCGTGGACGAAATCCCCGACTTCGACGACGCGCTCGAAACGGAAGTTTCGCTTGAAAGAATCCCCGAAGACCTCGTCAAGGAAATCGTCGAAAAGACGCCCAACTGCGCCGTCGAGGGCGACAAGCTTGTAATGCGCACAAAGCCGCCGCTCCCGACGTTCGCAGATAAAAAAATGCCGAGCGCGACGACGTGGGCTACGGAAAAGGTATTCGCAAAACCCGAAACTCGCGAAGATATAAAGGCTGCGGCGGATGAAGTCCGAAAAGCGTTGAAGAATGGCGAGGTCGTCGAAACCCCGCTCGGAAACGTGAAGTTCGACGAACATATTTACGTCGACTGGGAGAAGTACAGCAAGGAAGTGGTCGACGACAGGCTTTCGTATTATGGGCTTGCAAAGGAAATGGTCGCAACCGTCCGCGAAGTTTGGCGGCAGGGCAACCAAATGACCTTCGTAAACGTATACAAAAATAGACACGGAAAACTTCGCGGGCTTGTGGTTGCCGTCGAAGACGGAATGGTCGTCCGCACTTATTTCATAAAAGAGCCCAAGGCTCTCGACAACGCGAGAAAGGGAGAACTGCTATGGCCTCAATAAAAAAAGACGCAGACTTTCGTCTGCGCCTTGGCTATTTACCGATTTCTCGGCTGGTCGGGGAGCCACCATCCGCGTGTCAGTCCACTACCGCAACAGTGGAGAGTATCGCAACTGACTGCACTAAACCACTGCCTCGATAACAATATCGAACAAACTTTTCTGAAAATCAACTAAAAAATGCTCTTCAAATTTACAGCCAAACTGAAAAAAGGCGCGGACATAAAGCGCATCGAGGCGTTGGAGGCTAAGCTTGCCGATACGGCAAGCCTCAACAAATACGTCGGAATGGGCTTTGCGCGGACGCTGCAAAAGCATTTCAAAACGCTCGACAAACGCCCGAACAAACGCGGTTGGCGGCGGCTCGGCTTCTGGCGCGGAATTGCGCAGGCGACGTCGTTTCTTTCCGCCGACGAAAAGGGAGCTACGGTTTCGATTTCTGGCACGGAAGGCCCGAAGTTCGCCGCAAAGGTTTTCGGCGCACGGGTTGCGCCCAAAGGCGGCAAGAAGTTTCTTGCAATACCCGCCATCGAAGCCCGCTACGGCGTTATGCCGTCAACGCTGCCCGAGGGCGAGCTCGAATTCAAGCGCACGCGCAAGGGCGGGCTTCTCGGCAAAATCCGCGCCGACGGCTCAATGACAGTCCACTACTGGCTTGTGCGTTCGGCAAACATTCCGCGCGACGCCAACGCATTGCCGCCAACCGAAACCGTCCGCAAAGATGCGGAGAAAGCAATCAACACATACCTACGGAAATGAAGAATGAAGAATTAAGAATGAAGAATTATTTTACAGTGGATTTTATAATGGAAACAATCACGCTTACGATTTCGTCGGCTTCCGTTTTTATGGCGGAGAGTTTTCTGGGCGTTAGCAGTTTGGTTTCTTCGCACATTTCGAGCCAGAAGAGGGTTTCGTCGGCTTCCTCGTATGCAATCCGCAACTTGGCTACAAATTCGGCTTTGCTTCTGGCGCAACCCGCCGCGCGCAAGTTGGCGGCTATACTGCTTCCGCTTCGGGCGATTTGCGCTGCAATGGTCTTGCCCGTGAAATTTTTCGGCAGAGCTTCCGCGAGTTTGAATATTCTGACGGCAAAGGCTTTTGTTCGGTCGGCAATTTCGGGAGTTTTCATAGCTCCATTTTCTGAAAACGGGCAACTTTATCAATTCTTAATTCTTCATTCTTAATTCTTAATTCCAGCGATGAGCGAAGAAAACAACAATCTCTACAAGTTTCAGGAATGGCTCGAAGGCAAAATCTCGGCGGTATTGCCCGCAGAAGTCGAAATTCTCTGCCGCAGAAAGGGCAACATCGACAACGACGTTCGCAACGCGCTCTCGAAAATCGGCGTCGCGGTTGTGATTGAGCCGCCGCTCGTGCGCCAGTGGACGGACAGCTACATTTTGAAAGCCGAAGTCGTCGAAAGCGACATCCACTTCCTCGAAAACGTGACGCTCAAAAAGAGCGAGCGCACGGCTTCGGGGCTGCTGCTCGACGTATCGCGGGCAATACATCAGGAGCGTTGCGACGAGCTCGGCGCGTCGGTGCTGCGGCTCGGCCAGATTGACGACCTTTCGCCCGCCGACCAACCGCTTGTCCACTACGTCCTCACCGTTTCAAACGCGCTCAACATTTAACTCAAAACAAAGGAAAATCAATGAAGGCATATCCGCTCGAAGACATCAAGGCACCCGCGTATCTCTACGTTGGGAACTCGGTGCTGTTTATCAAAGACAACATCAAGGTCCAGAAGACATCGACGCTTTTGGACGTTGCGGTTTCGCACAACATCAAGGCCGGCGACATTCTCACCGACCAAGCCGTAACAATCAAAGCCTCGCCCGTGGCGTTCTCGAACACCGACGCGCTTTTCAAGGAACTTTCGCTCGTCAAGGGCGCGAGAATTCCGAAAGTCGAAAACTGCGCGATTGTAGCGAGAGTTGCGTCGGGCAAGTGGGTGAAGTGGTCGTTTGCGCCCGCAATCCACGACACAATCGGCTCGATAACTTTCGGCGCGAATCTGCCGCTCGGCGAGCACGGCTGGACCGTCTACCCCGATCCGCTCAATCCGACAACGCCGCTTGTTTCGGTTTCGGAACTGACCGCAGCCCCCACCGTCGGCAAGCTCGAAGACGCGGGGCAGTTTATGCTGCGCTGCCTTGCAATCTACGGCGACGGCGAAGACAAAATCGAATTCGACACGGAGGGCGCGAGCATCGACATTTCGATTTCGACCGAGGACGCGCAGAACGACCGCCTGATAAAGTTCGGCAAAAACCTCACCGACATTTCGGTTTCGGCGAAGGCAAAACCGCGCAACATTTCGCTCGCAAAGTGGCAGTCTCTCACGGGCATTACGACGACCGACACAATCGGGCAGTTCAATGGCGTGGCGAGCTTCCCGAACCTCGTTCTTCGCGGCGCGAAAAAGGACGACGTTCTGTTCACGCTCGTCTCCGCCCGCGTGAAGGACCCGTCGGCGACGTTCTCACCGAAAGACGCTTTGATGGACGAGCTGACGTTCGAAGCCCACGGTGACGCGATGGGCGACAACAAGCTTACGATAGGCAAGGCCGCCGCCGACTTCGTCTTCGAGGAGGACGCGGGCGACTGACTGCCCGCCGTCGACGGGGCGGCCGTTGCCGTCGATTCGGCGGCGGTCGTGGTAAACCTCAAAGAATCCTAACCTGCATCGCAAATGGCGGCATACCTTATATTTCAGCCCTACAACGCGGCGACTGCGGCGATTCTGGCGCGGACGGACGACGGGCAGACCTGCACGGTCTCCGCCGCCGCGCCGAACGCGTCGAGAATTTCCGACGAAATCGGCGTGGTGGGCGCGGCGCGTCCGCGCAAGATTTTTCGCGGAGGCACGGTGTCGCTCGAAATCGCCGTCGGGCGCAGGTTCGGAAGCTATCAGGAGGCGGAGGAGTTCGCGCATTTGCACGCCAAGAAAATGCTCGCGGTAAAGGGAACGGGAATCCTCCGCCTGAAAACTTCGCTCGGCACGGAGTTCGTCTACCGCGGCGCGTTCTTCGACGACTTTTCGCAGACAAACGCCGCGGGCGTGTGGCAGGAGACTTCCTACACGTTCAGCGTCGGCGAATGCGTAAGCGAATTCGCGCTGTCCGTACTCGAAAACCGCGTTTCCATCGGCGGGGTGGAAGTGCTCCTGTCTCTTTGAAATTCCGCGCTTTTGAAAACAAGGAAAACTCAACAAACAAAACTATGTCAGAAACCGAAACTACAACGCGAGATTTAAACGACTTCGCGGCGATAACGATCGGCGCAAACGACAATCTCATTTGTGGGCGCGGGCGGTTTACGGCGGCGGAACTAATCGCGCTCGCCGCCGAACAGCTTGCGCTAAACCACGCAAAGACGCTTTGCGATGCGGTCGTAAAAAACTTCAACACGGGCGATGTCGTAGCGGGACGCTGCGCGATTTCGCCCACGACAAAACGGCTCTACGTCTACTGCGCCGACAACCTGTGGCATGCGCTGATTCCTGTGAGTTCCGACGGAATCCAAATGCCCACAATCGAAGAAACGGGGGTTAAAAATGTACTGTAATTCTATAAAGCACAAAGTCTGGAACTGCATAAAAGTTCTTTTGTATAGTTCTTCGTTCTTCGTTTTTAGTTCTTCGTTGTCCGCGGCGCAATACAGGCCCTTGCCCGTCGACGGCGACTCCAAACTTGCGGCGGGCTCGAAATTCATCGCGGCAAACAACATCGTTTCGAGCGATGTGCTCTGCATCCGCGTTGATATGTTCCGCGGCGGCTGGGATGACGTCTCCCAAAGAAAAGCCTTCTACTGGTGGGAGGCCGAAATCAAGGTTTTAAGCAAGACGGGCGCGCTGCTCTACCACGTCTCGACCGTCTGGCGAGACCGTTCCTATCACGAAGATTTGGGAGTCGAAGACGACAAATGCAGAATCTTCTACTATCCGTCGGGGGCGAATGCAAACACGGGCATTTGCGCCAAGCCAAAAAAGGAGCTCAAACGCTCGGCGACGGGCAGCGGGGTTTCGATTTCGAAGTTCGAGGGGCTGACAGGCTCCGCTACGGGCGATGCATACTATTCAAGGACGATTTCGATTTCGACAATCGAGTTCTTCCCGAACCTCGACGGCAAACTCAACGGCGTGTCGATTCGCGAAATCTTCCTCAACCCCGAGAACACGATTGTTGTCAGCCGCAAGAACTCGAACGAAATCGAGCGCGACTATTCAAACGGCAGCCGAATTTGGCGTGCCCCGATTATAACTTATTACAGAAAGTGAATCGTATGAAAAAAATCATCTTTGCAATATTGGCGGCTGTCGCCGCAAGCGCGGCGAATGCCGACGTTTCAAGCTACCGCGACATTCTCGCGACTCTCGAACTTGCGCGGTCGGCGAAAGCCGCAAAGCAGCTTGCGGCGCAGGCGGAAATGTACGCCTCGGTCGAAAGCTTCGCCGACTTGCGTTTGTGGTATCTGCGCAACACGCAACCCAAAATTTTCGTCGAAATCGAAACCGCAAGCGCGGCAACCGACATGGGCTACTTCCGCCTCGATTACAACGAGGCGGGCAAGCTCGGAAAGCTTCGAATGCTCCGCGAAGAGTTCGGCGTAAAGTGAATTTAAACCTCAAAAAAGGAAAGACCTAAAATGAAAAAATACATCATCGCAATCATCGCCCTTGCGTGCGCCGCAACGGGCTTCGCAAAGACAACCGACGAACTCTACAAGGAGTTTGCGGCAATCAAAAATTCGCCCGACAACTGGCGGCTCTGCACGGCTTGGACTGCCGAAAACCTCGCCGACCTCAAAGCCGCGTGGCAGCAGTACAAAACTTCGCCGTATATGCAGCCGTATTCGGTCTCGCGCGCGGAGCGCATTAAATCGGGCGAAGAGGCGTTCAGGGCGGGCTACGCAAAACGCGCAATGTTCGCCTACCTCTTCGCGAACCTCGGCGCGGACTTCGACGCAAGCGACGCGGTGAAGTTCTCGCTGCAACCCAACCGATTCAAGCAGTCGAATCCCTCGAAGTGGGCGGAGCTTGAACGCAACGGCTTCAAGAGCATCGACGGCATCGAAATCACCGCGCCCGAACGCCTGTTTGCGGGCTGGTCTACGCGCAACCTCGCCGTGGTCTACGAAAACCGCGCGGAGTTCGAAAGATGGAGCAAAAGCGGGCTTGAGGAAAACCTCGCGCAAATGCGCTCGTTCCTGCTGAAAGCCGAAGACCTCGACAAGGCGAAGGCCATCTGCGACGCGTACGAAAGCGCGATGCTGCTCTGCGAATGCCCGAACGCGGACAAAATCCAGACCGTCGGCAAGGTGCTGACCGCGCGAATTGTTGACGCGAAAATCGCGAGGTAAATTTCAATCTCAAAAAAGAAAGAACCGAAATGAAAAAAATCATCATAGCAACCCTTGCGCTCGTCTGCGGACTGGGCGCGTATGCTAAAACGCTTGCGGAGCTCAAAGCGGAGCTTCCCGCGTATTCGGACAACAATGAAGTACGCGCTGCTCGGCTGGCGTACATAAAGGAAAATGCCGCCGACTTCCTGCGCGAGTTCAACGCATGGTCGGGCACGAATGCCGCAAAGTTCTACGGCTTTGAAGAGCCGAACTCGCAAATGACGGAGGCGCAGAAAGCGGAAGCCGTCGAAATGCGCAATTTTTTCTATGGCGTTTACTGGGTGCTCGAGCCCGACTGCCCCGCGAACACCGGCTTGCGACTCGTTCCGCAACTCTACATC
>CASFDK010000010.1 GCA_949293415.1 uncultured Verrucomicrobiota bacterium
CAAAACATTCGGTTAGCTGGGTTTCGGAACAAAGCGAGTTTGCCACACTAAGCATTGGAATCAAGGCAAAACCGTAAAAGAAACGCGATCAAGCTCCGCGAAAGTTTGCCACACTAAGCATTGGAATCAAGGCAAAACATCAATATGCTCGCTCGTATCATGCGCGTTAGTTTGCCACACTAAGCATTGGAATCAAGGCAAAACATCAATATGCTCGCTCGTATCATGCGCGTTAGTTTGCCACACTAAGCATTGGAATCAAGGCAAAACTGGATTCTGCCACAATGACAACATTTCGGGAGTTTGCCACACTAAGCATTGGAATCAAGGCAAAACTTAACAGATATGTTCTCGGTGTACGGTAAAAGTTTGCCACACTAAGCATTGGAATCAAGGCAAAACATTGTCGAACGCGCAATAATCACCGATTGTAGTTTGCCACACTAAGCATTGGAATCAAGGCAAAACTGTGCCGTCGATTTTGTCCTCCGAAAAAGAAGTTTGCCACACTAAGCATTGGAATCAAGGCAAAACGCCGCGAACAGGTTGGAGCGTATGTCTTCAATCTGCGACATTCTTGGGAGGTACTCCTTCTCGGCGGCAACTTGAATAGCTACGGGGTTGGGGACTTGCAGGTTGCCGACGGGTTTGAAGATTATTGCATCGAGCGTTTCGGCGAAACGACATACAAGGACGGATACGGGAATTCCGCGTTAAACATCCTTTGCCGCCGAGCTTTTTTGTTGTAATGGGGCGCGGGTTGTGTTGTACTTTTCGTCGATATGAAAAATGGTTTGAAACAATCTCAGGCAAGTTGGGGCGGGCGGTTTTCGGAGGCTCCAAGCAATTTGATGTTGCGCTTTAGCGAGTCCGTATCCTTCGACAAGCTCCTTGCGCGTTTCGACATTCAGGGGTCTATCGCACACGCAAAAATGCTCGCAAAAACGGGTATCATTTCCAAAACCGAGTGTTCGCGCATTGTCGCGGGTCTTGCGAAAATTTTGAAGAAAATAGAGTCGGGCGAATTTCAGTGGGACACTTCGCTCGAGGATGTCCATATGAACATCGAGCAGGCTCTCACGATGGATGTTCCCGAGGCTGCCAAACTCCACACCGCCCGCAGCCGTAATGATCAGGTCGCAACCGATATGCGTCTGTTTTTTAAGTATGCCTGTGGCGAGGTCGAAAAAAAGCTCGAGAAGCTTTTGCGCGTGCTTGTTGATTTTGCCGACGCCAACAAAAAAATCTACATTGCCGGCTACACGCATTTGCAGAGGGCGCAGCCCGTCAGTGCGGCGCACCACATTTTGGCGTGGGTTGAAATGTTCGCCCGCGATGTAGAGCGAATCCGTTTTGCGGCGGAGGCGGCAAATGTATCGCCGCTCGGCAGCGGGGCGATTGCGGGTACTACGCTTCCAATCGACCGTCTCGAAACGGCGCGGCTGTTGGGCTTTGTCGATTCCGAAAGCGGCGACCCCGTGGTGACGGGCAACAGTATGGACGCGGTTGCCGACCGCGACTTGTTCCTCGAATTTGCGTTTGCGTGTGCGACAATCGGCGTGCACCTTTCGCGCGTGTCGGAGGACATCATCATTTGGAATACGTCGGAATTTGCATTTGTGTCGCTGCCCGACACGTTCACGACGGGTTCTTCGCTTATGCCGCAGAAGAAAAACCCCGATTCGTTCGAGCTTATGCGCGGAAAGTCGGCGCGTTTAATCGGCAATTTGCAGACGCTCTTCACCCTTGTAAAGGGTCTTCCGCTGACCTACAACCGCGACTTGCAGGAGGACAAACCGCCGATTTTCGACTCATTCGCCCAAGTATGTGTTTGTCTCGACGTTCTCGCCGAGTGCGTAAAGAAAATCAAGTTCCGCAAGGACAAGTGCGATGCCGCGGTTTCCGACCCGCTTCTGCTTGCGACCGATTTGGCCGACTACTTTGTAATGCGCGGCGTTCCCTTCCGCAAGGCGCACCACTATGTGGGCGAAATCGTCGCGCTTTCCGAGCGCAAAAAAACGCCGATAGACAAGCTCGACGATGCCGACATTTTCGCGATTTGCGACAAGGCGGACGAATCGTGGCGTTCGGTCTTCAATCTCGACAGGGCGTTTGCCATGCGCGAGAAAATCGGTATGCCGGGGGCGAAGCAGATAGAGGCGCAGATTGCCGCGTGGCGCGGTACGTTCAAAAAGTCTAAGTAGTATGTTTGTTGACGAAGCGATAGTTTATTTGAGGGCGGGCGACGGCGGCAAAGGCTGCGCGGGTTTCCGCCGCGAAAAATTCATACCGCTCGGCGGACCCGACGGCGGCGACGGCGGCAAGGGCGGCGATGTCTGGGCTGTCGGCGACGAAAATGTCGGAGATTTGGAACGCTATCAATTTACCCCGAGTCTTTCCGCCGAAAACGGCGGAAAGGGCGCGGGCAGGCTCAAAACGGGCGCGTCAGGCAAAGACGCGGAGTTGCGCGTCCCCCCCGGTACGATTATTTACAGTGCCGAAACTGGCGCGTTTGTCGCCGAAGTTTTGCGGCATGGCGAGCGCATTTTGCTGCTTCGCGGAGGCAGGGGCGGCTTGGGAAATGTGCACTTCAAAAGTTCGGTAAACCGCGCGCCGCGCCAGTTCACATACGGCGGCGAGGGCGAATCGGGCGAGTTCAGGCTCGTGCTCAAGACGATTGCCGACGCGGGTATGGTGGGCTTTCCGAATGCGGGAAAGTCGTCGCTTGTGTCGTTGCTTACGCCCGCGCGTCCGAAAATCGGCGCGTATCCGTTCACGACGCTCCATGTAAACATCGGTACGCTGAAATATCCCGACAGATACGAAGTTCTGAAGCTTGCCGACATCCCCGGTCTCGTGGTCGGCGCGAGCGAAAACAAGGGGCTTGGGCACAAATTTCTGCGCCACATCGAGCGTTGCAAGGTTCTTGTGCTGCTTATCGATATGGCAGGCACCGACGGACGCAAACCCGTTGACGATTACAAAAACCTCGTTTCCGAGCTTTCGCTCTATTCGGAGGAGCTTACGAAAAAGCCGATAATCGTTGCGGCGAACAAGATGGACGAGCCTGCGGCGGTCAAGAATCTGAAGGCGTTTGTCAAAAAGTATCCGCAGCTCGACGTAATCCCGATTTCCTGCCTTTCCGAAGAGGGCATTCCGCGCCTGAAAGAGGAAATCTACGACCAATGCAAAAAATCGTATTCGGCTCAAGTATAAATTTGACAATCGCAGAGCGGACTACTACCGTATTCGCACAGATGAATATTTACGGCTTTACCCCCCAACCCATCCCCCGAAAAATCGACGCCGCAAAGAAGGCGTTCACGCTTGTCGAAATCCTGATTGTCATCGGGATTATCGCGTTGCTTATGGGGTTGACAACCCAAATGCTCGGTACGGTCAGCGCATCGCAGGGGCGCGCCCGCGCCAAGTCAGAGCTTGCAATTATCGCTTCGGGGCTCGAGGCGTTCGCGGGCAAGTACGGCGGCTATCCGCGCCTGAGCTGTGCGGGCGACGAAAAGAACGCCGCGGGCAACATCTACAAATGTCTTGTCGGCAAGATGATTTTGCGCCTTGATGACGGGCAGGTTGTGATGGCGGATGTCGGCACGAACCGCAAGCCGCTTCTCGACGCGTCCAAGCTCCGCATATGCGACCCCGCCGACCCCGTGTTGACCGATGTAGACCCCGAAAAGAACGGCGTGTATTTCGGCGATCCTTGGAACGAGCCCTATCTTTATTTCTTCGATACGACTTCGTACGTCACGAACGAGGAAAACACAACGTGGCGTTCGCCGAGCTTCATCCTGCTTTCGAAGGGCGCGGACGCGAAGGCAAAGGAAGTCCGCTCGATGTACACCACGGGCATCATTCCCGACGACGAGGAATACAGACTTCCCGAAGAGAACATCGACAATATCCTCTTCGGTCGCGACGACTAACCTTTGCGGCGCGACGCAAACCTCCAGAATATTTTTTTCGAAAACTTCGGTATAAAATTTAAAGAAAAGGACAGAAAATGAAAAACGGTAAAAAAGCCTTCACGCTTGTCGAATTGTTGATTGTAATCGCCATTATCGGCGTATTGGTCGGTATGCTTACCCCGATGATTTCGGGAGCGCAGAAAAGGGCGTTGGCGACTACATCCAAAACCCTCTTCACGAATATGGCAAGCGCCCTCGAACGCTATCAGGGCGAATACGGTTATTACCCCGCGTTCCTGACTTCGCGCGACAGGACAAATCTCGCCAACGAAAACTTCTCCGAAGGTATGATTAAAGCCCTCACAGGCAAGACCGCCGAAGGCGGCAAGCTTTCTCAGAGCGACCGCAGGGAATACAACCGCCGCGCCCGCAACTTCATCGACATCAAGTCGTCCGACATCGTAAAGAAGGACGGCAAGTGGATGCTCGTCGACAGTTTCGGCAACCCCAACATCTATGTTTGCGTCGACGCCGACAACGACGGCTTCATCAAGAGCGGCTTCCCGACAATCGCCGACGGTTTCACGACCACGGCAATCAAGGAAATCGTCCCCAATCCGTCGGCGGGCATACGCGCAAAGGTGATTGTCTTCACCCTCAAGAAAGACTCCAAGCGCGCAACCGCCGACTTCAGCTCCGAAGATATCTTCACTTGGTAATTCTCCAAACCCGTTCAGATTATGCGTTCCCACAGAACAGGATTTACGCTCATCGAAATGCTCGTGGTCATCGCGATTATTTCGGTGCTTTCGATGGGCATATCTATGCTGAATATGAAAGACTCGTCGCAGGCGGCGTATTCTGCACAGCAGTCTCTCATAACCGCCTTCTACGAAGCGCGCGTGGCGGCTTTGCAAAAACAGACGGATGTCCGCGTGATTATATATAGGGGGCCCGACCGCCCGCGCAGGCTCAGGCAGGTGGGCGTAATCTACCGCTCGAAAGGGCGCGAGGATATGGAGCTCGGTTGGGTTGCGCTCAACGACGGCTTCATTATGCCTCAGAACGTTTTCTTCGTTCCTCCCGAAGCCGATTTCGACAAGTTCGTGAAGGCTGGCAAAGACGTGGAATCGGGCGAAATCTTCAAGAGCACGTTCAACAACGGCTACACGGGTGCGTACGAAGTCGTAAACATCGGCACGTTTCCGAGCCGCCAGCCCGAATCGCTCACCGAAGGCAGCGGAGACTGGTACTCGTACAAATTCTCGGGCGACGGACTTTCGCTCAACCCCGGTGCGCACGTAATGCTTGCTATGGGTAGAATGGACGCGGACGGCACATACATTATAGACAATCCGTACTCGCAGGTCGGTTTCGTAATCCGTCTGCTCGGGCACACGATTCCGTTCTCGGGCTACGACGAAATGGAGGAGACAATTTCGAAATAATTTTCGGTTATGAAAAAATCATTTCTCAACGCAAAAAAGAAGGCGTTCACGCTTGTCGAAGTTATGCTTGCCGTGGGTGTTATTGCGGTTTCGATAACCTCGATGATAGGTCTTTTGGGCGCGATCACCGCAAACATCACGCAAATCAGACACCAGCAAAAGGCGGCAAGCTGCGTAACGCAGATGGAAACGGTTCTGCGCACAAAGCGTTTCGACGACGTTTTCAGATGGGTTTCCAATCCTTCGCAACCCTATGTGGTCTATTTTTGGGACGAATACCAGAATCCCGACGACCCCGACAACACAAGCCTTGTTCCCCGCTGCTCCGAGGACGAAGGTGCGGTGCCCAATATGCCGCCGTCAACCGACACGCTTCAGAATATCGACGGCGACATATACAGGGTGAATCTTTCGGTCTACCAAAACGGTCTCAAGGGCGAAAAGGTAAGACTGGGCGACGAAACTGAATACGGCGGCGGCTCGGTCGGCGGCGACCCGTCTTCGTACGCGCTTTCGTATCTGCCCCTTACAATCGAAGTCTTCGCCGAACCACGACAGGACATCACAAAAGGGATGGGCGACGCAAAGGTAAACGAGGAACGCAGAATATTCCAAGGCGTAATCACTAAATTGCGATAAAATGAAAAACATCAAAAAAGCTTTTACCCTCGTCGAAATTATGGCGGCAAGCGCCATAATGACGATAATTGTTCTGGCGGTTCTGAGCGTAACAACGAACATTCTCAACACTTGGAACAGAGCCAGCGGCGAGTTAAAGAACAACTTCGACGGCACTGTGGTCGGGAAAATCCTCCAAGACGACTTCGAAAGCATAATGATAAAAAAAGACGGCAGGGCGTGGTTTCAAATAGACTACCCCGACTCGGTCAGCGTGCTTACGGGTACGAACTATCTCGACACAACTCCTCTCAAACCGCCGGAAATTATGTTCTACTCGTCCACGACGCTCCGTCCGCGGTACACGCGCGAACAGATTTCGGCGGCCAATCAGGAGGACACCGAACGCGCAAAGCAGGCAATTCCAATCCCCGGAAGCGTGTGCGCAATCAAATATCAGCTCGCGGTAAAAAGCCCGTTTATGGCGGCTTCGTCCGACTCGAGCGGCAACGAAACCCAGTACAACGCATTCTTCGGGCTTTACCGTACGGTAATCGACCCGCGTTCGACCGTTCTCGAAGCGATGGGCGACACTGTTCAGGGGTACGCGTCCGACCCGAACTCTGAGGCTTTCAAATACGCGCTTTCGAGCAATCTCTGGCAGAAATCCTGCTCGATTATCGACGAGCAGGGAATAGAACAACCCGGTCAGGATTTGCGCGGTTGGGCGTTGGCTCCCGAAAACCTGCTCGTTATGAACGTCGTTGACTTCCGCGTGACTTTGGGCGTTTTCTACAAAAACCCGAACGGCGGCATCAACGAACCCGAATACAAGGTTGCGTTCATCCCCCCGGGGACGCCCGTAACAATCGGACCGAGAATTTTGGCATCGAACGCGTACGGCATAGGTTCGGGGGGCGGCAAGTATCCCGTGGAATCATCGCTCGTCGAAAACGGGTTTTTGGCGTTCGCCGACTTCTCGATTACTTTTATTTCCGACACGGGCGCAAAGGAAATGCGCAATCTGATTAAAACGGGAAATCTGACTCTCGAAGAGTACAAGCGTCTCGTTACCCAGTACGGAAACACAGTAACAAAGCGCGTGCAATTTATGGCGGAGCCGCTGTTATGAGCCTGAACAACGAACAGATTGAATCGGTGAGGCAATGGGTTGCCGAGGGCGCGGACGTCGGCGAAGTGCAGACACGCATCAAGAGCCGATTCGGCATCTCGATGACCTATATGGACGTGCGCTTTCTCATTGACGACATCGGAGCGGAGATTGTCTCGAAGCCCGAAAAGCCCGAGCCGGAAGTTCCGCAGGATCTTTCCGCGCAGCCGTCTTCGGCGTATCCCGAAGAGGCGGCGTACGGAGAACCGGCGCAGTCCTATCCCGATGCGCAGAGTGGCTATGACGCCCCCGAAACGGAGGCGTATTCCGACGGGCAGGGTGGCTATCCGTCTTCCGATGGCGGTTATCCAGAAGCCGACGTTCCCGAAGCTTCGCAGGCGGGCGGCGACATCAGCGTTTCGGTAAGTCCGATACAGCGTCCCGACTGCATTGTTTCGGGCGATGTCGTGTTCTCCGACGGCACGAAGGCAGAATGGCGCATAGACCGAATGGGGCAGTTGGGCTTGATTCCCGAGGCGGGAAAAACTCCGCCGCAAAGCGATATGTACCCGTTCCAGCGCAAACTGCAGGAATTGCTGAGCAGAATGTAGTTTCCGCCCGTTTCCGTCCATGCAAAAGAACGATTCCGCCGACACAATCCCGCCCTGTAAGGGGCGGGTTTTATTGCATTCGTGTTGCGCGCCCTGTTCGGCGGCGGTGATAGAAAATTTGCTTCAAAACGGAATCGATTTTTCGGTTTACTACTACAATCCGAACATCGTCCCGAGGGAGGAATACGAACTGCGCAAATCGGAAAACAAAAAGTTTGCCGAGCGTTTCGGGGTGGAATTTATCGACGGCGACTGGGACAACGAAAATTGGCTTTCGGTTTGCGGCTCGATGATGGATTTGCCCGAGCGCGGGGCGCGTTGTCTCGAGTGTTTCAAAATGCGGTTGTTGCAAACGGCAAAATTTGCCCGCGACAACGGCTATGCCGTCTTTACAACAACTCTTGCCGCCTCGCGATGGAAGAGTGTGGAACAGTTGAACGAGGCGGGAAAGTTCGCCGAATCGGCGGTCGGCGGCGTAAAATTTTGGGCGCGGAACTGGCGCAAAGGCGGTTTAACCGAACGTCGCGCCCAGCTCCTGCGCCAATACAATTTCTACAACCAAACCTATTGCGGCTGCAAGCAGGCAGGTGCCTGCACGCAAAGGCGAAGCCCTTGACGCCCGAACTTCGTTCGGGAGTTGTGATGCTGCGCGGCAACTATAGTTGCCGCTTTTGTTTATAAGCTCGCATTGCCTGCGGCAATGGCTTTGTTATTTCGAACTTAATTTGTGTTTTTCCGAAACCTGTTAATTATACTTGTTAGATGGATCAAGACTCAAAACCGTATTATTGCCTTTGCAATTTTTGCGCTGTCGGTCGGCTTGCCTTTTGCGTTTTCCCTTGCGATTTGCACGGGTTGCGGGAATTCGTTTTTGAAGTACGAAAAAAGCATATCGGAATATTCGCGGGTAAATTCCGGATGTCCCTGAAAACACAAAATACTTCCGCCAATCCGATACGATTCGTTCGGACAAAATTCGCTTCCCGAAAGGCGTTCGGCATTCGGCGGCAAATTTATAACTTGATCGTGGTGGTTGTAGTCGAGCCAAAAACCTCCGTCGGGAAAATACGCCTTCAGAAAATCGGACTTCAACGGCGAAAACCTGATTCCCTCTCCCCATCCCGTCTCCGCTCGGGCGACCCGCCCGCCGAGCGCGTCGGCAACAAGCTGGTGTCCGAAACATATGCCGACAACTTTCGCCCCGCAACCGCATGCGGCGCGGACAAAATCTTTTAACGCTGAAATCCACGCGTCGGAATCGTACGCGCTCGAAAGGCTGCCCGTGATTACATATTTTTCGCCCGCCCGCACAGCGGGCAGTTTGTCGGTCCGAGCGTCGAAAATTTCGATATCGGCGGACTTCGCACCCGCGCCGACAAGGAGGTTTTCGAACAGCCGCCAATACTCGGGAGTCGCGAGCCCGAAAGCCTTGCGCGCATCGAGAAAATCCTCGCAGGAAAGAATTTTAATTTTCACAAAACACGCCATCTTGTACGCCAAAGGGAAAAATCAAGCATATTCGGACGTGCAAAATCCGAAAAAAACACAAATAACAAAATGCCGCCGCGAAATCCCGCGGCGGTTTTTCGTGGGTTGGTTGCTCGGAAAATGTTCGGGTTTCCCCAGCTTTGCGGGTTTTGATTTTCCGCTTTAGTCCTTGATTTTTCGGGAGACTGTTGCGATTATGCCGCACGGTATGGACAAACGCGACCTCACCAAATTCGTTCCGATGACACGCGCCGAAATGCAGGCGCGCGGTTGGGATGCCGTCGACATCCTCATCGTTTCGGGCGACGCGTATGTCGACCATCCGAGTTTCGGTTCGTCGCTCATTGCGCGCATTCTTTTGGATGCGGGGTATCGCGTGGGAATGGTTGCCCAGCCCGACTGGCGCACGCCCGAATCGCTCCAAGTTTTCGGGCGACCCCTCTTGGGTTGCGGCGTGTCGGCGGGCAACATAGATTCTATGTTGAAAATCTACACGGCGGGCAGGCGTATGCGCCGCGAAGACATGTATGCGCCCGCAGGCAAAACGGGTTTGTGTCCGCCGCACGCGTCGGTTGTGTATTGCCAGCTTGTGCGCCGTGCGTTTCCCTCCCTGCCTGTGGTTCTCGGCGGAGTCGAGGCGAGTTTGCGCCGTGTTGCCCACTACGATTATTGGCAGGACAAAATCCGCCCGTCGGTGCTCGTCGATTCCAAAGCCGACATCCTTTGCTACGGAATGGGCGAGCTTACGATGCTCGAAATTTTCGACCGCATAAAAAACAACCAGAGTCTTGCGGGCATTCGAGGCACTTGCAGGTATTTGGGCGGAAAGGAATCGGCGGCGTTTGCCCTCGACGAAAGCGTTGTCGAATTGCCGTCTTTCGAGGAAATGTGTTCCGACAAAACCGCGATTATGCGCGAGACAAAGGCGGTCGAGGGCGAGATGAATCCGTGGAACGGGCGGCGACTGGTCCAGCGCACGAACGGGCGCATTCTGCTGGTAGAGCCGCCGCGTCCGCCGATGACGACGGAGCAGTTCGACAAATTCTCCGAGCTTCCGTACACGAACCTTCCGCACTGGTCGTACAAAGAGAAAATTCCGGCGTGGGAGATGATTAAAGACTCCGTCACCGTTGTGCGCGGCTGCCCCGGGGGGTGCGCGTTTTGCGGACTCGTTTCGCATCAGGGGCGCAATCTCGTTTTCCGCAGCCGCGAAAGTGTTGTCCGCAGTGTCGGGCGTCTTGCAAAACAGCCGTATTTTCGCGGGACTATAAGCGACGTCGGCGGGGCGGCGGGCAATATCTACGGACACACTCCGAAAGACCCGAACATTTGCAAAAAGTGCCGCCGCTATTCGTGCATTTTTCCGAACCTCTGCAGAAACTACGGCGTGAACGAAAAGCCGCTTATGGATTTGCTCGACGCGCTCAAAAAAATTCCGAATGTCTCGCACGTTTTCGTGAACTCGGGCGTGCGTCTCGACTTGGCGTTGCTTCAGCCGCACCAGACCGAAAAAATTATATGCGACCACGTTTCGGGGCAAATCAGCGTCGCCCCCGAGCACCTCGACGACAAAGTTTTGTGCCTTATGCGCAAGGGCAGGGCGGGAGAGTTCGACGCGTTCAGAAAAATCTTCGACCGCGTAAACGGCAAGACCGGCAAGAAGCAGTACATTGTTCCGTATTTCATCTCGAATTTCCCGGGGTGTACGGAAAAGGAGATGGCGGTTGTCGATTCCTATTTGGGCAGGTCGAACTGGCGCGTCCAGCAAGTGCAGGATTTCATCCCGCTGCCGATGACGATGGGTTGCGCGATGTATTGCGCCGAAATCGCGCCCGACGGCACGCCGATTAAAGTCAACAAGGGGCTTGCCGAACGCCGAACCCAGCGCAATATGTTGCGCGGCGACCACAAAAAGCCGAAGCGCAAATTCGGCGCAAAGTAGGGGAGTCGGGGAATTTTGTGCTTGTCGGAAATTTTACCGTAAAACAATAAAATAAATAAATTACTATGAAAAACACACTGAAATACTTGGTTCTAACACTTGCCGCCGCGGCGTTTCCTCTATGCGCTTTTGCGGCGTTTACGGAGGTTAGCGTAAAGGATAAACCCGTCGTACAGGTGCCGTTCAAGCCTTTTTCGGACGAAGCCCCGAGCCTTTTGCCGCCGAACAAAAAATGGAAGCTTGTCTGGAACGACGAATTCAATGGAAGCGAAATCGACAAGACAAAATGGATGTGCCGCGAATCGTTCTGGGGACAGGATTTTCCCGCGTTCGCCCACAATTATGAGGGCGTTGAAATGACGGGCAAAACCGTGCGCCTTCATCTTATGCGCAAGGGAGACGACTTCTGCTCGCCGCATCTCCAGACGGGTTCGCTGACATACGACATTCCCAAAGATTCCAAGGGGTTCTGGCCGTTCGGCAAATACCGCAAGCCGCTTTTTATGCACAAATACGGCTACTACGAAATCCGCTGCCGACAGCCGAAAAACGCGGGTTGGCACTCGGCTTTCTGGTTGCAATCCCCCGGAATCGGTTCTTCGCCGAACCCCGAAGTTGCGGGTATCGAAACCGACATAATGGAGAACTACAACCAAATCAAAAAGGGGCGCATAGTGGGCGGCAACGGTTGGAACGGCTACGGTAAAGACAGCAAGTGGTTCGGACACTTTTCGTGGGAGTACGAATCCGATGCGGACGGTTGGTGCTACTACGGGGTGGATTGGTCGCCGAAAGGGTATACATTCTACGCCAACGGCAAAAAGGTCGGCGAGCAAAACAGCCCCGTTTCGCACGTCGAACAATTCATCTTGGTTTCGACCGAACCGGGAGGGTACAGAAACGCGCAAGGCAACGACGGCGGACTTTCCGCGGGCAAACGCGAGTGGGGCAAACCCGTTCCCGAATTGTTCAAGGCGGTTCTGCCCGACTACTTTGAAGTGGACTTCGTAAGAGTCTACGACGAAGTTCCGAACAAGTAGCAAACAGAAAGGCGCGATAAATCGCGCCTTTTCTCGTATGCCATACGAAAAACCGTGGAACACAACGGTGTTTCTTTCGTTTCGAAAATATCCCGTACAAGTTCGAAACAACAAAGCCATTGCGAAGCAATGCGAACTTACAGGCTGGAGCCTGTACGCCATTGCGGGGGCTTCGCCCCCGAGTGGACATTTTGCTTCGCAAAATAACCGTCCACATTCCCTCTCCGAACTCTCTTATTCAATCGAACAAGTATATCAACAGGTTTCGGAAGGTATCAAAAAAGTTCGAAACAACAAAGCCATTGCGAAGCAATGCGAACAGGCGCGACTATAGTCGCGCCTGGGTATTACAGGAAGGAACGAAGTTCCGTAGTCGTGCAGGCTACAGCCTGCTATGCGTTTAGGACGGCATCCCATACCATTGCGGAGGCCCCCAAGATGGCGGCATCGCTTTCGGGAAGCTCGGAGGGCATAACTTTCACCTTGTCGCGGAAGACAGGCATAAGGTTCTTCTCCATCGCAATCTTCGTGGGGTTGAGGATAAGCTCGCCGCTCTTTACGGGCCCGCCGAAGAGGAAAATCGCCGAGGGACGCGAGAAATGCACGAAGTCGCCGAGGGCGCGACCCAAGAGACTGCCCGTAATTTGGTAGGTTTCGGCGGCGGCTCTGTCGCCCGCGCGGGCGGCGTCTTCGATTACGCGCGCGTCGAGCTTTTCCCACGGAACGTTGGCAATGCTAGATTCGCCGTTGTACTTGGCAACCATCTCCATGAACGTGCGCTTGATGCCCGTCGCCGAAGCGTACGTTTCGAGACAGCCGTGCTTGCCGCAACCGCATAGTCTGCCGTTGGGGACTGCACAGACGTGCCCTAGCTCGCCCGCAAAACCGTCGGCACCCAAGAGCAGCTTGCCGTCGGTGATGATACCCGAACCCAAGCCCGTGCCGAGCGTGATTACGATAAAGTGGCTCAAATTGCGCCCGCCGCCGTAGATTTTTTCGCCGAGAGCGGCGGCGTTTGCATCGTTGCTAAGACAGATGGTATCCATCCCGAGAGCCAGTTTGAGCGTTTCGACAATCGGAACGCTTCTGCCGAAGGGAAGATTGGGGGCGTATTCAATCGTGCCCGTGTAGTAGTTGCCGTTGGGCGCACCGATACCCACGCCGACACAGTCGCCGTCGAAATCGGACATCATAAACGTGATGGCGCGTTCCAGACCCTCGGCGTAGGTTGCAAAATCTTTGTAGTCGGTTGTTTTGAAGTCGTGGCGTTTGAGGACGTTTCCCTTTTCGTCGACAATGCCCAACTTTGTGTTCGTTCCACCGATGTCAACACCAATAGCGTATTTCATAAATTTCCTAAAAGTTTAAATGGTCAAAAAGCGACACAGTAGGGGGCTTTGCGCAAAATACAAGCCAAAAAGCCCGCCGTATTCGGACGCGCAAAACAGAGGGGCGGAGGTTCGGCGGCGGTCAGTAGAAAACCCTGTCGAGCGCAAGACCCCTCGCGGGGGCGGCTTGGAACTTGTGGATTCCGCGCTTTTTTGACTCCAGAATTTCGGCGATGTCCGATTTCGAGAGCCTGCCGCAACCGACCTCGAAAAGCGCACCAACGAGCAGCCGCACCATTTTGTACATATAGCCGCTTCCGCGTGTGGTGAAAACAATCAGGTCTTTTTTGCGCTTCGCTTCGAGCTTCAGAAGGGTCTTCAGGGGATTGTCCTTTGCGTCGGTGCCCCTGCTTGCGCTGAAAGAAGTGAAGTCGTGCGTGCCGAGCAGAACGGCTGCGGCATCGTTCATCGCGTCCACATCGAGAGTTCGGTTGCCTATCGACCATTCGTAGCGCGTGGTTTTCGGCATCGACTGCCCCTCCCTTATATAGTATACGTAGCGTTTGCCCTTTGCCGAGTAGCGGGCATGGAAATCAGGCGAAACGCGTTCGACCGACAGAATCTGGAGCGAATCGGGGTAGCCGCTTTTTAGTGCGGCAAAGAGCGATTCGACGGGATGTTTCCACTGCGCGTCGAAGTGGAAGACCTGCGCATTTGCGTGAACGCCCGAGTCGGTGCGCCCGCTGCCGTGGATTCTTACCTTGCGCTTGAAAATCCGCTCGAGCCTGCGTTCGATGAAATCCTGAATTGCGTTGCCGTCCGGCTGCGACTGCCATCCGCAAAAGTCCGTGCCGTCGTACGCGCAGACGCATTTGAAACGCGACATCGGCGCGTCGCCGTCGGGGGCGGGCAGGGGAACTTTTTTCGGCGAGCGGCTCATTTTTGCCCGCCCTGCGTTTCGAGATACTCGCGCAGGAATAGCGCGCACGCGCGTGAGTCGATGTCGCCCGTGCGCCTGTGTTTCTTTCGGGCGGCAACCGATTTTTTCGTTTTCGGCGACATCGCGAAAAAGTCGTTTTCGGCTTGGAACGAGCTGAGCCTCTCGTCGGTTCTTTCGACGGGCAAGCCGAACGCCGCCTCTATTTTCGCTATAAATTCGTCGACCTCGCGGGCTTTGTCGCCAACGCTACCGTCCATATTGTATGGATAGCCCACTACGATTTTGTCGATTGAACGCAATTTGATGTCCTGTGCAATCTGCTCGAGCCGCGCTTCGAGGGTCGGCTGAACCGCCGCGGGAATCGGGACGGCAACCCCGAGCGACGTGTCGGCGTAGGCGAGCCCTATGCGTTTGTGTCCGTAGTCTATTCCCAATAAATTCACGGGTGACGGGTTTTATATTGTTTTTTCGGCAAACAAAAGAAAAATTTTCCGGATTTGCCACAATACCGACCCGAGAAAAAATTTTTTTTTCGCCGAAAAATTTTTCCCGACACCGTACTTACGAAATTTGAAAACCGCATTTTCGGGCTTTTTGAACAGAGGTAAGCCCTTTGTTTTTGTGCGATTGCGCCTTGCGGGACAATCCCGAACGCCCATTTTATGATATTTCGATTTTTTCGTGTATTGCAATCTTGCCGTAAATCAGTCGGTTGCGCAGATTCCGTTTCGGGGATGTCTTGGCAAGTTTTTTCTTTAAAAATTTTTCCACAATCAAAATGTTAATAACTTGTAAAAAACTTCTGCTTGCAAGTTTTCGATTTAGCGCGAAGATGGTTCGAGTTCAATGAAATTGGACAGAACCGAAAACCTCGAATGCCGCCGATTTCAAAAGGCAGATGTTTTAGGTTTTGGGTATAACAATTTGCAAATAAACAAGTTAAAAATATGAAACGCAATCGGGCACAAGGTTGTACGGTTTTCGGGTTGGCGAAAAATTCCGAAAGTTTCGGCGTTTTTGCGCGCGCAGATTTTGCCTTGACCGCTCCCGTCCTTTTGTGTGAATAATTGTTCCCGAAAACAGAATAATGACCCCTTTGACTACAGATTCAGTGCTCTCCGAAATTTGGCAAAAGGCAAAAACCGAATTGGCTGTCGCCCTGCCCGAAGAGGCATACAACGAGTGGTTCTCGAACCTCGAATGCGCTGGCGGAGACGAAAACAAAATAGTGCTATCCTCGCCCAGCGCGTTTGCGCCGTACTGGATTCTCGACAATTACAAAGACATTCTCATTCAGAATCTTTCGCTTGCGGCAAGCCATAATGTCGATGTCGATATAATCGTAAAGGAGTCGTCGCAGCTGCCCGTTTCGAAGCCCGAAGACGACCGCAGGGCATCGGTTCGCACGGTTGCCGACGCGCCGAAAACGCCCATTTCGATAAATCCGCGCAACACTTTCGAAAACTTCGTCGTTGGCGAAAGCAACGCGCTTGCGCACGCGGCGGCTCTTGCCGTCTCCCAGAACGTGGGCAAGGCGTTCAACCCGCTGTTCCTCTACGGCGACACGGGCTTGGGCAAGACCCACCTGATGCACGCCATTGCGCACTTTATAATCAAGAATAATCCGTCGGCGAAGGTCGTCTACATTTCTTCGGAAACCTTTGTAAACGACTATATTAACGCGCTCGGCAACGGCGACATAGCCGCGTTCCGTAAACGCTACCGCAATACCGACGTGCTCCTTATCGACGACATCCAGTTCTTCGCAAAAAAGGAAAGCAGCCAGAACGAATTCTTCCATACATTCAACGAGCTTTTCAACGCAAACAAGCAGATTGTGCTCTCATGCGACAAGCCGATAAACGAGGTTCAGGACATCGAAAAGCGTCTCGTCTCGCGCTTCGCGTGGGGAATGGCAGCCGACATCAAGATGCCCGACTACGAAACGCGTCTTGCGATTCTACGCAAAAAAGCTTCGTCTTCGGGAACTTCGCAAATCGGCGCGGATATCCTCGATTTCATCGCGCGCAAGTTTACCAAGAACGTGCGCCGCATGGAGGGCGCATTGAACAAGCTTATCGGCTATTGTTCGCTGATAGATTCCTCTTCGGCAATCACGCTTGAAAAGGCTACGTATCTTCTTGCCGACGACATTGTTCAGGAAGACGGAGCCGCCGTCGACATAGAGAAAATCCAAAAGTGCACCGCCGACCGTTTTCACCTGACTCCCGAAGACCTCTGCGGCAAACGCCGCACGGCGACGATTTCCCTCGCCCGACAGATTGCGATGTTCATTTCCAGAAAACTTACAAACCACACACTTCAGGAAATCGGCAAACGTTTTGGCGGGCGCGACCACGGCACGGTAATCCACGCAATGCACATGGTCGAGACCCTCTTGGAGCAAAACGACACAAACGTCAAAAGAGTGGTCGATTTTCTGATGAAGTCGCTCTCCCATTAGTTCGGGATTCGGCGTGAAGTCGGCGGCATTGTTCGCGGCTTTTTTAATTACGGTATTGCAAATTGCGTCCGTTTTTGTACAGTGTTCACAATGAAAACGGGGGATTGTTTTTCTCCCGCAGGTTGGTTTTACAACAATAGGAGAATGAGAATGAAAAAATTGATACTGTCAATATTGTCGGCTTCGCTACTTTGCTCGTTTGCGTTTGCCGAAGCCCAGAAAAAACCCGCTCCCGCGCAGAAGCCACAGCCGACTCTCCGCGCAAAAGCCCAGAAAAAGAATCTCAGTTGGGCGCGTTTCGAACGCTACGAAGCACCGAACGCGCACTTGAAACAGGCTCCCGTGGCGGTCTTTATGGGCGATTCAATCACCGAGGGTTGGGCGCGCCAGCGCCCCGAATTCTTCGAGAAAAACAACTATCTCGGGCGCGGAATCAGCGGACAGACTTCGTGCCAAATGCTGGTGCGTTTCCGTCCCGACGTTATCGACCTCAAGCCGAAGGCGGTCGTGATTCTTGCGGGTACGAACGATGTCGCCGAAAACATCGGGCCGATAAAGCTCGAATACGTCTTGGCAAACATCAAGTCGATGGCGGAGCTCGGACGTTTGCACGGCATAAGGGTGATTCTCTGTTCCGTAATGCCGTCCTGCGAATTTCCGTGGCACAAGGGTCTTGAACCCGCCGAAAAAATCAAAAAGCTCAATGCCATGATAAAGGACTTCGCCGACAAAAGCGGTTTCGAATATGTCGATTATTATTCGGCACTTGTAGACTCGCGCGGCGGACTTCCCGAAAAATATTCGCGCGACGGCGTTCACCTGAAGAACGAAGGCTACGCCGTAATCGAGCCGATTATCAAGGCGAAGCTAAGCGAAAAATAAAACGCCCCACTTCAAAAAGTCCGAGCCGAAACGGTTCGGGCTTTTTTGTGGCTCCGTTTCCGTTCGAATTTTGAAAATTGGGGTTGACTGTTTTTGTTCCGGGCGAAATAGTATTTAAGATTAACATAAGATTCATACCCCCCCCTCTCACACACAAAAAAAGCGACTATGGCTCTTGTAAAAAAACTTTCCGCACGTCTCCAAAACCACCCCAAGCGAATCGTCTACGCAGAGGGCGAAGACCCTCGCGTAATTCAGGTGGCGCGCCAGTTTGCAACGCGCAAGCTCGGCGTTCCGATTCTTCTGGGCGCGCGCGACAAAATCGAGGCGACGGCAAAGTCGCTCGACGTGCGTCTTGACGGCATCAAAATTATCGAACCCGTGAAGTCGGACGATTCCGTCGCCCTGATGAAGCTTCTGCACGGAATGCCGAAATTCCGCAATTACGACCCGCAAGAAATCAACTTGATGGCGTTGCAGCCCAACTACTACGCCACGCTTATGCTCGCAACGGGGCGCGCCGACGCGATGCTTGCGGGCGTAACCGTTGCGACTTCGAGCGTGCTCAGACCCGTCTTTCAGATCATTCCGCTTCAAAAGGGCTTCAGCACGGCAAGTTCGCTGATGATTGTCTCGACGGGCAACCCCGAATTGGGCGTAAACGGCGACCTGTTCCTTGCGGACTGCGGCGTCATTCCCGAGCCTACGGAACAACAGCTTTGCGATATTGCCATAACTACGGCGGTACTCGTCAACCACCTTACGCTTGAAATGCCGAGGGTTGCGATGCTTTCGTTCTCGTCGAAATCGCCGTCGTCCACGCTGCACAGCGTGCTGAAGGTAAAAGCGGCGACGTCGCTTGCGCACGAAAAGGCGAAGACCTGCGACATTCCGATTGAAGTCGACGGCGAACTTCAGGTTGACGCTGCGTTGCGCCCCGAAGTGGCGAAACTCAAGGGTATAAGCAGCTCGGTTGCGGGGCACGCAAATGTGCTGATTTTCCCCGACTTGGATTCGGGAAATATCGTCTCGAGTATGCTTCAGGTCGTGGCGAACGTAAATTCGTACGGTCGAGTTTTGACGGGGCTTTCTAAGCCCGTCGCCGAACTTTCGCGAGGCGCATCGGTTAACGACATATTCGGCACGAGCGTAATCGTCGGGGCGCAGGCTGTCGACAGGCGTTTTATTTCGACGGAATCGCTCTAATTTCGGGCGTTTATTGAATTGGGCTGCGCGTCGTTTTGCGCAGCCCGTCTGTTTTTTCAATGATAGAAATCAGGAACATCGAACTTTCTTTCGGTCCGAGGACGATTTTCGACGGAATAAACGCCGTCGTCAACAAGGGCGACCGCATAGGGCTCGTAGGGGCGAACGGCGCGGGAAAGAGTACGCTTCTGAAAATTCTGTGCGGGCAGGAACATCCCGACGCGGGCGAAATAGCAAAGCCCAAGTACGCGTCGGTGGGCTATCTGCCGCAGGAGGCGATTGTCGCGGGCGACCGTCCGCTTTTCGACGAGGTTGAGTCGGCGTTCGAAAATGTGGTTTCGCTCAGGGCAAAGATGGAGCAGGCGGACGCGGTTGTCGCATCCGCCGACATTTCGTCGCGCGAGTATGCCGAGGCGGTTGCCGAAATGGGCGAGCTTGCCCACAGGCTCGAGGACGCGGAGGAGTCGAAGGTGCGTTCGCGGGTCGAGACGGTGCTTCAGGGGCTGGGTTTTGCGATGTCCGATATGACGCGGGCGTGCTGCGAGTTTTCGGGCGGTTGGCAGATGCGAATCGCCCTTGCGAAGCTTCTTCTGAAAGAACCGACGCTTTTGATGCTCGACGAACCCACGAACCACCTCGACATAGAGTCTGTCGCGTGGCTTGAAGACTATCTTCGCGGCTACTCGGGCGCGGTGATGATTGTAAGCCACGACCGCGCCTTTCTCGACGCCCTCACGAACCGCACGTTCCACGTCGTCAAGGGGCGGCTCGACTTGTATGCGGGCAACTACGAGTTTTTCCTGAAAGAGTCCGAAGCTCGCAAGCACCAAATTGCCCGCGCCGCCGAAAACCAGCGCAGGGAAATAGAAAAAACCGAAAAGTTCATAGAGCGTTTCAGATACAAAAGCTCGAAGGCAGCCCAAGTGCAGAGCCGCATAAAGGCTCTCGACAAAATCGAGCGAATCGAGGCGGAGGAGGATGACAATTCGAAAATAAGCTTCGCCTTTCCCGAGCCAAAACGCTGCGGGCAGGTCGTTCTGAAAGTCGAAAACGTGTGCAAGGCGTTCGGCGACCACAGGGTGCTCGAAAATATTTCGTTCAAAATAGAGCGCGGCGAACGCGTGGCGTTGGTCGGGGCCAACGGCGCGGGCAAAAGTACGCTCGTGAAAATCATTGCGGGCGGGTTGAAGCCCGATTCGGGGACGGTCGAAACGGGGCTGAACGTGGAAATGTCGTATTTCGCCCAGCACCAAACCGACGAGCTCGACAAGTCGAACGACGTTTTGACCGAAGCTATGAGCGCAGCCCCGATGGAGCGCAAAAAAGAGGTTCGCAGTCTGCTCGGCTCGTTCCTTTTCTCGGGCGACGATGTGCTGAAGGGCGTCGGCATTCTCTCGGGCGGCGAGAAGAACAGGCTTGCGCTCGCGAAAATGCTTTTGAAGGAGTTCAATTTTTTGATTCTCGACGAGCCTACAAACCACCTCGATATGAATTCCAAAGGCGTACTCCAAAAGGCGTTGGCGGCATACCGCGGAACGTATTTGGTCGTAAGCCACGACCGCGCGTTTCTCGATCCGATTGTAGACAGGGTAATAGAGCTTTCTCCGCGCGGTTTGCGCGAATTTACGGGGAATCTGAGCGACTATGTCGAGCGCATCAAGCGCGAGGGTAAAATAGTTTTGCGTTCTTCGGGCGCGCCGAAATCGGGCGGCGCGGGCGACGCAAAAACGCGCCGAATAGAGGCGGCGAAAAAGCGCGAAGCCCTTTCGAAACTCAAAAAGGCGATGTCGAAAATAGAGTCGGACATATCGGAAACGGAATCGGACTTGTCGAAAGCAGAGCTTGAAATGACTTCGCCCGACTTTTTCAAGCGCGGGGTACAGTGCGCCTCCACAACCGAACACTACAACGCCCTCAAATCGCGCCTCGACGCCCTCTACAAAGACTGGGAACGCGCCGCCGCCGAAGTAGAGGCGTTCGACAAACAGTAGCATTATATTTGCTTGAAAAACTTCCGAATTTCGACACTATTCACGGAAAATCGGCAATTGAAAGGGTGCGCATCCTTTTCTTGTGGGAAGCGGGTATGTGCCTTTTTTCGCACTGTCGGATGGGGTGGTGTTTGTGGAACGCCGAAAATCTATTTTACTCTGATATGAAAAACGGATTCAATTCGATTTTAAAACACGCATTTTTGCTCGGAATGATGCCTTCGCTGTTTTCGTTGCGTACGGTTGCGATTCTGGCGGCATACATTTTCATAACTTTTGTTTCGTTGCTCGTGGCGTTCCTGCTGCGTTTCGATTTCGACTTCTCGAAAATATCCGAATGCGACCTGAGTTTCCCGCGCGTTTTTTGGATTGTCCTGCCCTTTAAAATATTTTTCCTTGCTTCATTCGGTCAATTTAAGGGATTGCTCAGTTACTTTCACGTGCAGGATATGGTGCGCATATTCTGGGCGATGTTGTTTGCTTCGCTTGCGGTAATTGCGGTTAGTTGTATGTTCTTCGGCGGAACTCTGATTCCGCGCGGCGTGATTTTGGGCGACTTCGTTCTGTCGACTGTGGGGTTCTCGTTTATGCGTCTTTCGATGCGTATGTACCGCGAATACTTTATGCGCGATACCGTACACTCCGTCCGTAAGAAACGGGTGGCTATAATCGGTGCGGGCGATTTGGGCGTAACGCTCGCTTCCGATTTGCTCGCAAGAAAGAGTATGGGCATAACCCCCGTGGTGTTTCTCGACGACGACCCCGCGAAAATCGGACACCAGATTCTCGGGCTCGAAGTTTTGAAGCTCAAGTGCAACTTTGATTCGCTCGTAAGCTCCTATAAAATCGACCGCGTAATCATTGCAATTTCGGCGTTTCCGAGAACGAAAATTTCGGAAATAACGACGGCGTTTTCGCGCTTGGGCGTCGAAACAAGCATTGTGCCGTCGTACTACGAACTGGCGTCGGGCTACGCGAAAGTCTCGAATTTCCACGAAGTCGCAATCGAGGACATTCTCGGCCGCCAACAGATTCCGCTCGATACGCATTCAATCGACGGAATGATAAAAAACAAGGTCGTGATGGTAACGGGCGCGGGCGGAAGCATCGGCAGCGAGCTTTGCAAGCAGATAGCGGCGAAATCGCCGTCGCTTCTGATTCTGCTCGACCACTGCGAAGTGCAGCTTTTCCAAATAGAGCAGAAAATCATCCGCGGCGAATACGGCATAAACATAAAGCCGCTCGTAGGCAGCGTAGCCGACGAAAAGCGGATGGAGCGCATAATTTCTAAGTATCGACCGCAGCTGATTTTCCACGCGGCGGCGCATAAACACGTTCCTATGATGGAGTCGCAACCGAGCGAGGCGTTGAAAAACAACACCTTCGGGACGTGGAATATCGCCGAGCTTGCAAGCAAATACGGGGTGGAAAAATTCCTGCTCATATCTACCGACAAGGCGATAAATCCGACAAACGTAATGGGCGCGTCGAAACGACTCGCGGAAAAGGCGGTTCAGGCGATACAAAACAGAGAGGGCAACAAGACTCAGTTTGTTGCGGTTCGATTCGGCAACGTGCTTGGCTCGTCGGGCAGCGTGATTCCCACATTCAAACGCCAGATTTCCGAGGGCGGACCCGTCACCGTAACGCACCCCGACGTAACGCGCTACTTTATGACAATTCCCGAGGCGGTCGGGCTTGTCTTACAGTGCGCGGCGCAGGCGGAGGGCGGCGAGATTTTCGTTCTGGATATGGGCGAGCCCGTAAAGGTTATCGACTTGGCGCGCCATATGATACGCCTGAGCGGCTACGAACCCGACGTAGACATCAAGATAAAGATAATCGGCTTGCGCCCCGGGGAAAAATTGTACGAAGAACTGCAGCACAAAAACGAGTCGCTTGTGAAGACTGCAAATCCGCGCATTTTCGGGTTCGTTTCGCAACCGCCGTCGTACGACGAAATGAAGTCAGTCGTGGAGGAAATAAAACAGACCGCCGACAAGCGAGACATAAACGACCTGAAACGTTTCATATTCAAGAACGTTCCCGAGTACAGGGCGCAGTTCTACGATTAAGCCGAAAATCGAATGCGGCTTTTGCGCCGCCGATTTCAATCCGCGTCGATACGGATTTTCGGCGCGTTTTTTTGCGCTATTTTATGTCTACGGTGAAGGTTGCGGTTTTTATCGGGGCGGACATTTCCCACGGGCGGTTGTATGTGAATACCAGTTCGATGTGCCCTTTTTGCTGCGCCTCAAGCACGAATTTCGATACGCCTCCCGAGCCTATCAATTTCGGATTTGTGCCTTCGTATTCCTCCTTTAAAAATTCCGTATACGGCGAGGCGTTTCTGGAAAGTTCCCACGTATAGCCCGTTGTATGGTTACCTTTGAGCTTTATTTCTATCTTGCCGCCGCGCGCCACTATGCCCGATGTCTTTTGTTCGTCCAATTCGAGTACGTACGGCGGAACGACCTTTGCGCACGCGCACAAAAACGCCATTCCGAGAGCCGCTATGATTGTAGGGGGTTTCATTTTTCCACGAGTTAAAGTGCTGCGTTTGAGGATGTCAAATATTCTTGCGCATTTTTTGGAAATCCGCTAGACCCATTCGTCGTACGGCGGTTATTCCGCCGGTGCGCTATGCAAATCAACCAACTTAAAAATCAACCAACTTAAAAAATATCCGACAATGGACAGAAACATAAAATCAATCGTGGCTTTTTCGCTTTTTGCGTGTGCCGCTTGCGCCGCGCCGAACATCGTGCGCAACGGCGACTTCTCTAACGGCTTTGCCGATTTCGGTTTCAGCGACGCTTCAGCGGCGGATGTCGGCGCGAAAATCGGGGTTCGGGCGGATTCGAAGAAATTCCTGTCGTATTTTGCAAAAGAGGGCGGTCTCGGCGGATTGAATCTTTCGGAGGTCAACGTTTCGCGCGACGGCGTGTACGATATTTCGTTCGAGGCGAAGGCTTCCGAACCCATCCAAATCAGGCTGATTGCGATGGCGAACGGCAACTCTATTTTCCGCCGCGAGCTTGCGAAATTCGACATCGGACGCGAATGGAAAACTTATACATACAGGTTCGACTCGAAGCGTCTTGCGAAGTCGGGTGTGGACGTTTGGGTGCCGCTGCGTTTCGAAAAGGTGTCGGACAAAGCGTCGGAGATTTCGTTTGCCGACATCAAGATGCTATCCGCAGACGCTTCGGCTGCCGTTTCATTCAAACCGCCCGTGCGTTTTGAGGTTTCGCTTTCGCAAAAAACGGGGTTTTTCGAAAGGTTGCGCGGCAAAATTTCGGGAAAGACGGAATCGGGCGTGCCCATTTTTTCGAAAGATTCGGTGCTTTCGGCGACTGTCAAAGGCGAGTCGGATTCGGTTGTGAAGTCTCCGTACAAGTGGCGTTTTCTGCGGGAAAAGGACGGCGTTGCGGTTTCGGAGGGCTCGGGAGAAATCGATATTCCGTCGGGCGCGTTCGAGCGCAAAATTTCGGTTCCGTCGCCCGCAAACAACGGTTTGTATGTGTTCGAATTTTCGCTTGACGGCAATTCCGCAAAATTCGCCTGCGCCGTTTCACCGAAAGTTCGGGCGCGTGCGGGCGATTTGCCCGTCGATACGGGGTATTGCGGCGTGCTCACAAGCGGCGAAGGAATAAAGCCGACTCCCGAGGAAATTGCCTATCTCGCCGACAGCGGCATTACGTACATCAGAACTTGGGACAGCGGCAATCCGTTCAACTGGCGGCTGATAGAGCCGAAAGAGGGTGTTTACGACTGGACGGTTACCGACGAGCTTGTGCGTCTTGCGTGCGAAAACAACCTTCGCGTTATGCCCGTTCTCGGCGGTATGTTTTTTGTCTATCCGCCGCAGATGGGGTTGCGCGGGCACAGACAGGCCGATTGGCTCTACAAAAAATCGGAGGTTGTCCGCACCCTGCAGGGGTTCGAAAATCAGGGCAGAAAGGCGATTAAACCGCCGCTCGCCGACTGGAAGCGGATGGTTTCGGCAATCGGCGAACGCTACAAGGGCAAAATCGCATACTACGAGGTGATGAACGAGCCGAATATCATTTGGCGCGACTTCTCCGTTTACTATCCCTACATAGAATCGGCGTACGGCGTGCTGAAGGGCATCGACCCTCAAAACAGGGTTGTGGGTTTTTCCACGACGGGCGACTACGGCGGCAACATCAACGGCTTTTTCGCGACGATGTTGAAAATGGGCGCGGGCAGATTCTGCGACGCGATATCGTTCCACTCGTACCAGTCTCTTTTCGAGGACACTCCGAAACGCGGCGACGAGGTTATCGCAAAGTTCAGAAAAAATCTCGTCGAAAACAATGTCGATTTGCCGCTTATGCAGACCGAGTTGTACTATCTGAATCCGCTTTGCAAGGGCGGCGGCGACCATCTGAACGGACCGCGCTTCCATCCCGCGTACATTATCCGCCGTTATTTGCTCGATGCGGCTGGCGGCGTCGAGGCCTCCATTCTCGTTCCCGCGCCCACGATGGCGCGGAAAATCGGTTCGGTGTGCAGGATTGAAAATTTCAGGAAGGGCAGGTATATGCCGTTTGCTTCGGTCGAACCGTTCAATATTATGCCGAACGAAAAATTCATAGTGTCTGCGGTCTTTGCTGAAAAGCTGTTCGGTATGAGGTTCTCGAAATCGGAAAATCTCAGGGACAGATGGCTTGCCTACGAATTTGTCGGCAGAAAGTCGGACGCGGCGGCGGCAACGCTCTTCGCGCTCGACTGCCATTTCGACGGCGCAAACCCCGACGAAAAGCTGCGTGAAAAGGTTTTCGACAAGCTCGCCCGCAAGCCGCTCGAACTCGGCAAAGTGCCCGCGGGGATACGCATTTGCGACGTGTACGGCAACGACATAAAACCGCGCGGCGACGGCACTACAAGGCTTCCCGTATCGCCCGCGCCCGTCTATATCTGCGCGCCGAACGCGCGGTCGCTTGCCGATTTTCTGGAAAGGCTCAAATAGGGGAACGCGACGCGTCCCGATTTTTCCGAAAGTCCGCATCGGCGCACGGTGCGGACTTTCCGTTTCCGCGCGGTTTGCCGCCCCGAAAAAAACGCGGTAATTTTCTTGAAACATCGGCGCGTTTTTGCGATTTTCACACGCATATGAATTCAAGCGAAATCGACATAGACTATGTTGCGAAACTCGCGCGCATAGAACTGACCGAAGAGGAAAAGGGAAAGTTTTCCAAGCAACTCGGCCAGATACTGGGATATTTTGAAAAGCTCTCGGCAATAGACGTTTCCGACGTGGAGCCGAGCGCGCACGCCCACGCAATCTACAACGTGTGGCGCGAAGATATCGAGGGCGAGCCGATGAGCGTCGAGGACGCGCTTATGAACGCCCCAGCAAAACGCGACAACCAGATAGTCGTTCCCAAAGTGGTGGACGACGCGTAGACAAACCGAAAACACATTCCCGAAATGAGCGGAGAAATCTTTTACGAAAATATCGACAAACTCGACGCAATGCTCGACAGCCGCCAAATCTCGGCGGTGGAGCTTGCAACGGTTTTCATCGACAGAAAAAACGCGGTAGATTCCAAAGTGGGCGCGTTCATTTCCTCAAACGAGGAAGAACTTTTGGCGAATGCCGAAAAATCAGACAAGCGCAGGGCAAACGGCGGCAAGCTTTCGGAGCTCGACGGCATTCCCGTAGGGCTGAAAGACCTGCTTGCGGTACGCGGACAGAAGCTCACCTGCGCAAGCAGAATGCTCGAAAACTACGTCAGCCCCTATACGGGCACGGCAATGCAAAAGCTCGAAGGCGCGGGCGCGCTTTTCTGGGGGCGTCTGAATATGGACGAATTTGCAATGGGCTCTTCCTGCGAAAACAGCGCGCTCCAGAAAACGCGCAACCCGTGGGACTTGTCGCGCATCCCGGGGGGCAGCAGCGGCGGTTCGGCGGCGGCGGTTTCGGCGGGCGAATGCGCCGTATCGCTCGGTTCGGACACGGGCGGCTCAATCCGCCAGCCCGCTTCGCTCTGCGGCGTTGTGGGCATGAAGCCCACGTACGGGCTTGTAAGCCGTTTCGGTCTGGCGGCGTTTGCTTCGTCGCTCGACCAGATAGGTCCGTTCGCGCGTTCGGTGAAGGACGCGGCGATTGTGCTCAAACACATCGCGGGCTACGACAGGCTCGATTCCACAAGCGTGAACGTGAAGATTGAAGACTATCCGTCGAAGCTTTCCGCCGATTCGCTCAAGGGCAAAAAAATCGGCGTTCCGAAAGAATATTTCGCGTCAGAGGGTATCGACCCAGAAGTTCGGCAAATTGTGGAGGCGGCAATTAAAAAGTGCGGCGAACTCGGCGCGGAAATCGTCGAAGTTTCCCTGCCGCATACCGATTTGGCGATTCCCGTCTACTACATCATCGCGACCGCCGAGGCTTCGTCGAATCTCGCCCGCTACGACGGAATACGCTACACGCACCGCAGCGACAAGGCAAAAGACGTAATCGATGTATACTTTAAGAGCCGCGCCGAAGGCTTCGGCGAAGAGGTCAAACGCCGAATCATCTTGGGTAGCTACGTTCTCAGCTCGGGCTATTACGACGCGTACTATCTCCGCGCCCAAAAGGTTCGTACGCTCATCAGAACCGACTTCGAAAAGGCGTTCGAGTCGGTCGACGCAATTCTTGCGCCGACATCGCCGACGACCGCGTTCAAAGCGGGCGAAAAAACGTCCGATCCGCTTGCGATGTACCTTAGCGACATCTTTACAATCAACGTAAACCTTGCGGGGCTTCCCGCAATATCCGTGCCGTGCGGCTTCGCGTCGGACGGAATGCCCGTGGGACTTCAGATGATAGGCAGGGCGTTCGACGAATCGAATCTGCTCTCCTATGCCTACGCGTACGAATGCGCCTGTGACTGGAACAAACGCAACCCGCAACTCTGATTTTATTATGTCCGAAATACAATACGAAGCAGTAATCGGTCTGGAAACGCACGTCCAAATCAAGACGCGCAGCAAGATGTTCACTTCGGTGGCGCACAGGTTCGGCGAGCCGCCGAATACGCTAACCGACGTAGTTGTCTGGGCACTCCCCGGGGTTCTGCCGGTGCTCAACTACGAGGCGATTCGCAAGACAATCGAACTGGGGCTTATGCTCGGGTGCGAAATTCCCGAAATAACAAAGTGGGACAGAAAAAACTATTTCTACCCCGACAGCCCCAAAAACTACCAGCTTTCGCAGTACGACAAACCGCTGTGTCTGGGCGGGAGCGTCGAGATTGAGCTGCCCGCCGAAAACAGGTCTGAAATGGGCGCGCACCGCAATGTTAAGCTCACGCGCATACATCTCGAGGAAGACGTGGGTAAGCTCACGCACTTTGCGCACGATTCGCTCGTGGACTACAACAGGGCGGGCACGCCGCTTATGGAAATCGTCTCCGAGCCCGATATGCACTCTTCGGAAGAGGTTTTCGCGTATCTTACTTCGCTCAAAAACACCATTTCCGCCGCGGGAATTTCGGACTGCGATATGGAAAAGGGGCAGATGCGCTGCGACGTAAACGTGTCGATTCGTCCCGTGGGCGCAAGGGAATTCGGCGTGAAGGTGGAGATGAAAAACATCAACTCTACATCGCACGCGCGCAACTGTATAGACTACGAAATCCGCAGGCAGATAGACTGCATCAAAAAGGGAATCCCGATTGTTCAGGAAACGCGCCGCTACGACGCGCAGCTCGGCGTAACGCAGTCGATGCGCTCGAAGGAGGATGCGCACGACTACCGCTACTTCCCCGATCCCGACCTTATGCCGTGCAAAATCTCGCGCGAGCTACTCGATTCAATCCGCGCAAATCTGCCCGAACTTCCGTTCGACCGCCAGCGCAGATATATGGAAAACTACGGTCTTCCGTATTCGGTAACTTCGGCAATCTGCCCCGATGCCGCTCTTTGCGCCTACTTCGAAGAGTCGCTCAAAGAGTACGGCAAAAATCCGAAGGTTTCCGCGAATATGATTGTCAATGACCTTCTGCGCGAACTTTCCGCCGCCGACGAATCCGAAAAACCGGACGACTTCGAGAAATCCGAAAATGTCGCCGTACACGCTTCGACGGCAGAAAAACTCGCCAAGTGCAAACTTTCGGCAAAGGCGTTGGCTTCGCTCGTGCGGGTTGTCGATAGCGGCGTAATTTCGAAGCAGATGGCAAAGGAAGTGTTTGTTGAAATGTTCTCGACGGGCGAAACCGCCGACGAAATCGTCGGGCGCAAGGGGCTTAAGCAGAACAGCAACACCGACGAGCTGGAAAAGTTCTGCCTCGAGGCGATGGCGGGCAACCAAAAGGCAATCGACCAATTCAAGGCTGGCAACGAGAAGGCGATAAACGCGCTTATCGGACCTGTGATGAAGGCGTCGAAGGGCAAGGCGAATCCCGCGATGGTGCTCGACATCCTCAAAAAACTAATCAAGTAGGCTATGACCGTTCCCGTCGCAGTGGTGCTGACAATGCTCGTGCTAAACTACGCCGTGCTTACGTGGCTAGACGTTCTGAACATGCGCAGTATCCGCGCAAACGAAAAGAGCGTGCCGCAGGCGTTCGCGTCGTTTATGGACGCGAAAACCTACGCAAAATCTCTGGCGTACACGCTCGACAAAACGCGTTTCAGGATTTTCGAGGGCACGTGCAACACCCTGTTTCTCGCGCTGCTGTTCGCCCTCTGGATTATTCCGATCCTCTTCGATTTCGGAATCGACGTTTTCGGCGCGAGCGTGTTCGGTCAGGCTGTTACCATCGTGCTGATTTCGGTTGTGCTTTCAGTGCCGTCGCTTCCCTTCGAACTCTATTCGCAGTTCGTAATCGAAGAGGAGTACGGCTTCAACAAGAGCACGCTTAAACTCTGGGTTGTGGACAAAATCAAAAGCCTTTTTGTAGGGCTGATTTTGGGCGCGCCGATTCTTACTCTAATCCTCTGGTTTTCCGAGTCGTTCAAGAACACTTGGTGGCTTTGGGGCTTTCTTGCCGTGGCGGCATTCCAGCTTGTGATGGTTGTGCTGTATCCGCGTCTGATTATGCCGCTTTTCAACAAGCTCGAACCTCTGCCCGACGGCGAACTGAAAACGCGCCTGCTCGCTCTTTCGGAGCGCGGCGGTTTCCACGCGAGCACGATTCAGGTGATGGACGGCAGCAAACGCAGCTCGCATTCAAACGCGTTTTTTACGGGTTTCGGACGCTTCCGCAGAATAGTGCTTTTCGACACGCTCGTCGAGCAGCTCGGCGAAGCCGAAATCGAGGCGGTTCTGGCGCACGAGATAGGGCACTACAAAAGGGGACACATCGTAAAGATGATGGCTATGAACTTTGTTATGCTCTTTGCGGCGTTCGCGGTGATGGGGTGGCTGTCGCTGAGCGAGTGGTTTTTTCTGGGTTTCGGCTTTTGCGAGGCTACGGGCTTCGGACCGGTCTTTTTGATGTTCTCGCTTTGCGCGGGCTTTTTCACGTTCTGGATGACTCCCGTTTTAAACGCGTTCTCGCGGGCGAACGAGTACGAGGCGGACGCATTTTCGGCGAAATTGTGCGGGGCTGAGAATCTGAAATCGGCATTGAGAAAACTCCACAAAAAAAATCTGGGCAATCTCGTTCCGCACCCGATATACAGCGCATTCCACTATTCCCACCCGACGCTTCTCGAAAGGGAACGTGCGCTGGATGTCGTTTGTTAATGAAAAACGAATCTGCGGTTTCGAAAAATAACAAATTAAGTTCGTACATTCAAAGCCATTGCAAAGCAATGCGAACTTATACAGAAAAGGCGCTACTATAGTCGCGCAGAAGTATCACAAGAAGGAACGAAGTTCCGTAGCCGTGCAGGCAGCAGCCTGCCATTGTTTTGGTGTTGAATTCGATGAAAAAACGTATTCAATATTTCCGCATGCAAAAACGCAGTGTTATGAAAAAAAATGCAAAGCTGTCGGACGTTGTCGATTTTCTCGACGGCTTTTGCGGAGTTTCAGCCGTCAGGGATTTCCCGCCCGCACACAACGGACTGCAGTTCGAAAATAGCGGCAAGGTTACGCGAATCGCCGCGGCGGTCGACGGCGGGGGCGCGGAGATAGGCGTTGCCGCGCACCTCGGGGCGGACTTGCTCATTGTCCACCACGGTCTTTATTGGGAACCGTCGATTCCCGTGGTCGGCTTCAGGTACGAAAAGGTGAAAGCTCTCATCGATTCCGATATGGCCGTCTATTCGGTGCACCTGCCCCTCGACGCGCATCCGGAAATCGGCAACAACACACTAATCGCGCACGCGCTCGAACTCGAAATTTTGGGGCGTTGCTTCGAATACGAGGGCACGGAGATCGGCGTTGTAGCGCGCGCGCCGCGCGAAGGGCGCAGTGAGCTTGAATTGCGCCTGCGCTCGCTCTTTCCCCAGACGTACAAGTCGATGGCGTTTGGCTCGGAAAATCCCGAAAAAATCGCGATATGCTCGGGCAGCTGCGGCGAAGCCGTGCCGCACCTCCGCGAAATGGGAATAGATACGCTCGTTTGCGGCGAACTGCGGCAGCGTCATTTTACGATGGCTCAGGAAATGGGCTTGAATCTCTATCCATGCGGGCATTATGCAACCGAATGCTTCGGCGTTGCCGCGCTCGGCGAGCTTGCCGCAAAACATTTCGGTTTGAAATGCGATTTTATCGAAATGCCGAACCCGCTTTGATTGTTTCCGAAAATGAAAAAATTACTCTTCGCCGTATTTCTTTCCGCTTGTTCGTTTGCGTCCGCGCTCGAATACAAAGCCGCCAAAATTTCCGACGGCAAGGCTGAAGCCGACGTTTGCGTCGACGCTTCCCGCAACGGATACTACCGCGGGATGCGCTTCAGCCCCGACGGAATAGTGTTTTCGCTGAAAGTCAACGGGCACGTCTATTTCGGCAGTCGGCACGACATCCACAGCCCCGATTTGCACGACGGCGTGAGCGGACCCGTCGAAGAATTCCTTGTCGTGGGCTACGACGACGCAAAGGCGGGCGAAGATTTTCTTAAAATCGGCGTGGGAATGCTCGAGCGTATCGATGCCGGGCCGTACAATTTCAGGCTTCCCCATAAAATCAAAAACGCGGGCGAGCGCAGCGTAAAAGTTCTGTCCGACCGCGTGGAGTATGTCCACAAGCTTTCGGACAAAAGCGGCTACGGCTATGTGCTGAAAAAGACGCTACTGCTCGACGGGAATGGTGGCTTGAAGATTTTGTGCACGCTCAAAAACACGGGAACGAAAAAAATAGATTCCAACGTCTACAATCATAATTTCTTTACCGTTGACAACGCCCCCGTAGACGAAAGCGTGGTCGTGAAGTTCGCGTTCGAGCCGAAAGCCGAGTTCGACGGGCTCGGCGCAAACGCAAAGCTCGACGGCTCGCGGATAAGGTTTTTGCGCCGACTTTCGGGAGAGGACAGGGCGAGTATGGTCGGAATCCGCGGCGGCGGCGTGTCGGCAAACGACGTATCGGTGGAGTTCGGCAATGTCGGAGCGGGCGTGCGCGTGCGTTGCGACAAGCCGCTTCTGAAAGCCGTGTTCTGGAGCGACAAAAAAACGGTGTGTCCCGAGCCGTTCGTAAAAATTTCGCTCGCCCCGAACGGGGAAGCGTCGTGGACGTGGACTTACGACTTCTACAACTTGAAATAGCCGCCGACTGGGGAGCGTCCACGCCGCCTATTCTTTCGGTAGATTGTTGCGGAAATATTTGCGCTGTTTTTTGACGAGCGCGAAGGTGGCGGCGACTATTTTTTCGCGGAGGGCGGAAGTGTCTTTTTCGCCGTTCGAAATCCATTCGATTGTCTCGCGATAGCCGATTGCCGCGCTCGCCGACGGATTTTTCAGTATTCCGCGCCCGATAAGCGCGCGGGTTTCGTCCACAAGCCCGTCGCGTATCATTTGGGCGGTGCGCAGTTTTATTCGGCTTAAAATTTCGTCGTTGTCGGCGTCGAGAATTACGAGGTTACGCTTTATGTCGCCGAGCGGACAGGGGAGTTTTTTGAAGTCGTCGAGCAGTTCGCGCGCCGATTTGCCCGATGCCATACAACGCTCGAACGCGTTTCTTACGCGTCGCGGGTTTTTTATGTCGACGCATTCCGCCGCGCGCGGGTCGAGTTTCAAAAGTTCCCGCGCGAGAGCGTCCGCTCCTTCTCCCTGTTCTATTGCGTCCGCCGCGTTTTTGACGGAATCGGGAATTTGCAGGTTGTCGGTTACCGCGGCGAACCACGCCTTCAGATAGAAGCCGCTTCCGCCCGTCACGACCGCTTCGCGTCCGCGCGAAAGGATGCCGTCGAGAGCCGTTTTCGCCGCCGCAACATACTGCGAAACGTCGAATTTTTCGGACGGTTCGGCTACGTCGACAAGGTGGTGCGGAATTTCCGCAAGCTCGGCTTTCGAGGCTTTCGCCGAACCGATGTCCATCCCGCGGTAGACCTGCACGCTGTCGCACGAGATTATTTCCGCGCCGCGTTCGCGGGCGTACTCCAACGCGGCCCGCGTCTTGCCCGCGCACGTCGCGCCAGTGATGATTTTCACTTCGGGTTTCACCTGCGGAAGATTTTGCAGAGTCTGCAATAGGTTTCGGGCGTTTTGCAGGCGCGCGCTTGGCAGTATTCGCGCCCGTAGTAGATTAGCTGCAGATGGAGGTCGTTCCATTTTTCCTGCGGGAAGATCCGCTTTAGGTCGCGCTCGGTTTGTTCGACGCTGCTGCCGTCGCTAAGTCCCCAACGCGCCGCGAGTCTGTGGATGTGGGTATCGACGGGGAACGCGGGAAAGCCGAACGCCTGCGACATCATAACCGATGCCGTTTTGTGTCCGACCCCCGGAAGTGCCTCGAGCTCTTCGAATGTCCGCGGAACTTTGCCGCCGTATTTTTCGGCGAGAATTTCCGACATCCGCCTTATGTTTTTCGCCTTCGAGGGCGCAAGCCCGCAAGGGCGTATGATTTCCTCTATTTGGCTCTCCGACAACGCCGCCATCTTTTCGGGCGAGTCGGCTTTCGCGAAAAGGGCGGGAGTCGTCAGGTTTACGCGCTTGTCGGTGCACTGGGCGGACAAAATCACGGCGACGATAAATGTGAAATCGTCGACGTGTTCGAGCGGAATCGACGGGCTCGGGTAGAGCCCGTCGAGGGTTTCAATAATGATTTCGGCTTTTCGTGACTTTCTCATTAGTCTTCTTCGCCCGAAATCGAGAACGCGAAGTCGTAGGTTTTGCCTGCGGTTATGCGTTTGTCCGCCGTCGGGAGTGAGCCCCACGAATTCACGCCGCCGACCCCGAAGTTAGCTGCCGATACGTTGACGACCTTGAAGCCGCGGTTCGGCAACTGGTGCGGGTGTGTAGACTGCTCGATGTCTTCGGGCAGGCAGGGATAGGTTGACAGTTCGAAGAATTTGCCGTCGAGCGCGACAATGTTCAGCGACGGAGTGTCGTCGCCCGAAAGCGTTGCGGTGCGCACCTTTGTTACGGTAGACGATTCCTGCGGGTCGACGTAGCGGAAGAACGAGCCGTCGATGGACTGCTTGAATTCGCCCATCCACACGCCGCGGTTTCTGTCGCAGTAGTTTTCCGTCGGGCCGAGTCCGTACCATTTGCGGTCTTCGATTTTCGGGTTTGTCGCGAACTGCATACCCACGCGCAGGAGATCGGGCTGCTTTTCGGCAACGTTCACCGAGCCGCGCACTTCGATTTTGCCGTTCGGGCGGATGTTGTAGCGGATTTCCGCGGTCGAGCCGCCTGCGGGCAGTTCGTAGCGCGCGTTGATTTCAACGCCCATTCCGTCGGTCGAGTTCTTCGCCTCGAAATGCGCAAGCTTTGCGCGTTCCGCCGCCGTGCGCCAGAGCCAAAGCTTGCCCGTCAACGCCGCGCCGCGGTCGTTGTTTGTCAGCGGACGCCAGAAGTTCAGGCGCAACTGTCCCGACACGAGCGTCGTGCCGTCGAAAGTGTAGTCGCGCAGCCAACCCGTATTTTTGTCGAACTTCACCGAGAAGTTGTCGCCCTGAATACCGATGACGTCGGTTCCATTGTCGAGGGCTACGAACTTGCCCGAGTAATTTTGTTCGGGTTCGGGCTGGAATTTCCCGCCGAGGTCGAACTGTTCCCACGCCATTTCCTCGCCGTCGTCGAAGCCGAGAATGTTGTCGTCGTCGGCAACGTACGAGACGCGCAGGGCGTATTCGCCCGCGGGTTTGAGGTCGTCGGAGTCGAGCTTGATTTTTACGCTACTTTTGCGTTGCGGGGCTGTTGCGGGAATGTCGAAGCTGCCGCCGTCGACCTTCTTGCCGTTGCGCGTGAGCACCCACTTGCCTTCGATGTCTTTCAAATCGCGGAAGAAGTTGCCGTTGAAGATTTCGATTTCGGCGGTTTCTCCGTCGAACTTTGCGAGTTTCGTTTCGATGTGCTGTTGGAGCTTTTTGACTTCCGCAAGCTGCGGGGAGGGCGTGTTGTCGGGCAGAGCCAGACCGTTGCAGTTGAACGAGTAGTCCGTGGGTCTGTCGCCGAAGTCGCCGCCGTATGCAAAGTAGGTTTTCTTGGACGGTACCTGTTTGAAGTCGGCAAAGTCGATGTCGCAGATTGCCTTGCCCTTGCCGAAGAAGTCGGCTGTCAGCACATCGCTCGAGACTCTCAGGCGCGAGATTGCCCCGTCGAAGAAGCGGTGGGCTTCCTTGTCTTTCTGGGTAATCATAAGCGGCTGGCAGTCGAATGTTTCAAATTCGCCGATTTTACGCTCGGCGACTTTTTTGTTGTCGATGTAGATTGCCATCGTGCCGTTGCCCGCCGTTGCCGCGATTTCAACTGGCAGTTTGATTGCCTCGCGGCGCGGAGTTTCGAGAACGTCCCAGGCCTTTCCGTTCCAAATCGAAAATGCAACGACCTTGCGGCGGTCTACGAATTTCAGCGAGAATGCCGCGGGCTGTTCGACAATCGGTTCAACCTGCGCGTCCTGCATCGGCAGGCGTTTCGAAACGCGCTTGTCGGCGTAGTCTGAGCGCGACGGGAAGCCGTCGCGCGAAAGTTTTACCGCAACCGTGAACGATTTTGCGCCGTCGGCGAAGAGCCCGGGGTAGGCGACAGCCGAAGCCCTGTGCATCGGGCGGTTCGAAACTACGTCGTTGAAGACGGCGATTGAGCGGTCTGGGTTTGCCGAGTCGGACACGCGGACGGCGGGTTCGGCGTTGCGGCGGATACCTTGGTCTTTCCAGTCCCAAATGAAGCCGCCTTGGAAGCGCGGTTCTTTGGCGACCAAGTCCCAGTAGCGGTGGAGCGAGCCGCCGCTGTTGCCCATTGCGTGCGAGTATTCGCAGAGGATTACGGGGTGCTGTCTGTCGGGCGAAACATTGTCTTCCGAACGCAGGAATTTTTCGATGCCTTCGGGGGTATAGTACATCTTCGCGAAGAGGTCGACGTATTCGAGGTTGTGGTCGCGGTCGAAGTTTATCGGGCGCGAGTTGTCGCGCGAGCGAATCCACTTTGCGGAATTCTTGAAGCTTATGCCGTTGCGCGATTCGTTGCCGAGCGACCAGAAGATAATCGACGGATGGTTTTTGTCGCGCTCGACCATATTTTTCGCCCTGTCCAAAATGGCTTCGCCCCAGCCGAGTTCGGGGTTGTTGAGCGGATTGTAGCGAATGTCGTTAACGTCTTTCGTCTTTCCCCTCCACAGGTTATCGAGTTCGTGCGCTTCCACGTTGGCTTCATCCATTACATACATACCCATTTCGTCGCAGATGTCGTAGAACTGCTCGATGTTGGGGTAGTGGCTTGTGCGGATTGCATTGATGTTGAATTTTTTCATCACCTTGATGTCTTCGCGCGCGAGTTCGGGGGTGATGCATTGCGCGGTTTCGGGCGAGTTTTCGTGCCTGTTGGTGCCCTTGATTATTATGGGCTTGCCGTTGACAAGAATCTGCCCGTCCTTGCGTTCGACCTTTCTGAAGCCGACTTTATATGCCGAGAAAAGCTTCTCGCCGAAATTGTTTTCCGTCTGCACGAGCAGCGTGTAGAGCGTGGGGATTTCCGCGCTCCACGCCCTCACGTTTTTCACGTCGGCGAACTTCCATTTGCAGATTGCGGATTTCCCCGCATCAAGCTCCACGTGCGATTCCGCAGTCGAAATCTTTCTGCCTTCGGGCGAGAGGAGCGTGCCCGAAATTTTCATTCCCTGCTTTACCTTCGCCGAATTTTTTACGAGGATTTCCGTCTGCAGTGTACCGTCTTTGTAGTCTTCCGACAGTCCCGCGCGGTTGAAGATGTCGGCGATTGCCATTTGCGGTGTGGTGTAGAGCGTTACGGGGCGGAATATGCCCGAGAGCCTCCAGAAGTCTTGGTCTTCGAGATACGAGCCGTCGGAATACTGGTAGACTTCGAGCGCGATACTGTTGCGCCCCGCCTTGACGAACTTCGTGATGTCGAAAACCGCGGGCGTGCGGCTGTCCTGCGAGTAGCCGACCTTTTCGCCGTTAATCCAGAGATAGAACGCGCTGCTTACGCCGCCGAATTTTACGAAGACCCTTTGCGCCGCCCATTTCACGGGAACGTCGAAATAACGTTTGTACGAGCCTACTGGGTTGCGCGAGTCTTCGGGGTAGTTCGAGAACGTCTTGTCGGGCGTATCCATTACCCGCGGCGGGTTCATCTTGAACGGGTAGCGGACGTTCGTATACAGCGGTGAGCCGAAGCCGTGCATCTGCCAGTTGGCGGGTACGGGGATGTCCGCCCATTTCGAAGTGTCGTAGTCGTTTTTATAGAAGTCTACGGGGCGGTCTTTGGGATTGCCGACGTAGTTAAACTTCCACGTTCCGTCGAGCGAAATATAGAGGTCGGAGTCGCGCTTTTTTAGGGCGTCGGACGCGCTGCGGTAGAACTTCATCGTCGCCGCGGCGGGCTCCTTGTTTATGCGGAAAACCCTTTCGTTCTGCCAGTCTTCGCGGACTTCGTCCGCCGCCGATAGTGTGTGCGCTGCAAAAAACGCGCACGCTGTGATGTATAATAATCCTTTCATAATTGCCCCGAATGATTACCGATTTTTCGGGGCAGTTCAAGCTTTTAAGCACGGCGGCGGTCCGCTGTCTTGCTGGGGTGCGCCGAATTTTTCCCCGCTATTTTTTCAGGCGGATGTCGTAGAGTTTGTAGCCTATTTCCCTGACTTTTTCTATTGTCTCGGGATAGGGCTTGTCGGCGACATCGGTGAAGCCCACTTGGAAGTTTTCGCCGTCGAAACGCCCCGTTACCGCTTGGTCGGAGAACTGGTGCCAGTGCGTGCCGATGAAGTTGGGGTGTTCAAGCGCACTGCGCACATAGTCATAGTACGACTGTCCGCGCGCCTTCTGGTTGTCGCGGCGGATGAGCGAGGGATGGAAGAGCCCGCGGTCGGTCGCTCCGAAGTGGAATTCGCCAATCATGACGGGCTTGTCGATGCCTTCGGGGAGTTTGAACCATTTGAGGTCGTCGCGGTAGATGTTGTAGCTGAGAACGTCGCAGTACTTTGCGCCGATGCGGATGAGCGGCTCGTTCGAGCCCGAGAAACGGCAGCCCATATAGAGCTTGTTCGGGGCGAGTTTCTTTATTCCGTCGCGGATTTTTTTGAAGTATGTTTCGGTCGTCAGACGGTTGAAGTCGAGCAGGTCTGATTCGAGCGCGTGCTCGGGTACTTCGCATTTTTCGAGGAAGTCGTTCCAGTCGGCGTACGAGCTTTTCCACGCGGCGTTGAGCTTTGCGATGTCGCCGTATTTGTCTTTCAGAATGTCGCGGAAAGTCTTTTTTGCCGCCGATGTCGCGGGCGACAGCAGCGTGTTTTTCGAGAGCGTCACGGGCGAGCCCCAGTGGATTTCGTTGTCGACGAAAAAGCCCAAACACCACGGATCGTTGAGTTGTCCTTTTCGGGCGAGCAGGCAGTTTTCGATTCCCTTTTCGAACTCCTTCGAGAACACGTCGGGGAAGGGCCACCACAGCCCCTCCTTGCCGCCGAGCGCGGGAACTTCGGGCGGTTTAAGCTCGAATCTGTCGATGTAGGGCGTGCGGCGCATCATAAAAATGCTTTCGTCGGAACTGTTGGCGATTGTGTTCAAGCCCCAGCTGCGGAGTCGGCGGTGCGCGGAGTCGGCGAATTTTTGCCGCCAGTCTTTGCCGTATTTGCGGTAGAGGTTTGCGGCGGAAAAGTCGTAGGTATTTTTTATTCCGCGGCGCACGTAGTAGGGCGCAAGAAGAGCGTCTTTTGTCGTGTAGAACAGGGCGAATTCCGAGCCTTGCGCGGGCAGGTCTTCGAAATAAAATTCCCTGCCGTCGAGCGGCGTAATCGCCGAAGACGGCGAGACTCTTACGACGCCGTGCGACCAAAACAGATTGCCGAGCGGGTCGATTAACCACCACTTGCCGTCGACTTTCTTTACATAGAAATGCCCCGTTGCCTCGAATTTCCGACCGTTTTCAAGCCCGCCGAATTTGTCGCGGTTTGCGGGCGACGGGTGGGCGGCGATATCCTTTTCCTCGGCGATTGCGGCGGCTTTGATGTCTGCGTCGGAATGCACCTTGCCCTGCCACTCCCTAAATTTGAACTGTCCGTATTTGTCCACGAAAGGGAAAAACCGTTTTTCGTCCAACGAATACCAGCTTGGGGTTTTTCTTTTTGACGAGTCTTTTGCGACGAAACGTTTGATTTTAAAATGCGGCTCGGCGGATGTCCACGCGGCGTAGACCGTGACGACTTTGATTTTCGTGAAGTCGCGCGGATAGTTTTTTTCGTGGTTGCCGTCGCCGAACGGGTATTCGCGCATACCCTTCATTTTTTCGGCTATCGACTTGTCGGGGCAGGGCGCGGGAAAACTAATCAAAACCGTTTTCGATTCGAGCGGATTCACACGTGCGCCGATTGACGAAAGTGATGTTTTGAAGGGGGTCTTTTCGTCGTTGCGGATGTGCACGCGGATGTCGACCCCGCGGGCGGCGGACAGGTTTTCGACATCGATTTCAAAGTCGAGATTTTTCGATAAGTCCCATTCGCCTTTGAACTCGATTTGCTTCGTGGATGTCAGCTCGATTGAATCGGGATGGTTGACTATGTTTTTGCCTTTTGGCACGCCTATATTTTTCGATGCGTCGAAAAAGGTGATGTCGCCCGCAAATATCGATTGCGCGAAAACGGAAAATGCGACTGCCGCTGTCGGAAGATTGAATTTCATCATATATATGTATGCGTATTGTGTATTTCAGGTTGCCTAAAAGCACCACAAGGAGAGGAGAGTTTTTTGGGGTTATTGCGTAAAGTCAACAAAATAAGACGCAACGAAAAAAAAGAAAAAATGTAATTGACTTGCCTCTAAAAAAAGGCACACTAGCTAACCTTATTGAACAAGCCGAAATAGCTCAGTTGGTAGAGCAACGCTTTCGTAAAGCGTGGGTCGTCGGTTCAAGTCCGACTTTCGGCTCTGTTTTTTCGATTTTCAGCCGCAACTCATCGCGGTTTTTTTTTGTGCCCAAACGCCGCCGCTGCAAAACCGGTTGCAGTACATGGGTCAACACCAAAGAGAGTGGATTTTAATGAAAGACGCCACATAGAACCAAGACCCTCAATCTGTAATTTTGGAAGTTTTTATAACCGTAAGCCATTCGTTGTATCAGTTTCATTTTCCTATGGAAGCCTTCGGTTATTGAGTTGTTTTTTGTAAATCTCCACATTCGGATTACCGGCGCAAACCAGTCGCTTATGGTTTCTGCTAACCGCTCAAACTCTTGTGTCGCTTCGTATTTCATCTGTTTCATCATTGCTTTCAGTTCTCTTATATTTCTCTTACATTCCTTTGGCGTTTGA
>CASFDK010000011.1 GCA_949293415.1 uncultured Verrucomicrobiota bacterium
GGCTTGATGCGGCGTTTCACATTTCGGCGGCAGTGGTCACATATGCTAATATGCTCGCACCGCCGCCGAAATGTAAAGCCACCGCCTGAAACCTATTTTGACAAGCCTAAACAGCGTAGCTTCGCTACGCACGGAGTTTTTTTATTTTTGTTTGCGGATTGCCGTGTTTAATTCTACTGCAAAACTCGCTTCGCTCTTTTGCGGCAGTTGCCCACTTCGCAAAGCATTTGCTTTGCTTCGTTCGGAGGTATTCTACACGCCCTTGAAAAAATCGCTTGCGCTCTTTTTCTCGGGCGGGTAGGGAAGCGCGGTATTCGCCTTGCTTCCGCTTAGCCACTTCGTGAAGCTTCGCTTTACTTCGTCGGTTATTATTCTACTTAAAAATTGCTCGCAATTTTTTGTATTTTTTAACTCGGTTTTGGGTATCTTCAAACTAAATTCGAATAACCGAAGCTATTGGCAGAGCCAATGCGGGCTTATAAACAAAAGGCGCGGTTATAGCCGCGCCGCAGCACTACAGAAAGGAACGGGGTTCCGTCCGTCAAGGGCTTCGCCTTTGTTTCGCCTTTGCTGTAGCTTGCTTTTTTTGTTGACGTTTGGGGATGGGGGAGTTTTAATTTCCTTATGAAATCAATGAAACGTTTGTTAACTACTTTGTTTGCGGTGCTGGCACTGCCCACACTTGTATTTTCGGCACAAGACCCCGTGTCGGTAAGTAAAATCGACTTCAGAAAACTTTCGGCGCAAGACATACCGTCGTCGTCGGGGCAGTGGACGCGCATTGTGGTCGAGCTTTTGGGCAACGAAAATCCCGACAAGAAGGCGTTCAATAAAGACTGGATTCGCGATGTCGAAGTCACCCTTACCCTCGTCTACTTCGACCAGAAGGCGAAGAGGTCGGAGCGTATGAAGCCCGAAAATATGATAGTCCTGAAAAACAAGGCGCGCCTGTTCGCACTGAAAGTGAACGCGAAAACGCCCGTCGTATTTTATATTCCGTCGGAGGCATACAACGTCTACCGCCTGTCGAAAGAGCCGTTCGCATACAGCATAGAACTTTCGGCAAACGGCGCGGCGGTTGCACTTACGCGCGAAAACCTCAAGACACTGCTTTCGGCGTCAATCGTCAAGGCGGGAGACCCCAAGAAGGTCTACGACAGCTACCAGAAATTGGTACAGAGCGCATCGGCGGCGAACGAAAACGTGCTTATGACGCTTCCGCAAACGCCCTACAACGTGCAGAAGTTCGAATACGACAACGCAAAGGGCATTCCCACCTACCTGCAAACCAAGTAGTTGGCAAAACATCGGGCGACGCGCTTGCCGCCCGATGCGTTTTTTTCTCCAATTTGAAAAAATTGCTTTACTATGGCGACAGTAGTTTGATACTTTTGACCAATACCCCAGTTTCCACTTTAGAGAAAGTAAATGACTCCAAAATCCAAGCTCATCATAAACTGTCAGGCAACGCATGTCGCGGCGGCGAAATTTTCCGCGCAGGGCGGCAGGCTTGTGCTTGAAGACTTTAAAATGCAGGAGCTTTCCTACGACTATTCGATACAGGAAAATTGGCTCGATGCATTGCGTTCAACCCTCAAATCTATGAATGTCTCGGGCAAGGCAACGGTAATCGCCCCGTCGACGCTGCTGCTGACCAAGACAATCAAGATTCCGCACGTAGAAGTGTCGCGCCAGAAAGAGGTAATCTCTTTCGAGGCGGAAAAGAACATCCCGTACCCGATTTCTGAGGTAACTTGGGACTACCAGATTATCTCCGACGACGGCGTTGAAAGCGAAATTTTCCTCGCGTCGATGAAGGCGGACGTAGCCGACGCTCTCTGCGAGGCACTCTCGAGAGTGGGAATCATCCCTACGGCAATCGAAGCTTCGTCGATTCTCGAATACAACACTTGGAAATATTGCGGTCTCGAAAGCGACGTTGTAATCCTCAACGTAGGCGCGCGCTTCTCGAATATGCTCATCGTTCGCGACGACGGCTTGTTCGCGCGTAGCATACCCGTGGGCGGCAACGCCCTCACGCAGTCCATCGCCGACTCGATGGGGCAGAGTTTCGAACTCGCCGAGGAACTCAAACGCCGCTACTTCAAAGACAATGAGGAAATCGAAATGTCTTCGACAGCCTCGAGCGCGACGGAACATTTCACGGCAAGCGCAAAGAGCGTCATCCAGAGAATCAGCTTGGAGGTAAAACGCTCCATCCTCAACTACCGCAGAACAGGGCGCGTTGCGGCTCCCAAGAAAATTTACCTTACGGGCAGGGGCTCGCTTCTGCCGTCCCTTGCCGATCATCTGGCGGAAGACCAGAAGATGGACGTGGAATTCCTCGACGCGCTCTCGGGCGTTTCGGTCTCGTCCAAAGTAAATCAGGGGCTGCTCTTGGCTTGCGCCCAACAGATGAGCGAACTCGTGGGCGAAGCAGCGTCGATGACCGTTCAGGGCGCAATGGGCGTAAACCTTCTGCCCAAACACATTGTCGCCGAAGCGGCATTCGCGGCGAAACGCCCGCTTATGCTATTGGGCGCGGCAATTCTGGCTGCGGCGGCAATTCCCCCGTTCCTTTTTGTCGAAAAGGCAATCTCGACCGACAAGACATACGCGGAAGACTTTGCGGAAAAAACGCCCGTAATAGAAAAGCGCATTGAAGATTTCGAGAAAAACCAACAGGCGGTAAAGGAAATATCGGCAAAGATAGCGGGTCTCGAAGGCTTGGCGAAATCGAAGTCGAACTGGATAAACCTGTTCATCGACATCGAACAGAAGCTGATGGAACAAAAAGACGTGTGGCTCGACAACCTGCGTGTTGTCCGCTCCACCGACGGCAAAAACCCGAAGTACAATCTGGAGCTTACGGGCCGCCTGCTTCTGCGCGACGTAAACCCCGACGATCCCACGGCGTACGACACGAACAAGGCAATCGAGCGCATCAACAAACTGCTCGATTCCTTCAAGAGCTCGTCGTTCATCAAGGACTACTCGAACGTCCGCACCGACCCGTCGAATCCGCGGATTTTGAAGTTCGACTTTACTCTGGTGGTAAATCCCGACAAGCCCATCTAAGTCAAGGAGCTTTTCACGATGAAATACTTTAAAAAATATCCCCTGTTTTTCGCACTGATGACCGTATTGCTCGCGGGTTTTGCGGGTATGGTCGGCTACGATATCTACCTCGGCTCGGAGAGCGGCAAGTTTTCGAAAAAACTTTCGCGCGAAATGAGCACCTATAAAACGGCACTGAGCGACGACCCCACCGAAAAGGCAATCGACGCATCGAACGCCAACATCAAGAAACTCGAAGCGCACTTGGCTTTTCTTGAAAAAGACCTCACCCGCGCGTCCGACTCTATTTTTAGGGAGCTGACCGCAAAAGAGGGCTACCAGTTGGTGGAACAACTCCGCGGTTTCGTGAATTCGTGGCGCAAAGACGCCCGCAAACGCGGCATCGACTTGAGCGACGATATGGACTTCGGCTTCAAAAAATACGTAGCCCCCAACGCGGACTCGCCGAAAGACGAGGCAATTCCCGCGCTCTGGAAACAGGCGTGCGTGCTCAATTACATCAACGGCAAACTCTTCTCCTGCAAGTCGGACAAATCGCCGATGTGGATTCTGACGGTACAGCGCGAAATCCTCCCCGAAGAGGGCGTAAAGGAAAACCCGCGCAAACGCAACATCTCGCGCCGCAGAAACGCCGATTCGCAGATGGGCGACAACTTCAAAATCGACCCCGCCATCACCGCGCGCAAGGCGGGTAGCCTCGACACAATCGCCTACAAGTTCGTGTTCGCTGGTCATACCGACGTTCTGCGCCGCTTTCTCAACCAACTTAAGGATTTCGACGCAATGCTCGTAGTCCGCAGTATCGATGTAAAACCTGCCGATGCCGCGCAGCTCGAACAGCTCAGGGAATCTCCCGCGGGCGACGGCGCGGGCGGAGAATCCGCTTCCGATGCGGGGCTTGCCTCGATTTTCGGCGCGGCGGCAAACAACTCCGACGAGTCGAAAGATGAAGCCGAGCCCGAGGGCGAAACCCAGCAGGCTTCGCGCACTCCGATTGTAACCGACAACGTTTCGGAATTTTCGGTTGTGATAGAATATGTCGAAGTCGTGAAAGACTCGAAAGACGCGAAAAACTCCCCGAAAAAATCGGGTAAAAAATCCAAATAACGGGGGAACGCACTACAATGAAACACTACGATAAAATTTTCTTCATAGTCGCACTTCTGGCTCTTTGCGGATCGTTCGTCTACTTCAACGTAATGCAGATGCCGAAAATCGGCGAAACCCAAGCCAAGGTGGAAAAACTCCTTTCGCAAAAGGCAAAGGGTGTGGAATGGAAAGACGTGGAAGTTCCGCGCCTTGAAATCAAGCCCATCGAATGGCCCGAGGTAAAACCGCAGGACGAAGACGGACGTTGGTTCTTCCAAGTTTTCACGCCCCCGCAAATCTGGGTCGACGAAGACGGCAAGTTCATTACGGAATCGCCGCTTATCAAGGAACGCGCAAGAATGTCGTTCGCCCTCAAATACGAAGGCGTTTCGAACGAGCCGTACCCGATTAAGTACAAGGGCTACATGGGCGCGTCGGACGATCCCTATGTCCAACTCTACAACGAGACCGATAAAGTTCTGCTTACGGGCAAGAAAAACAAGCCCATCACAATTCAGGTGAAGGGCGACAAAGGTCTGGCTAAGTCTGTCGATGTCGGCTTGATGGTGAAGTCGTTTGAAAGCAAGCGCATCAAAAAGGCGGACAATACCCTCGACAACATCGTTACGGTTGTACTGTTCGACAAAAAGCTCGGCAGAGACATAACGCTTTATTCCGACAAACCCACCGTGCTCGAAGACAGCCGCAGAATGACGTTCGTTCTGCCCGACGGCGCACAGTGGCACGTTAAAGCCGCAGGCGAATCGAAGGACATCGCCGACGCAAAATACACGGTAAAGGAACTGAATTTCGACCAAGAGTACGCGATTGTGGAAATGCTACCCTCTAATAAAGAAATACCGCCACAAACGATGAAATTGTCGAAAGACGGGGTCGCTCCCGTAAAATCGGCGAAAAAATGAAAATAAAGCTTTAAATTTTTTGAAAAGCATCTACATTTATTCTCCAACAAATTACAAATACAGCTAATATGAAAATAAACAGAATCCAGAAACGGGCTGCAGTTGCGGCGGTAATTGCCTGTACTGCGCTCGCGGGCGTAGCATCGGCGGCATCGTCCGACAACACGCAAGAAAAAATACGCCTTATGGTTACGGCGGTACAAGCGCGCGACAGCGGCAACTTCCAAGCGTCGAAGCAGGCGCTCGAAGAGTTGGTAAAGCTTGCCCCGAACGACGAAAGCGTCCAGAGAATGCTCGCCGATGTCAACGCCGACATCGAACGTCAGGCAAAGGGCGAAAAGCCCGTTTTGGCGAACGAAGCTACAGTGGCAAAGCTTGAAGCCGAAAAACAGGCAAAGGCTGAAGAAGCCAAGGCTGAAGACGGCGAAAAAGCCGACGGCGGCATAGTTGCCGAAGCAAACCGCAAACTGCAACTTTCAATTCTCGCTTCGTTCGACCTCATCGACGCTGCGTACGACGCAATGGATTCGGGCGATTGGGACGACGCTTCCGCAAAACTAGCCCTCGCCGAAGAAAAGATTGCCTCGCACGAATACTCGCCCGCTGCCGACGAAGTGCGCTCGGAACTCAAGCGCGCGAAGGCTACTATGGCAAAGGAACGCGCCAACATCGCAATGGCAGAGCGCGACGTAAAGGGCGCAAAGAAATTCGCCTCCGACTACGCAGCTTCCGAAGAAAATTCGGACAAAGCCAAGAACTTCGTAGCCGAAGTAGACGCATTCGAAGACAACCCCTACAACAACCGCATTTCCGACGTAAGCCCTGATTACTCGGTAAGAATGAAGCGCGTTGAAGTCCTGCTCGAAAAGGGCCGCAGACAGTACCTGTACGGCGACTATTCGGGCGCACGCTCCACGTTCCGCCAAATCGAAACGCTCGACGCAAACAACATTCAGGCAAAAGCCTATCAGCGTCTGATTGCCGAAAAGCTCGCCAACCCCGGAAAGCTTTCCTATCTGGCAACGCGCGAATCGATGCTCGACGAAGTAAACCAAGGCTGGGTTCGCCCGCAGGTTTACAGCGGCGCAAACATCGACCTCGGCGGCGCACGCACCGATTCGGTTGTAGACGCAAAATTGCGCAATATCGTAATCCCGAACGTAAGCTTCCCGAACCCCGGTGTTCCGTTGGCTGACGCTATCAACACTCTTTCCGCTCTGTCGGTAGACTACGACAAGTCCACGGACGGCAAGAAGGGCGTTAATATCGTTCTGTTCGATACGGGCGGCGAAACAAAGAACGTTGTTCTCAGCTTGCGCGACCTTCCCCTCGGTCAGATTCTTAATTGGGTAACCCAACAGGCAGGCTACCAGTACGACATCGAAAACGACACAATCGTTGTCCGCAAGGCTTCCGATGCTTCGAGCGCAACGTCCTCGATGGATACTCTCGACTTCGCAATCACCCAAGCTGCGGTAACTCGCATGGTCGGTATCAAGGCGGCGGGTAGCGCAGGCTCCGACGACCCCTTCGGCGGCGGCGACGCAGGCGGCGACGATACCAACAAGGGCGAAGCAATCAAGCAGTTCCTCATCAAGGCAGGCGTAGAATTCGGTCAGGGCGCAAACCTCGCCTACGACGGAACAAAACTGTGGGTAACAAACACCCGCCGCAACCTCGACAAGGTTCGCAATATCCTCTTGCGTTATAGCGAAATCAAGCAGGTCGAAATCGAAGCAAAGTTTATGGAAGTCACACAGGGCGACTTGAAGGAACTCGGCTTCAACTGGAATATCGGACAAATCGCAGGCGCAGAGAACAGCTTGATGAAGTCCAACAACAGATCGCTTGCAGACTCCGCACAGTCGACAAATGCGGGTAAAACTCCCATCACAATTAAGGAAACGGACACATCCGAGCCCCAAGAAGTCTACAACACGATTGCAAAACTTCCCTCGACAATCAACCTCGGTCCCGACGCTTCGGAATACAACACTTCGAGCGTAGACCTCGGCGCAATCGGCTCGACGGGTATCTTGGACTCGTACATCTTCAATATGACGGTACGCGCCCTCGAACAGAAATCGGGTTCCGACTTGCTCTGCGCACCTAAGGTTACAGTTCTTTCGGGCTCTCAGGCAATCATCACCGTTTCGCAACAAATGCGCTATCCCGAAAGCTGGGGCGACATGCAGTCCAACGTCGGTACTTCGTCTGGCACGGGTACGGCAGGCGGCGCGGCTGGTGTTACGGTAACCCCCGGTACTCCGACTGACTTCACCTCGTATGATGTCGGTGTCGTAATGGAAGTAACCCCGAACGTTGAAGAAGACGGTTCAATCAACCTCATCCTCAACCCGAAGGTAACGGAATTCGAAGGCTTCCTTGAATACGGCGGCGTTGCAGTTGCTATGTCGAGCGGCACAACGGTAACAGTTCCGTCGGGCTTCATCCAACCCGTGTTCTCGGTTCGCGAAATCCGCACATCGGTAACGGTATTCGACGGCGCGACGCTGGTAATGGGCGGTTTGACACGCGAACAGGTTATCACGGTTAACGACCAAGTTCCCATTCTCGGCGACATTCCGTGGGTCGGCAGACTCTTCCAGTCGAAGGGCGAAACCCGCCAGAAGAGAAACCTGTTGATATTCGTAACGGTTAACAGAATCTCCCCCGGAGGCAGCGTAGGCCGCGAACAATTCCAGGAAATGCGCCCCGGCAGCGTATTCCAGAACCCGATGATTGTCTCCCCCGGCGGAGCAGTACAGCGTGTTCTCGAAACGGAAAGCGCATCGGCGGAGAAATAGGCTGAAATTTGTAATTTGAAAACAAAAAGCTCTTGGCAAAACCAAGAGCTTTTTTTTGCGGAAAATTTAAGCCCGAAAATTAAAACAAAAACATCCTTCGGATGAAACTCTGATGTCGTAGCGAACGAAGATTAAGCGCGCAACTAATCGGCGCGCAGGGCTTTCATCGCATTCAAAACATTCGGCGGAACGAACTCTTTTATCCGCTCGGGCGCATAGGCGGCAACCTGCTTAATTATCGTGGAGCTTGTATAAAAATATTTGTGCGACGGCATCAGGAATATCGTCTCAACATCGCCCGCCAAGTGCCTGTTCATCTGGGCGAGCTGAAACTCGAACTCGAAGTCGGACACGGCGCGAAGTCCTCGGATAATGGCAACGGCATTGTGCGCCCGCGCAAAATCGACAGTCAAATCGTCGAACTTGCACACCGATACATTCGGACATCCCTCCAAATTTTCGGCAAATAAGCGCACCCGCGTATCGGGGTCGAAAAGCGGTCCTTTGCCCGCATTCGGCGCGACGGCGACAATTACTTCGTCGAACATCCGCGCGGCGCGGTGCAAAACGTCGAGGTGTCCGTTTGTAACGGGGTCGAATGTCCCGGGGTAGATTGCGGTTCTTTTTTCCATTTCCGAATTTTTTTATTTCGCTTATAGTCTTGTAAAATCGAAAATTCTATCAACACTATTTTGAATGAATTTTCCCAATACCCTCACTATTTTAAGAATTTTGCTTACGTTCTGCGCCGTGGCGTTGGTTTGTATCGACGTTAAATATTGCGCGTTGACGGCGTTCTTCGTGTATGTCGTGGCGGGCTCTACCGACTGGTTCGACGGCTATCTGGCGCGAAAATATAACTCGGTCACGGTGTTCGGCAAATTTATGGACGCGCTATGCGACAAAATTATGGTCGTGTCGATGTTTATGACGCTCTTTGCGTTCGATATGTACAGACAGTGGACGCTCGCAGCTCTTGTGTGCGCAATCATTTCGGTAACCAGAGAATTTGCGGTCAGCGGAATACGAATGATTGCCTCTAACGCGGGTGTGGTTCTCGCCGCCGAAAAAATGGGAAAGTACAAGGCGGCGTTTCAAATGTACTCGGTGGGGGCGATAATGCTTTCATTCGCAATGCGGGTCGATTTCGGACAGACGAACGGTTTCCTTTTCGATTTTTCGTACGGCTCGGGAATCGCAACACTGCTGCTTTCCACCGTGCTTTCGGTTCTTTCGGGCGCGGGTTATATAAAGAGATACGGACATCTTTTGAAAGGTTAGAAAATGACAATTCGCAGGAAATTTTATCCGTGGGCGGCGGCGTTGCCCGCAAGTATATCCGTAAAAATGGCGACTCTTTTCGGACTGGGCAATCTCAAAGCCCCCGGGACGTGGGGCGCGGCGGCGGGTGTGCTGTTCTACTGGCTTTTGTTCTCTGGGCTTTGCGCGGGCGGCGCAACGGGATTTTTGCGGTACGTATTTTTTGCGGCGTTTCTTGCATACATTGCAGTCGGAATTTGCGACGCCGCCGAGCGGGCATTGGGGTTGCGCGACCCCGGGCAAATAAACCTCGACGAGTTTGTTGCAATGAACTTCTGCTTTTTGCCGTTTTGCGCCGCGCCGTACAGCCTGCTCGGGTTGCTCGTGGGGTTCGGGCTTTTCAGGTTTTTCGACATAAAAAAACCGCTCGGAATATGCAAACTGCAGTCGCTCGAGGGCGGTCTCGGATGCGTTGCCGACGACATAGCTGCAGCGGTCGTTTCGTGCATTTGCCTAAACATTATCGGACTTGCCTTTCCCGCAATATACGCATAACGCGGCGTTATAAAAAATCCGAAAAATTTTCAAAAAAAGCTTGCCAAGCAGGACGCAATACATACATTGACTGTTTTAATTCTTTAAGGGCCGATAGCTCAACGGTAGAGCAGTTGCCTTTTAAGCAATTGGTTCCGAGTTCGAATCTCGGTCGGCCTACTTAAGGAATTGAAAGTTTAAGAACTCGCAAGTTAATCACTTGCGAGTTTTTTTGTGCCCAAATTTTTAAAAATTTTATATCCACCGAAATTATCCATTTTATCCACTTTGAAAAGAAAAACGGTGGACAAAAGTGGATATTTTAGGTGGATAAAAACGGCGCAAAAATATCCACCTCTGGAAAAATTGTTGTAATGACCGTGCAAATAAATAAGCGCGGGCTCTGTAATCACAAAAATATCGGCTAATTGCCAACGCAAAGAATAGCGCTACCATCGCGCCTAAAGCGCATACCATCCGCAAAACCAGCCAGTTGCAAAATATTGACTACAACTGCAAATTTCGGGCATAATCCGAAAAATCGAGAAATTTGGCGCGAAAAACTTGTTGAAATAAAAAAATCTCGACAAAATCGAGAAATTAAACTTGACAAACGCGACTATATCGAGAAATCTCGATTGTATGTTAACGAAAAAAGACTTTCGCCTCGGAAATCGCCTCTACCGCGCCGCCAACGGCAGCATCTACGTCCGCGTTAAAATCGGCGGCGTGGAATACCGACGCGCAACGCGCACTTGCGACGAACGCGTAGCGAGCATCCGCGCGGTCGAAATCGTCCGCAAACTCACATCGCGCAAAGACGTTGCAATGCCTGCGACCGCACCGATACCGCAAGCCGCAGATGTCCGCCCACGCGGCAACATCCCGACGATTGCACAGACAATCAACGCATACCTCGGCGGAATCACGGCGGCAAGCGGCGGCAACTGCTCGGCAAAGACAGCCCGCAACAACGCGCTCGCGCTCAAGCGCATAATCGCCGCAACGCTCGACATCAACGCATCGCTCGCCCGCCTCAATCTGGACGTACTCCTGACGTGGCGCGCAAACCACTACGCGCAACGCGGGCAGAATATCGCCACAACGCAAGACCTCGCGCTCAACTACACGCTCAACTCCGACCACAATTCCGCCCGCGCGGTATTCGGGGCGCGGGCGCGCCAACTCTACGCCAAGCTCGGCTTGGTCGTGCCCGCGAACGTGGACGACTTCTGCTCTGCGCCGAAACTGCCCGAAAAATCGACGCGCTTTGTGCCCATCCATCCCGCAATCGACGCGCAAATCCGCGCGCTGTGCACGCTCGCAATCGACCGTATATTGTACAAGCCGTCGAGCCGCGAAACGTGGCAAGCGGCAACCTCGCCGTTGACATCCGCCGAACCGCCCGCGCCGGATGTCGCCGTCGCCGTCGAACTCGCCCGCTACGTGGGGCTCACCGCAAGCGAAATCGCCGCCATATCGTGGGATTGGGTGGAGACGCGCAACAACGGCACTTATATAAGCATCCGCCCGCGCCCCGCAACGCGCGGAAAGCCCGCCTTTGTCGCGAAAAACAACGCCAAGTACGGCGACATCGCAATCAGCCCGACGGCAGTCGAACGCTGGCGGCAAACCCTGCGGACGAACTCGCCGTGGGCGTACATCATCCCCGCAACGTCCGACACCGACCGACGCAACCGCATCTACCGCGCGGCGAACAAGTGGCTTGCCGAATTTCTGCCCGACCGCACGAAGCGGCTCCACGAACTGCGGAAACAGGCGGGCTCGGATGTCGCCGAACGCACGGGCTCAATCAAACGCGCCGCCGACTTTTTACGCGACTCGGTCGCCACGGCCGAAAAACACTACGCGGCAATGCTGACGCCTACACCGTCTTTGTATTAACCAATAACAATCAACCAATAACAACAAAGGATAACCAATGACAACCGCAATCCAACCGACCACCACCGCCGAGCTAAAGGAGCTGCTCGCTCCGTACATCGGTACAACCAAGCTGTACGTGCAGTCGAAACGCCCGCCGTACAACACGCCGAAATACACCGAAGGAATCCGCGCAATGGCAATGATTACCGACGGATACTGGCTCATACAAATCATCACATCATATATGCCGAAAATCCTCGCCGACAGGCGGCTAAGACGCTTCGCAATCATCCGTCTGACGACCGTCGGCAACCGCGCCAAACTCGAAATATACTCCGACACGGAAAACGACGACGGCACGCCGCGCGCGCCCGAAATCGTCCAAGAAATCGACCACACCGACTTCCCCGTCGGCGTATTCGACCTCTTGCTTGAATACGAAACACTAATGCTTCCAAGCGAACACTAATATATAACAATAATAAATAATATGAACGAAAACACCGAATCCAACCGACCGAATCCGCGCGAAATCGCAATGCAAATGTTCGGCGAACTGCTCGACAACCGCTACAACAAAGTGAAAGACCTGCTCGAAATGTTCGACATAAACCCCGAGTTCGACGAGCACGACCACGCCGCCGCAACCGCATTTTGCGAACGCTTCGCGGGCTCGCCCGACGCGCGCAAACTGATGTACAAACTGCACAAGGCGTTCTTCGCCGAAATGCTCTTCATACAAATCGCCGACCGAAACCACCCAACCCACGCATAGGATAATATAACAATGAATAATATAATCGAAGACATCACTGTAGAGGAACTGAAAATCAAAATCGACGAACTCGAAACCGACCAGAAACAACTTCTGCGACGCTTCCACGTCGTGCTCGACAAGCTCAAGAGCTTTTACGACGGCGAAATAGCTCCGCTCGTAAAGCCGCTCGACTGGCAGCCCGAAAGCTACGAAGAGGGCAACTGCGACATCTACGCCGAAATCAACGACAATCTGTTTCGAATAACCGAAAAGGACGATGCCGTCTATCTCTACTGCGGCGAGGAGGAAATCGACTTCCCGACCGTCGCAGAGGCAAAACAATACGCGCAAAAACTCGTCGAAGACTTTGTGTGCGCCGCCTGCGGCTATAAACAACCCGAAAACCCGAGACTAATCGAACAATGACCGACAATAACCAACCAACCATCGGCGACCGTGTATACATAGTCCTGCGCTTTGCGGACGCAAACGGCACGCGCCAAGTCCGAATCGTAAAGGGCAAAATCGAGTCCGTAATACTCCGAGCCAAAGACTGCATCCGCGCCAATTCGCGTATGTATAACTTTTTTGCCGAAGCAGACAATTTGCCACCCGACAGCCCCGCCAAAATATACTACAAAGTATTATTCGACAACATCAATAATACCGACAGCGATGCCAACATAATTTCGGCTGACCGCATTTTCGGCGACTACAACGCCGCGATGAATTTCGCCGAAGAACTTCTGAAAGGAAAACCGCTATGAAACTAATAAGCCACTTCGACATCCTGAAGCACGCCAAAAAAATCGCCGTATGCAACGCCGAACTTGCGAACAAACGCGGCGCAGACCTAACGCCGCTATACAACCAAGTCCGCCCCAAAATCAGCTACCAACACGTGAAGAAACTTGCCCATATCCCGAAAGGCTACGACATCGCAAACCTCGAAATACGCCTGTGTTCGGGCAAAAAAAATCCTGAAAAGAAAGCCCGTCGAAGACACGGGCGAATATCTGAACGAGGAGGACGAAATATGTTAGTCTGGCGCGACCAAACATTCTGCCGTCCCGAACACTCGACAAAGCCCGAATGCGCCGAATACTTCCGACGTTTCGACGATAAAAAAGGCGGTCAATAACGACCGCCTTTTTTTGTGTAAAAAACAATCAATGAAATTATTGTTGACTTTTATATATTTTCATACCGGAATCGCGACAAATTTCATCAGTAGTACGAATGATTTTTTCCCTTTCAAACATTTGAATAAATTTCGGGTTATCATCCCGAAATGTCTTTTGCGCATTGCGTAATTCCGCGTCAAACTCAAAAACCTGTCCCTTTGTAGTTTCTACAACAATATTATTTGCCTCAAAAAAAAGGTCTATATGCCCAAAAGGAGAACGCCCACTTGGGCCTATTTTAAAGACGTCTCCGCTTTTCAGAAATTTCGCATTACCACTCCCAACATCAAATAAAATATATTTAGTGTCGGGAGTACATACGAGAATATATTTTATAGCAATATCAACCTCTGATTTGTTCGTTATTATGAAACCGAAAAGAGACGGAATAGGATTGTATTGCAGCTGTACGTTTCTTTCGTCCAAAGTATTATCAACATCAACCTCCAAACCGATATCTATTTTATTGGACTTCAAAAACGAATAGCGATTGAATATACTTACCGCAAAAGCCCCCAAGGCGACAATAGCCGAAAAGGAATTCATTGTTTTATTATATTTATATTCAAAGCCCGCCGACACAAAAGCTGCAATTATAATTAATATGTATATAGATATTTCAAAGCATTTCATATATCTAATAACACAACATAAATATCGTATTTGTCAACAAAAAAGTCGCGGCATCACCCGACACAGCAACTTTTTCCCGTCGGTCGAACAAGCTGCCCGCCGACTCCCTATTTTACACAGTCCGCTTTTGTTCGACATTTCGGGGCAAACCCGAAACAATCGAACAAACCGCAACTACTCGCCGTGCGAATCAATCAGCCGCAACCGCTCCAACTCGGCGCGTACGGCTTCCTTCTGGCGGCGAGTGGGCGCATCGTCCACGGCGGCTTCGGCGGTGCTGCTCCTGCGGTCGGCGCGGCGCAGGCGACTTCGAACATAGCCGTAGTCCTGTCGATTCGCGTCGGGCAATTCCGCCACGCGCCCCGCCGCATACTCATACTTACCGTCTCCGCCGCGCCGTACGGCATCGGCAACAATCCCGCGCCGCAATAGCGTTCTCTGCGCTTCGTCGGCGGCAACGCCCTCCTGCGCGCGCCGCGCAACCTCTCGAACGCCCGCGTCAGATACGCCAATGTACCTGCCAACGAGCGGACGGATGAACGGCATCGACAGCCACATTTCCACGGAAGAGGGCGGCGGCGTGCCGTCGCGCGGAGTCTTCGGAATGCGCCCGACAACACTGCCCACAGTCTGATTGTACACATACCGTCCCATACTTTGCGCGTTCGCAAGCATATCGCCCGACTTGTACTCAACGGGGTCGAGAATTTCCGCGCCGCGCCAGTCCCTCGGATTGTTGCCGCGCAAATAGTAGTCGCCGAGCGCGTAGAGCGAACTCGTAATCGGGTGCGAACCGCCGCCGAACTCCGATACGGGAATCTCCCGCATCGTGCCGAAGATTTCGCCGACAGCCTCGCCGAAAGACTCGCGCTCGCCCATCGCCTCAACCGCCGCCGTCAGGAAGTTGCCCATATACCGCTCGAAGTCGCCGTACGGCAGCTTCAGATATACCGACTTTCCGTTGACATCCTCGGCAAACGGCACGCAAATTCTGTTGCGCCTATCCCATTCGGGGATTTTCCGCCAACGCCGCAACGCCGCGTCTTCGTCGCCGTCGGGCGCAAACACGCCGCCGAGTCCGAGCCTCGCACAGGCGTAAAGTAACGCCCCGCCGCTCGAAAACGCCGCCAAATACGCAAGATACTTCGCGTACGCTTTCAAACCGATTGCCCGAACCTGCGCGTCCGAAAGCTTGCCGCCCGCAGCCTCCGCCTCCAACTTCGCGCGGTTTTCGGCAACGGCTTTTGCCGCCTGCGAAAGCGAAACCTCCGAGCGGAAACCCTGAATCATCGGATTGACAAAGAGCACATTGTGCACCCATTCAAGGAGCGTGGCAAACGTCCGGTTGATGCGCTCGTTGAAGTCGGGGCTGCCGCCTTGCTCGCGTACAAACCGCCTTTCCTCAGCTTCGGAAAATCCGCCGTGCTCGTCCAGATAAAGCTTCATAGCAATCTTCGACGACCTCTCGAATACCTGCCCCAACGAATCGTACGCATAGAACATCCTGCGCAACAACCCGAGCCTCGCACCGAGCAATTTTTCGTCGCGAATACCCCAGTCAACAAGCTGCTGTTGCCCCGAATGCAAATCGGGCGCGTCGCCCGTGTAGCGGTTTCGACGGCCGACGAACATCCCCCTGTCGAGCGCGTCGAGATACGTTTCGTCGGGCTTTCCCCTCCAGCCAGAAAACGCCGACCTATACGCCGTCGGAAACTTCGAAGCCAACTTAAGACACTGCGCAAGCGCATCCACAACGCCGCTTCCGAGCACCGACACAGCCCGCAATTCGTGCAATACGTCGCGAACGTGCAACACGCCCCACGCCATAAAATTGTACTGAACAAGAGCCGACTTCACCGCATAATTTACATTGCTTAAGCCCTCCAACACGCGTGCCATCGAACCGCCGCCCGAACGTACAATCGCATTCGCAAAATACGCGGGCACATATACGCCCCGCGCCGCGCCGTTTTCGAGTACAACAAGAGTCTTCACCCTGTCGTTGTCGATGATTTTCGGGACATTCGCGCGGAACGTGCCGTCGCGGTTGTATGCCGCCTCCGTGTCCGCCTCGCGTCCGACATCCATCTTAAGACATACGTCCGCAACCGCGCGTATAGCCTTCTGGCTCTTGACAAACGCAATCGCCTTCAAGTCCTTTTCGAGCGTCGCCGCACTCGGGCTTTTCACGGCGGAAAGCGTTCCGAACTGCCGCATAATAATCCCGCCGCACGAATCGCCGTACATTCCCTTCATCAGCAGTTCAAGGTCCGGTTTCGCGGGCTCGCCCGCCTTGCTGCGCTCGATTTTCGCATACGAATTGTTCCCGAGCAAAACCCCGTTCGTCTTTTCGTCGAACGCCTTCAGCTCCACAAGCGGACGCACGACAAATTCGCGCCGCAACGCCGCCCGCAACCTTATCGCCTCGCGGAACGCAAGCCGCGCGGGCTCGCAGTAGCCGCCCATAATTTCGGAAAATACCGCCCTTGCGCGCTTCGGCGTTATGCCGTACGGGTTGGCGATGTCCGCGCGCCCTTGGTCGATTCTCAGGCACAGCAACGCCGCGTCGAAGTCGTCCAAATCTATTTTGTTTTGCGCCAGCTTTTCGTACACCCGCGCAACACGCGCCATATACGCCTCCTGAAACGTCGCCGCATAGCGGTAGTCGTGGAAGTCGGCAATCAATCCGTACGCGTCGTACGCCCGCCCGCCGTTGCGCTTTGCGAGCTTTTCGGCAAGGTCGTAAAGCGGCGCGTTCTCGGTTCGGTAGTATGTCTTCAAGTCCTCCTTCAAATACGCCAAGTCGGCTTTGCGCACGCTTTTTGCGTACTCAACATCGGCAAGCCTCGCCTCCGCGAATCCGCGCTTTACCGTCTCCGCCGTCCGCCGCGCGTTGCCCTGCGGATTGTCGAGCCGTCTCTGGAACTCCTGCCAATTCTGCCAGAACTTCGGACGCGCCCGCATATTGCCGAGCATAGCCTCGTACACATTCGGCGCAAGCTTGGCGAACATCTTCGTATTGCACAAAAACGCCGCGCCCGCCTCGGCGAAACGCTCCCACGGCTGCTGAAAATACTTGCCCACCATATCGGCGGACGGCAAGCCCTGCCACCAAGCTATCACTTCGTTCAGCTCTTTTACCGCAACCTCGCGCGTCAAAATTCTGTTTTCGGCACAGAACCTTTCAAGCTCCTTCTGTCGATAGTCGTTGCGGTACTTGCGCCACTCCTTCAGCTTTTCGGGATTCTTCGGACGCTTGCCCGCCGCAAAGTCGGCGCACTTGGAAATCGACTTTCTGATTTCGGGCGTAAGCACGTCGCCCCAACCGCGTATCTTCGAAACCGCCGTAAGGCATTTGGGAATTTCGCCGACTATCGCTCCAAGCGTTCCGCCGCTATGCTTGCCGAGCCTCGAACCGTCGGCGCGGATGTCGTCGACGGCGTGCATAATTTCGTGGGCGGCAACCATCAGCGCGGCACTCGGCTGTCCGTTTCTTTTCGCCTTTCCGAACTCGACGTTTATTTTCCGCTCGAAAGCGGTCTGATATTCAATTCCCAAACGGTTTTCGTAAACCGCCTGTACAATCTGGTCGGGGCGGCGGCTGTCCACAACCTCTTCGTCAAAGCCGTGCTTCTTGAGCACATCCCGCGCGGCGTCAAGCGCAACCTCATAACGCCTGCAATCGCCTACGAGCTTGAACAGGTCTCTTCTTAGCTCTATCTTCTTTTCCCCGCCGTAGTACATTCCCAAATAGTCGCCCTTGAAGCCCTTTACGGCTCTTACCTTGCCTCTTATTATGCGCTCGGCAAATTCAATCAGTTCGGGAAGCTCGAGCATACGCGCATCCATCTTCTTTGTGAAGTCGCGCATCTTTGCCTCAACTTCCCTTATCTGCTTGGGCGAATACCCGCGCTTGACATCGCCGAGCGAATCCCAAACCTCGTCAAACGCTTCCTGCGCGGCGGAAACATCATAATCCTTGCGTGCGGATGAATCGACGCGCTTCGGGTCGAACCTGCCGTCCTTTGGCATAGTCAAATCGGGAGGGTAGGGGTCGGTAGAACGCTCCATCCGCCCGCCGCCAGAAGAAGCGAACGAATTATTTGCGTCATCGGCGGAATTTTTCCCTTGACTTTCCGAAATGTTTTCCGATTGTACGCCGTTAAAAGGTTGAGGTGATTCATCGTCTTGGACGTTGTAACGACTGGCTTCGGCAGTGTCGGTGGAACTCTCAGCCTTTCTTTTGTATATGGATTTTGACGCAAGTCTTTTCGGTCTTCCGTGCGCGTCTCCGTTTAAAATTTCCTCCACATACAAAACAGTGCCGTCGGGATAGGTTTTCTGGTAGGTTATCGTATCCGCATTTTTTCTTTTTCTGTACGTTATGTCGTTCCAGTTTTCCACGACATCGCCGACGCGCAACAAATCTTCGTTTGTCAACGGCAGGGAATCGGTATAGTTTCTTCCCTCAAAGTGTCCTCTCTTTTGCGCGTGGTAAACGGAATTGCTCGATATAACGTGTTCGTATCCGTCCAAATTTACCTCGTTTGAAGTCAATTCCAACACCTTGTCTACGGTGCGTTTTGAAACCTTTCCGAACGGGAACATAACATTCGGTATTTTTTTCGAAAGAATGCCGTCAAAAATCGATTTCAGCCTTTCGCGTAAAGCCAACGCCTTTGTTTTTATGTCGTCCCTTCCGTCCACCCTCGCAGGAGCACCGAAACCGTCATTTCCGCCGTCCTCCCAATCCAAGCCGTCGCCATCGTCAACTTCGTCTTCGAAGTCGAAATCTTCCTTCTTTATCCGCGCCTTGTAAAGCCGCGCAAGGTCGTCAACATTGTTGTCGAGCCAGAACTGTTGCCTGCGGGCAATTTCCGCCTTTTGCGCGGCGATGTCCACCTTGCCGTTGTACTCGGCAATCGACATTCCCTCCGAAATCAACCGCTCCGCCTCCGCGTCGATTTCCGCGTCGTACTCCCTGTCTATCTCGTCGAACTTGTCCGCAACCTCATAACTGTTCTTTTCAAGCCACCGCTTGAACTCGTCCACACTGTCGAAATCGCGCCTGTTCAACCTTTCAAGCTCGGCTTTTTCGTCCTTTACGCTGTCATACTCCCTGTCCCAATTCGTAATGAACACGTCGCGGACAAGACGCTCGGGCTTCGCCCTGCGCATAACAATCCCGTCAACCTTGATTTCGCCCTTTGCGTCGCGCACATAGGCGTTTTCGGCGGATAGCCCGCCCGCGTCGGCAAACACGCCGCGAACGTCTGCGGGCACATAATATGTAATCCTGCCCGCGTCCGCATAAGCCAGTATCCACTTGTCGAGAAATTCCCGCGCCTGCGTCTCGTCTCTAAATACCTTAATCGGCTTCAACTTCTTTCCGTCCTCGACAATTTTGAACTTGCCCGACTTCAACGCCATAAGCTCCAACTTCAAACCGCCGTAAGTCGGCAACGGATGCCCCGCATTCTTGCGCGCCATCGCCCTTGAAAGCTCTATAGCCTTGTCCGTAAAGTCGGGGCAAGCCTCGGCA